>DATFNP010000001.1:0-24754 GCA_035266345.1 Candidatus Sulfotelmatobacter sp.
AGAGTTTGTGCCGATCGATGGCGGTCACTTTGCGGTGTTTATGAACTCGGATCAATTTCTCAGGGAACTTGTCGCGCATGTTCTGCCGCTTGCAGGCAGCCATTGAAAATTCTACTGGGGTTTATGAGACCGGTTCTAGTCGTTTCAGGGATGAACGTCAGCATCCTGGCTTTTGTCGTCTTCTGGAGTCTTCGCCGCCTGCGCCTGCCGGACATCCCCGCCACGCTCCTGACTGTGGCATTCTGCGTCGCCTACGCGTTCATTACCGAGGTCGGCGCGCCCGTCTGGCGCGCTACCCTGATGTGCGCCGTCTACCTGGGCACGCGGCTGCTCTATCGCGATCGCTCCATGGTCAATGCGCTGGGCGCCGCAGCGCTGGGGTTGCTGGTCTTTGACCCACGCCAGCTGTTCACCGCCAGTTTCCAGATGACGTTTCTCTGCGTGCTCATCGTGTCGGCTATCGGCCTGCCAATTCTGCAACGCACCTCCCAGCTTTATAAGAAAGCGCTCCTCAACGGGGATTCGCTCGACTACGCGGCGTCTCTGCCTCCATCGGTGGCCCAGTTTCGCGTGGACTTGCAGTTGATCGCGGCCCGCGTCGCCCTCTTCGTGGGCAAGAAATGGTCGAGTCGTTTGGTTCGTCTGACGGCTCGCTCCGCTCTCGCTGTTTTCGAACTGCTTTTCATCTCCGCCGTCGTGCAGATGGGGATCTCCCTGCCGATGGCCTATTATTTCCATCGCGTCACCACCATCGGGCTCCCCGCCAATCTGATCGTTGTCCCTTTGACCCAGCTCCTGATGCCCGCCGCGGTGAGCGCGCTCGCGCTGGGCTGTGTTTCACCCTGGCTGGCCAAGCTCCCCGTGCTTCTGACCACGTTCGCCGTTCACGGGATTGCCGGCAGCGTGCTCGGTCTGGGCGCACTGCGGGTGGCCGACCTGCGCATTCCCATGCCTTCCATGCTCATGATTGGCACTGCCTCCGCCTCGCTCGTCCTCGCGATGTGGGCTGCCAGGCGCCGGCCAACCGTGGCGGCCTGCGGAGTTGCCGCGATCCTTACGTCCGCACTCCTGCTCGCATTTTTTCCATCCAAACCGCACATCCATCCCGGGATGCTGGAGATGACTTCGATTGACGTCGGCGAAGGCGATTCCACGTTGCTCGTCAGCCCCGAAGGTCGTACCCTGCTGATCGACGCTGGAGGTCCCATTGGCCCAGGCGCTTTCCAGCTTGATTTCGGCGAAGACGTGGTTTCTCCGTATCTTTGGACGCGCGGGATCTCAGATCTCGACGCCGTCGCCATCACGCACGGCCACTCCGACCACATCGGGGGGATGCCGGCGGTTCTCAGGAATTTCAAGCCTAAGGAATTGTGGGTGGGTCTGCTGCCGCCCAGCCAGGCCCTCGAGAACGTGGTCGCCACCGCTCAAGCACTCGGCGTCAAAGTCGTCCGGCACTGGGAGGGCGACGAGTTCAATTTCGGGGGAGCAACCGTAAGCGTGCTGTTTCCGCCCCGCGACTTGCCCGTCGGCGCCAAGCCCCAGAACAACGACTCCATGGTCCTACGGGTGAGTTACGGCCAGTCGTCAATCCTGCTGGAAGGGGACGCCGAGAAGCGCGTAGAACGCCGCGTGGCGGCGCTGCATCATCCCAGCGCGAGTCTGCTGAAGGTCGGTCACCACGGCAGCGCGAATGCGACCACGCCGGAACTCGTCGCCTCCGCCAAGCCTGCGTTCGCGGTGATTTCAGTGGGATCAGGCAATTCTTTCGGTCTGCCGCGCCTGGAAACTCTCTCGCGTCTCCAGGAAGCGGGAGCCCGCGTTTACCGCACGGATGTGGACGGAGCCGTCACGTTCTACCTCGACGGCCATTCGGTCACGGCTTCTGTGGCGAGTCTTCAATAATCTCAATTTCCGCCGTTTCGTCATCGTCCGGCCGCGATCGGCGTCCTTCGGCGATCACTCGACGCGCTGCCTCCGCATCCCCTTGGCGCACCAGTAGGATCATCCCTCCCAGACCCGGGAACGTGTCTTGCACCAGGGACGCCGAAGTGAGATCACTGTCAATGCCCGCCGAATCGAGCAAACCCTTGACCACCAGCGCCTCAGGTTCCTGCTCCGAGTCGAACACCTTCACCAGTTTCTCGTTGGGATCGGGACGCGGCGCCGCTTTTGCGGCCGAATTGACAGGCTCTGGCATGGCATCTCCACTTCTGGAACCGGACCCCATCGCGGCCCGGACTCCGTACTGCCCCGTGATTCTACTCCTCTTCCACGCGCCGGTGCAGCCCGCCAGGTGCCCCGGGTGCCCCATTTCTCGCGTTCTTTGCGAGAAGTGGGGATTTCTTCCAGCCAAGAATCTCTCCAGAATTCAGATCCCCAATCGTGAACTACACCTTCGGGTAGTTGTTTTCTTCTGTCGCTGCGAGAGAATGTTCGCAACCGATGCCGCAACGCCGGGACGCGCCGCGTCATCCAAAGCGGTGGGGACTTTTACAAGGGGACACCATGAACTTTCCTCAACACGCCGGGCAGGGACCGCGCTTTCCATTGGCTGACGAGCAAGCCCGCCGGGAGCGCGAGGAAGAAGCCCGAAAAATCCGCCGCCTGCAGTTGATGATCAGCATGGTCATCTCCGTCATCAGCCAGGACCCCAACCTCACCGTCGAGGAAGCCTCCGAACTGGCCGCCGGAGCCAAGCGCGCCGCTCTGGCCATGTTCCCCGACAAGGAACTCGCCTACGATCTGCTCTACAAACCCCGCCTGCAAAGGCTGATGAAGGAACGCTTCCGGCTGCAGTGATAAGGCCGCTGAACGCTGGCCCTATTCATTCACCACCGAATTCCTCAGGGTTCCCACTCCCTCCACGCTGACTTCCACCACATCTCCCGCCACCATCGGTCCCACGCCCGCGGGCGTCCCGCTCGGGATCAAGTCCCCGGGAAACAGCGTCATCGCTTGCGCAATATGCCGGATCACCACATCTAACGTGAAGATAAAATCCCGCGTGTTCCCCTGCTGCCGCAGCGCGCCGTTGAGACGCGTTTCCACTCCGACCCCGAGACATGGATCAGTCTCATCCGTTACCAACGGCCCCACCGGGCAGAACGTGTCGAAACCCTTGGCCCGCGTCCACTGCCCGTCTTTATTCTGCAGATCGCGCGCCGTGACGTCGTTCACGCACGTGTAGCCCAGAATGTACCGCCGGATGTCCTCGTCAGCCCCAGGCTGGTAACAAGTCTTGCCGATCACGACTCCCAACTCGCCTTCAAAGTCAACCCGCTCGGAAATCTTCGGCCGCCGCACGATTCCCCCCGGAGCCAGCAGCGCCGACGTTGCTTTTAGAAAGATAAGCGGCTCTTTCGGAACTTCGTGTCCCAGTTCCGCCGCGTGCTCGCGATAGTTGCGCCCCACGCAAACGATCTTCGACGGCCGCACCGGCGGCAGCAGCGCCGCTTCGTCCAGCGGAATCGCCTCGATCCGCCGCGTGCGCAGGCTCTCCAGGTCCCCGTCCGCTTCTTCCGGCAGCGTGAGCAGAAGCCGCACAATCGCATCCCGCCCACCCACGGACTCGACCAGGCCGTACTGCGCCTGACCATTGAATTGAAACCGGCAATATCTCATCACGGCACCCTCTCGCCCGCTTCTTCCGAGCGCGCGCTCTCGTTGCCACGAATGTCCATGGCAGAAACCGAATAGAAATAATTCTTCCCCGAGACGACCGAAGCGTCCCGGTAAGCCGGAGTCTTCACCAGTTGCGCATTCACCTTCACCGCCGCCGCGCCTTCCTCGTGCCGGTACACGTTGTATCCGTCGAGATCAACATCCGTCACCGGTGCCCAGATCAAGTCAATAAAGAGTTGCTGGCCTGGCCCGGAAAATACCGCCTGCAACCCCGAAGGCACTGCTGGCGGAAAGACGTCGTCCGCGAAAACTTTGACTTCGGGCGAGTCGTCGCCTTCAACCTGCACCTCAGGCTGGCCGTCCGAAGCAATGACCGTCACCGTCTCCGCGTGGTACTCATACGTGTTTTCCCACTCGATGCTCGAATCGGTAAGAGTGAACGATGCATCGTTCGCCAGCGGCGCCTCGCCAGCTAGAGTTTGCTGCGGGGAGCCTTCCAGGCGTCGGTACACACGATAAACGTAGCGCACTGGCGTGGAAGCTGGTGGCGGAATCTCGCCTGTCCAGTTCAGCACGACTCCCTGATTCGTAACGTGCGCGCTGAAATCCCGAGGCGGCGGAAGTGTGTGGATGAGCGGAACCCGAACCTGATTCGAAAGGCCAGCGCTGCGGCCGTCCGCATTGAATACCTCGACGGCGTAAACCACCGAGCCGGAAGGATTCTCACTCTCCATCTGGCTGGGCAGCGCGTCGGCGTAGGATCCCCCAGTTTTCTGTCCGCGGGCGGGGTGCTCCGCCTCGCCCACCGGCGTTCCGCACCGCTCCAACTTGGGCTCAATGCCCCGGCATATCCGTGTCGCTCCCAGAGTGCGCACCGTCTTCCGGTCCGTCGTAACCGTTGGGACCGTCCACGTCAGCGTGACCTTGTCGCCCTTGCGCCTGGCCCGCAGGTCCGATGGTGGCTTGGGCAAATCCAGAGACGGTGGCTGCGGCGGTCCCATCGTTGCGCACGCCGTAAGCATCAGCAGCGTGCCCACCGCCAGCAGCAGCTCTCGCGTGGTAAGTCGCATGGAGAAAAACAGACTAACAGAACGGAATGTCCTGGCAGCGGGTCAAACTGACAACTGACAACTGAGAACTGTCGGCTCTACCCCACCAACTCCTTCACTGCCTCGCGAAACACCTTGGTGTGCCGGTCCACGTCGTCGTTCTCGGTCTGCGGCGACATCAGCGCCATATTATGAAACGGCGTCAGCAGAATGCCGCGGTTCATGGCGTAGAGATGCATAAACCGTTCCAATTCGAAATCCATCGCATCGTGCGCTTCGGTGCCGTTCTTTGGCTCCGGACCGAACAGATACTCCGCCCTGCACCCGAGCCGTGTTACATGCCACGGCAGTTGCGCATCGGCGATCGCCTTAGCCACACCTGCGGTCCAGCGCTGGGCCAGCGGAATCATCCGGCCGAAGGCTTCTTTGGTGAGAACTTTCGTCAGCGTGGCTCGCATGGCCGCCAGCGAAAGTGCATTGCCCGCCAGCGTCCCCCCAATTCCGCCCACGTCGCAGTTCTCCAGTTCCTGCCTGGCCACAATGCGGTCCGCGACTTCCTGCGAGAATCCGTACGCCGCTCCCGGAATGCCTCCCCCGATCGCCTTCCCGAACACAAGCACATCGGGATCCAGGTTTTCCGCCCGCGCATATCCGCCCGGCCCCGCGCAAATCGTATGTGTCTCATCCATGATCAGGAGTGTTCCATGTTTGCGCGTCAGCTCCCGCAACGCCTGATGATAGCCCGCCTGCGGGTGCACAATCCCGACGTTGGTCATGGCCGGCTCGGCCAGAACGCAAGCCACATCCCCCGGGGCCAGCGCCCGCTCCAGCGCCGCCACATCGTTGAACTCGACCACCTTCGTCGTGACCGCTGGATTCACCGGAGGCCCGATGTTGCCGGGCCGCGGCCCGGCCATGCCATTGGCTTCGAGCGTGATGAACGTCTCGTCCACCGTCCCGTGATAACACCAGTTAAAGACCAGAATCTTCGGACGCCCCGTAATCTGCCGTGCCAGACGAATGGAAAACCGGTTCGCGTCCGTCGCCGTCAGTGCGAACTGCCAGTAGGGCAACCGGAATCGTCCTTGCAACTCCTCGGCCACGAAGATCGCGTCCTCGCCCGGCAACATCAGCGTCATCCCGCGCCGCATCTGCTCTTCCGCCGCCTTCACCGTGGCAAACGGCCCATGCCCGGTCATTGCTCCCGTGTCCCCCAGACAAAAATCGGTATAGCGATGCCCGTCCACGTCGAAGAAGTGCGCTCCCTGCGCCTCGCGCACGAACGGCGGAAACGCCCCCGCCCATTTCACCATCCAGTTCATGGGCACGCCCGCCAGCAGTGACTTCCGCGCCCGCTCGAACAGCGCCTTCGACTTCGGACGCTCGTCCACGAACTTCTTCTGCTCCCGCTGCATGAGCGTCTGCAAACGTGCCCGGTCTGTGGTTTTCATGGTCAAGAGATTAAACGCGAAAAGACAAACCACAGAGGACGCAGAGGAACACGGGGAAAACTTACCGAGACTTCCTCTGTGCCCCTCTGGGTCCTCTGTGGGGAAAGGTTTTTCTTACAGAATGTACCGCGACAAATCCTGGTCCTTCACAATGTCGGTCAGCATCTTGCGCACATAATCCGCGTCTACCGTGACCTGCTGCCCTTTTTTCTCCGGGGCGTCAAAGCTCAACTCGTCCAGCACGCGCTCCATGATCGTATGCAGCCGCCGCGCCCCGATGTTTTCCGTGCTCTCATTTACCCGGAAGGCGAAGTGCGCAATCTCGTCCAGCGCCTCCGGCGTAAACTCCAGCTTCACTCCCTCGGTCTCCAGCAGAGCGGTGTACTGCTTCACCAGCGACGATTTCGGCTCGGTAAGGATCCGGACGAAATCTCCCATGGTCAGCGACTGCAGTTCGACGCGGATGGGAAACCGCCCCTGCAGTTCCGGGATCAGATCGCTCGGCTTGGACACATGAAACGCGCCCGCCGCGATGAACAAAATGTGGTCGGTCCGCACCATTCCATAGCGCGTATTTACCGTCGTGCCTTCCACAATCGGAAGAATGTCGCGCTGCACGCCTTCCCGCGAAACATCCGGCCCGTGGCCGCCCTCGCGGCCCGCGATCTTGTCAATTTCGTCCAGAAACACGATCCCCGAGTTCTCCACCCGGTCAATCGCAATCCGTGTCACCTGATCCATGTCAATCAGCCGGTGTTCCTCTTCCTGGATCAGGTACTCGAAGGCCTCATTCACCTTCATCTTCCGCTTCTTGGTGCGCGGCCCGAAGATGTTCGGCAACATGTCCTTGATGTTGACGTCCATCTCCTCGACGCCCTGGTTCGAAATAATTTCAAACGAGGGGAAATTGCGCTCGCGCACGTCAATTTCAACTATGCGCTCGTCCAGTTTGCCCTCGCGCAGTTGCTGCCGCAGCTTCTCCCGGGTGCGGCCGGAGGATTCAGCCAAAGCCGTGCTGCCATCAATCACCACGCCGCCGGCGGTCGAAACCGGCTCGGGACGCGGCGGTGGCGAGGGCGGCAGAAGAATATCGAGCAGCCGCTCTTCCGCGTTGAGTTCCGCCTTATCGGCCACATCCTCCAGTTTCTCCTCGCGCACGTTGTCAATCGCGATCTCCACCAGATCGCGCACCATGGATTCCACATCGCGCCCGACATAACCGACTTCGGTAAACTTCGACGCTTCCACCTTGAGGAACGGCGAATTTGCCAGCTTGGCCAGCCGCCGCGCGATCTCCGTCTTGCCCACGCCCGTCGGCCCGATCATGATGATGTTCTTGGGAATGATTTCTTCCGCCAGGTCCGGCGTGAGCTTCTGCCGGCGCATGCGGTTGCGCAGCGCGATGGCCACGGCCCGCTTGGCTCCGTTCTGGCCAATCACATGCTTGTCGAGTTCCGCGACGATTTCCCGCGGCGTGAGTTCATCGAGCGCGAGCTGTTCTTCTTCTGCGGTGGAGGGAAGATAGATGGCCATAAATTCAGTGGTTAGTGATCGGTGGTCAGTGGCCAGCCTTTTCTTGTCTTTCCTACTGGCCACTGACCACTAGCCACTGACCACTTCTCTTACTTACAGTTCTTCAATCGTCACTCGGTCATTCGTATAGATGCACATCTTGCCCGCAATCTTCATTGCTTCTTCGGCAATCTGCCGGGCGGAGAGTTGGGTGTGCTCTGCCAATGCCTGCGCCGCCGCTTGGGCATACGGTCCGCCGCTTCCGATGGCTGCCACCGTACCGTCTGGTTCGATCACATCTCCCTGTCCGCTGAGCAAGTACGTCTGTTCCTTATCGCACACCAGCAACAGGGCTTCCAGATGGCGAAGGAATTTGTCGGTGCGCCAGTCCCGGGCCAACTCAACCGCAGCCCGGCCCAGGTTGCCGTGGTATTGCTCCAGTTTGGCCTCGAACCGGCTGAACAGGGTGAACGCGTCTGCCGTAGACCCAGCAAAACCGGCCATAATCTTGTCGTTATACAAGCGCCGGATCTTCTTGGCCGTGTGCTTGATCACCGATTCGCCCAGCGTGACCTGGCCGTCCCCGGCCAACACCACACTCCCGCCGCGGCGCACGGACAACACGGTCGTCGAACGAATCAGTCGCTTCGTCATCATGAGCGCAATCCTTAATTATAACAGCGCAATTAAAGCGTGACGGCGGAAGCCGGGCGAGAAGCTGGAGCGGGTCCTCAGCTCCTCCCTAGATGAATCGAACCGTCGCCTGTGCGAATCGTGAGCAGGCTGCCGCCGCCGTTGAGTTTGCCGCGGACTTCGTTCTCGCGAATCTTGCCCTCGGTCGTGACCGGCATGTCCAGATCAATGTGACCGTCGCCGGTGTGCAGGTCCACGTCCGCCGCCATGTTTCCCGGAACTTCCAGGGTCACGTTGCCGTCGCCTGTTTCGAGCCGCCAGCCGGCGTTGAGCGAAGATCCAGCAGCCGCACGCACTTCGACATGGCCATCGCCGGTCTTGAGATCCAGTGCATCAAAGCGTCCGCTGGCGCGGATGTGACCGTCACTGGTCGAAGCCCGCAGCTTGCCGTCAATACCATCAAGAGTCTCCGAACCGTCGCCGCTGTGCAGGTCCAGTTCGCCCTTGAGTCCGGCGACCTCGATCTTGCCATCGCCGGTGCGCAGGTTCACCCGACCCTCCCGCGGCATCTGGATGATGATGTCCACTTGATGCTGGCCCCAGTCCACGGTGAGACCGTGATGCGGGTAGCGCACGTCAATTTCGACCAAGTTGCCATTCTGGTGCTCCTCGATCCGGATGCCGCCTTCGCCGATCTTGTAGCGAGAGGTGACGACCTTGGCCGCTATTGTGTTCTGATCCCAGGTCGTGACCCGAATGTTGGCGTCGGAAGTCTCTACTCTTAGGTCAGGCTTGCCGGAGATGTTGTATGTCTTCGACCATTCATCGGCCAACGCCGGAAGCGCGGCCCCAAGGCCAAGAACCAGAATTGCCAAAACGATCCGTTTCATGAGATTTCTCCTCGCCGGGCGGACACAGCACCGCCCATCCCGTTAGACGTAGTTACGAGTGATCGGTAAGGTTAGTTCCATTGAAAAACGGCCGGCTAGCGCACTCGCGGACTGAGATACGCCATCCGGATCAGCGTCCGCTCTGAAAAAGGCAGATACAGCAAAGCAGCGGTGGCCGCAAAGGCCGCGCCCAGCCCGATCCACTGCATCAGAAGGAACGGCGCTACCGCCCACAACTCGTCGAGCGCCAGGATGAAAGGGAACATCTGCCGGAACTTCTCCCCCAGCCGCTGGTGGTCGAAGCTAACCGCCGAAATCAAGTACAGCCGCAGAGGGATTCCCACTCCCGCAGTCACCACCACGGCGCCGAGAACGATCGCGCTCCAGGTAGGGCGAAACGAATCCGCCATGCCCTGGATCACATGCAGACGGATCAGCGCCGCCAGATAGAAGCTCAAATACATCACCTGGATCAAGACGAACAATCCTCGTGAGATTCCACGACGCGGGATGGGCACTTGCAGTTCAGGATGCAGTTCCGCTGACGGATAAGGCGCAGGCGGTGTGTCGGCAACAGCAGGTCCCGCTTCGTTCGCTGCAACCGCTCCCGCCATGTCTGCCGCGGGCGTGGCTTCTTGTGGCCCGGCGCTTTGCACCGGCGCGATGAACCGGTACCCCCGGCGGGCCAGCGTCTCTACGTAGCGCGGGCTGGCAGCAGAATCTCCCAGCGCCTCCCGTACTTTGTTGATTGCGGTATTCAGACCGTGGTCGAAGTCCACGAACGTGTCAGAGGGCCACAGCTCTTGCCGCAGTTCCTCGCGCGTGACCACCTCGCCCGCGCGCTCCAGCAGCAGCGCCAGCACCTGGAACGGCTGTCCCTGCAGGCGCAGCTTTACTCCGTTCCGGCGCAGTTCGCCCGCGCTGAGGTCCAGCTCGAATACTCCAAATCGCGCGACTCGGCTGTGGTTTTGCGGCACGGCTGTAGGCGAAGCCGTAGTTTAGCATCGCACTCAGCCCACCGCTTGCCGGTAGCGCTACAATGAGGCCGTGCCCACCCCCGAGCGCCAGGACGACTCTACACACAAACACCACCGTCACGCGGTCTACGCCGCGGAGACTACGGGGCTACTGCTGATTGCCTTCGTCTTGCTCGTCCTCACCCTGATTCGCTATTGGCACGATATCCACTGGAGCCTGCGCTGACGGTGGCTCAGGAGCAACGCAACACCAAGCCAGCCGACCCGATTCTCGCGGTGATTCTCGGTCCCACGGCCAGCGGAAAGACGGCGCTGTCCTTGGCCTTGGCGGAGAAGTTCAGCGGAGAACTTGTCAATTGCGATTCGGTCGCGATGTACCGCGAGTTCGACATTGGCACGGCCAAACCCAGCGCCGCCGAGCGCGCCCGCGCCCCGCATCATCTTTTCGATTGGGTTGAGCCGACCCAGCCGGTGACCGCAGGTGAATATGCCCGCGAGGCGCGGCAGGTGCTCGCCGAGATCAGTGCACGCCATCACTTGCCGATTGTGGTTGGCGGCACCGGGCTCTATTTGCGCGCCCTGCTCGAGGGACTCTTCCCCGGCCCGCAGCGCTCGGAGGAATTGCGCGAGCGATTGCGTGGGCGCTTGGCCAGCCTGGGCTCAGCCTATCTTCACCGGATTCTCGGCCGCCTCGACCCGGCCGCTGCGGCAAGAATCCACGCCAACGATGTCCCCAAGCTGATTCGCGCCATTGAGGTGTGCTTGGCCTCGCGCCAGAAGATAACCGATCTCTGGCAGCAGGGCCGCGACCCGCTGAGAGGCTTTCGCATTCTGCGGCTTGGCCTCGATCCCGATCGCGCCGCGCTCTACGATCGCATCAACCAGCGCGCGCGCCAGATGTTCGAGAACGGGCTGATCGAAGAGACCGCTCGGCTGCTTCAGAAATTCGGCCCGTCAGCGCAACCGCTGGCCTCTCTCGGCTACAAGCAGGCAGTGCAACTCCTGCACGGCGAACTCACCCGCGAGCACGCCGTGCAAGCTGCGCAGCAAGCGCATCGCAACTACGCCAAGCGCCAGATGACCTGGTTCCGCCGCGAGCTGGAGGTTACGTGGCTACGCGGATTTGGCGACGATCCGCTGGTTCAGCAGGAAGCCCTGGAGCGCGTGGGCGTTCAGCGTTAGAAGGATTCGTATGTGGGGACAGCCGCCCCCGGCTGTCCGTCGAGCGTAGCTCGACTGGGTTTGCCGATACTTTCCAGAGAGGCGGCACCGGGCCTTCGGCGGACAGCCGGGGCGGCTGCCCCCACATGGAGTTGGAAGCGCCCAACTCCTTCCCTTCTGCTATCGTTCCTGCTATGTGTCGAATCTTCAGGGTCGTCTTTCTTGTCCTGCTCCTCACCGCGCCCGCCTTAGCGAAAGAGAAGCACCCCCGTCCTGCCGCCGCCCGTGCTGCCCGGGGCGACAAGTGGGCGGAAAAGACTCTCCGCAAGCTCACGCTCGAGGAGAAAATCGGCCAGTTGTTCATCATCTGGTGCCGCGCCGGATTTCTCAACGTCGAGAACCCCGAGTACCTTGAGTGGCGTGAGGACATGCAGAAATACCACGTCGGCTCCTTCGCAATAACGGTCCACGTGGATGGCCCATTCCTGCAGCGCAGCGAGCCCTATGAGGCCGCCGAACTGCTCAATCGGCTGCAACGTGACTCCAAGCTGCCGCTGCTGATTGCCGCCGACTTTGAACGCGGCGTCTCCATGCGCCTGATGGGAACTACGATTTTTCCACACGCCATGGCCTTCGGAGCCGATGGCAATATTGAAGACGCCGAAATGTTCGGCCGCATCACCGCGCAGGAAGCGCGCGCCGTCGGCGTGCACTGGAACTTTTTCCCCGACGCTGATGTGAATTCCAATCCCGCCAATCCCATCATCAACACGCGTTCTTTTGGAGAGGACCCTAAACAAGTCGGCGATTTGGTCGCCGCCTATATCAAGGGCGCGCACCAGGCCGGCATGTTAACCACGGTTAAGCATTTCCCCGGCCACGGCGACACCGCGACGGACTCGCATCTTGGCGTTGCCAGCGTCAATGGCGACCGCGCTCACCTCGACTCGATCGAACTTCCGCCCTTCCGCCAGGCCATCGCCGCGGGAGTTGATTCCGTGATGGTCGCCCACGTCACCGTACCCGCGCTCGATCCCGATCCCAATCACGTAGCCACGATTTCACCGGCGGTCGTTTCCGACCTGCTGGAAAAGCGGCTCGGCTTCAAAGGCCTCATCGTGACCGACGCCCTCGATATGGCAGGGCTGACGCATCTTTTTGCTGACAATATCGGCCGGGCTGCGGTCGAAGCCTTCAAAGCCGGCAACGACATGTTGCTGATCCCGGCCGACCTAGGCGCCTCTTCCGGAGCCATGCTCAAGGCCGTCGAGTCGGGAGAAATCTCTCGCGCCCGTCTCGACCATTCCGTCCTCAAGGTTCTGAAAACAAAGGCGTCCTTGGGCCTGCACGATTCACGCACCGTGGACCTGAGCACGCTGGCAACCATCGTCGGAAAGCCGGAAAACCTCGCCTTCGGCCAGCAGGTGGCCGACTCCGCCATCACCCTGGTGCGCGACAACGGCAAGGTCCTGCCCCTGAAGTCCAGGGGAACCGCCAAGGCGGCTCTTCCGTATATGACAAAAGAGGAAACCCACAACGAGGTTGTGGCCGTACTTTTCTCAGACGATATGCGTACCGATTCAGGTCGCGCTTTTGGACGCGAATTCCACGCCAGAATCCCCGACGCGCGGGTGATTTACGTGGATCCCCGCGTCGCCGGCGGCCTGAGCGATGAAGTGCTGAAGTCAGTGGACGAGGCGGAGACCGTGGTGACTGCCGTGTATCTGATTCCGACCGCCGGCAAGATCGGCAACTCGGTCTCGATGGCCGATGCTGCCGGCACGCTGCTGCAGCAGATGCTCGATCGCGCGGCGGAAAAAACCGTCGTGGTCGCGATGGGAAATCCCTACCTGGCCGCCGATTTCCCCAAGATCGAGAATTACGTCTGCACGTTTTCCAACGCAACGGTCTCTGAGTTGGCTGCAGTGAAGGCCCTGTTCGGCGAGATTCCGATCCGCGGCCACCTGCCCGTCACTATTCCCAACGTCGCCGAGCGCGGCGCCGGCCTCGATCGCCCCGCCAAAGGCGAAAATGGAGGGTCTCAACATGCGCAGAACTGAATTTCAACGAGTGTATGTTCTCGGATTCGCGATCTTTTCTGTCCTTCTGCTTCCCGCCTGCAGCGTCAACGTTGAGAAGGAGAAAAACGGGGAGGACAAGAAAGTGGACATTGCCACGCCCCTGGGGGGGATCCACGTCAACAAGGAGGCCGACGCGGCCGATGTTGGTGTTGCTGTCTATCCCGGCGCTCACCTCAAGCAAAAAGATTCCAGCGGCAGCGACAAGAGCGCTAACGTGAACATTTCCGGCTTCGGTTACGGGTTGAAGGTTGTTGCCCTCGAGTACCAGTCCGACGATCCGCCGGCAAAAGTCGTCGCGTTCTATCAGGATCAGCTCAAGAAATACGGCAACATCCTCGTCTGCCACACTGGCCATCTGGATGTGCAGACCGACGTCAAAGAGACAAACCGCGGTTCTCATGATCTGACCTGTAACGGCCCCAGCGGCAACAACACCGAACTGAAAGTCGGCACCATGGAGAACCAGCACATCGTGGAAGTTGAGCCGGAAGGGAAGGGGTCGAGCTTTTCCTTGGTGTACGTCCGCACCCACGGCAAGGAAGCGGACATTTAGCGCGACTCGCACGCACGCCTTAGGAGGATTTCATGTTTCGCTATCTACCACTCGTACTTGCGCTCGCGCTGGCTCTGTCTCTGCCCGCGTTTGCACAACAATCCGACCCACAGGACAAGCCCTTCGACGTTCGCAGCTCGCTTGGTGATCTGCACGTTGGCAAGGACGCGGATGCCCAGAGGGCTGGCCTTCCCTTGTATCCAGGCGCGCGCCCAAAACATGAAGACGACAACGATCCTCTGAATTTCGGAATCTTGACCGAAAGCTTCGGTATGAAGCTGATAGTGGCAAAGTACGAGTCGGATGATCCTCCGGCCAAGGTCATCGATTTTTATCGCGGCAAGTTGAAGAAGTTCGGGAAGGTCCTAGAGTGCCACTCCCAGAAACATGGTGGCGACGTCGAAGCGCATGATGATAAGGACTCCAACGACAGCAAAGAATTGAAATGCGAGGAGAATTCCGGCCCAGTCACCGAACTGAAAGTCGGTACCGAAGACCACCAGCACCTCGTGGCCATCGAGCCCAGCGACTCGGGCAAGGGCACAGCCTTCGCCCTCGTTTACGTGCACACCCGGGGCAAGCGCGGCGAAATCTAGAGTCGGGTTTTCAATCAACAATCGGAAACTTGCGATTACAATCTGGGGAAGCGGCGCGCGTGTCCTTGCCTCGGCCCCTTGCGGTACGATATTTTCAACTCCAGGCCCTCTTTTCGTCACTCGATGGAACAGCCCTGCTACAAGTGCGGACAAGCTGTGGAAGAAGGCGTCCCCTTCTGCCCGCACTGCTCCGCCCCCCAGATTCGGGTGATGGTTGAAACACCGGCCCCGGACTTCGAGTCTCCGGCGGCCGCGGCGGCGCCGGGTTCGACCGTCCTGACAGCTTCGCCGAGTACGGCAGGCCTCGACCTTCCCATGCAATGGTCCGAAACTCTAAAGCCCTGCGCGTTGGCGGCGGTGGTTGCGTCTGTGCTGATGTCCCTGGGCCTGAACCCGTTCGTGGCCATGCTCAGCGTCGGGTTCCTTGCCGTTGTTTTCTATCGCCAGCGGCAGTCCGGGGTTGCGGTCAGGGTCGCGACCGGCGTCCGGCTGGGCGCCCTCAGCGGCCTGCTTTGGTTTGCGATCGCTTCCATTCTCGAGGCGTTGATTGTCCTCTTCCTGCACAAGGGGCCGGAAATCAGGACTGAACTGCTCGCCAGAATTCAGCAGGCCGCTTCGCAAGCCAACGACCCGCAAACTTTGGCTGTGTTTGACCGCCTCAAAACTCCCGCCGGACTTGAACTCCTGATGGTGTCTGGGCTGATCCTGGCGTTTTTCGCCTCGATTATTCTGGCCGGTCTCGGCGGAGCGCTGAGCGCTGCCATCCTGGGCCGAAACAGGCGGTCCTAGGCTCCCACCGCGCCGATTTGCGTCTGCCGACGGGGCCCCTTGCAGCCGCCCACACCTGCCGCGTATCATGCACCGTTCACACTTCAGGCGATGAATAAGCCAGCCCGCGGTTCGCTTCTCGGGATCGAGCATCTTGAGGCGAAGGACATCCTGGGCCTGCTGAAACTGGCCCGCCGCATGAATCCGTTGAAGGCCCGTCCGCTGCTGCGCGGCAAGCGGGTCGTCCTTCTGTTTTACGAAGCTTCCACCCGCACCCGTTCTTCCTTCGAGTTTGCCGCCAAGTCGCTGGGCGCGATGACCACGCTGGTGCAGTCCTCGGGATCGAGCATCGAAAAAGGCGAGTCCGTGCTCGATACCGGATACACCTTGCGCGCCGTGGGCGCCGATTGCATCGTCATGCGCCATCCCTCCGCCGGCGCGCCGCTCTTGATGGCGCAGCACCTCGATATTCCCGTCATCAACGCCGGGGACGGCATGCATGAGCATCCCTCACAGGCGTTGCTCGATGCATTCACCATCCTGAAGCACAAGAAATCATTCAAGGGCTTGCAGGCAACCATCATCGGCGACATCCTGCACAGCCGCGTAGCCCGCAGCGCCTGCCATCTGCTGACCAGGTTTGGGGTGAAGATCACGCTCTGCGGTCCGCCCGAGTTTGTCCCCGACGTTGCCGCCACGCTCGCCCCCGGCCTCCGTGTAACGCGCCACATCGAAGACGCCCTGCGCGGCACCGACGTGATCATGCTGCTCCGCGTGCAAAAAGAGCGCCTGGCCGGCCAGAAAATTCGCCTGCAGGATTACATCTCGCGCTACCAAATGACGACAGCCCGGCTGAAGCTGGCCAAACGCGACGCGATCGTGATGCACCCAGGCCCGATCATCCGCGGCCTCGAACTCACCGCCGAGGTCGCCGATGGCCCGCAGTCCGTCATCGTGGACGAAGTCCACAACGGCGTCCCCACGCGCATGGCAATCCTGGCGCGGGCGCTGGGGAAGGCGAGATGACCCGCCAAAACCAGAGCCTCCTCATCAAAGGTGGCCAACTGATCGATCCCGCGGCGAAGATCAACGCGCCCATGGACGTGCTGTTACGCGACGGTCGCGTCGCGGAGGTCGCTCCCGCGAACAAAATCCGTGGCAGCGCCGACGAGAAGTTTGACGCGCGCGGCCTCATCGTTGCCCCAGGCTTCATTGATCTGCACGTTCACTTGCGCGAGCCTGGCCAAGGCTACAAAGAGACCGTCGCCACCGGCACTGCTGCCGCCGCCGCCGGAGGCTTCACTTCGGTCTGCACCATGCCCAACACCGCGCCCGTGGTGGATACGCCCGAGTGGGTCACGTGGCTGCGCGGCGCGGAACGCGGAGCCATGGTCAACGTCTTCCCCGTCGCCGCCGCCACGCGCGGCAGCAAGGGCGGAACTCTCACCGATTTCAGCGCCCTGCAGCGCGCCGGAGCCGTCGCCGTCACCGATGACGGCAAGCCCATCCTCGACGACGACATCATGCGCATGGCGCTTCGCCTCGGCGCGGAACTGAATTTCCCCGTTGTGCAGCACGCGGAAGATACACGCCTCACCGAGAACTGTTCGATGCACTCCGGCCCCACCAGTTTTCGCCTGGGCCTGCGCGCTATGCCGGCTTCGGCAGAAGCCGCCATCGTGGACCGCGACGTGATGCTGGCGCAGCAGATTCGCGAATCACGTTTGCACGTGGCTCACCTTTCCACCTCCGATGCGCTCAAGGCCGTGCGCCGCGGCAAGCGCGCCAAGGCCCGCGTCACCTGTGAAATTACGCCGCATCACTTTACGTTGATTGACGAGAATGTCGGCGAGTACGACACCAACTTCAAGATGAATCCGCCGCTGCGCTCAGCCACCGACCGTGAGGCTATTCTCGTCGCGCTCGCCGACGGCACCGTGGACGCTATCGCCACCGACCACGCTCCTCACGCCCTGCACGAGAAGCAAGTCGAATTCGAGCGCGCCGCCTTCGGCATCACTGGTCTCGAAACCGCGCTCGCCCTCGCGATCACGCAGCTTCACCGCGAGCACAAGATTCCTCTCGCCCGCATCGTGGAACTCTTCACCGCCGGCCCGGCTCGCGTATTCGACCTGCGCGGGCGCGGTTCGCTCGCACGCGGCAGTTTCGCCGACGTCACCATCTTCGATCCCCGGAAGCGCTGGACCTTCCAGGCGGCCGAGTCCCGCTCCCTTTCGCGCAACACCCCTTTCGACGGCTGGCAGCTTACCGGTAAAGTCGTAGCCACGATTGTTGGCGGGAAGTTCGTGTTCCGCGTAGACTAGCTGTCGAATTCTTCCCCAAGCGCGTCTCCTAATTGCACGGGTTCTGCAGAAGATGTGCGGAAGTTGTGCGGAAACGGAAGGTATTCCATGCGCCAGCCTCTCGACAAGGGAGAAGCTGTGGTTTACGGCCGATGCGTGGACGCCGCATACGCCCTCTTTAAGCGCGCCCCCCAGCAGCTTCAGCCCGAGCCTGGTCCCAAAGACATTCCTGACCGCTACGAACTCGTGGCCTGGGTGAACATGTCGGACTTTATCCTGGGAGACGAGATCCCGAAATTCTACGGATTCGTCGCGCGCAACACGACCGACCGGCATGACTACATCCTCGCCATTCGCGGTACTGAGGGCTTGGTCGAATGGCTGGACGACGCCGCGATCCACCTCGTGCCCTTTACTCAGGTTCCTCATGCTGGCCGTGTGTCCAACGGATTCGACAAGATCTACAGCACGCTGAAAGTGGTCCGGTGCCACGGAGCAGCCGTTGGCGAGTTGAAGGCCAAGGCGGCCGCATTGCCCGAGTCCCTGTCCGGCACCTTCGCGGAACAACTGGAGAAGTTGGCCGACAGTCTGGAAGCACCCGAAATTCAGGAGAGAATGCGTGCTACTCCGGCAGCCCGCCCGCGCCGCACGTTCGTCGTTACCGGGCATAGCCTGGGAGCAGCTCTGGCCACTCTGTTTGTGCTGGAAAACAAAGACAAGAATAAATTTGACGTTACCACCATCTGCACCTTCGCTTCACCACGCGTCGGCAACATGCAGTTCGCCCGCATGTTCAATCAGTTCCCCATCAATTCCTGGCGGATCGTCAACACACAAGACATCGTGCCTCGGGTTCCGCCGCACATCCCCACCATTGCCGACTACGAGCACGTGGAGACTCCTTACGAGTTCTCCTCATCCGGCAAAGTGAAGTGGAATCCCGTCTGCTGGCACTCGATGTCCACCTATCTCAACTGGCTGGACCCCTCGATTCAAGTGGACGACCAGTGCAAGCCGTAGGCACAGGCTCCGAGATCACTGGACAATCCCCATCCGCTTCCCCACGCGCCCCAGCACCTCCAGCGCCTGCTCCAATTCTTCTTTCGTATGCGTCGCGGTCATGATCGTGCGGATGCGCGCCTTGCCCTCCGGCACGGTCGGGAACGCGATGCCCGTCCCCAGCACGCCTTCTTTAAACAGTTCGCGCGAGAAGTCCATGGTCAGCTTGCCGTCGCCGATAATAATCGGTGTGATCGGAGTCTCGCTGGCCGGAGTCGCGCGCCCACCGATGTCGAAGCCCAGAACCCCGAGTTCTTTCTTCCAGAAGCGAGTGTTCTCCCAGAGTTGTTCCATGCGCTCAGGCTCGTTCTCCAGAACGTCGAAAGCGGCAATGCAGGTCGCCGCCACCGACGGCGGATGCGACGTCGAAAACAAAAACGGCCGCGCCCGGTGATAAAGAAAATCAATCAGATCGCGCGTCCCGCACACGTAGCCGCCCAGCGCGCCAATCGCCTTCGACAGCGTTCCCACCTGAATATCCACGCGCCCGTCCATGCCGAAATGATCAATCGTGCCCCGCCCGTTGCGCCCCAGCACGCCCGAAGCGTGCGCATCGTCAACCATCATAATGGCGCCGTATTTTTCGGCCAGGTCGCAGAGCGGAGGCAGTGGGCCGATGTCGCCATCCATCGAGAACACGCCGTCGGTGATCAGCAGCTTCTTGCCCGGCTCGTTCTTAACGCTGGTTAACTGTTCCTCGGCGTGCGCGATGTCTTTGTGACGGAAGACCAGAATATTCGCTTTCGACAGGCGCGCCCCATCAATGATGGACGCATGATTCAACGCATCCGAAATAATGAAGTCATCCTTGCCCAGAACCGCCGACACTGTGCCGGCATTGGCCGCGAAGCCCGACTGGAAGACGACGCAGGCCTCCACGTTCTTGAAGCGCGCGATCCTTTCTTCCAGTTCCATATGAATCCTCATCGTCCCGGCGATCGTGCGCACCGCGCCCGATCCCACGCCGTATTTGCGCGTAGCCTCCAGCGCCGCCTCGCGCAGCTTGGGATGCGTGGTCAGCCCCAGGTAATTGTTCGACGCCAGGTTGATGACTTTCTTCCCGTCAAACGTGCACACCGGCGCCTGCTCGTCTTCGAGCACGCGCAGCTTGAAATGCGTGCCCTTGGCCTTGAGTTCGTTGATCTGGTCAGTGAGATAAGAGAGCGGATTGGTGCGGGTTGCTGTGGTCATGGGAACCTCGCCACGGATCTACACGGATTCACACCGATCAAGAGCGAACGACTGAGTCTAATACCTTCGCAGGAGGAAGAGAACCTTCGAGTGCAGCACCTCAAACAGTTTGGCGTTTCATCCGTGTTAATCCGTGTGAATCCGTAGCCAAGAAGTTATCGCACTCCATTCGGATACACCAGAATCTTGCTGGCTTCGCCCGTCTTCAGCCGCTCCATGGCCTTCCCGAAATCCTTCATCGGAATGCGGTCGGTGATCGCCGGATGCAGATCGAGTTTGCCCGCTTTCAGCAACGCGGTCATCTGGTACCAAGTCTGGTACATGCGCCGTCCGTTGATGCCCTGCACCGTGATGCCTTTGAAAATAATGTCTTCGGAAAAGTTCAGCGAGATGGGTTTTGAAGTCAGGCCAAGCAGGGAAATTCTGCCGCCGCGCCGGACAATATCAAAAGCGGTGCGAATCGAATCCGGATGCCCCGCCATTTCGAGCACCACATCCACGCCCAGCCCGCCAGTCTTTTCCATGACTATCTTCGTAACGTCTTCTTTCACGGGGTTGAGCACATAGTCGGCCTTCATTTCACGTGCAATCCGCGCTCGGTGTTCGTTCACTTCGATCGCAAAAACCGAAGTCGCGCCCACGGCCTTGGCCACGGCAATCGAAAACAGTCCGATCGGCCCGCAGCCGGTAATCGCCACGCTCTTTGCCGCGATCTCCCCGGCCAGAACCGTGTGCACCGCGTTCCCCAGCGGGTCGAGAATCGAGGCGTACTCCAGCGGGATGGCGGGATCGAGCTTCCAGATATTCGACTCTGGAATGACCACGTACTCGGCGAACGCTCCGTTGGCGTCCACGCCGATGATCTTCACGTTCTGGCAGATGTGGGCCTCGCCGGTGCGGCACTGCAGGCACTTGCCGCAGGCCACGTGCATCTCGGCGGAAACGAAGTCGCCTTCCTTGACGCTGGTAACCTCATCACCGAACGCGGCCACTTCCCCGCAGAACTCATGCCCCGGAATCAGCGGCGGCTGAATGCGGTTCTGCGCCCAGCGGTCCCAGTTGTAGATGTGCAGGTCGGTGCCGCAGATGGAGGCAACCTTCACCTTCACCAAAACATCGGTCCGCCCAAAGGCGGGAATCTTTACTTCGCGAATCTCCGCCCCCGGCGCAGCTTCCGGTTTCACCACCGCCAGCATTGTTCTCGCCATGATTGCCACCCTGGAAAATCTGGTAAGAAATGGGAAACAGACTCAAACACAAAACGTATGATTCTAGCACCGCACAGGGCAAGAGCCTGTGCGCCTGCATCTATTCTCCTCCGACGCCCTGCCCGTTACAATCGGTAGTCATGCGGAGGTGCATAATCTCGACAAAATGGCTGCTGCTCGCTGCCCTCTGTATAGGTTGCTCAGCGCAGAACACAGCGGTGACGCCCGCGTCCCGCGCGGAATTCACGCGTCGCCTGGTCGCGGCCGCCATCGAGCGCACGCATCACTCGGTTCGCTACGTGCCGGAGTACGTCCGCATACCCTATCCTGGCGGGGATGTGCCTGCCGATACTGGCGTCTGCACCGACGAAATCATCCGCAGCTACCGCGCCGTAGGAATTGATCTGCAAAAAGAGGTCCATGAGGACATGCTGCAGAACTTCGCCGCCTATCCGAACCAGCGCCGCTGGCGGCGCGCTCATCCCGACCCGAACATTGACCACCGTCGCGTGCCGAATCTCATGGTCTTCTTTCAGCGGAAAGGAGAGACTCTACCCATCACCAGCCGCGCCGAAGACTACGCGCCTGGCGACCTCGTCACCTGGGACCTGGGCGGGGGTGTGCCGCACATCGGCATCGTGGTGGATCAAGAATCCCGCTGGAGCGGCCGCCATCTGCTGGTTCATAACATTGGCCAGGGCCCGAAGATGGAGGACGTTCTTTTCGACTGGAAGATCACCGGTCACTATCGCTATTTCGGGCCAGGTGTCAGGCAATGACAGGAAGGGCACGACTTTAGTCGTGCCGTTAAGCACCGGGAGTGAACCGGGCTTTAGCCTCTGAGGGCCGCGGCGCCGGGCCCTTAGCTGGCCGGCTTGTAAGTTTTCGGTGGCGCCGTCTTGTACTCCTCCGACTTCCCCCGCGGAACGCTCAGCGTCTTCCACTCGCCCGACCGCAGGTGCTTGGCCAGAAAAACGATCTGCCCGATGTGTTGCGCGTAATGCGCGATTTGCCGGTTGACCGCCTGCAGCACGGTATGCGGCTCGCCGCGGATGGTCACCCCGCGCATCACGTCCTCGGGTTCGAGCGGCTCGATAGCCGCAAACACGCGTGCCCAGCCTTCCTCCCACCATCGCATGACGTCGGCACGGGTGGTCGCGGGAGTCAGTTCAAATTCCTGGTCGCGAAAGCGGTCCGGTTTTTCGCCGTCGGTGGTGAGGAAGTCGGTGAAGCGCGAGCGCATGTTGCCCGCCAGATGCTTGACGAGAACGGCCACCGAATTCGACTCTGGATCGAGCGCGACAAAGAATTCCTCATCCTTGAGTTGCGCCATCGCGCCTTCACCCATGCGCTTGTGCCCGCGCAGCTGTCGGAGCGCTTCCCCGAGATAGTGAACAGCAAGATCGCTTGCCATCGCTTAGGCCTCGCCGATGTTAGACGGTTGAGTTCGCCGGAGGAACGATCGGATAGGGCGCCACAGGTCCGGCTGGCCGCAGATCCAGTTCCAGTTCAAACCCTCCCGCCAATTTGGCGAAGAGGTTATAGAGCAGGGCCCCTATCGCGGCGAAGATAAATCCCATGGCGCCGTATAGAACCGGCATGAGAACGGCGAACACGATGCCAACAATCCCGGCAAAGGGGCTCTTGCCTTGGCCTGCCAGCGATCCCACCAGACCGAAGAGCAGAAAAAATGGGGCAAAAATCAGACCCATACAGCCATAGAGCAAGCCCATGACCTTTGCGACTGACATCACTCCGACAGACTTGAGAATGTACATCGAGTGCCGTCCTTTCAGCTGAAGCGCTTGCAGAACAAGCGGTTTCCTCTACAGCCTACCCCAACCCCCGCCGCCCGGCGTCTCAATCCTGATGCGTTCGCCCTCGCGCAGCCGCGTGCTGAACTTCCCCGGCATCGGCTCGACCGAGCCATCTTCGCGCGTGATGGAAGCCTTCCCCGGCTTGCCATCTGTGCCTCCCGCCAGTCCCCACGGCCCGCGCGAGCGCCGGTCGGCCAGCAGGGTTACATCGCAGTCGGTGAGGACTTCGATTTCGCGAACAATGCCATCGCCGCCGCGAAACTTGCCCTCTCCGCCGCTGCCTGGCCGAAGCGAATACCGCCGCACTCGCAGCGGATACGCATACTCCAACGCCTCGGCCGGAGTGTTCAGCGAATTCGTCATATGGGTGTGCACGCCCGATACGCCCGGCTTGCCCGGCCGCGCCCCCATGCCGCCTGCCACGGTCTCGTAGTAAGCGAACGGCTCACCCGTCCGACGATCAATGCCGCCGATGGTCAAGTTGTTCATCGTCCCGGAAGCCGCCGCCGGAATGCGATCTGGAATCGCCAGCGCCAGTGCCCGCAGCAGCACGTCAACGATGCGCTGCGAGGTCTCGACATTTCCTCCAGCCACGGCTGCCGGAGACCGCGCGTTCACAATTGTGCCTTCGGGCGCGATGACCTGAATCGGCCGCATCAGCCCCGCCGCAGCCGGAACGTCCTCGGCCAGCAGACAGCGAAAAACATAGAAACACGCCGAGTAAGTAATGGCCGCGACCGCGTTGATGCTCCCCTCCACCTGCGGATCACTCCCCGTGAAGTCCACGGTGACCATGTGGCGCGGACCTGCCCTGAGCGGAAGTCGAAGGGCCCCCTGCCCGCGAGTGCCTGCTTTAGTGTGAACCTTGACCGTGACCGCAATCTTCACCGGACGCTCGCTGATTCCATCGCCATCCAGAAAATCTTCAGCCCGATATTGTCCCGCAGGAACGCACTGCAGAAACGCCCGCATTAACTCTTCGGAGTAATCCAGCAGTTCGCTGGCGGCACGCTTTGCCTGCTCCAAACCGTAACGCTCGCAGACTTCCCGCAGGCGTTCGGTTCCGGTGTGGCAGGCCGCAATCTGCGCGCCCAGATCGCCTTCGCGCTCCTCGGGCGTGCGGACATTGTTCAGCAGCATCGCCAGCACATCGCGATTCATCACGCCCGCGCTCATCAGCTTGACCGGAGGAATCCGCACACCTTCCTGATAGATTTCCCGGCAAAGGCCCATCGAGCCGGGATAAGCGCCACCAACGTCAGCATGGTGCGCCCGCGAAGCTACATAGAAATCGGGACCAATGTGGCCCCGGGCGCCTCGCCCGCGCTTCGCAGGGGTTTCCATATACACCGGCGCCACCAGCGTGATGTCTGGCAGATGCGTCCCGCCGCGAAACGGATCGTTCAGCATCACCACATCCCCCGGCTCCATTGCGCCCGCATCAATCGCCGCGCGCACCGACATCGGCATGGAGCCCAGATGCACCGGCATGTGGTCGCCCATGGCGATCACTTCACCCGTTCCGTCGAACACTGCGCAGGAGTAATCGCGGCGCTCCTTAATATTGGGAGAAAAAGCCGTTCGGCGGAGCGCAGCGCCCATCTCCTCGGCAATGGAGTGAAAAACATTTTTGAAGATTTCCAGCTCGACTGGATCGCGCCGCATGAGGGGCAGTGTACCGGAAGAGTAAGAATTCTTGAGCCAATTGTAAAATTCTGTTGACACTTTGTTTACACTGGCTCAATATCTTGTGCTAAGGATGCTGCCCGTACCACAAGTTGGGTGGCATTATGCATTCGGGCCCAGTACAGAACCTTTGCAAGGGAAAATCGTTCACGGAGGAACCTTCATGGCAACGAAGAAGAAGGCAAAAAAGAAGAAACA
>DATFNP010000002.1:0-33033 GCA_035266345.1 Candidatus Sulfotelmatobacter sp.
AGGCGGTCACCATCCGCGGCTGGCTCTACAACCTGCGCGAGAGTGGGAAGCTGCTGTTCCCGCAATTCCGCGACGGCTCGGGCGTCATTCAAGGTGTAGTGCCGAAGAACGCGGTTACGCCCGAAGTGTTCGAGGCCATCAAAACGCTCACCCAGGAATCGAGCGTGATCGTCGAGGGCAAGGTCCGTGCCGACAAGCGCGCGCCCGGCGGCTACGAGCTCGATGTGGCGAACGTGAAGGTGGTGCAGCGTGTGCCCGAGTCCGATCCCTACCCCATCACGCCCAAAGAGCACGGCACCGACTTTCTGATGGAGCACCGCCATCTGTGGGTGCGTTCGCAGCGGCAGGCGGCGATTTTGCGCGTGCGCGCGGAGATCATCAAAGCCGCGCGCGACTTCTTCGATCAGAATGGCTTCACGCTGACTGATCCGCCGATCATTACGCCTGCAGCCTGCGAAGGCACGACTACGCTCTTCCCGGTGGATTATTTCGACGAGCAGGCGTACCTCACGCAGTCTGGGCAACTTTATGCCGAAGCTATGGCCATGGCGCTGGGCAAGGTGTATTCATTTGGGCCGACTTTTCGCGCGGAAAAATCGAAAACGCGGCGCCATCTCACCGAGTTTTGGATGGTCGAGCCGGAAGTCGCCTACGCAGAACTGGACGACGTCATGGAACTCGCCGAGGGGCTGATCAGCTTCATCGTGAAGCGATGCCTGGAAAAGCGGCGCGCGGATTTGCAGACCATTGGCCGCGATCTCTCCAAGCTGGAAAAGATCGAGCCACCTTTTCCTCGCATAAGCTACGACGAAGCGGTCAAGAATCTGCAGGAAGGCCACGCCAAGGGCGCGCTGGAATCAAAGTTCGAGTGGGGCGGCGACCTGGGTTCGCCCGACGAGACTTATCTCTCGGCGCAATTCGATAAGCCGGTCATGGTGCATCGCTATCCCGCCAAGGTCAAGGCGTTCTACATGGAACCGGACCCGCAGCGGCCGGAGTTGGCGTTGTGCGTGGACGTGCTTGCGCCCGAAGGCTACGGAGAAATCATCGGCGGCTCGCAGCGTATGGCCTCGCATGAATTGCTGCTGCAACGCATCCACGAACACGGACTGCCCGAAGAAGCGTTTAAGTGGTATCTGGACCTGCGCAAATTCGGCAGCGTGCCGCACGGCGGATTCGGCATGGGCATCGAGCGCGCCGTGGCCTGGATCTGCGGCCTGGAGCACGTGCGCGAGACCATCCCGTTCCCCAGGATGCTGTACAGACTTTATCCATGAAACGAATTAAGTAATTGGGAAATTGAGTAATTGCGTAATTTGAAGATCGCTTTCGGGCTTCCAATTACTCAATTACCAAATTTCCCAATCACTCAATGAACTCAATCCACGACGATTGAAACTATGACGACTACAACCGCGCCCTCCACCAGCATCGTCCCCAAGAAGATTCGCGTCATTGGCGTGCCGCTTGATCTGGGCCAGTCGCGGCGCGGCGTGGACATGGGGCCTTCCGCCGTGCGCGTGGCCGGGCTCGAAGCGCGGCTGGAGGCGCTGGGCCACCAGGTCGAAGACGGAGGCAATGTCGCCGTCGCCATCCCTGAGCAGAAAAAAGAAGGCGCTGCCAACGCCAAGTACCTGAAGGAAATCACGGCCACCTGCACCAAGCACGCCGAGTTGGTGCTGAAAACACTGGAAGCCGGAAAAGTCCCGCTGGCCCTGGGCGGGGACCATTCTATGGCGGCGGGCACGGTCTCGGGCGTAGCCGAATTTTATCGCCGACAGAACCAGCACATTGGATTGATCTGGATTGACGCGCACACCGACATCAACTCGCCCGACTCTTCGCCCAGCGGCAACGTACACGGCATGCCCCTGGCCGCCTTGATGGGCCTGTGGCAGTCGGAACTTTCCAACATCTTTGACTTCTCCCCCAAAGTGAAGCCTCAGAACTGCGTGCTGGTGGGCGTGCGTGACATTGATGCGGTCGAGAAGGAGAATGTGCGTCGTGCCGGCATCGGTGTCTTCACCATGCGCGACATTGACGAGCGCGGCATGCGTACAGTGATGGAAGAGGCCCTGCGCATGGCCGGACGCGGCACCGCGGGCTATCATATTTCGCTCGACATGGACTGGGTTGATCCTGAAGACGCGCCGGGCGTCGGCACTCCCGTGCGCGGCGGCGCGACTTACCGCGAAGCTCATCTGGCGATGGAGATCATCGCCGACCACGGCCGTATGCTGAGCTTTGAGATTGTCGAAGTGAATCCCGTGATTGACGAGCACAACCAAACCGCCGACCTAGCGGTGGAACTGGCGCTGTCGGCTTTCGGGAAGAAGATTCTGTAGTGGCGTCGGAAACTTCTTGGCCACGGATTTACGCGGATTCACACGGATCAACAAGGGCAAAGGAATTATCCGTGTGAATCCGTGCCCATTCGTGGCGTGTTTTCCACCGAACCACAACTGCGATTGACGCGGGACTTCGTCCCCGTCCACACTGAAAGGTCATGAAAAAGCTTCGGGTGGGCATTCTGTTTGGCGGGCGCAGCGGAGAACATGAAGTTTCGCTGCTCTCGGCGGCGTCGGTTCTCAACGCGATTGATCAAGACAAGTATGAGGTTGTGCCCATCGGCATTACCAAAGACGGCCGCTGGCTGACGGCCGAGCATGCCGAGAGTCTGCTGAACGGCAAGCTGGTGCTCGAACCTCGCAATCTGCGCGCCGGCGACCCCGAGACCACGCCTGCGGCGGCCGTGCTGGCGCGGGGCGAGGCCGTCGTTGTGCCGCCGGAGCCGGTGCATCGCGAGAGCGGCCTGGTGCCTTTTCAGACCGACGCCGCGCAGCTTCGCCGGGCTAGCGACCGCGCCATCAACGTGGACGTGATCTTCCCCGTGCTGCACGGTACGTTCGGCGAAGACGGAACCATCCAGGGCCTGCTCGAACTCGCCGACATTGCTTACGTGGGAGCCGGTGTGTTGGGCTCGGCCGCAGGCATGGACAAAGACGTCATGAAGTCGCTGTTCATTGCGGCGGGAATTCCCATCGTGAAGCACGTCACCATTCTGCGCAGCGCCTGGGAGCGGGACGCCAAGAAAGTTCAGAAGCTGGTGGAG
Source organism: Candidatus Sulfotelmatobacter sp. (assembly GCA_035266345.1). Lineage (GTDB taxonomy): Bacteria > Acidobacteriota > Terriglobia > Terriglobales > Acidobacteriaceae > Sulfotelmatobacter. Next base: position 3,113 of record DATFNP010000002.1, read on the forward strand.
AGCAAGCTGACGTATCCCGTGTTTGTGAAGCCCGCCAATCTGGGATCGTCGGTCGGCATCAGCAAAGCGCATAACCGCAAGGAACTCGGCCCGGCGATCGAAGAAGCGGCGAAGTTCGACCGCAAGATCGTCATCGAGCATGGCGTGGGCGGCAAGAAAGAAAAGGCCCGCGAGATCGAGTGCTCCGTGCTGGGCAACGACGAGCCCGAGGCGTCGGTTCCCGGTGAGATCGTCCCTTGCAAGGAGTTCTACGACTACAACGCCAAGTATGTGGATGAAGGCTCGGTGCCGATCATCCCGGCGAAGCTCACGAAGGCCGAGACGAAAAGAGTTCAGGACCTGGCCGTGGCCGCGTTCAAAGCGGTGGACTGCTCGGGCCTGGCGCGCGTGGATTTCCTGATGGACCCGAGGACGAAGAAAATTTACCTGAACGAGATCAATACCATGCCCGGATTCACCGCCATCAGCATGTATCCCAAGCTGTGGGCAGCGTCGGGGCTGGCTTATGCGGACCTGATCGATCGGCTGATTCAGCTTGGCATCGAGCGGCACGAGGATAAGAAGAAGAATCAGTACAGCCGATGAAACGCCGGTTGTCCAATTCCGGCGCAACCATAATCAGTCCTCTACTTCCAGATCACCATCTTCAGCCAGCCTTCCCAAATATCTGACCAGGCATGCGCGACAATGCATGCGCGCAGATTTCGGCGCCACGCGGCGAGGGCTCCGTACAGCGCGCCGAGGACGATGATTACGATCACGGACTTCCATCCCTGGTAGCCGTGGGCCAGGCCAAATACCAATGCCTGGGCGAGCACAGCCACCGCGATGCTGCCGCTAAGAGCATGGAACTGCCGCTGCAAATAGCCGCGAAACGCAATCTCTTCGCAGAAACCCGCTGTAATCGAAACCGCAATCCAAATCAGGATTTCCAACAAACTGCGCGGCAACAGGGAATCGACTGATTTTGCACCGCTCGGCCCCAGCGCCCAGTGGACCGCATAAGCCGCTGCTTCCCACAACGCAAAGAACGGCGCCGCGATCGCCACGTCGGTGGCGAGAGCACCCCACGACGTCCATCGCCCGCCCGAAAGCGTGCCCAGACTGCCGCCACGGCGATGCACTCCAGCCCAGCAGTAATAAAGAAGAGCCCAGTCCATCACTCCTGCGACCAGGTAGACGGAGATTGCCTTACTGTGGTCGGCAAGCTGCCCGGCAGCCGCGGTGGTTTCTTTCGGGGTACCTGCATGCTGGGCGAGAAAGCCCAACGCCGCCATCCCGGCCATAATCAAGAGAAAGCCCACGAAGTGGCCCCATGAAGCTATCTGTTCCGGCTTTCCGGAGGCTGGCGGAGCGTTTACGGTCAGGATTTCATCTGTTGCCTGCATGATTCTTCCTCTTTCGACTGCCTGAGAAACTTTGCCGCTTCCCGGCTATCTTGCGCAGTTCCTGCAAAGTCTCTTCTGCCCAGCGCAAGTGCGCTTCCATTTCTATTTGTCCGTAGCGTGCGGCCATCTTCCAGAATGGCGCGTCCGGATACTGCGGATTCTTGTCAATCTCGTCATGTTCCACGCGCTGGAACTTTTCCAGCAATGCGCGATGTTCTTCCACCATGCGTTCCACGTTGCCGATGAGGATTTGGGTTGGAACCTGCGACCCGAAGAACAGTTTCAGCAGCATTTCATTGCGCGGGATCTCCGGCTGCGGGGGAACCGCGAGCCATCTCGCCAGTTGCTCCCGCCCCTTCCTGGTGATGGAGTAGACGCGCCGGTCGGGCCTGCCTTTGTGTTTCTCGGTTTTGCATTCCACCAGTCCCTGGGCAGCCAGCCTCTTCAGGTTGGGATAAATCTGCCCGTAACTTTCACTCCAGATGTGGCCGATAGACGCGCGAACCATGCGTCCCAAGTCGTAGCCCGACATGGGCTCGATCGTCAGTAAACCGAGCAGGGCCTGCGTACTGGAACTCGTGCGGCGTGCCATATATCTAGTATATATATATCTAATAGGGCTATACGTCAAGCGCAATTGCTTGGGTGGAGGGAACGGCGGCCCAGACTTTGCCCTTGACGCCGCTGCCCGCATTTTGTAGGATCACGGGAACAAGTTCGCTCTTCCATTGTTAGTCGGGGGAGTGGACCTGAATTTCATGCAGAGTGGCTGAGGGACGAGCCCTGAGACGCCACGGCAACCGATCCGGGATCATATATCCCGGGTGACCGGTGCCAACTCTCTCCTGGAAACAGGGAACATGGGATTCGGCAAGCGCGCTGTATTTGCTTTCCGATAGCCTCTTTTCCTTTTCCTGGAAAAAGAGGCCTTTGCTTTTTAGGCCGATTTTTCCGGCTCGTCTTCAGCTATTCGCGGGATTTACCAGAAAGCGAGTAGCTATATGTCTCACTACGAACTGCGGTGCCGGGAATGCGGACGGACGTGGGGAAACCAGCCCCGCTCCATCTGCGACGACTGTTTCTCTCCTCTGGAAGTCGCCTACGACTATGACGCGATCCGTCCGTCTATTAGCCGGGAGCGCATTTCCCAGCGGCCGCCGAACATGTGGCGCTACTCCGAGTTGTTGCCCCTTCCGCAGGGATTCGAACCGCGGTTCCCGGTCGGCTTCACGCCGCTGTTCCAGGCGCCGCGTCTGGCCGCGCGGTTGGGTGCACGTCCGCAGAATCTCTACATCAAGAACGATGCCGTCTGCTTGCCCACGCTGAGCTTCAAGGACCGCGTGGTCGCCGTTGCTCTGTCGCAGGCGCGCGCGTTCGGATTCGACACCGTTTCCTGCTCCTCGACCGGCAACCTGGCCAACGCCGTCGCTGCGCAGGCCGCGCGCGAGGGACTCAAGGCGTGGATCTTCATTCCCGCGGACCTCGAGCCCGCAAAGATTCTCGGAACCAATGTCTTCGGCGCGAAGGTGGTCCGCATCGCCGGCAACTACGATCAGGTTAACCGCTTGTGCTCGCAGATTGCCGACGAGCATCGCTGGTGCTTCGTCAACGTGAACCTGCGGCCGTACTACTCGGAAGGCTCGAAGACCGTAGGCTTCGAAATCGCCGAGCAACTGGGTTGGCGCTTGCCGGATAACGTGGTCTGCCCCATGGCGGGAGGCTCGCTGATCGTGAAGATCAAGAAGGCTTTCGATGAGCTGATCAAACTCGGTTTGGTCGAAGAGAAAGAGGTGAAGTTCTTCGGTGCGCAGGCGACGGGCTGCTCTCCGATTTCGACCGCGGTGAAAACCGGCAGCTCGGAGATCGAACCGCAGAAGCCGGCAACGATTGCGCGCTCGCTCGCCATCGGCAACCCCGCCGACGGGCATTACGCCATCAAGACCATCAAGGGCAGCGGGGGATGGAGCGAAGACATCAGCGATCCCGAAGTAATCAATTCCATTCGTCTGCTGGCGGAGACCGAAGGCGTCTTCACCGAGACCGCCGGCGGAGTCACAGTAGGAACGGCAGGCAAGCTGTATCGCCAGGACCGCATTCTGCCGGAAGAAACGACCGTGCTGTGCATCACCGGCAACGGCCTGAAGACGACCGATGTGCTGGCGGGCGTTTACCCCGCCGAGCGGCCCATCGCACCCAAATTGACGGAGTTCGAACACTACTTGCAGCAGACTTTGGATGTGGCCCATGCGCCGGAAGAAGTGCCGGCAATTATCGCCGCAGCGGAAGCCGCGGGCGTAGGAGCGTAACCATGCCGATCACCGTACAAATTCCGACTGCACTCCGCCGCCACACCGCAGGCGTGGGTTCGCTCACCTGCGCGGCTTCGAATCTGGGAGATCTGTTCTCGGTGCTCGACGAAAAATTTCCCGAGCTGAAGCCGCACCTGCGCGACGACAAGGGCCAGATTCGCCGCTTCCTGAATATCTATGTGAACGAGGAAGACATCCGCTTTCTAGGCGGGCCGGCTTACGCCTTTCAGGAAGGCGACGAGATTCTGCTGGTGCCCTCGATCGCGGGCGGAGCGATTTAGCGCCACTGGAACTAGGAACCCGCCCGGTTTCAGTAGGGATCGGTTGGCGCCGTTACCTGTCCGGTCGGCAGTTGCAGCGCCTTCGAACGGTCCATCACCCACTGCGGAAAGGCCGGCGCTCCTTGCGGAATCTTGCCCTGGCTGATCGCCCAGTGTTCGAGCCAGCCCGTGCCTTCCTCTCCGACATAAGTGTCGGGCAGGCTGTAAGCCGGATCTTCCAGGGCGTCTCCCAGCGTGATGAAGCGATATCCCCGCTTGCGTAAAACGTCGAGCAATTCGCCGATATGATCGGCTTCCAGGCTGCTGGCGTGCAGCAGCAGGATCTGCTTTGGTTCATAGCCGACGACTTTGGTGGAAAGCTGCTCGTAGTAGGCGAACACCGCATCGTGATAGGAAAGATATTCTTTCACGATTTGCTGCTGCAGCGGCGCGTCATTACGCTTCTTGGCGTCTTCGTAAACTCCGGCGAACATCCAGTCCCAGCCGTCGAGAGTAATCGGCGCGATGCGATAGCCCCGCTCCGCCAGAAACGCTTCCGCTTCGCGCCGCGTGAGCAGATCGCGTCCCGTATCGAGATAGGGATGACGGAAATACCGCAGCTTCATCTTATGTTGCGCGAGCAGGATGCGAGTGACGCTCTCGCCTTGGATGACGTCGTCTTCCCACGCTTTCAGACCGACCTGGTTCAGCGATGCGTGGCTGAAAGCGTGATTGCCCAGCTCAAAACCATAGTCGAGCCACATCTGCAGGGCCTTGATGCGCTCGTCCACTTCTCCGGGCTTGTAAAGTTTTCTCTCGTTGACGAAGCCGACGGCGGGAATCTTCTGATCGCGAAGGGTGCCGAGCAGTTTCGCCGTCATCGCGGTAATCTCGGCCACGGGCAGGCGGTCGGCCGTGCCGGCGGGAAGATCGTCAATGGTGACGGCGACCTGGCGGCCGGGTGGTTTTGCGGTTTGGGCGCCGGCAGAAAAGGAAAGGGCGATGATGGCAAGACTTAGCAGGATCGGCAACGGGTTCATGCAGTACGGTCCTCGGGCTGCGGCGAAGGTGAAAACCATTAGAACACGATGGCAAACAGTTCCGTGGAAGAGCAGAAATCGCCCCGGCTGGAACAATAAAAAGGGGGAATCCCCGTCTTCAATGATTGGAGATTCCTGGACCCAACAGACTTCTGGTATAATCTAACTAACTGGTTAATTAAGTATGGCCCGGCTGCTTCATTCCCGTTCCCTCCGCCACCGCATGGGTTCGCGCGGCCAACCCGAGGAGAGCCGCGCCGCCATCCTCGAGGCGGCGGCGCAGGAGTTTGCCGAGCACGGCATTGCCGGCGCCCGCACCGACGCCATCGCCCGCAAGGCGCGCGTCAACAAGGCCCTGCTCTACTACTACTTCAAGGACAAGGAAACGCTCTACAGCGCCGTGCTCGACGGCGCCTTCTCCGGGCTCAGGGAGACGGTTTTCCGCGTGCTCGACAGCGATCTGCCTCCGCGCCAGAAGATGATGGCATACGTGGGCGCTTATTTCGATTTCATTGCTTCCAACCAGATGTACCCGCGGCTGATGCAGCGCGAAATGATGCGGGCGCGGGAAGGCCAGTCGCAGCATATAGACAAAGTGGTCAAGAACTACATTCGGCCGATTTTCGCCCGGGTCAGCGAACTGATGCGCAAGGGAATCGCGGAGGGCGAATTTCGCCCGGTAAACCCGGCGCACTTTGTGCCCTCGATGGTCGCCATGATCGTTTTTTATTTCAGCGGCGCCCCCATGATGCGGAAGATCGTCGGCTTTAACCCCCTGACCCCGGAACGGATCGCCGAGCGGCGCGCCGCAGTCCTGGATTTTATTTCCGCGGCCTTGTTTCGCTCGAAAAACAACGCCAGTGAAGGAGCACGCTCATGAGCGCGCGCAATCGTTTTTTCATCCTGCTGGGAATCATCTTCGTGATTGCCGCGACCTACTACTACTTTTCCGCCGATCATTCGCGGGATCTGGTGCTGATCGGCACGGTGGACTCGAACCAGGTCATCGTGAGCGCGCAGGTGCAGGGCCGCATCCAGAAACTGCTGGTGGATGAAGGCACGCCGGTCAAAGCCGGAGATTTGATCGCCGAGCTCGATCCTCTGGAGTTGCAGGCGCAGCAGGCCGCGGCCGTGGCCACCATCAACAGCCTGCAGCACAAGGTGGCCGAGACTCAGCACACCGAGGAGTCCACTTCCGGTTCGACCTCCAGTGACGTAGCCAATGCGCAGGCCAAACTTTCTTCCGCTAAGGCGCAACTCCTGCAGGCGCAGGCCGCGCTCGACCGCACCGCCAGCGACAGCCGGCGCACCATCGAACTGGCGAAAGCAGGCGTCGCCTCCGATCAGGAGCGGGTGCAGGCGGAGACCAATTTGCAGGCCGCGCAAGCCACCGTGCAGGCGCAGCAGGATATGGTGAAGGCCGCGGAAGCCGACCTGAACTCCGCCATCGCGCGCACCCATCAGGCCGGCGCCGCGAAGAGCACAGTGGCTGCCACCGAAGCCGATCTCAAGAACGCGATCGCTCAAAAAAATCAGGCTGCGGTCCGGCTGGGCTACACCAGCATCAACGCACCGGTGAGCGGCACGGTTTCGGTGCGCGCTGCGCGCCAGGGAGAAGTGGTCAACATCGGCGCTCCCATCGTCACCATCGTGGACCTGAGCGACACCTGGGTGCGCGCCGCCATCCCCGAGACCTACGCTGACCACATCGGCTTGGGAGACGTGCTCCGCGTGCGGTTGCCGGGCGGAACCGTTACCAGCGGCAAGGTTTTCTTCAAAGGCGTGGAAGGCGATTACGCCACGCAGCGCGACGTCAGCCGCCGCAAGCGCGATATCAAAACCATCGTCCTGAAGATCCGGCTCGACAACCCCAAAGGCGCTTACGTGCCGGGCATGACCGCCGAAGTGCTGGTCTCGCCCGAGCAGATGAAGAGCAGCACGACGCAGAACACCGCAGCCGCGGAGCAACGATGATGGCCGAGGCCAACCCGAACGCCAGCGCTGCTGCTCCGGCGGCCAATGGTTCCACGCTGGAGAAGCCGGTTTACGATCCGGCGGCGCCCTCCGCCATCGAAGTCGAACACATCGTCAAGAAGTACGGCGATTTTACCGCCGTGGACGATGTTTCGTTCAGCGTGAAAGAGGGCGAAATTTTCGGGCTGCTCGGTCCCAACGGCGCCGGGAAATCCACCCTGATCCGCATGATGACCACGCTGATCCCGATCACCTCGGGCAAGGCGCGCATCGCCGGGCACGACGTGGCCAAGGAGCCGAACCAGGCGCGGCGGATGATTGGCGTGATTCCGCAGGCGTTGACCAGCGATCTCGACCTGACGATCGAAGAGAACATGAGTATTTATGCCAAGCTCTATGACGTCCCGGCGAAAGAGCGCAAGAAATCCATTGAGGAACTTCTGGAGCTGGTGGACCTTACGAAGTGGCGGAATGCGCAAACCAAAACGCTCTCCGGCGGCATGCGGCGGCGGCTCGAAATCGCGCGCGGGCTGGTGCATCATCCCAAGATTTTCTTTCTGGACGAGCCCACGACCGGGCTGGACCCGGTGTCGCGCGTCTCGGTGTGGGAGATGCTGGGCAACATCAAGGCCCACCGGCAACTGACCATCCTGATCACGACCCACTACATGGATGAAGCCGACCGGCTCTGCGACCGCATCGCCATCGTGGATCACGGCAAGCTGGTGGCGCTCGACACGCCCATGGCGCTGAAGGCCAGCGTGCCGGGATCAACCGTGATCGAGGCGCAATTCGAAAATCCGCCCGACGACTGGGAGCAGCGCCTGCACAAGCTCGACGACGTGACTTCGGTGCAGCATGAGGGCGCGGGCATGTACCGCGTGCTTACCGGCAACGGGTCGCGCACGACAACGCAACTGGTGGAGATGGCCGTCACCGCGGGCGTGCCGGTCAAGTCGCTCTCCGTGCAGAACACAACGCTGGATGACGTTTTCGTGCACTACACCGGACGCCAGCTGCGCGACGAACTGCAAAAAGCCTATGCCTTCGTGATGCCGCAGAGGCCGGGATTACAGCCATGATTCACCGGAATACGGCCACCTCGGGGTTGCAGATATGAATCGAATGATGGCCATTGTCGAGCGCGAGATGCGCAAGTTCTTCCGCTCGCCCGCGCTCATGCTGGCCTCCATGATCTTTCCGCTGGTGCAGCTGATCATTCTGGGCAACGCCTTTGGCGGAAAGATTCACGATGCCAGAGTGGCGATCGTGGACCAGGATGGCGGCCCACAGGCATTGAAAGTCCGCCAGGCCTTCGACGCTGTGCGGGTGAACATTCGCACCTTCGTCCCAATCGCCTACGACAGCGACAAGCAGGCCATGGATGATGTGCGCAACGGCAAACTGGAAGGCGCGGTGATCATCCCGCCCCAGTTTTCCCGCCGTGTTTACGAGGAGAACCACCCGCGCATCGCCCTGATCGTGGACAACAGCGACAACTTCATGAGTTCGGCGGTCGAAGGCGAAATGCAGAGCTTGACCGACGCTCTCAACCAGCCCATGATCTCGCCCCGCATCCTGCAGCAAACCGCGCTGGATATTGTCGAGCTCTATCCCTACATCGAATACATGAAATTTCTGCTGCCGGGTTCGCTGGCGCTGGCCATGTTTGTTTCGGTGATGATCGGCGGCGGCATGCTCTACATTGACGACAAGGCGCGCGGCGTGCACGAGGGCTATCTGGTCACGCCCATCACGAAGCTGGAACTTGTATTGGGCCTGAACCTGGCCGGCGCCATCAAGGCCGTGATGACGGGAGTGATCATCGTAGTCATCGGATCATTAATGGCGGGAGTGGGCACGATTTTCAATCCCGCGACCTTGCTCGGCCTGCTCATCATGATCACGCTGACCTCGCTGGCCTTCAACACCATGATGTTTCTGCTGATGGTGCGCATCGAAGACCCGCTAGTGCCCCGCGCTATGTTCGGCATTCTCAACACGCTGCTGTTTTTTCCCAGCGGCTCGGTCTATCCCATTCAGGCGTTTCCGCCCTGGCTGCGGGTCATCGCGAAGTGCGACCCGTTCACCTATGCGGTGGACGGCTTCAAGTGCCTGCTGCTGAAAGAAACTTCGCTGTCGGCGGTTTGGGGGGACATGCTGTTCCTCACCGTCTTTGCGGCGGTCACGCTGGGAATCGCGATTCCGCTGTTCAAGAGAACCCTGTGAAAGCAATTACCCAATTCTCTCTGGGAACTTTCACCTTGCCCCCGTGTCCGTTATGCTAGAGAGGTATGACCCTTCTGGACGCCCAACAGTACGACCTTGCCAAAGAGCGAAAACGGAAGCAGCGCATCATTGCGGCCATTGCTGTTCTGGTCATCCTGTTGTGCGTGGGCTGGTGGTTCCGGTACTGGCCGGAAGAGCGGGTGGTGGGAAGGTTTTTCGACTCGCTGCAGAAGCAGGACTACAAAACCGCCTATGGCATCTGGATGCACGACCCCGATTGGCAGCAGCATCCGGGCCAGCACCCGAAGTATCCCTTCGGCGACTTCTATCGCGACTGGGGCCCGGGCGGGGAGTGGGGAGCCATCAAGACGCAGAAAGTCTTTGGCGCCAGCACCTGCCCCGGCGGCGGCACCGGAGTTGTCGTGGACGTTGTGGTGAACGACCGCGCCGAGCATGCGCAGGTGTGGGTGGAAAAATCCGATAAGACGCTCAGCTTCCCGCCCTGCGAGCTGATTTTCCGCTGAAGCCGTATTCTCGAACACAGATGGCGAAATCGACGGAACTGATTTTTGCGGCTGTGCTGCTTGGTATTCCGCTGTGGCTCGTCGCGAGAGCCTGGGTTCGCTATCTTGCGCTCGCTCCCCTCTCGGCCGAGGAATTGCTGCAGCTGCGGGTGGGCCTGGCGCTGGTCTCCGTTAGCACCATCCTGTGGTTCGCGGTGGCGGCCCTGATGGCACTCGAAGACTACAGTGCCGGGGCAAAGACTATCGCGCGGAATCTCTCACCCGGAGCAGTGGGATTGGTAAATCTCGCGCTCTGCGTGGGCGGGCTGGTGTGCTCTTTTTTCGGGCTAAAGTCAGCTCAGGAATCCGTGCGTCTTAGAATCGCCATCGCCGCCGGCAGCGGCTGTCTGATGTTTTTCTGGCTGTTTATCGCGGCCAACCCGCATTGAAGGACAGGATTGCGCTAGGCAACGCTGGTCCGAGCCAGCGACTCCAGAGTCTTGGCCAGGCTCGCGTCATCGCCTACAGCCAGGCAAGTCTTGGAGCGGTCAATCTGCCGCATCAGTCCCCAGAGAACTTTTCCCGGGCCGACTTCAATGAAGGTCTGCACGCCCAGCCCAATCAGCAAGCGCACGCACGGATCCCACTTGACCGATCCCGTTACCTGCCGCACCAGCGTGTCGCGGGCGCGCAGATCGTCGGTGACCAGTTCGGCATCCACGTTGCAAGCCACCGGATACGCCGGCTTTTGCATGGAGAGAGCGTTCAGATCCGCCTCCAGCCGATCTTGCGCGGGCTTCATCAGCGAACAATGGAAGGGAGCGCTCACCGGCAGCATTTTGGCCTTCTTGGCGCCGCGCTCCTCGGCCAGTTTGGCCGCGCGCTCCACTGCGGCCGTGTTTCCGGAAATCACAATCTGTTCCGGCGAATTGATGTTGGCCGGCTCACAGACTTCGCCCTGGGCCGCGTCCCGGCACACGGCGGTGACTTTCTCGACGTCCATGCCAAGAACCGCGGCCATCGCGCCCACGCCCACCGGGACGGCTTCCTGCATGTACTTGCCGCGGTTGCGGACGGTGCGCACGGCGTCGGCAAAGCGGAAGGTTCCCGATGCGACGTGCGCGGAATACTCGCCCAGGCTGTGGCCGGCAACATAAGCAGGCTTTGGAATGTGGTTCTCCAGCACACGCAGTGCCGCGACCGACACGGTAAGAATCGCGGGCTGCGTGATCTCGGTCAGACGAAGCTGCTCTTCCGGCCCGGCGAAGCACAGTTGCGAGAGCTTGTAGCCAAGCGCATCGTCTGCTTCTTCAAATGTCTGCCGGGCGACGGGATATTTCTCGAACAGGTCTTTGCCCATGCCGACGGATTGGGAGCCTTGGCCGGGAAACAGCAGTGCGATAGCGCTTTCAGTCATAAAGTAATTGAGAAATTGGGGAATTGAGTAATTGTGTAATTTTCCAAAGGGGCGCTTGTGGGTTTTCAATTGCCCAATTACCCAATCGCTCAATTACCCAATTCCAGCCGGCGCCGGCCGGACCGCCGCCAGTCCGCGCTCGATGGAGTCGTTTATCTTGCGCTCGGCGAACTCTGCGGCCACTCGCACCGCATTTTTCATCGCGTTGGCGTTGGACGAACCGTGCGTGATGATGCATACACCCTTCACGCCCAGCAGCGGGGCCCCGCCGTATTCGGTGTGATCGAGACGCTTCTTGAAGTCGGTAAAGGCGCTGCGCGAGAGCAACGCTCCCACCTGCCGCGTGATGGTTGCCTTGAGCGACTCCTTCAGCGCCGTGCGCACCAGATTGGCCACGCCTTCGGAAATCTTTAGCGCGACATTGCCCACAAAGCCGTCGGCCACGATCACATCCACCTGGCCGTTGTACAGATCGCGGCCTTCCACGTTGCCCACAAAATTCAGGGGAAGCTGCTTGAGCAGTTGAAAGGCCTCGCGCGTCAGGTCGTTGCCTTTGGTCTCTTCTTCGCCGATGGAGAGCAGGCCCACGCGCGGCGCTCCGGCCCGTTTGCCGAACATGGCGCGAAAATAGATGTCGCCCATGACCGCGAACTGCTCCAGATTTTGCGCGGTGCAGTCCACGTTCGCGCCCACGTCGAGCAGCATGGCGGGGTTGCCGGGCGCGGTAGGGAAGACCGCTGCCAAGGCGGGGCGATCCAAGCCGGGAACCGCTCCCAGCACGACTTTCGCCGTGGCCATGGCCGCGCCGGTGTTGCCGGCGGTCACAAAGCCGGCCGCCTGGCCTTCCCGCACCAGCCGCAGGCCCACGCGCATGGAGGAGTCGCGCTTAGCGCGAATCGCCTCCACTTTGTCTTCCATGGTGATGTGTTCGCTGGCGTGGACGACTTCAATGGGCAGCCGCGAGGCCCAGCGGTGACGGTCCAACTCCGCCCGGACCAGTTCCTGCGGACCGACCAGCAGCACGCGTACGCCGTACTGGCGCGCCGCCTGTATCGCGCCCTCAATCTCAGGCTTGGGCGCGCGGTCCGAGCCCATCGCATCCAGCGCGATCACGCTAGGCATGGTGTTTGGAGTTAGCTGGCTTCCTTAACATCAAGGACTTCGCGTCCCTTATAGTACCCGCACTTGGGACAGGCGCGGTGCGGCATTTTCTTCTCGTGACAGTTGGGGCATTCAGATAGTGAATGGCTTTTGAGGGCGTCGTGCGCCCGCCGGGTCGAGGTGCGTTTCTGGGAGTGTCGCCGTTTCGGATTAGGCATGGTCTCAATTCCTCTCGCGGAAAAAGCTGTCAGCCATCAGCTCTTGAATGTGAATGCTGATTGCCAGTTGCTCAGTGTAAAGGTCTAACTTCTATTCAGAACGCGCTCGCGGGTTACTGGTGTAGCTCAAAGCTGACGGCTGATGGCTGACAGCTTTCTAGTGCTCCAGCTTGCTGCGAATTTCTCTCAAAGCCGCCCACCGCGGATCTTCCATCGGAACCGCGCAGGAACACTGTTCCTGGTTCAGATTCTTGCCGCAGTGCAGGCACAAGCCCCGGCAATCTTCGTTGCAGGTGACTTTCAAGGGCAAGGCCAGCAGCACCTGCTCGCGCAAGACATCTTCCAGTAGAATTCCGTCGCCCTGATAATACCCGATCTCGGCGTCCGCGTCGGTCACTGAAAGCTCGTCGCGGCCGGCGTCGGCGCCCAGCGGCCGGTAGAGCAGTTCGAACTCGCGATCCACCTGCTGCGACACCGGCTCCAGGCAGCGCGCGCACTGCAATTCCAGCCCTGCCGAAAGCCGCCCGCGCAGGCGTATGTCCTTGATGATCTTATGCTTACCGTGATGCTCCTCGACCAGTTCGGCGCGCCCCGAAGTCTTCAGCGGCGTCCGCTGCCGGGCCTCGCCGCCCAAGTCAATTGCTTCGGGTGCAAACTCCTCCTCAAAATCCAGAGGACGAAGTTCCAAGTCTTTGATGTCGAGGAACATTCCCGAAACCTCCGCGTCAATGATCGCCAACCCAGGGTGGTTCGTCCAGCGTTCGTAACCCCAGGCCCGCGGAAGCACGCCAAGTGGCGTAAGTACCGCAAGGAGCAAGACTTAGGATATAGGCCAGGGGCCGGAAGTGTCAAGAAATACGGTCCTCCATTCGCCTAGGGATGTGCTAGACTTTTCCTAGGAGTTCCCTATGGCGACACTCTATGTCGAAAATGTGCCCGAGGCTGTGTACAAGGCCTTGCGCCAGCGTGCCCGCAAGCATCGCAAGTCCATTGCTGCCGAAGTGATCGAACTGCTGGAGCAGAGCATTCCAACTGAGGAAGAACTGAAGCGGCGGCGCAGGGCTGTTGAGGGACTGGCCCGACTTCGAGCGAAGCCGCCTCTCAGCCCAGGGCCCTTTCCCTCCGCCGAGGAAATGATCCGCGAGGATCGCGAACGGTGACGCGCGTCGTAGTCGACGCCAGCGTCGCGGTGAAGTGGTGCCTCCCGGCTCAGCGGGAAGAATTCGTCACGCAGGCAGAAGAACTATTGGCTTCTTGCAGGCGTAATGAAATTCGATTTCTCGTGCCAGATCTGTTCTGGGTGGAACTGGCAAACGCTCTGTGGAAGGCGATCCGAAGAGGGGAGATTTCGCCGGACAGTGCCGCGTCAGCTGTGGCACTGGTGCGTGATCTCGGCATAGTGACGGCTCCTTCCCTGGATCTCGTGCCCGAAGCTCTGAACCTGGCTGTAACCCATGGCTGTACGGTCTACGACAGTTTGTACGTTGCATTAGCCATGGAATCCAAGAGCGAGTTGATCACCGCCGACGAGCGCCTGGCCAATGCCCTGGCGGCGCGTTTTCCGGTGAAGTGGCTCGGCGCGTTCTGATCGCTTTCTGATGGTCAGGGAAGCCCGAGCGCCTTCGTCGTAGTCCCGTCCAGCGCGGTCTTCCCATCTTTCTTGGTGACCACCCCAAAGCTGCCTGAGTAATCCCACATCGCCCAGCCGATGCCGTGGCGCTCCAGAGAAGTGCGCACATCGTTGATCCACGCTGCGCGGTCCTGTGGATCGGCGAAGTCCCGGTACACGCCGAATTCATTGCAGACGAGCGGGACGCCGCGCTGCTTCGCCCAGTCGGCCGCCTGGTTGATCTCGGCCTCGATGCGTGCCGCGTCCCAATGATCCTGCCCGTAACGGATCACGTACAGCCGGTCGCGCGCTTCCGGGACCGCGGCCGCAACTTGCGCGGCGTTCTCCGGCGACGACGGATAATGCAGCCCTTTCAGCCAGTGCCAGTAATACGTGCTCCAGGTCGCGCCCTGATGCGTGAACAGGTGCGGCTCGTAGAAATGAAAAACATAGATCACGTTGGGATCGCGCAGCGGCTCAAGGAAAATCATGTCGTCATCGTCGTCCCAGCGCGCTCCGGCGGCGAGGATGGTGTGCGCCGGCGCGCCCTGCCGGATGGCCGACGCCAGTTTGGCCTCCACGCCATACCAGCGATAAGCGTCCTGCATCTCCGGCTCATTCAGAATTTCAAAGAACACGCGCTCCGGGTCCCATGAGGAATAATGCCGTGCCACCGTGCGCCAGAGATCGGCGAAGCGCTCGACAAAATCGTCTTCTTTCGCCAGCCGCACTTTGAAGTCGGAGTCCGGATGCATGTCGAGTTCCACCGACAGTCCCGCATCCAGAATCATTTTGACTGCCGCATCGAGATAGCCGAAATATTCCGCGCCTCCGTCCTGCCGCGGGATCGCCTCCATCAGCGGCTGCGGATTCACGCTGAGCCGCACGTGATCGAAGCCGGCGGACTTGATCAGCGCAATGTCGGCCGAGGTGTTCCAGGTCTGAAAATGTTCTTTCGTGTATCCCTTAGGATCGTAAACCTGCGCGAACCACTCGCTGAGATTGATGCCGCGGCGCAGGTGCGCCACGCGGGACGCGGGCACCGACGAGAGAGCCGCATTCTGAGCCAAACATACGGAGGACAGGAAAAGAACGGCGGCCATCCAGCGGCGGGTCATGGCAATCCTTAGGGTGCGCGGTGTCAGCTCAGAATCGGCAGCGCCCGAATTCTTTTCTTCGTGGCGGCGTAAATCGCGTTGCACAGCGCCGGAGCCACCGGCGGCACCGACGGCTCTCCGATGCCGCTGGGCGCCTCCGCGCTGGGAACGGCGTAAACTTCGACCGCCGGCGTTTCGTCCATGCGCAGCGGCGCATAGTCGTCAAAGTTGCCCTGGACGACGCGTCCTTTCTCAATCGTGATCTTCGCGCGCAGCGCGTTGGCCAACCCGAAAACGATTCCGCCCTGAATCTGCTGCTCCAGAATGCTGGGATTCACCACCTGACCGCAGTCCACAACCGCCACCACCCGGTGCACGCGAGGCTCGTCTTTTTCCATGCTGATCTCGACCACCTCGGCCATGTACGACGCGAAGCAGGCGAAACATGCCACGCCGCGATAGCTCCCGGCGGGCAGGGGCTTGCCCCATTCGGCCTTCTCGGCAGCCAACTGAAGCACACCGCGCATGCGAGCGGTTTTCCAGGTGGTCGTGAAGTACTGC
The DNA here is from genome assembly GCA_035266345.1 of Candidatus Sulfotelmatobacter sp. GTDB lineage: Bacteria > Acidobacteriota > Terriglobia > Terriglobales > Acidobacteriaceae > Sulfotelmatobacter. The sequence goes on from DATFNP010000002.1 coordinate 18,819, forward strand.
AGATCCTGATCCTTGGCCAGCAGATGCAGCCGGTACTGCAGCGGATCCTTGCCGGCTGCGGCCGCAAGTTCATCCACAAAACTTTCCAGCGCGAACGCCGCCTGCAGGGCATAGACCGACCGCATCCAGCCCAGTGGCACCGGCGTCTGGGCCATCACGTATTCGATTGAGTAGTTGGGGATTCCGTAGACGGGGCCTGCTTCATCCGGCATGTCGGGATCAACGTTGCCAGGCGTGGGCTGGCCTTTTTGTCCGCTGATCGAAGGTGCAACGATCCGATGCGTCAACGCGACCGGAAATCCCGCGCCATCGAGCGTGGCGCTGAGTTGATGGAAGCTGGCGGGACGGTAAGTCGAAAAACGCATGTCGTCTTCGCGCGTCCAGATCACTTTGACCGGCGCGTTGATCGCCTTCGATACCAGCGCGGCTTCGACTGCGTAATCGTGCTCCAGCCGTCTGCCAAACCCTCCGCCCATGAGCGTGACGTTGACCTTGACCTGATCGGGATCGAGCCCGACCGCCGCCGCCACCGCATCGCGGCAATCCTGTGGAACCTGCGTGGGAGCCCACAACTCGCACTTCGACCCCTGGTAGTTCGCGGTGCAGTTGCCCGGTTCCATGGGAGCATGCGCCATGAAGGGCAAGTTGTACTCGGCAGAGATTTTTCTTCCAGAAACTTTCGCCGGATCGCCGGCCGAATACAGGCTCGCACCTTTTCCCGAGGCGGCTTGTTTAAGCGATGCCATGACTGCAGCGGTAGTCAGGTCCTTGTTCGGGCCGTCGTCCCACGCGACGTTCAGGACGCGGCGGCCTTCCATCGCGCTCCACACGCTGTCGGCGACCACGGCGACGGCCGAATCGCCGATCTTGCCCACATAACTGACGCTGGAAATCTTCTTCGCTTCCTTGTCGTCGAAGCTCGACACTTTTCCGCCAATCGTGGGGCAGCGCGAAAGCACGGCAAACTTCATCCCCGGCATGCGGAAGTCAATGCCGAAAACGGCTTCGCCTTTTACTTTTGCCGGCGAATCCACGCGGGGCAGGCGCTGGCCGACGATCTTGTAGTCCTTGCTCTGTTTCAGCGGGACGTCGGTCGGGATGGGCAGCGCTGCGGCCCGGCCGGCCAGTTCTCCGTAGCTCAGGCTGCGCCCCGAAGCGGCATGCTTGATGTGCCCACTTTCGGCGGTGCAGGAAGATCGCGGCACGCCCCAGGCCAGGGCCGCGGCCGAAATCAACATCTCGCGCGCCGCCGCGCCGGCCTTGCGCATGGGATCCCATGTCGTGCGGATGCTGGCGCTGCCGCCCGTGGTCTGATCGCCGAAAAGCGTGCTCGCTCCAGCCTGCTCGATTTCAATCTGCTTCCAGTCGGCTTCGAGTTCCTCGGCCAGAATCATAGGCAGCGCCGTGCGCACGCCCTGCCCCATCTCCGACCGCGCTACGACGATGGTCACTTTGTTGTCGGGCGTGATGCGCAAGTATGCGTTCGGCGAGAACGATTCTCTCTCAGAGCCGCCGTGCGGCAGGTAGAAGCCGATCACCAGTCCAGCGCCGGCGGCGACCCCGGCAGCCACAAATTCGCGGCGGGAAAGCGGGCTCATCGCGCGCCTCCGTTGGCATGCTCGTCGTCCTGGTATCGGCTCCTTGCGATTTCCCTTCTTGCGTTGTTGGCAGCGTCTGCGGCCCAGTGGATCGCCTTGCGGATCCGTTCATAAGTTCCGCAGCGGCAGAGATTGCCGTTCATAGCCTGGGTGATCTGTTCATCAGTGGGATGCGGCGTCTTCTGGAGTAATGCCGCCGCCGACATGATTTGCCCGGTCTGGCAGTAGCCGCATTGCGGAACTTCCTCGGCGATCCATGCCGCCTGCAAAATATGCAGTTGGCTGGCAGCGAGCCCATCACTGGCAGGGAGCCCTTCAATGGTGGTGACGCTCTTGCCCGCCACTCGCGAAACCGGAGTCGAGCAGGTGCGCACCGGGCTGCCGTCCACGTGTACGGTGCAGGCGCCGCACAATCCTGCGCCGCAGCCGAATTTTGTTCCTGTGAGCTCGAGTGTGTCGCGCAGAACCCAAAGCAGAGGCGTCTCCGGCAAGACGCTCACTTTCTTTTCACTGCCGTTTACGCGGAGTGTGATGTCGGCCATGTCTGTCCCGTTGTGCAGCTTGTAAGCAGGACAACATGGTACTCAACTGGCGGGAAAAGGGAAATGGGAGGCGCGCAGGAATTCCCGGCGGGACAGAATTGACGACACGGATGCCGAACCACTACCGTCCGGTATTCACTATTTCCTGCACGATCTCGTTGCCGATCGCCTGTGCGAAAGCACGGAACGCCGGATTGTCATACAGGCGCAGCCCGATTTCATCTTCATCCTGCGGGAGCATTTCGGCACGCTCTCCGGCGGAGCTGTCCCGCACGGCCTGGTGGATTCTGCCGGCGGTGGTCGTGTCGAAGCTCTCGGAGACGATCACGCTGTTGTCGCCCCAATGCTCCACGATCACCGGACCTTCCTCGGTCAGGATCTGCGCGCTGGATACCGGACAGGTGGTCCCGCTGCACGCCGCCGCGGGCTGCGGCGTCGCGGTGGAGTAGCGCTTGGCCACGGCGTTCGCGTAGAAACGCGCGAATCGTTCGGCGGCCTGGGGCGTTTTCCACTTGGAAACATATATAAGCGCCAGGTCGGCCGTGGTGCCCGATCCGTCGGCAGGCGCTTTTTCCTTGCGGTACGTGATGTAGGCGCCGCCCTGCCACGCGGAAGAAACATCGTCGGCCATCTTGCGCTCGCCGTACTGTTTCATCAGAGCCCGCACGTCCAGTTCGCCGATGCCGCCTGCGTCATACACTTCATACTGACCGCTCAGCAACTGCTTCAAATCCGGTACGCCCACCCGCGGCGCTTTCTCGCCGTTGATGTACGCCTCGGGCTGCAATACTTCATGCGAGTTCTTCGGGGGGCGCGCGAAGGCCCCGGCAAACGCCATTTCTTTTCCGCCCTTGTGCAGCAGTTCGCCTTCAAAGATCAAGCCCTCGTTGTAGGCAAACGATCCCGCTTCGCGCAAAATCATGGGAGCGCCATGCAGCATCTGTGAGTCGGCCACCGCCTTCACCGCCGGCTCTTCCATCTGGTAGATCAGATCCGGTGTGTCTATCAGATTGCGGCCCACGGGAGCAAGGACGTAGTCCACATACACCACCATCGCCTGGCCTTCGACCACGGCCTTGCGGGCGGTCGGACCATCGTCGTTGGCATCGGCGTTAGGGACGCCTTGGCCCGCCGGTTTCATCCCGGCTTTCATCCACTTCTTCAGATCGTAGTTCTGGTCCTGCAGGGCGTGCGTGAGTTCGTGCGCCAGGATGGGTTCCTGGCGGTCGAACGGGACCCAGTTCAGCAGCGAGATGCTCTTGGTTTCCTCGTCATAGTAGCCCGCCACCTGCTGCCCGGTGGACTTCACCAGAAAGTCCCGCAGGCTAAACTCGCGCGGCAGGTATCCCAGCTTCTTCATGCTCAGTTCTTCCTGGGCAAAGCGCTGCGTGAATTCTTCCTTGGCCAGCCGGCCCTTGGCGAATTTTTCGACGTCTGCCTTGCTCACCATTTGGCGTTTGACGAGCGCGCGCTTGGGCATGCCGCTGTCTTCGGCGGCAAAGGCGAAGATCTTGTCCACCGACTCAAAAAGCCGTTTCGTATCCGCGTCCGTCATGCGGACTTCGTCGCTCGTGTCCTTGCGCAGCTTGCGCGCAACGTCTCCCAGGCTCTGCGAAGAAGAAGCGTCCTGGCTGAAGGCCAGCGCCGGCAGCAGTGCAACGAGAGAGATGGCAATCCAGAGTCGCCGGTAGGTAATCATGAGGCTCCGCCCAGAGAAAAATGTACTTCCCCTTAATTTTCTTAGAGGCGGTTGGGAGACTCACGTCAAAAGATGGGGATGCGGCTTACGAAGGTAATGAAAAAAGTGGCCAGGGATCAGTGACCAGTGGTCAGAAAAACCGGGTTGACTGGCCGCTGATCACTAGCCATTGGCCACTCACTTACTTCAGTTGTGTCAACCTTTGCGTGGCCAACTGGCCAGCCTCGTTGGCCGGATTTTCTCGCTTGACCTGCTCGTAGATTCGCTTGGCATCGAGCGGCTGGTTGGAGTTCTGGTAAAGTTCGGCCAGTTGTAACTGGGCGGTCGCCTTGCTGACTGAGGTGGTGGGCTTGTTGATCAGTTCCTGGTAGAGCGCGGCGGCTTCCTTCGTGCGGTTTGTCTGGCCATAGACTGCGGCCAGGGCCGACTTGGCTACCGACGCCAGTTCGCGGTTGCCGGAAGAGGCCACTTCCTTGAAATTGCGCTCGGCGGCGGCATTATCCGACGCCTCGGCTGAGGTCACGCCCAGGAAATAGTGGGCCATGTCGGCCGTGCGGGTGTGGGGATACTTGTCCGTAATCGCCTGCAGTTGCTTCTGGGCGGCTTGCGTCCGTTCCTTGACGGAAGTGAACGTGGCCACCTCGGGTTGGGCCGGCGTGCCCGCGGGACGCAGCGGGGTTTGCATGGTCCGGACCGCCTGCGCCAGTTCCAGACTGGCTTTTTCGTCCTGCGCGCTCAGGTAGTACCAGCCCCCAACGCCGGCGGCCAGCACGACCGCCGCGATAATCCCGGCGATGATGAGCGTGGAACGGTGTTCCACCGTCCAGTGGGCCGTTTTCTCCGCCGCCTCGATGGTCACGCGGCTGAATGCATCCTGTTTGAGTTGATGGCGGGTCTGTGCGCGCACGAACTTCCCTTCTGGTAGTAGCGATGGCTGGTTGAACTAAACGGTCGAACTAATATGGCAAACCAACAGTTTAACAGGCAGCAAAACGCGGCGTCAAAACAGGGTAAGGGCCGGTAGTGGGTCAGTATGATTTCATACTGACCCACTACCTAAGGGCCCGGGGCCGCGCCACAGGAAGACGAAGCGAAGAAGCCCATGAACTAGAAGGCTGCGAAGAAGTCGTGCTTTGAGGTGGCGCAGCGCTTCAGCGCTGCGATTTGAGGCCTATCCTCAGGAGCGGCTTCAGCCGCTGAGGTCGGGTTTTCGAGTGTGCCCCACCCAACTGAGGCTGCCCCACCCTTCGCGGTTTTCGAAGGGTGGGCACTCGTGGCTCAAAACAAATCAGAGTCCCCAAAACACAAACGCCGCCGGTTTCCCGGCGGCGTTTCTTACAAAAAAATCTCTTCCTACCGCGGAGCTTCCTCCAGCAATCCCTGCTCCTGTTTCTCCTGGCACTCGATGCAGTGCCGCGTCCACGGCACGGCCTCCAGCCGCTTGGCGTTGATCTCTTTGCCGCAGTGGATGCACTCTCCGAAGCTGCCCTCGCGGATGCGCGACAGCGCCTTCTCCACCATCTGCAGCAACTGGCGCTCGTTGTTGCTCTGGCTGAACAGGAATTCCTTGGTGTAGGAACTGGCGGCGCGATCGGCGATATCCTGCGCGGTGTCTTCATCGGCAGAGCGGCCGTCGGCCTGCGTACGGTTCACGGTGCGGCGCAACTCCTGCTGCCGCGTTTCCAGACGTTTCTTAAAGGCTTCCAACTTCTTCTTATCCATAGGTCACTTCAATCGGCCCACTTGAAAAAGCATACGCAACAAAAGTCTCGGGACGCCGTCTCCCGGAGGCGTCCCTGATAGTAAGGCCAAACGAAGATGATAAGCGCGAAAATTGAGATGCGTCAACCGGACCCAGCGCTGCGGCCGGCTCGGCAGTTCAGACTGGGATGCTAACTCTTCACTGGCCGGCGCGATGTGACCCCCGTCACAGGCGCTTCCTGCAACACGATCTCCAGGCCTTCGGCCGCGGCGCGCACTTTGGGATAGTAGTTGCGCGCTTGCTGCACCACCTTGTCCACGATGGCGTCGGTATGGTCGGGATCGTGGTGGTAGAGGATCAATTCTTTTGCGCCGCTTTCCATCACCACATTGACGGCTTCGCGCCAGTGGCTGTGTCCCCAGCCGCGGCGACGGGCTTCGTACTCTTCGGGAAGATACTGCGCGTCGTAAATCAGGATGTCGGCGCCTTCGGCCAGCTTGCGCACGGCCTTGTCGAAATTGGCGTCGCCCGGTTCGTTGTCGGTGGCGTAGACCAGCACACCGTCTTTCGACTCCAGCCGGAACCCGAGGCATCCCTGGGGATGATTCAGGTAGGCCGTCTTGATACGGATGCCGTTTTCCATGGGCAGGCAGCCGTTGTCTATGTCGTAAAAGTCGCGCCGCGCCCTCATCTGATCGAGATTCACTGGGAAATAAGGCGCCGCCATCTGCTCGGCCATCACCCGCTCCAGGCTGCGCGTCCGGCTGGAAGAGTGAAACATGAAGCGGCTGCCCGGGCTGTCATACAACGGCCGGAAAAACGGCATGCCCTGAATGTGGTCCCAGTGAAAGTGGGAAACGAACACGTGCGCCGCGAACGGGCGCTCGCCGAATTCGCGCTCCAGTTCGTGCCCCAGCATGCGGAAGCCCGTCCCGCAGTCGAAAATGTAAATGTTCTCTCCCAGGCGCACCTCGACGCACGAGGTGTTGCCCCCGTAGCGGAGGTTCTCGGCCTGTGGACTGGGCGTCGAGCCACGCACGCCCCAGAACTTAACTCGCATAGAATTCTGTGGTGCTATTCCGTCAATACTTCTTTCGTCAATCTTCGACCGCGACCTTCCTCCCGTCAATTCGATAGCGGCTCCTCGCAAAACTGTCGTGCGGACGCGAGCCGCCGCGAGCGCCTATGCGCGTTTGGCCGGAGTCGTTTTCCGCGCAACCGCGCAAGATGCTCATAACGTTATGGATATCCACGATTTTATCTTTTGCCCGAGGCCCCACAAGGTGACCAAAGTTTCGCGGCTAGACCAATCACGGGCACGGCGGATCGGCCATCCGCAGGGTTTGTTGACGGGGTGGAAGGAAAGGACGGCAAAACTGCCACACCCACCCGACTCCCGGCTTTGATTTGGCCGGGGACCGCGCGGGCTCGTGTGTTCGTGTGTGGGAGAGCAGAGGCGAGTGTGCGCAGGCGCGAGCGTGGTGGGGGAGTCAATGAGTGTAAAGGCCTGGTTACGTCACTTGTGCAGGGAACTCAGGGACTTTCAGTGGGGTCTAGACTATCTGAAGTGATCGACACTCACTCAAAGAGGACTGATACCCGCCGTCGATTTCGAGCCGCCTCGCGCTGGATGGCTCGACTCGTCCTCATATCGATTGTGGGGAGCTGGTTCTTCTTGTATATCGACTCCGTCTATCAGCGTCGGCGCGCCGAGTCCCTGTTTGCGGACTTGAGATCCCTTGACTTCTCGACCGCTGGCTTTGCTGAAGTTCGGGACATCATGATTCGTAACGGGGCAAGGCCGGGGGCCACGTGCAACCCACAGAATTGCATGTTTCGACTTCAGATCATGACTCGGCTGCCACGGCTTCCGTTACAAGGCAGAAAGGCAATATTTTTTTATACGACTCTTCCTTACATCGGAATCCGTTCGTGGGTTTTCGGTGCGGAGTTCAAGATTCAAAACGGAAAGCTGTATACAAGCTCAACCGGGGCCTGGGAATATAGGATGGAACGTATAGACTCCAGTGGATATCGGTACTTGGTTCCCCTCGGATATGGCATCGAGACTCGGAGGGACGCGGCGAGCTTTGAGTACGGCCCGTGCAGCGGTCAGGACTACGAGGTGTGGGTTAGTCACGGCGCCTTTAAGTTTCCCGCAAATGAGCTCTCGACTTGCGTTGTGCAGTCCGCCCAGGCAGCGACGAAACGCGTGTTTGACGTTCACCTAAGCTGTCTCAACAACCCTTTTCGCAATTGCAGGTTCGACGAACTCGCACCATCGGCATGGGCTGACTATTCCGCGAAGGATGGCACAGGCACTCGTGACCCGCATAAGTAGCCTGAGTAGGCTCGCAAGAACCGGTTGGCTTCGACGGTAGTTGGCGAAAAATCGCGATAGCACTCATTGACCTTCACCCCGGTTTGTTGACTTGCACTGGCAGCCCGCCTAACATGTCCCGACGCGCTCCTCGTCCAGACCATGATCGGCCAAACCATTTCTCACTACCGCATTATCGAAAAGCTGGGTGGCGGCGGCATGGGCGTGGTTTACAAGGCCGAGGACTTGCGGCTGCACCGCTTTATCGCCCTCAAGTTCCTGCCCGATGACGTGGCCCGCGACCCCCAGGCGCTGGCCCGCTTCCAGCGCGAAGCCCAGGCGGCCTCCGCCCTGAACCACCCCAATATCTGCACCATTCACGATATCGGCGAGCAGGACGGCCAGGCGTTTATCGCCATGGAGTTTCTCGACGGCGTGACCCTGAAGCACCGGATCAGTGGGCGTCCCATGGAAACCGAGGAGATTCTCTCCTTGGCCATCGAAATTGCCGACGCCCTCGATGCGGCGCACGCCAAGGGCATCGTGCACCGCGACATCAAGCCCGCGAACATTTTCGTCACCGAGCGCGGGCACGCCAAGATTCTGGACTTCGGGCTGGCCAAAGTTGCGGTTGCCGCCGGTTCCGCCGACCAGATTGCGTCGGCCAATACGATGACAGGCACGGTGGACGAGCCGCACCTGACCAGTCCCGGCTCGACCCTGGGCACCGTCGCCTATATGTCGCCGGAGCAGGCCAAGGGCAAGGAACTGGACGGCCGCACCGATCTGTTTTCCTTTGGCGCGGTGCTGTATGAAATGGCGACCGGGACATTGCCATTTCGCGGGGACACGTCGGCGCTGATCTTCAATGCGATTCTGGAGCGCGCCCCAACTCCGGCCATTCGCCTCAATCCCAATCTTCCGGCGAAGCTCGATGACGTCATTAACCGGGCGCTGGAAAAAGACCGCGAGCTGCGTTACCAGAGCGCGAAGGAAATGCGGTCGGAGTTGCTGCGCCTGAAGCGCGACACCGATTCCAGCCGGCAAATTCCGGTGGCGAGTTCGGAGGCCGCGAGTTCTTCCCCGGCGGTCGCGGCCGCGCATACGGCCAGCAGTTCCGCCGTGGTCACGGTCGCGAAGCAGCACAAGCTCTCTCTCGGCATCATCAGCGCCGTCGTGATTTTCCTGGTCGCGGCCGCAGCTTACGGAATTTATGCGCTGCTTTCCCGCACCCGGCCGGTTCCGTTTCAGAATTTTTCCGTCAGCAAAGTGACCGCAACCGGCAAAGCCACGCTGGTCGCCATCTCGCCCGACGGCAAATACCTGCTGCACGTGATGGATGACAACGGCCAGCAAAGCCTGTGGCTGCGCAATGTTCCCACCAACAGCAATACCCAGGTGATCGCTCCTGCGGCGGTTGGTTATATAGGCCTGCGCTTTTCTCCCGACGGCAATTACTTGTATTTCGTTCGTTCGGAAATCGGCAGCCGCGCTCTGCATTACCTGTATCGCGCTCCGGTGCTGGGCGGAACGCCGCAGAAACTGGTCACCGACATAGATTCCAACGTGAGTTTCTCTCCCGACGGCAAGAGATTCGCCTACATACTCGGGAACAATCCGAAAGTGGGGGAGTACCGTCTGATCGCCCGGTCGGTGGAGGGGAGCGAGGAAAAGACCCTGATGACCGCTCCTATTAACGAGGCCGTGCTGGATACCGCCTGGTCTCCCGATGGCAAGACCATCGTAACTCCGGTCTCCCAGCCGGGAGATCAACTCAGCGGCCTGGCTGCCATAGACGTGGAGAGCGGCAAGCGCAACCTGTTCGTCACCTCCAATGACCTCTACTTCACGCGGCCAGTCTGGCTGCCGGATGGCAGCGGGCTGCTGGCTTTGGGTACGCGGGCCTTCTCCGACCAGCCGCAGATCGTTTTTGTTTCCTTCCCTTCGGGTAAGGTGTCTCCGGTCACGCGCGACACCAACGCCTATACCGATCTCAGCGTCGCCGCCGATGGCCATACGGTGGCCACCATCGAGCGACAGATCCATCAGAATCCCTACGTACTGTCCGACGGCGCCAGTTCCCAGGCCCGAGAGTTCACGATGGAGGGATCGCCAAGCTACGAGGTCTCCTGGACTCGGGATGGCCAACTCCTCGTTACTGCGATCAACAGCGGCGTTACCCTGCTGAATCCCGGCTCGGGCGCCAAGACGCCGATGTTTTCCCAGTACTCGTTCCCCGATTTCGCTCATGCCTGCTCGGATGGACATGTCATCTTCACCGCCACCCCTGGAACCAAGATACAGGCCCATATCTGGCGGGCGGATGCGGATGGAGGAAACGCAAAGGAACTTACCAGCGGGAAATTTGACTACGAGGCGGCCTGCTCTCCCGAGGCCAAGGCTGTCCTCTACTCCGACGCGGACAACAAGCTGGAGAGAGTTGCGCTGGACGGCGGAGCATCGCAACCGATTTCGGAATTCGCAGTTTTCAGCCGCGTCGCAGTTTCACCCGATGGCAAGCCGGCGGCTTTCGTGACTTCTCGCCCCGGCGACTCCAAAGAGAAACTGGTGCTGCAGCCTCTCGATTCCAGCCAACCGCCACGGCTCGTGGAATTCGAACGCCCTCGCGCAGAGTACGCCCTGGGCATTGACGGTGCCCCAATCGAGTTCAGCCGCGACGGAACCGGCATCGTTTACCCGGTGCGCTCGGGCGACACCGACAATCTCTGGCTGCAGCACCTCGACGGTTCCCCGGGAAAGCAACTCACCGACTTCAAGTCGGAGTTCATCCGCGATTTCGACTACTCCTTTGACGGAAAACAGCTCGCCGTCATCCGCGGCCACCGCGAATCCGACGTCGTCCTCATCCGCGACTCGGAGAAGTGAGTCTGCTTCAGGCTCCTCCCTGCCCCCGTCCCTCCCCTATAATGAAAGCCCGCCGTTGCGCGGACGGGATTCCAACCATGTTACAGCCCGACTTCAAACAGTTTTCCCGCCTTGCCCGCGGAGCCACGCTGGTCCCGGTGGTGAAGTCGGTCAGCGCCGACCTGCTCACGCCGGTGTCCGCCTTTCTCGCCATCGCGGAAAACGAGCCTCACGCCTTTCTGCTGGAGTCGGTCGAGCGCGGCGAGCAGATCGGGCGCTACACGTTCCTCGGGGTTCGGCCTTACATGCGGATGAAGGCCCACGCGGGCAGAGTCGAGATCGAGCGCGGCCGCAGCCGCGAAACGCTGCAGGAAAACGTCTTCGCTGTGGTCAAACGGCTGCTCCACGGACATCGTCCCGCAATCGTGCCCGGCCTGCCGCCGTTCACCGCCGGAGCCGTCGGCTACTTCGGATACGACGTCGTCCGCCAGCTCGAAAAGATCGGCGAGCATGCCAAAGACGATCTCTCGCTGCCCGATGCCGAACTGATGTTTTTTGACCGGCTGCTGGCCTTTGATCACCTGCGCCATCAGATCCACATCATGGCCGCCGCCGATGTGTCGCGGGAAAGCCCCCGCCGCGCCTATGGCCGCGCGCTCCGCGACATCGCAGTGCTTGAGCGCAAGCTGGCCCGCGGCCTCAGCCCGGCGCTCTGGCGCAAGTCAGCCAAGGGCGGCACCGGAAAACTCAAAGTTCACGCCCGCACCAGCCGCGGTGACTTCCTGAAGAGCGTGGAGAAGTGCAAGGAATACATCGCCGCCGGCGACATCTTTCAGGTCGTGCTCTCGCAGCGGCTCGATTTCACTCCCGGCGTCGCGCCCTTCGATCTGTACCGCGCCCTGCGCCAGGTGAATCCCTCGCCCTACCTTTATTTTCTGCGCCTGGGCGACACGCACATTCTCGGCTCGTCTCCCGAAATGCTGGTGCGGGTTACCGGACGCAAACTCGAATACCGCCCCATCGCGGGCACGCATCCCCGTGGCCAGGACGAAGCCGAAGACCTCCGCCTGGAACAGCAGATGCGCAACGACGAAAAAGAGCGCGCCGAGCACGTCATGCTGGTGGACCTTGGCCGCAACGACCTGGGCCGCGTCAGCGAATACGGCTCGGTCAAGGTGAAGGACCTGATGTACGTGGAGCGCTACTCCCACGTCATGCACCTGGTGTCGGCGCTGGAAGGCACGCTGCGCAGTGACAAAGACCTCGACGCTATTGATGCCTTTGCCGCCTGCTTTCCCGCCGGAACGCTCAGCGGCGCGCCGAAAGTGCGCGCCATGCAGATCATCGAAGAACTCGAACCGGTGCGTCGCGGCATCTACGGAGGCTCCGTGCTCAACGCCGATTTCGCCGGCAACCTCGATTCCTGCATCGCCATCCGCACCATGCTGATGCGGGGCAAGCACGCTTTTTTGCAAGCTGGAGCGGGCATCGTGGCCGATTCCGATCCCGCCACTGAGTTTCAGGAAAGCATGAACAAGGCCAAAGCAGTGCTGCGGGCTGTACAGATGGCGCGAAGTGCTGAATAGACCGGAAATTACATCCGATCAGGAGGATCGACATTCTTATAGCCCGGAGCCAGGGACGGGTCATCCTTCATCGCTGAACGGCTTGCCGTTTCCCGAAATGGGACCATGTTTACTGTTTAGTACCGGGTACCCCCCCTCCCCCCTTTCGTGTGCAAAATCTAGAAAACAAAGGACCTAAAGATTGACTATATGTGCTAGATCTTTGAGTTTTAAGGACTTACACGCAAAATCTAGAGAACATGGGAGTTACGGGCGGGGCTACGAGGTCTTGCGTCCCATTTTGGAACTGGAGCCTCAACTGGCCAGCGTCGGCCTTGCCTGGGTGAGAGCCCGTCTTTCGCCCCGCTGGGGCTGGTTGGTCTGTTGGGACTCTTTTTCCCACGGCTCGGGCCGTGGGCTGCGTTCTTACGCCGCTACGCGGCTCACGGGCGGCGGAAAGTCAGACTCGCGGAGCGCGGGGCGAGCCACGCAGTCGCCTGGGTCAGGTTGTCAAAGATCGAGTGTTATCTTAAAGGCAATGTGCTTTGAATTAAGATTATCTGAGTCTAAGAGCGCAGTCAATGAGGAAAGTGGGCCGGCTGCGAAATCTTGCATTTCTTGCGGCTGCGTGGGTTTATGTGTGATTTAGAGTTGCAAATCGGAATAGGTGGGCCACCCTCAACACCCGCCGTCGTCGTGAGCAGCTTGGCGTGGTATCCGGTGGTCCGCCGCCGCGGTGTCAGCTAAGAGCCCCGCCCTCTCGCAAAGAACGCGAGAAGGGCAGGGCACCCGCTTTTGGGTCTGGTGAAAGCATGGGCCAGCCCCCTGGCGAGCCTACTATTTCAAACCCATGGCCGGGACACGTGCCCCATACCATGTTGTAACCCTGGGTTGACTGGCAGAACTGCGCCTGCGCCGTCGTTGGTGACCCTAACAACCCGCAGCCGAGGAAAAACAAGACGGTTCCGAGGAAATAATGATTGGTAACGAGGGTTCTTTCCGTGCGCATTTTGCACTCCTCCACGAATCTTGAGTCCCGCGCGGCTACTGCTTATCTTTGCGTGAAAACAACAACGTCTCCGGGCTGCTGGAAGATGAAGTCCAACAATCCGTCAGAGTTAAAATCTGCCGGCACGATCCCTAATTCAGCGTTATACGGCTGCCCTGGCAGATTAATGATCTTCTTGGGCTGAAACGTGCCGTCCCCGTTACCGAGGAATAGGTCAGTTTCCGACTGGTTGAAATTACCCGATGTCCAGTAGTTGGCCATCAGGTCGGTTTTGCCATCGGAGTTGAAGTCGCCTGCGGCAAACGAGAAATCTCCGGCATAGGGGTGAACAATGATGGAGGTTGGCTTCTTGAAAGTTCCATCCCCATTGCCGAGCAGGACCCAAATCTTTCCCTTGTTCTGCGGATAATCGCTCTCACAGTACGCCAGATCGGCCTTGCCATCGCGGTTGAAGTCCGTCACGAAAAAGGATGGACCAAAACTGCAGCCGCCGAGGAAGTTGGTCGACGAGAAAACCGTTCGCGGCTTCTGAAAGCTGCCGTCACCGTTGCCCAACATGACATAGATACCGTGATCCCACGCAAGGGCTAAATCCAAGATGCCATCGCCGTTGAAATCGGCGCTGACCAGGTAAAGAACTCCAACGGAGTACTCCATCGAGTGTTTGAGGGTCCCGTCGCCGTTGCCAAGGAACACGTCCAGCGTATACGTAATCGCGGCGAGGTCGAGGTTGCCATCGCGGTTGAAGTCGCCCACAACAATTCCATAGGGAGACGGTCCGTTGAATTGACGAGAACGCGAGCCAAACCGAAACGCGCCATTGCCGTCCCCCAGGTCCACTTGGAGTTTGAATGGCGGCCCGTTCCAATTTGCGCCAAAAACTAGGTCCTCGTTGCCGTCACTGTTGAAGTCGCC
>DATFNP010000003.1:0-53814 GCA_035266345.1 Candidatus Sulfotelmatobacter sp.
GCTTGTTCGTCAGTGGCATTTGCTCCTCCCACGTAGGTTTTGTTGTCACGTTCCAGGCTCCTGGGTTGTGGTGTCCGGCGTGGTGCCTCCTTCCGGTGGCTCGCTTCGCCATTCCACGGCCAATCTCCCCTCTTGCATCGAATAGTGGAACCCACCTCTCTGCTCTGGCCAAAGGCCGTTCTCAGTATAGAAAACCAGTTCTTCGTGACTCCGACGACCGAAGATACGCTCGTCGTTCTCCCAGCGCCGGATAAGAGTCTTCCGGTCCAACTTGTCCAAACTGCTCGGCCGGTTTGGTAGAGGGTCCGGTAACTTTCCGTCGCGCGCGAAAGTTTCAAGCTCATCGACGGTGAGGCTGGCGTAGAAGCGAGCCGTTGCGAACCAGTTTAGAAAACGCCTCTGATTCTCCAACTGCACTAGCCGGTCAAGAATGGATTTGTTCGCCATTTATCCCTCCCCGCGCCTGTTCGCTGTCCGGCGGGCTCGATTGGAGGAAGGCGCTTTCGTGAGCTTGCTGGGTCGCCTCAAGCGCATCCAATCGCTTCTCTATGTCTGACACCTCAAGAGCACGTAGATAGCTCGCTCCGAGGTATCCGAGCGCATTCGCGATTCTGGGATCGAGCTTCCCAGCACGAATTTCGATGATCGATTCGGCCAGCAGATCGCGCAGATCGGCAGCGGTCTTTGGTGCCGCAAACTCCCTCAGATCGTCCGACCTGTATGTTGTTCGTCGGCGGCCTCCCTTGCTGCCAAGCTGCGCGGCCCTGCCAGGCTGCGCATGTATCGCGCAACGGTTCTGGCCGGTAAGCGCACGCGCTCCGCATCGCTCACCATCTCGCTTCTTGTGGTTACACTGCATCGCTTGACCTCACTGTTCATGCGGTCCCATACTGCTAAGCGGCGGGGGTGGGAGGGACTCGCCTGCCGGCGCGGCCTTCCCTACCTGTTCTGCCTGTTTTGTAGAAGGAACTGCCTGCTCTTGGTTGCGCGGGGGGGTGCGGATTTTGCAGGACTCTACCGGGTTCTGCCGAGCTAAGTCCTTTATCCTCTTTGCTTGCAACAGGCGGTTCAGAACTCATAATCCGTAGGTCGTAGGTTCGAGTCCTACCGCCGCCACCAATTTAGGCACAGGTCCTTCGCTTCGCTCAGGATTTCGCCAGCGGACTTTTTTCAACAACTTGCCAGAGATCCGGCGGGAGCCGTTGATATAGCCAGGCCGTTACGCTCGTCATGATTTACCCGACCACGGTCACCGAATCTAAACGCCATTTTCGTTAGAATTAGTGATGACCGGAACAATTCTTGAACCGCACAGAAGCCAGAGGCGGCGCGGTCACTCGCTCGAGGCACTGCGGCCCTAGAGTATTCAGAGGTTCGATCATGACTCAGTTACGTACTGCCCTGATTTCTTTGCTGGCGTTGTCTTTGCTCGTGTGCCTGAGACTGCCCGCCGCGGCGCAGGGAGTAGGCTTTTCGCCGAGCAGCGTCAATTTCGGAGATGCGGAGGGCGGCGAAAGTGCGCAGCCACAGAACGTAACCCTCACCAATACAGGAAGTGCGACGCTCAACATCAGCGGCATCTCCATCACCGGCGCCGACCCCCAGGATTTCGCACAAAACAACAACTGCTCTTCACCCCTGATCGCGGGAGCTCAGTGCACCATCACGGTGGGGTTCAAGCCGACCAAGGCCGGAGCCCGTTCCGCCAACCTCTCGGTGACAGACAACGCCAGCGGCAGCCCGCAGTCGGTTCCGTTGTCGGGCATCGGGGTATCGAATCCCATATTTTTTTCTCCCGCGAGCCTGGCTTTCCCCGGCCAGTTGATCGGTACCAGCAGCGTGCAGCAGAGCGTTACGATGACGTATGTGGGACAACCCACGCTGAAGATCACGAGCGTTGCTGTTGCAGGAGCGAACGCCAGCGATTTCTCCCAGACCAACAACTGCGGATCGAGCCTCACCCAGGATTCCACGTGCACCATTACTGTTACCTTTACTCCTTCTCTGGCGTGGGCGCGATCGGCTGTGGTTCTGGTGACCGACAACGGCCTGGGAAGTCCTCACATGTTCGGGTTGGCCGGCAGTGGCGTAAGCGGTGGAGTTCCATCGCTGTCGAGCAATGGGTTGACGTTCAGCGCCCAACTAAGAGGAACCCCCAGCAGCTCACAAGGCGTGACGTTGACCAACATCGGCACGGCCCCGATCGGCATCTTGTCGGTGGCGGCTGCGGGCGATTACGCTCAAACTAACAACTGCGGCTCTTCCCTGGCAGTGGGGAGCTTCTGTACCGCGAATGTTACGTTTACACCGTCGTCCAGTGGCAAACGTTCTGGCTGGCTCACTTTCAATCTCACCGATCCCGCCGGACTTCAGACGGTCACGCTGACCGGTACCGGAGCAGTTCCTGCGCCCGTGTCGGTGAAACCGCGGGCAGCCTCCGTGACGCCTACCCAGACACAGCAATACACCGCCTACCTGAGTGGGGTTCAGACGGCGAACGTAACCTGGACGGTGGACGGCGTTGCCGGGGGCAATACCACGGTAGGCACGATTTCGAGCTCTGGACTCTATACTCCGCCCTCGACCGTGGGTTCCCATACGATCACTGCCATCAACAACGCGAAGACGGCCCAGACGGCGACGGTTCCGGTCACTGTTTCTGGTTACACCGGGACTCTTACGTATCACAACGACAACTTGCGTACGGGCCAAAACAATTTCGAAACGGAGCTCACTACGGGCAATGTGACTCCGAATCAATTCGGCAAGCTGTTCTCGCAGCCCGTGGATGGTTATGTGTACGCGCAGCCGCTCTGGGTGCCGGGCGTGAACATCAGCGGGCAGAGTGTACACAACGTGGTTTACCTCGCGACCGAGCACGACAGCGTTTATGCTTTCGATGCCGACCAGCCACTGAGCGGTCCCTTGTGGCACACGAGCTTCCTCGCCGCGCCGGGAGTTACGACGGTTCCGCGAGCTGACATAGAAGTGGGAACCGATCTTAGTCCGGAAGCCGGCATTACTTCAGCCCCGGTGATTGACGCAACCCGCGGAGTACTGTTTGTGCTCGCGCGGACCAAGGAGGTCTCGGGCTCTACGACCAGCTATGTGCACCGTCTGCACGCGCTGGATATCACTACGGGCAACGAGATGCCGGGCAGTCCGGTGGTGATCGCTGCTACCGTTCCCGGTACTGGCTACGACAACGTAGGTGGCGTGGTCACTTTTGCTGGCCTCCGGCAAAACAACCGGTCGGCTCTGCTTCTGCTCAACGGAGTTGTGTACGTGGCCTTCGCTTCCCTGGAAGATATTGACCCGTACCACGGCTGGATCTTGGGCTACAACGAAACTACCCTGGCGCAAGTTGCGGTCTTCAACGATACTCCGAATGGTCAAAAGGGAGGCATTTGGCAAGGGGGCGGCGGCCTGTTGGCTGACAGCACCGGCAACATCTTCCTCGCGACAGGCAACGGCACCTTTGATGCCAACACGGGCGGGCCGGACTACGGAGAGAGCTTCCTGAAGCTTGCCCCCAACGGGGCTGCGCTCGACGTGCTCGACTATTTCACTCCCTTCAATCAGAAGTATCTCAATCTTGAAGGCATCAACGCTGACCTGGCTTCAGCCGGTCCTGTTCTGCTGCCGGATCAGAACGGGCCCGTCGCGCACTTAGCCCTGGCTTGTGGGAAGACTGGAACGCTCTACCTGATGAATCGCGACAATCTGGGACAGTACAATACGAGCTCAGACCAGATTCAGCAGGCGCTCTATTTGACGATTGGCGCGAGCGCGATCCCGACCGGGAACTGGGGCACGCCCCCGTATTTCCAGAATCAGATCTACATCGCAGGGGTCAAGGATCCCCTGAAGCAATTCGCCATTTCTCAGTCGTTGTTGTCCGCGGGCCCTCTTGCGGTAGGGCCGGAAACATTCGGCTACCCGGGGGCGAATCCTGTGATTTCCAGCAACGGGGCACTGAACGGGATCGTTTGGATCTCCGACGAAAATCACGGTGGCGCCAATATGGCCCTGATTCTGCGCGCCTATGATGCAGCGAACGTAGCTCACGAGCTGTACAACAGCACTCAAGCCGGCAAGCGGGATACTGCGGGACCTGCGGTCAAGTTCGGCTCGCCAACCGTGGCGAACGGCAAGGTTTACGTTGGAACGCAGACCGAATTGGACGTGTACGGCCTCCTACCTTAAAGCGAGCGACTGCAACCCGTGCTAGCACGAGTGAGCGCGTCTGGCCCTGCGAACCTCCTCTGAGGCTCTGTGCGCACTTCGATGGTATCTTTGTGTGACGCGCTGGTGCGTCGCTCGGTGCTTTGACGCGCGCAGCGCGGAATCGCGGAACTCACAATTCATGGACGTTCTTTCGAATCTCTTCGAACAGCGTTTTCACGCACCGGTGGTCCGGGTGCAGCCGTTGCAGGGGCAACTGGGCGGGTCGGGGCGCAAGATCGTACGGCTGACGGGCGAAAAAGTCAGCGCCATCGGCATTTTGTACGACGTGCGCGAAGAGAACGCCGCCTTTCTGGAATTCTCCCGGCATTTTCGCAGACATGGATTGCCCGTGCCCGAGATTTTCGCCGAGGACCTGGATCACGGCGCGTATCTGGAAGAGGATTTCGGGGATACAACGCTGTTCGAATTTCTTTCCAACAATCGCGACGGCGAGAACATTGGCGCGCCGGCGATCGAGGCCTACCGGCAGGCGGTCGCCGTGTTGCCGCGCTTTCAGGTGGAGGCCGGGCGCGACCTGAACTACAAAGTCTGTTATCCGCGGGAAAGTTTTGACGGCCAGTCCATCGCCTGGGATCTGAATTATTTCAAGTACTACTTTCTGCGCCTGGCTGGCATTGCCTTCAACGAGCAGGCTCTGGAGGACGATTTCGAACGCCTCACCAAGTTTCTGCTGAGCGCGGACCGCGAATATTTCTTGTACCGCGATTTTCAGTCGCGGAACATCATGCTGCGCGAGGGCCAACCTTTCTTTTTGGATTATCAAGGCGGACGCAAGGGCGCGCTGCAGTATGACATTGCCTCTCTTCTGTATGACGCCAAGGCCGATCTGCCGCCGGATCTGCGCCAGAAGTTGCTCGATCACTATCTGGATGTGCTGGCCGGTTACATGGACCTGAAGCGCGACGAGTTCATGCAGCATTACTACGCCTATGTGTACATCCGCATCATGCAGGCGCTGGGCGCTTATGGATTTCGCGGATTCTACGAGCGCAAGGCGCACTTCCTGCAGAGCGTGCCCTACGCGCTGAAGAACCTGCGCTGGCTGCAGCACAACGTGACCCTGGCCATCGCACTACCGGCGCTGATGGACGCTTTCCACGGGATGCTCGCTTCCGAGAAACTCCAGGGCCTGGCCTCGGAAGCGGACACGCTGGTGGTGCGGGTGTTCAGTTTTTCTTTTCATCGCGGCCTGCCGAAGGATGACACGGGGAACGGCGGCGGATTTATTTTCGACGGGCGCAGCTTGCCGAATCCCGGGCGCGAGGAGCGCTTCAAGACGCTTACCGGCAAAGATGCTCCCGTGATGGATTATCTGAACCAGCAGGAGAGCGTGCACCAATTTCTGGCCAGTGTGATGTCGCTGGTGGATGCCAGCGTGAGCAACTACCAGCGGCGCGGGTTCAAGAATCTGATGGTTTCGTTCGGTTGCACCGGCGGGCAGCACCGGTCGGTGTATCTGGCGGAGCAACTGGCGAAGCATCTCCGCGGACGGAGTGGCATCGAGGTGGTGGTGCGGCATCGCGAACTGGAGAAAGCGGAGCCCGGGAACGCCGCGGAGCGGGCCGGAGCATGAAGGCGATGATTCTGGCCGCCGGACTGGGCACCAGGTTGCGTCCGCTCACCGACGATCGCCCCAAGGCGCTGGTGGAAGTGGCTGGGCGCACACTGCTGGAAATTACCCTCTCTCGCCTGCGCAGCGTTGGTGTCGGGGAAGTGATCGTCAACGTGCATCACTTTGCCGACATGATTGCCGACTACCTGAAGAAAAACGGCAACTTCGGCATGCGCATCGAAGTGTCGCGTGAAGTGGTCCTGCTCGACACCGGCGGCGGCCTGAAAAAAGCGGCCTGGTTCCTTTTGGAAGGTGCCACGCAGGAAGAAGAGCCGTTCCTTCTGCACAACGTGGACGTGATCAGCACGATTGATCTCAAGCGCATGGTGCGGTTTCATCGCGAGCGCGGGGCGCTGGCGACGCTTGCTGTGCAGGATCGCGAGACATCACGCTATCTTCTGTTTGACGAGAACAACCGCCTCTGCGGGCGGCGTGCGGGGCGCGATCAGGCGCCGGAGATGGTTCGCCCTTCCCCGCAGGTGCAAGCGCTGGCGTTTTCCGGCATCCACGTGATTTCGCCCCGCCTTCTGCCGTTGATGACGGAACAGGGCGTCTTCTCCATCATTGTCAGCTATCTGCGGCTGGCGGGGCAGGGAGAAAAACTCTCGGCGTTTCGGGCCGATGAATATTATTGGCGCGATCTGGGGAAGCCCGAGAACGTGGCGCAGGTGGCCGAGGACGTGATGCAGCAGGTCATACGGCTGTGAGGCGAGCATCCCCTGTCCTCACTGCGTGTACAATCTTTAACTTCGACAATGAATGACCACTCGAGCAAGCAACGCCCTTCTGGCAGACTGATTATTGCCATTGATGGACCGGCGGGCGCGGGTAAGAGCACAGTAGCTTCGCGGCTGGCCCGCAAGCTGGAGTATGTGAACCTGGAGAGCGGCGCGATGTATCGCGCCCTGGCGCTGAAGGCGATTGAGCGGGACTTGTCGCTCGACGACGAAGCGGCGCTGCTCAAACTGGCGCAGGACTCGCGCATTCAGCTGGAGCCTACCATCGGCGGAAACCGCACGCTACTCGACGGGCGCGACATCTCGGCGCGCATTCGCGAGCGGGATGTGACCGAAGCGGCGTCGCGGGCCTCGGTGCATCCGGCCGTGCGGGCGTGGATGGTGGCCCGGCAAAAAGAGATGGGCGCCGGCGGCGGGGTGGTGATGGAAGGCCGCGACATCGGAACGAAAGTGTTTCCCGACGCGGATTTGAAGATTTTCCTCGACGCCGATCCCGTGGTGCGCGAGGAGCGCCGCATGGCACAGCAGAAAATCAAGGGCGAGGTTGCGGCCATTGTCGCCGCGGAACTGCGCGAGCGCGACCACCGCGACCGCACCCGGGCTGCGTCTCCCTTGGTCGCAGCCGGCGACGCCGTGATGATTGACTCGACCTCGTTGAGCGAGGACGAAGTGCTGGCACGGGTGGAGGAACTGGTAAAGAGGAAGATGACGTCGTCGGGAGATTGACGAGACTGCCTCACTTTCCGTCGTTTCGCCGCTGGCGCAGGGACAGCCGTAATAGCCCATTGCTTTCGGCGCTTTCGAGAGGTCGTTATTGCGCCTTGTTCTCACTGGCGGATGGGCCGAAGCCCCAGCGTTCGCGCATGCGTTGGCGGAATTGTTCCCGTTCTTCCGGCGTCCTGTGCTCGCAGCGATCTCTCATTCCACGGCGAAAACGGGAGCGGCCGGGGCTGTGCCATCCGTGCCCGCCAAATAGGATCCGGCACAGCACGAGCAGTCCAAGCGCTTGCCAGAAGGTGATCAGACGCCAGCCGAAAAGCGGCGGCAGCAGCCAATTCCACAGGTGCAGCACGATTTCGCCGCCGAGGAAGATAAACAGCACCATCGCCAGGATCGCCAGCGGAGCAATGAAAATCCATTTCCATCTCATATTCAGTTCCTCATGCTTTCGTAAATTCGTCGTGAATGCTTTGCAAGCGCTCCCGCAGATGCAGCACCGCGTAGCGTTTGCGTGAAAGCAGCGTATTCACGCTCACGCCGGTCTCGGCGGCCATTTCCTTGAAGCTGCGTCCTTCCAATTCGTGCGCGACGAACACTTCGCGCTGCTCCTCTGGCAGTTCGTCGAGCGCAAGTTCCAACTCCTCCAGAAGCACGTTGCGAAAGTACAGGGCTTCCGGGCCGGCATCGGGCGAGGGCAGGAGGTCCTCGATCTGCAGCAGTTCGCCGTCTTCGCCCTCGACCGCTGCTTCGCTGAACATCTCCGGCCTCTTCTTGCGGAAGAGGTCCGTAATGCGATTGCGTGCGACGCGAAACAGCCATCCGGTCACGTGGCCGATCGGCACCAGCAGGCGATTGGCTTCCACCAGTTCGTAGAAGACCTCCTGCACGATGTCTTCGGCGTCAGAGGGATCGGGCACGCGCCGGCGGATGAAATTGCGCAGCCGGGACCGCTCTCGCGTGACGATCTCGGAGATTTGACGGTCCTGCTCGGTCATCCCCGTGATCCTCCACGCCGTATCCATGCACTGCTGTAGACGAATGGCGAGCGCAAATATTGTAGGGATACTGCGGTCAGGATCCGGCCACTTTTGCCTTTGCCGGTGTGAGCACGATCAGGGCGACGCCGACCAGAGCAAACGCGGCGGAACCGATGAGTAAATGTGCCCGTTCGCCCGCATCATAAAATGACTGCACTGTCATAACTCCTGCATGAGCCAGGCTCGACCATCCTGCGAAGCCAATGAGGCTGCGATGCGCGGAAGGGTTTCGTAACGCAAGCAGCAGAAAGACGCCAAGCGTGACGTATAGGCTCAGCATCATCTGCTCGGTTTCCTCCAACTTCATTAGCAGTAGTGGGTAAGCCGTAGCAACAAAGAGCAGCCCCACGATCACCAGCACGACCTTTAGCGCCCGTTCTCGAATCATGGTGTCCTCCGCCTTTCTCGTTACGCGACGAATCAAATCACGCGTGCATGTGGCCGACCAGTTTCTTTTTGTATGCATTTGCGAAGCGAACTCGGAGCAGCCAGAAAATCATCAAGATGAGTGGCAGGAAACTCAGGAGCATAAGTACGCCCGTCTTGCGCAATAAAGCGGGAAATATTTCTTGCCGTGCCAGGAAGATGGATGCGGCGGCGATGAACAGCGCAAAGCACATGCGCCAAAGATGGCGCGCGATCCGTTGTGTGTCAGAAATGCCGCCGCGCACGAGCAGGCGAACGTCCCCCACGGCAGCCAGCAGGGCTACGGAGCCAAGGAAAAAGTAAGGCCCCGGAGGGTAGTCATACGTTAGTCCGGTCGGGCTAGTGGCCGCTTCTATCCCACAGGTCACCGCAACAATTCCGATCGCCAGGGAAACCAGAAGCGCGCCCCAATCAAGAATGCCCGTTTCCGTATCCCCGCGCCTGGCGGTCGTCCATGCCGTTGCCACCGGATAGAACGTGAGAACGCCGCCGAAAATGTTGCCGGGTTGGGATTTCACGATCGCCAGGTACACCCCGGTTGTGGACAGACACAGCATGGATATCACGAATACGTTTCCAGCGAGGCCGTGCTGGCGGGAACCTTTGCGGAGAAACACTGCGACAAATCCCGACAGCATCCCCAAAGTGCCGGACACAATGTGAAGCAGCAGTATGGGTGAGAATCGCATTGTTCCCTCCTTGTGAGTAACGAGCATGCACGTTCGCGCCGATCGCAACGACCCACGCGGCCAGCCATTCCTTCGTCTGGACGCACGACCCGGTCAGTTCACGCCGGCGGCTTGGCGCCCTTGATCAGAAGCCAGAGCATGAACGCCTGTTCGCCAAAGTGGAATGGGCGCATCCATCCGTGGACGAGTGCCTCGTAGTTCGGCAGCACTAACGACGTAAGACTGCTTATCAGAAAGGCGAAGCAATTCACCATCAGCGCCACTCCAAGGATGCGGGGAAGAAAGCCCGACCGGTACACCAGGAGCCCAAGCGGAAACAGCCAAAGGCCCCAAAATATTCCGGCGACATCAAATCCATACCCATGCACATTGAGGAACAGCATAGCCAGTGCATCGCGTTGAGGCTGGTCAAACAAGGAGAGGAACTCGGCTCCGCGTGCCAGGACGAGGGCGGCGATGGCGTTCAGCTCATTCAGAAACGCCATCGGGATTGCGACCAGAATCAAAGTCAACATGCACAAGGCGTTCCGGTAATTGACCGCCTTGAACAAGTCATACAGAGCCAGGGCGACAAAGACAAACATGGCCTCACCGATGAGGTGCGCAGCAATGCCGAGACGAAACAGCGTCTCCGAGGCGGCGATGTTGCGGGCGGTCTCCACCGCATTTCCGTCCACGATCAGCTTGCTGGGAACGTACAGGAGGCCGAAGATGCCCACGATTGACGCGAGTACGTACAGCAAGCCTGCGGATCTACCCGGGTTCTTGGTGAAACTCATGTTGTGCTCCCTGTTGTTTCAGGTTAGACGGGAGACCGACCCGTGCTCAGCCGCTCACTTGAGCGAGCTCAGGCTGCCACCGGTGGCCTCAATCCCTTAAGCAGCAGCCACAGGGGGAGTGCTGTTTCGAAAATAAGGATCGGCATGTAACACCACGGATCAAGTAAGTCATCCAGTTTGGGGAAAATAACGAAAGCGAAGGTACATATCGCCACCAGCACGGACGAAAATACGCCCCAGGCAGCCAACGCTCTAGGGACATAGCGCGACTGAAACCACAAGTAGCTGAATACCGTGGACCCCAATCCGAAGAAAAAGATGCCAACGTTGTACGCGGCGTCATGCGCGCCAAGGGATAGCATCGTCAAGGCCTGCAACCGGTCTGCTTCGAATGCTCGCAGGTAATTGGCCCCACTCAAGAGCTGCAGAACGCGAAAACTGCTGAGCGTCATCACCACACAAAGTGAAACCTCTATTAGCCTCCAGAATGCTGCGAGCAAGGCGAGGTTTCGGCTTACCGGTTGAGAATCACATAAAGAGCTGCGGTGAGTACTACAATCCCTGCGAAGGCGGCCAGTTCGCTGGCGATGCCGAGACGAAAGAGCCGCTCCGACGCCATGATATTGGCGGCGGTTTTCGCAGCATTGTCCCCCACGATGAGATTGGAGCGGACATAAAACTCAGCAAAAATACAGAGTGCGTTCGTGAAGAGATAAGCAAATCCTACAACTCTCGCGGCTTTGCTTTGCGAGTTGTCGACCGTATAGAGCGTCATGTTGTTTCCTTTTGGCAGTAATTGAATCGAGCGTTCTCATTGCAGTGCAATTACCATCGCACGGCCGCGCTGGCCTGCTCCTTCCATCGTTGAACATTCACGCCCATCGCGAGGAGCCATAGCATCAGTGAAGCTTCCCCGAGGAGGCCAGAGGCCAGATTGTAGGGGGACAGATGGTTTACGAGCGGGTTTGACAGAAAGGTCAGCCAACCCAAACCGGCAATCGCCATCAGCGCGCCCAGAATTCGAGGCAGAAAGGTCGACCTGAAAATGAGGTAGCCAATCAGTAGGCAATAGAATCCGTGAAATACCAGGGCGATGTCCACGCCCCGAGGATTCCATCGAAGAGCCTCAAAAGTGAGTCCCACGAGGTTGAAGGACACCGCGAGCAAAGAGAGGCTCCTGTTCACGGCCTTATAAATGTGATAGAGGAGCAGCGTCACAGCGATACTGCACGAGACCGCGATGAGGCCAACTGCGAAACCCAACCTGCCGCGAACAACGAACTCGCCGAATATACCAACGACGAAGGAGGTCAAGTACAGGACGCCGGCGATTCTGGCCTTGAGACGCGGCGAGGCTTGTGTAATCCGTTCCACCATTACTCCTGCGCTCATACGCTGTTCTCCTTATGCGCGTTGTTGAACCAAGGTTCCGTAGCGCGCTAGGTTTGCGATTCCCCATGCATGCTGGCCAACTCCTTCCATCGTTGCGCGTTCACGCCCATCACGAGGAGCCACAGGGTCAGCGACAGTTCCGCGAGAGCACCGACGGCCAGATTGAAGGGGGATAGATAGTTTGCGAGCGGCGGCGATAGAAAGGTGAGCCAAGCCAAACCAGCGCACGCCATCAGCACGCCCAGAACTCGAGGCAGAAAGGTCGACCTGGAAATGAGGCAGCCGATCAGCAGGCAATAGAATCCGAAAAACACCAAGCCGATGTTGTAGGCCTGAGCATACAATTTGAAAAACATCAGCGCCTGCGCCTGCAACTGCTCCACTTTTAATACGCTCAAGGACTGCGCGCCTTCCAGGACGACCAAGGGGGCGAGAAAAAAAGCGGTGCTGACAGCCTGAATGGCGCATCCCACCAAGCTGAAGAAGGCTGCGAACAAAGAAAGGCTCCGGTTCACCGGCTTGAACAACTCATAGAAGAGCAGCGTCACCGTGATATAGACCGCGACATTTATGAGGAGGGCTGCGAAGCCCAAGCGGAATAAAGCCTCGTGAGCCAGGATGTTGCGCGCGGTAGCCGCGGCGTCGTTATCTACAACAAGCCTGAAGCTAGGGACCGCGGCTCCTCCGGTGAGGAAGGTGAGTAAATAGAAGACACCGGCGATCCTGGCCTTGAGCCGCGGCGACGCTTCTGCAATCCGTCCCATCATTACTGCTGCGCTCATACTCTTTCCTCGTCATGCGAGCTATTGAATCAAGCGCATGCGAATCAGACCGGTTCCCGGTAGTGGCGCAGCCGTGCCGCAAGCAGAAGGCACACGGCCATGAACAGCAGCCCGAACCACAGGCCGGGACTGCTCAAGAATCGCAGGGGCGTGAGGTGCGTCATGGGATCGATCGGCATGCGGCCGGGCGGCGCCATTGCGTCCTGGCCGCTGGTGGACAAGCGATTGCCCAACAGGGAGCAGAAATGCAACGTGTGGAACGCGATTCTTTCCACCAGGCCGATAGCGAGCAGCGGTACCGTCGCCCACAGAAAGGGCGCACGCCGTGCCCAGGCTGAAACCAGCAGGAGCCAGCCGAAGAAGGGCGCGTACCAGAACCCGTGCACAGCTAAGAGATGGTAGAACAGCGGCACGCACATCTGGAACAGCGGCACCTGAGTCCACAGAACGGCGACACTCTGGCCGCTCGCCAGGCGCACGCCGCTGTTCAACAGCAGCATGGCGAACTGCGTGGCCACGGTGAAGGCAAACGTGATCAGTGGCAGGACGACGATAACGATAGTGGCCTTCGAGAGCACAGTCGTGAGATCGGAAACCGGCAGCGACTTCCAAAAAAGGATGCTGCGGTCGCGGCGCTCGCCGTGCAGTGCATCGAGACAATAGAACAGGCCCAACAGCATCTGCGTGAACATGAACAGACCAGCGGCAAACTCATAGGGTTGGACGAGCTCGCCGGGCTTGTCAGTTATGTCCGGCGGCACGAGGGCGCTCATGCGGTGCGCCAACAATCCGATCAGGAAGCCGAGCAGCACGAAGCCCGAGACGGCCAGAGGGGCAATGAAGAGGGAACGGTGCTCCCACAATTCGCGGCGCAGGCACCAATAGAAAGGCCGGGTCGCCGACATGGGCGTGGGCGAGATTCCCTGCGAGTCGAAGGCGTCGGGCATGGCGTTGGATTGAGTGTTCATCTGGCTGCTCCTTCTGAATTGCCCCGTGCCGGGCCGGCATTATGACCCGGCGTATTGCCCAACACGGCAACGAAGACGTCGGCAATGCTGGGCGTGCGCACGTCGCCCAGCGCAGTGAGTTGCCGGCGATCCACTTGATTGGGCTTCAGATCGAACAGCAGGATGCTGCGGCCGAACACCTGGCGCTCGTGGATCGGCCTGAGCGCCCGGGCTGCGGCGGCCTGTTCGGGATGCACCGTCACTTCCACATAACGCGACTCGAAGTCTTCCATGCTGCAATCGAGCACGATCCGGCCGCGGTCAATAAACATGAGATCGGTGAGAACGTGCTGCACCTCTTCCACCTGGTGCGTGGTCACGATGATGGTGCGGCTGCGGTCGAAGTAGTCGTTCAGCAGGGAATCGTAGAACTGCTTGCGGTACAGGATGTCGAGGCCAAGCGTCGGCTCATCCAGCACCAGCAATTTCGCGTCAATGGCCATGACCAGCGCGAGGTGGAGCTGGGCCACCATGCCCTTCGACAATTCCCTGACCTTGCTGGCGCGCTGGATGGTGGTCTTGGCAAGAAAGCCCTCCGCTTTGGTGCGATCGAATCGTGGATGCACCCCGGCGACGTAGTCGAGCACCTGCGAAACCCGGATCCAGCGCGGCAGCACGGCGACATCGGCGATGAACGAGACATCGCACATGAGCTGATCGCGCGCGGCCCAGGGATCGCGTCCGAGCACTCGCAGCTCGCCCTGATATGGGGTGAGGCCGAGAACCGCGTTGAGCGCCGTGGTCTTGCCTGCGCCGTTGGGGCCAATGAGTCCGAGGATCCGGCCTTCTTCCACGCGCAGATTGACGCCGTCCAGCGCGACCGTTGTTCCGAAGGACTTACGCAGACCGCGTGCTTCGATTACTGTCATGACTTCGGTTCCTCCTCAGATGGTTTCGCCGGCTCACTCACGGACGACTTACTCGAGGACGACTTGCGGTTGCCGTCGCCATTCAGCAGTTCTTCCGCTTTCAACCCCAGCCGCTGAATGGTGGCGGAGACTCTGGGCCATTCTTCGGCAAGAAACTTCTGCCGTTCGCCCTGCAGCAGCAGACTGCGGGCGCCGGCATTGATGAACATGCCGCGGCCTCGTTTGCTCTCAACGAGCCCCTCGTCCACCAGCTGTTGGTAGCCCTTCAGAACCGTGAGCGGATTGACCCGGTATTCGGCCGCGACGTTGCGCACCGAGGGCAGCGGGTCACCTTCCTTGAGCACGCCGTCGAGTATCATGGCGACGACGCGGTCGCGAAGCTGGCGGTAAATCGGCTGACTGTCGTTCCACTCACGATCCATCATGGGTTCCAGTTCACATTAATAATGGCGTATCTGAAAACCGTGTCCTTCGGGAGCGGTTAGCCAGGCAAACCGGCCTTTGCTAAACCGCTGACTTTCTCGGGCTGCGCTGTCCCAGACGGCCTCAGTCCTTTAAAGACAAGCCAAAAACTCAGCACGATATCGAAAACCCCCATCGGCATATCGAACCACCACAGGTTCACGATTTTGTCGAAGCTGGGGAAAACGTAGAAAACGAGAGTGCACGCCACGCAAAACGCAGACGAGATCAAGCCGAAAACAGCCAGCGCGCGAGGGATGTATCGGGACTTGAACCACAAGTAGCCGCAGACCGTGGAGGCCAATGCGCCAAACAGCAAGCCAACGTAATAGTAGTCAAAACGCGTTCCAAGATAGAAACTCGCCAAAGCTTGTACTCGCTCCGCTCCCAAGGCTTGCAAGTCATCACCGCCGCGGAGGAGCCGCAGAGCGTCAAAGAGATGGAGCGTCATCACCAGCCACATCAAGACCCACACCAGCCGCCAGAATGCCGCCAGCAAGGCAAGGCCGCGATTGACCGGCTTGAGAATCACGTAAAGGGCTGCGAGAAGCACGACCACGCCCACGCAATACAGGAGATCGCCGACAATGCCGATGCGAAACAGTTGCTCGTGTGCCAGGATATTCCGGGCGGTTTCGGCATTGTTCTCGACGATCAGACGGTCGTGGATGCCAAAATTGACGTAGACGACGGTCGCGAACGTGATGAGGTAAGAAAATCCCGCCACTCGAACTGCTGTGCGTTGCGACCCATCGGTGGTGTTGATTGTCATTTCATTTCCCCCTAATCCAGATCGCCCTCCCGAGAGAGGCGCGTGCGATTCGTCCCGGTCCATCCTTGGGAAGCACCGCCGCGCGTCCCGGATTCTTCACAGTGCATGGCCGCCCAAGCGGCGTTATTTTGCCCGCTGTAGGTCCATGTGCGCGTGCATGGGCTTATCCCCGGGCATCAGGAAAGTCCAGTCCTCGGTGTGATGGTTGGCGTCAACGATGGTGAACACGGCATGCTGCATGTGCCCGTACTGCAGATTGCCGGCGACGTCGAGAAAATCAAATTCCACCGTTTTCCCGTCCGCTGACGTCCGGGCCGCCATGCGAGGCCGATTGCCGGCGTCGCAGTAATGGGTCAAAAGCAGGCGGTCGTTGTCGAGGTAGAACATGGTGACCGGATGGTCGTACTTAGTCGGATCGTCCGAGTCTCCCGCTCCCTTCATCTCATGCACCAGCGCGTTTCCCCGGGAAGTGATGCGCATCGTGATCTGCACGGCCGCCCCGTTCCCCATTTCGGAGTCTGCCGGGACGGTGGTCACCGGGCCCTGCCAAGCCCCTGCCAGAGTTTTCAGTTTGTCGAAAGACTTTTGCGCGTCAGACTGGGCAAAAGCCG
Organism: Candidatus Sulfotelmatobacter sp.; assembly: GCA_035266345.1. Lineage (GTDB taxonomy): Bacteria > Acidobacteriota > Terriglobia > Terriglobales > Acidobacteriaceae > Sulfotelmatobacter. The sequence continues at coordinate 16,144 of DATFNP010000003.1, forward strand.
CTGCCGAGAGCGTTACCAGAACAACGGGAAGCAGAAACCGAAGAGATTTCATAGTTGATTCTCCTAAGGGCTGGCGCACGCGCCAGACTCTTTAGTGATATAGTTAACTATAACACTAAAAATAATGCAAGCTTTTTCTTCGGGTTTGTTTATCCGTTCTCGACGTCCGACAGCTATCGGTATCAAAATCAATGACTTGCGAATGAGAGCAAAGCTAGATGCAAGGTGCTTCAGGCGGTTTCAGGCTGGGAATAATGAGGTGTTTTGATGAGGTAGTGGCGGCGGATTGGGGTGCTTGCCTGTCCGGCGCCAGTATCAGTTTGATTAGTTCTGACCAGAAGGAACGTCGTTCTCAGTTCTCCGTGGGCTCGACTTTCACTTTCGGAGCAGGCAGCGCCTTGGCTGGCTTGCCCGGCGCCGGCGCCACCGCCGACTCCGGCGGTTTTGGGGGCTGGGTGCTGGCTTTGCGGATCTCGATTCCGTCGTGCTCGTTGTTGAGCACGATGTGGGCGGCGGCGTTGCCGACCGAGCCGCTGGCCTTGGCCTCGTGCTCCTCGTTGCTGACTTTGAGCTCGGGGAAATCTGACTGAATTTCTCCATCGCGAGTGCGCGCGTCAAGCCGGAAACCGGCCTTGTCGGGCAGGCTCAGCTGGATATCGCCACTGCGGCTGTCAATCTGCACGTTGCCGAGTGTGCGCATGCCTACTTCGATGGTGCCGTTGTTGTTCTGCAGGCGGACATCGCCCGAGACCGCGTCCAGCCGGATGTTCTTGGAGCGCGTATTCAGGTGCAGCGGACCCGTGATCCCGTCGGCGTGGAGATCGTCGGAATCCAGATCCAGGGAACCGTCAATGCTCGAGAATTCCATGTCGGTGCGGGAAGACTTGAAGATTACGGTCTTCGAGATACGCGCTATTTTCACGCTCTCCTGAAACTCGCCGTCGAGCTGGGCCTGGCCCTTGACGTCGGCGACTGAAACTTCATTCATCCGGCCTTCGACGTGGACATCGCCGACGATCTGCTCCACCTTCACCGAGCCCTTTTCCTGGCTGACCTTTACATTGCCGGTAACGTCTTCGACGGTCGTGTCGGAATGCTGGGCGGAAATGTCCACGCTGCCGTCGCGGCCTACCACGTTTACATCGCCACGCCGGGAAGTGATGGAAACCGCTACTTTCCGCGGCAGGGAAATGTCGAGGTCGGTTTCCACCGGGTGATCGCCCGCGCCTTCGACCTTGGCGTCGAGCGTGACCAGCCCGCCGATGGCGGTGATCGTGGGCTTGGTTTCGCCGTTGAATTTGTCGGCGTCGGCCTGGTTCTCGGCTTTGATGCGCTTGCGGACGACCACGGTGATCTTGTTGTCGTCGGAAGCGTGCACGCTGACCGCGCCGTGATTGTCAATCACCTTCAGGCTCGACCCGGCGGGGAAGTCTTGCTCCAGGTGATCGTTGAAGTTGTAGGCGTCCGCAAAGATGTCGGTGAAATCGTTGTCGTCGAAATTGAATTGATCATGCAGTCCGGACCAGTTCACGCGTTCCAGTTGGGTCGCGATCAGCCCGAAGACCACGATCATGATGACCAGGAAAATACCGCCTGCGCCGATGCCGGGAGCGCGGGTGCCTTCCCGTTGCGCCTGCATGTGCTCGATGAGTTTGACTACGCCCCACAGAATCAGCAGCAACGGCCAGTAATGGGCGAACCAGGTGCCAATGCGGGACCAGGCGAGCATGTGTAGATTGCCCAGCAGAAAGATCACGCCGAGGATAATCAGCACAAACGGTCCGGCAAACGAGCGGTGCCGCGGCCGCGGGGGCATTGGCGGTTGGACCAATGGGGGAACCGGCGGTGGAACGGGGCTAGACATTTTTCACCTCCCCGGAAGCGGGCGGTTGCGGCGGCGCTGGCGGAACCAGCGGCGGCGGAGCACTGCCCGGCCCAACCGGGAGCAGCGGGCCGATATGTCCTTCCGACGAAGCGTTGCTCTGCACCAGCTTCACGACTCCAACCACCAGCAGGATGGCGGGCCAGGTTTTGTGAAAGCTCACCCGTGAAGTTTCATTGAGGAGCAGGAGCACGCCGAACGTGACCAGCATCGCTGGGCCCATGAGTTTGCGCGTGCGGCAACGTTCGCAGTGACACATGCCCGGAGTGGCGCCGATGAGTCCCCAGTGCCGGGCAAAGAGCCAGACCCCGAGGAAGATGAGAATCAGCGGCCAGAAACGATCCAGGCCGAACTCAAACAGACCGGCGGTATGCAGCAGGAAAAGCACGCCCAGCCCGATGAGAACGGCGGCTCCCGCCGGAACTTTGGTTCCTTCAAACTTTTCGCCCGCGCCAAATGCCTGTGCCAGGCCGAATGGGTCCGGGGCAGGCTCTCCCGTTTGGATCGCCTTCGCGCTGCGAACGGAGTCAATGATCTGGTAGAAGTAGAAGAAACCGGTGGCGATCGCGAGCATCGTGATCACGTACCAGGGAAGATCGGAACCGAGGCCGACGATCAGCAGCACCATGATGACCAGGTGCGACAAGCCCTTGGCGTACTGGCCGGTGTAGACCGCGCCCACGCCGATGGGGAAGAATCCGGCGAGCATCCCGGCAACCGCGGGATTCGGTCCAGAGTTCAGTGGAGGCCGAGGCGCCGCTGCGGGCGTTCCCATCGGCGGATACACGGTTTGTGCCACCGGCACAAATCCCGCAGCCGGGGCTACTCCTTCCATGCGCGCGGCCAGGCAGGCCTCGCAGTAGATCACTCCGCGGACGTCGCGGGTGCAGTTATTACAGAGTGCCTTGCCGCAGGTGCGGCAGAAGGCCGCGGCAGCAGTATCGCTGTGTGTGGCGCAGTTCATACGAACCTCCTGTACGTGGTCACCGACACTACAGGCAGATCGTCGTTAGGCGAAGCAACGACAGACGGACCCAGAGGAGCGCTGGCCAGAATGAGATGGTTCTCGGTCTGGCTGTAGTTGCGATCCTGCTTCTGCTCGGGCTGTTGTGTTGTGTCGTTCTTGTCGTCTTTCTGTTTGGCCGGCCGGGATTCCCTGCGGCCGGGCTCTGCAGGCTCGATGGTGCGCTTCACTTCGCGCAACCGCGCCTGGAATTCGTATACGATCCGGACGTTGTCGTAGTAGCGCACGATGCGCGCTTGCGTGTTGTAGTACGTGTGCCGGACCGCGGCGGGCCGCAGGCTGATCTGGCGCAGGTCGGCGGGTTTGACGCCGAGCACCGACAGGCCCACCGACAGCGCGAAGAATGCCATGCCAAACGACATGGCAAAGCGCGGCTGGCGGACCGTGGCCCAGATCGGCTCCAACAGCGAGGCCTGCACCTGTTCCCACCACGAAACGCGCGGCTGGGAAACTGGCGCCGTGCCCCGCAGGCGTTGGGTGTCAACGCCCGTTGTGGATGCCAGAATGTTCGAGACCAGGCTGGCTGGAGGCTCCACCTCCGTGAGACCTTTCAGCCAGTTGCGGCCCGCCTCAGCTTCGGCGAGCAGCGGGCCACACGCCGCGCAACTGCGGGCGTGCGCCTGGAAGCGGGCGAGTTCGACGCCGTTCAGGACGCCGTCAACGGCGTCGCCGAGCAGCAGATCGAACTCGTTGCAGCCGATTCCGTTACTGGTGTGATCGTTTCTCGTTCGATCTGGCATCACATCACCTGCCTATAGGTACGTTGTAGGAGGCGGGCTAGTTCCGCCCGGCCTCGATTTATTCGTGATTTCACGGTGCCCTCCGGAACCTTCAAAACGGTGGCGATTTCGCGGTAGTCAAAATCCTGTAAGTCCCTTAGAATCACTGCTTCCCGAAGCTCTGGCGACAGCTTGGCTAGGGCCGCGTGAACGGTCTCGCCGACCTCCCGGCTGCGCACCTGGGCGTCTGGGGGGGCAGATTGGTCCTGAATTTGCTCGCTGAGGGGCTGGACGTCCTCGTGATCGGAGGCGGCGCTGTCCATCGAATCGGTCATGCGGTCCTGCTTGGTTTTGCGGAAGTGGTCCACCAGCAGGTTGCGCGTGATGGTCGTGACCCAGGTGACGAATGCGCCTTTGGTGTGGTCATAGCTCGAAAGCGTGCGGTACATCTTGATGAAAACCTCCTGCGTAAGATCTTCCGCGTCGCTGCCCGATCCGGCGAAGCGATAGCAGATGTTATAGATCCGGCGATTGTAGGTCTGCACGATTTCCTCCCAGGCGGCGGCATCGCCGGCAACACAGCGCCGGACCAGCATCGCTACCACCTGGACGTCTTCCACTTGCGCTCCCCGGAAAAGCTACTTCCTCAAGCTGAGACTTCGGTCTGGGGGTGACTCGGACAATAAGACTGCTTGAGACGCCGCCCCAAGACCCACCCCACAAGACAGTACGTCATTGTCGGCGTTGAAGTTCGTGCCGAATTCCGAACACGCTGCGAAACAGGGAATTGTACAGCGAAGAAGGGCCGGGGCTGGTTTTGTTGCGATCTGGGATACTCGCCATGACGGCGTCCGCGTGATCTACTTGCTCATTTCCGGGGCGGGATATTCCGGCAGCTTGTCCTTGTTCACGTTGGCCCGCTTTACTTCCAGCTCGTCGAACAGGATGGAAGGGGCGACGATGCTGTGGGGCACATTTGCGGGCCGGTCATCCACGTAGAAATCATCGCCGGCGGCGACCAGATCGCTGCGCAGCGCGCGGGTGTCGAGGTCTCCGAAGCTGCCGCCGCGCACCAGTTCCTCATGCCCGTCTTTGGGGAAGACTTTGTAGAGCAGGCGGGGAGCGAGCCGCGGGCCAAACGTTTCCACGCGGTAGCAATAAGGCAGATCGCGCTGGCGGCACAGATCAAGGAACTTATTCCTCAGGGCTTCCTTCGGCACGGGCTCGGAAGAAGTGACGATCAGGTTGCTGTTGTGCGGAAGAGGAGAAGCCGAAACCTTGGTGGGCGCGGCCGCCGGCATCCGGGCGCGGGCGTGGCCGTTGGATTTGGGGAAGTCCCGGATCGGTTCCCGCCCCATCAGGTAGTTCACGAGAATGCCTTTCTCGATCAGCGGGACGCGCTGCGCGGGGACGCCTTCGTCGTCGAATTCGTAGTGCCCCAGAAGCGATTGGCCGCGGTAAGACGAGATGGTGGGATCGGACACAACGGAGAAAAATTCCGGCAGGACCCGGCTCTTGTAACTGTTGGCAAAAGCTCCGGTGGTGCGCACATTCTTGCCCAGCTCCGGCCGGCGTCCCAAGACGCTTTCCCCGACCAGGTCGGCAAACACGCCGGTCGCGGCATCGGCTGAAAACAACACGGGTCCGCGATACTCTTCGTCGGCCAGGGGAGCGTTGCGCAGGTCTTTCAGAGTGGCGGCGAGTTCCCGGGCGCGGGCCGCAAACGCATCGGCAGATGGCAGTTCTTTCATGTCTGCCACTATGTAACCGCGATTGCGCTGCAGATCCATGCCATCGGCGGCTTGCGTGCCGCTGGAGATGTATATCTGATAAAGATTGCGCCCGCTGCGCACCGCGGTGCCTTCGGTATTGACGAAGTACTCATTGACTGCGTCGAATCGCAGGCTCGATTCGGAGGTTTCGATCTGCGGATCGGTCTTATACATCGCCGAAGCGTCCTGCAGCATGGGGGTCCAGGGCCGAGGATCGAAGTCGAGTTTGGCCAGCGCGCCGATGGAGCGCACCGGCTGGGCGCGAGCGAAGTCATCCACCGGCTGGTCAATGGCGAGCTGTTTGAGTTGAGCCTGCTTGGCGGCCAGCGCCTGAGCGGCCTCGCGGTAGGCGCGGTCGGTCGCCAGCCACAACTGATGCCGCATGGCGGTAACGTCATCGTCGAGGGGCAGAAAGTCGAGCATGTTGACAGCGCCGTTGCCCTGGCCGAAATAGCCGTCTTGCTTGTAGTCGCCCACGCGCACGGCCACCCGCATCACGCGGGCGTGGGAGCGCGCTGCGCCGCGCAAGGCGCCAAAAGCGGCCTCGGCAGAGTACTCGTCAATATCGAAAACGCGGTACTCGATGTAATAGGGCGCGGCCACATTCTCAAGTTTGAGGCTGGACTGAGAGCGATCCAGCTCCTGGCGCATGGCCTGCAGTACCGGGTCGTCATCGTTCGTGGGCTGCTGGCCCTTCTGCTGCGCGACCGTGGCAGTAACCAGCAGCAGGAGAATCGCTGCCGCTCGGCTGTGTTTGCTGGCCGCAGTTCTCATTGGGGACGCTCCGTATCTTTGTCCGGCGGAGGAGGGGCAAAGGTGTCCGAACCCGGAGCAGGATTCTCAGGAGGAGCTTCCGCGGGCCGGGGCAGGGCCGGGGGCGGTGTGAGCGAGTGGCCGCGCTTCTGCACTTCGATTTCCGAGAACAACATCGCCGGCGCCGCCGCCGACACCGGGATCCAGCCGGACTCCGCGCCGCAGATGCCGTTGAAGATCTCGGTTTTTTCGCCGGTCACGAGAATGCGGTTTAAGGCGGCGAGCGGAGTGCCCACAATGTCCACGCCGCGCACCAACTCATCCGCACGCCCATCGGGATAGACTCGCCACACCAGAACCGGCAAAACCTGGAAAGCCTGCGGGAGGGAACGCTGGGTCAGCGTAAATCCTCCCTGGATATCTTCGAAATAAAGACCGTAGGGTTTGCCCTGCCGCTTGATCTCGTGGATGAGTTTGTGGCGCAGGTCCGAGTCCTTGACCGTCTTGGAGGAAGTGACAATCAGGTTTCCTTGCCTGCCGGCCGGCAGGAGTCCGGGCTGCCCCCGGCCATGTCCGTTGGAGTGGGCGAAATTCCGGATGGGCATCCGCGACAGCAGGAAATTCTTCAGGACTCCATTCTGGATCACTTCCACGCGCTGGGCGGGCATGCCTTCCTGGTCGTACTCGTACCATCCGCCCAGGTCCATCCCTTCGAGCGTGTGCAGGGTGGGATCGTCGGCGACACTGAGAAAGTCGGGCAGGATCTGCTGGTTCACCTTCTTGGTGAAGGTCTGCCCCTCCTGTTCTCCGCGCTGGCGGCGGCCCTCGAGGCGATGTCCCAGCACCTCGTGGAAGAACACGGCGGCGGCGCGGCCGGAGAGCAAGGCAGGCCCGTCGAAGGGGTCAGCGACCGGCGCATTCCACAGGGCTTTTAAGTCGGCCGCCATCTTTTCGACGCGTGCCGCAACTTCAGCATCAGGCGGCAAGTGCGCGACGTTCTCCGCCTGGAATGTCTCCGCGCGGATCAGTTCCATTCCATCGCGGGCGCGAGTGCCCGCTTCGATCGCGATCCGGATCGTGGCGCTGGGCACGACCACGTGGCTGCCCTCGCTGGAGACAAAGTGCTGGCGCGTGGTGTGTGCGGTGATGACTGCCGCCGAAAACAGGATGAACGGATACTTGCGCAGGTACGAGGAATACTGCCGCGCCATTTTCTCCAGCACCTTTTGCTCGGGAAGCGGCCCGGGACCGCTGTAATCGGCGTGGGTCTGGGGTTTCTCCTGGGAGAAATCCGGCGAGGGGTCTTCTTCCTGCACGCTGACCCGCGTGCCTGTGTTGACCTTCAGGAATGCCTTGGATGCCTTCCGGTATTCCTCATAGCTGAGCCGCCATAATTGGCGGGCGATAGCATCGCGATCATCTTCCAGCGGAAGCACTCCGGAGGTGATGGCCGAGTTGCGGTTCTGCTCGTGAGCGTTGTCGAGCGCGGGCGATCCAATCCGCATGGTGACGTCGGCGAAACGCCGGCGGAAGCGGGTGGAATTCATCAGGCTGCCTTGAGTGGCCGTCGCGGTGGAGATGTTCTGGTCAAACACGGAATAACTGATGTAGTAGGCGGCGGGGTCCAGCTTCCCGAGGCCAATTTGGGCGCGGTGCAACTCCTCCTGCATGGTCGAAAGCAGTACGTCGCTTTCTTCGCTCGCGGCAGGGTTCGACCGGGCAGGAGCGCCGCCAACCAGGACGATCCCGACGATGCATCCCAGGACGCGATGCCCCAATCGGTTCTTCATGAGAGACGTGGCCTCCGCCCGCGATGGAGAAACGTAGATTAACAAATCAGTGGAAGTCCTTGCGCCTACTCGGTGGTGAAGTAATCCACGGTCACGGGATTTTCGAACAGCGAATAATCCCGGGTGACCACGGTGATGCCGCTTTCGGTGACGAAATAACGCTGGCGGTCGGCTTCTGCGTCGTAGCCGATGGTGGTGCCTTCGGGGATATGCACGTCGCGGTCGAGAATGGCTTTGCGAATGCGGCAGCGCCGTCCCACGCTGACGTGCGAGAACAGAATACAGTCGTCCACTTCGCAATAGGAGTTGACCCGCACGTCGGGGGAAAGAACGGAGTTCTTGACGATGCCGCCGGAGACGATACAGCCGTTGGACACGATGGAATCGAGCGCCGTGCCCATGCGTCCGGTCTCGGCGAAAACGAATTTTGCCGGCGGATACTGCCGCTGGTGCGTGCGGATCGGCCACGCCTCGTCGTACAGATTGAAGATGGGCGAGACCGAAACGATATCCATATTGGCTTCGTAGTAGGCCTCGAGCGTGCCCACGTCGCGCCAGTAGAGCGCCTCTTTCTTGTTTTCGTCCACAAAGTCGTAGGCGAACACGCGATAATCGTCCACCATTTTGGGCAGAATGTCTTTGCCGAAATCGTGGCTGGACTGCGGGTTCTCGGCGTCTTTGAGCAGCACGGGGATGAGGACATCCGCATTGAACAGATAGACGCCCATCGAGGCCGCTACCTTTTCGGGATTCAAGGGTGAGCGCAGTGTGGTGGTCTTCGGCTTCTCCTGGAAGCCGTTGACGCGGCCATCTTTGTCAACATCGACGACGCCAAGTTGGTAGGTTTGCGAGGGATCGACCTGAATCGTAGCCAGCGTGATGTCGGCAGCCGAGTCTTGATGCTGCTTCATCATCTTTCCGTAGTCCATCTTGTAGATGTGGTCGCCGGAAAGAATCAGCACGTGCTTAGGCTGCTCGGAGCCAATCGAATAAATGTTCTGATAAACCGCGTCGGCCGTGCCCTGATACCACTGGTCGCTCACGCGCTTCATGGGCGGCAGCACTTCAATGAACTCGCCCACCTCGCGGCCCAGAATGTTCCAGCCTTCGCGGATGTGGCGGTTCAGCGAAAGCGCCTTGTACTGGGTGAGGATGTAAACGCGGCGCAGGTCGGAATTCAGGCAATTGGACAGCGTGATGTCTACAATGCGGTAAATTCCGCCGAAGGTGACCGCGGGCTTGGCCCGGTCGCGAGTGAGAGGATAGAGGCGCTCCCCGACGCCGCCTGCCAAAAGAACCCCGAGAGTGTCTTTCATCACTGCCCCTCAGATTCCGGGTTCTGTGGGCCCTGCGCCACCGGAATCTCGCCCTGAACCCGGCAGATGCGAAAAGAAAACAGTAGATGGTAGCACAGTCTCGGGGGGATGCTTGCGCGCCGGTCCAGGCCCTTAGAATGCGGCACGATACTGACGGTTGGTTCCTTCGGGGTGGAGATGAGAAGGGAGAAAAGCTCTCGAGCGGGGCGGGGTCTAATGTAGGACGATCTGCGGCCCGGTTACTTGTCCTCAGTCCTGCTTGTCCTTGTCCAGTTTTTCTTTGTCCTGCTTTTCTTTGTCCTGCTTTTCTTCGTCAATCTTGATGCGCAGCGACTTCAGGAATTTCAGATCCTGGTCGCTGATCTTGAATTCCGGGTTCGTGGACAGCGTCGTGACCAGCGAGGTTCTATCGGCCGGCTTTTCGCCCTGCTTGCTGACGCCGATCGTGGCCTCCAGGACCAGGAAGATGTCGTATCCGCCTTCCTTGATGCGGGCGACGACTTCGGAAATCTGCTCCGAGTCGGAAAGAGATTCATTGATGGCGTCGCCCAGCTCTTTCATGAGTTGTTTGAGTTGCGGATCCACTGGCCCCCCCGTCAACACCAAATTATCACGATCCCCGGTCAGGCGCGAATGGCCCAAACTTCCAGGTATTCGCCTTCCACGGCGGTGGTGCCGTCGGTCGCCGTGTTGTGCTCCATCCACAGTGACTCCAGTTGAGCGGCTAGCGCTGCTTGTCCCCTGTCATCCAATCTCGAAAACGCCATCCGCGTCGGACCAAAATAGCGGCGGAAGAAATCCACCGTTTCCTTTGGCGAAAAGGGGTATGAGAGCCGAACTTTCTTCGGAGTGCAACTCAACTGAACAGTTCCTTGCCCAAGGCGCTGGCGGACCGTGGGCTCATCCCCCAAAGAACGGGAGGCGGAACGCCGGGCGGGGGCGGCACCATTTTGGCAGTCACCTGATTGGTTTTGGCGATGAAACCATGAGGCGTCCAGTTCGCCATGGCGATCCTGCCTCCGGGCTTGCAGACGCGAAGCAGTTCGGCGGCGACACGCTCTGGACGTGGGGCGAACATAGCGCTGAACATGCTGAGCACGACGTCGAATGACTGGTCGGCATAAGGGAGTTCTTCCGCATCCCCCTCCTCAAAGCGGATATCGAGTTGCTCGTCGGCGGCACGCTTCTTTGCCTGCTCGAGTAAGTTTGTAGCGATATCTACGCCGGTCACTTTGGCGCCAGCCTTGGCTGCCGGGATAGCGCTGTTACCGGTGCCGCAAGCCACGTCGAGCAATTCGGCTCCAGACTGGATGCCCAGCCGCTCCACGAAGTCTTCCGCTTCGCCGGCTATGTAATTGGCGATCTGGCCGAAGTCGCCGGCCATCCATGTGGCTTTCATGCCGGACTTGAGATGAGCGAAATCGGGTGAATTCGTTGGCATGGCTGTTGTCCCCTCGATCGCAGTGGGAGCGATCTTTCCCCAGTATGTAGCGATATTGTAGCCTGCCGGAGGCTGTTAGAATCGAGGCCGTGAGCAAAGTCTCGACCGTCCAGAAACTGGGCGTGGTGGCGCGGGTTGCCCGGGATCAAGCCGGCCGCAGCCGCACGCTCAGCGCGGTGGCGGGTGCGGTGCGGACCACCGTCCGCTCGTTTGCCCGCGCCTCGCATCAGCTGTGGCTCGAGGTCACCGGGACCGTGTTCCTAACCATGGCGGCCTTCGGCGGCCTTGCGCTCGTTCGCGAATACATGAAATACGAGGCCGGACACACCACCGCCGGCCGGGTCGCGGTCGCAGGCTGCTTCACGCTCACGTTTGCCTGGTTCGGGCTGAGTTCGTTCTGGAAAGTGCGGAGAAAAAGTCCGCGGCCGTGATCTTGATCCACTGCAAATGAGTTTGTGATTTCGGGAGCGCCCCGATGGCTGAAAAAGTGACGGAAAAAGTGAAGTCCCGCCCCCATGTTCCTGCAGAAAAGGTTCCCGCAGAGATTGAAACTTCCTCGCACATTTCCGTGAATCCTCTCTACACGCCCGCCGACCTCAAAGGCTCCGACTACGAGAGCGAAGTGGGCTATCCCGGCGAATATCCCTTCACGCGCGGCGTGCAGGCCACCATGTACCGCGGGCGCCTCTGGACCATGCGCCAGTATGCGGGCATGGGCGACGCCGAGGAGTCGAATAAGCGCTACAAGTATCTGCTGGCCAACGGGACGACCGGGCTTTCTGTGGCATTCGATCTGCCCACGCAGATCGGCATGGATTCGGATCATCCGCTGGCGGCGGGCGAAGTGGGCAAGGTCGGGGTGGCCATCGATTCCATTGAAGACATGCAGCGGCTGTTCGACGGCATCGAACTGACGAAGATTTCTACTTCGATGACCATCAATGCCACGGCGTCCATCCTGCTGGCGTTATATGTCGCTGTCGCGCGGCGGCAGGGCGGAGACATGCGTAAGCTGTCGGGCACGGTGCAGAACGACGTGCTCAAGGAGTACATCGCGCGCGGGACTTATATCTATCCTCCGCAGCAGGCCATGCGCGTCATCACCGACATGTTTGCTTGGGCGAACGAGAACGTGCCCGAGTGGAACACGATTTCGATTTCCGGCTATCACATGCGCGAGGCGGGCTCGACTGCGGTGCAGGAAGTGGCGTTCACCCTGGGCAACGGAATGGCCTACGTGGAGGCGGCGATCAAAGCCGGGCTGGATGTGGATCAATTCGCCCCGCGCCTCTCTTTCTTTTTCAACGCGCACAGCAATTTTCTCGAAGAAGTGGCCAAGTTCCGCGCCGCCCGCCGGATGTGGGCGCGCATCATGCGCGAGCATTTCAAGGCGCAGAATCCCCGGTCGTGGATGCTGCGCTTCCACACCCAGACTGCAGGCTCAACGCTCACGGCGCAGCAGCCCGAAAACAATATCGTGCGCACGGCAATTCAGGCGCTGGCCGCGGTTTTGGGCGGGACGCAGTCCCTGCACACGAATTCCTACGATGAAGCCCTGGCCCTGCCCACCGAGCAGGCGGCGCGAATTGCACTGCGTACGCAGCAGGTGATCGCCTACGAGTCAGGTGCTCCGCAGACGATTGATCCGCTGGCCGGGTCGTATTACGTGGAGACGCTGACCAACGAGATTGAGAAGCGAGCGGCCGAGTACCTGGGGAAGATCGAAGTGTTCGGCGGAATGCTCAAGGCCGTTGAGCGCGGTTTCGTGCAGCAGGAAATCCAGAACGCCGCCTACGAATACCAGCGCCAGGTGGACAGCCAGGAAGCGATCGTGGTCGGCGTGAATCGTTTCGAAGTGGAGGAAGAGAAACCGATCCCGATTCAGCGCATTGATCCGGCGCTGGAGCCCAAGCAGATCGAACGGGTGCGGGCGCTGCGGGCCAAGCGCGATGCGGGACCATGGAAAGCAGCGCTCGACGCCGTGGAAGAAGCGGCGCGGTCCGGTGCGAACGTGATGCCGCGGATTCTGACAGCAGTGGAAGCCTCGGCCACGGTAGGCGAAATTTCCGATGCGATGCGGCGGGTGTTTGGGGAATACAAGGAAGCGGTAGTGATCTAGCGCGGCTGGGCTCGGGAAACTACGGATCGCCGACGACTATTTTCGTCGACTTCTCTGATAAATAAACCCTGCAACAAAGATGACCGCGAAAAGTGCGCCCGCCCAGACTCCCCATTTCCGTACCGCCAATACCAAATAGGCCAGCATCACGGCCCCAATAATCGCCAGCTTGGTTATGCTCTTAATATCCCATTTTCGAACGACAATTTTCATGGCGAGCGTCCGCGCCACACTGTTACGCGGGCTGAGCCTGCATCTCAGAGACGACGGCCTCGAGATGGCCCAGCGTTTCCTCCACCGTCAGCGAATACATCTCGCGCCCGAGGCCTTCGCCCGACTCCAGCGCGGACTTCAGATAGTGTCCGGCAATCTCTACCGCCAGTGAATCGGTGATGGCCCTGCCGGTACGGTTCTTGTATTCCACCCAGGCGGGATGCGGCAGCGCCACCCAGACTTTGCGTCCATCCACCACGAACTTGATGTCCACGGCGTCGGCGTGCCGCGTTGCGATGGCGACGATCATGGCCTGGTAGGCGCAGTGGACCGGCTTCTTTGTCCAGCGGTCGGTGGCGGTGAAGTTCTCAAACATAAGTAAAACTATAGCGGAGCGGGCGGCGGCCGGGCAAACCGGAAGACGCGAGCCGGGCGCTGAAGGGAAGCATCGCCTTCCTGTAACATTGCAGAGTGGCGACCCGGGCTTCCCGTAACACAATCAGCAAGCTGAACTTTCTTCGCTCCAGGCACTTGAGCGCGTTTCCCTGGCTGGTGCACGGCTTTTCGACCCGTGCCGGAGGATTTTCGCGCGTCTACGGCAAGGGCGACCTGAATCTCGGCTTCACCAAAGAAGATTCCCGCGCCGCCGTCGGGCGCAACCGGGCGGCGTTTCTGCAGGCGATCGGCGCGGTCACGGGCCCGCGCGCCGGAAAAGATCTATGTGGGGACAGCCGCCCCCGGCTGTCCAGTCGAGCGAAGCTCGACGGCACCGCACTCTGGCCCCTGGTCACCTTGCGCCAGATTCATTCCGACATCATCCGCTGCGTGGATTCGATTCCCGAACAGCCGCTGGTAGGCGATGGGCTGCTCACCGCGACTCCGGGCTTGCTGCTTGCCATTCAGACCGCGGACTGCCTGCCGGTGATTCTGGTGGACGCCAAACGCCGCGCCGTAGGAGTGTTTCACGCAGGATGGCGAGGCACGGTGAAGCGCATCGTCGAGAAGGGCGTGGGCGAGATGTTTCGCTGTTTCGGCAGCCGGCCGCGCGATCTGAAGGCGGCCATCGGTCCCGGCATTCAAGGCTGCTGTTACGCAGTGGGAGAAGAGGTGCGCACCAAGTTCGAATCGCAGTTCGCCTACGCGGCCAGTCTGTTTCACGAAGTCAAAGAGTCCGACCCGGTGCGAGAAAAATATCCGCTGCTGTTCCTGACTGCTCGCGCCCCCGGGCACAGTGACCTGCCGAAGAAGATCTTCCTCGATCTGGTAGAAGCCAACCGTCAGCAGTTACTTGTCGCGGGTATACCGAAGAAGAGCATCGAAGCATCGCCGCTCTGCACCAACTGCCATCCCTACTTGCTGTTCTCGTATCGCGCTGCGAAAGGCAAGACGGGGCGGATGATGGGAGCGGCCGGAATCCGGGAGTGATGGGCGATGGACGGGCGAGATACAACAGGGTAAACGTGTTAACGTCAAGAACAGATCGGGTTAAGAGGGCTTTACAGCGCTACTATGCTTGAAGCGTCACCCTTAGGGGGTTCATGGCCGTGGGCACAACACCGGAGTGGATGCGGGTTTTGGGGTTTGGCGTGCTATTCGGATTAGGCATGCTCTTGTTGGACGCTATAAGGGCCGTTGAAGGAGTCGCAAAATGGCCGAATCTCTTTGCAACGGCTGTTAGCAGCTTTTTTGTTGGAATGCTTTTCGTGTTCGGATGGCGGGTTCTCCATGGAGGAATCGCGGTACTCTTTTTTGGAGTGCTGGTAGCAGCACTCGGCACTGGATTTATACTCCGTCGTGCGCGTAAGCGAGCAGAAATCGCTTCAAAGATGCGTTAGCGATCCTCGGTTCCTCGTTGATGTCCCGGTTGCTGTTGATAAATCCCATTTCACTAGCAATCACCTACCTCGCGGAAGCGCTCCCATCCCATCCGCCCGCATCTGCTATCGTGTCCAAGATCCCGGCGTCTAAGCTGTTCGAGGACTCGCCTTGAGAACCAGACTCGCCTTACTCGCAGCACTCGCCATTTCTGCCATCACCGCCTCCGCCCAGGTTTCCCCCACCCAGATTGACGCCATCTTCTCCTCACTAAGATCCACCACCGCTCCCGGCGCCGCCGTGCTCGTCGTCCGCAACGGGCGGCCTGTCTTCCGCCGGGGATACGGCGTCACCGATCTGCGCACCCTGCATCCCATTGACGCGAAAACGAATTTCAGGCTGGCGTCGTTCACCAAGCAGTTCACGGCGGCATGCATCATGCTGCTCGCGCGTGACGGCAAACTGCGCTACGACGACCACCTCACCGCCTTCTTCCCCGAATTTCCGGCCTACGGCAAAGCCATCACCGTGCGCAATCTGCTCAACCACACTTCGGGCCTGGAAGATTACGGGGAAATACTGATGAAGCAGTATCCCGACACGCCGCCGGAAAAAGTTCCGCAGATTCTCGACGCCGGCGTGCTGAAGCTTCTCGAGCAGCAGACCAGCGGCAGGTTTGCGCCGGGCACAAAGTGGGAATACAGCAACTCGGGCTATGCCATGCTGGCGATGATCGTGGAAAAAGTCTCGGGCAAAAGTTTCGGCCAGTTTCTGCAGGAGCGAATCTTCACTCCTCTGAAAATGAAGAACACGCTGGCCTACGAAAAGGGCAAGGATGAAGTGCCGCACCGAGCCTACGGCCACACCAACGAAAAAGACGGCTGGCACGAAACCGATCAGAGTCCGACGTCGGCGGTGCTGGGCGACGGCGGCATTTATTCTTCGCTCGATGACCTGGCCAAGTGGGACCGCGCCCTGCGCGAGCACACTCTGCTCAGCGCCGTGGAAATGCAGCCGGCGCTGACTCCGGTGCAACCCACGGGCAATCCGACGATGTTTCCCGACGGCACGGCTCCGAGCTACGGGTTCGGCTGGTTTCTTGATCCCCACCAGGGCCACAAGCGCATGTCGCACGACGGCGGCACAATCGGCTTCCGTACCACGATCCAGCGCTTTCCCGACGACAATCTGACTGTGATCGTGCTGGCCAACCGTACCGACATCAATCCCGAGGAACTTGCGCTGAAGGTTGCGGACTTGTACCTGGGAACCAAACCCTAGCAGAGGTTGTGTGGGGACAGCCGCCTCGGCTGTCCGCCGCGCGAAGCGCGACCACATTGCGTCCACGATGAGATTGGAATGGCGCCTACGCCGTTGGAGGCGCAGAACTCGTTGGCGGCGCTGGAGTTGCCGCCGTCGCCGCTGCGTTGTTGACCAAGTCTTTCAGTTCCTTGCTGGGCTTGAAAAAAGGAATCTTCTTGGCGGGAACTTCCACGCGTTCGCCGGTCTTGGGATTACGGCCGACGCGTGGCTTGCGCTGGCGGGTGCGGAAACTGCCAAAGCCCCGGATCTCGATCTTGTCGCCGGCGCGCAGCGAGCGCACCACGCTGTCGAAGATCGTTTCCACGATCACTTCACTGTCTTTCCGCGTAAGTTCTGCCAAACGCGAGACTTCGTCAATCAGATCGGCTTTGGTCATAACACCTCTCTTTGTACAACACACGCTCAGAACTGAACCGAGCGACAGTTCCGTGGATGCGGGCCACCCAGTGGAACGGAATCCGGACATGCATCTTCCATAACTCTCTCAAATTTCAGGGGTTTAATGCAAGTTACGGGTCCGATACGCCCATCTCGGACGTCCCATCAGGGCTGGCCCATCGAGGGCGGAGCTACTTCCACAGGTAATAAAAGCCCACTTGCTGCTCCAGCATCTTTTCGCGTGTGGGCAGGTACTGGGAAACGTCGCCGAGCAGCAGGTCCATCAGGGTTCTGCGGTCCTTCTCCGGGCGCACCAGCGTCGGTTCCCCTTTGATTCCTATGGACTTGGCTGTGTCCGCCACGGCGGTTTCGAAGTCGCCCACGCTGTCTATGAGCTTCATGGACTTGGCCTGCTCGCCGGTCCAGACCTTGCCGTTGGCAAACGACTTTACATCGTCGTACTTCAAACCCCGCCCGTCGGCTACCGCCTGAATGAATTGCCCGAACATGTTGTCAATCAGCGCCTGCATGTAAGCCTGCTCGGCCGGAGTGAGGTCGCGGGTCGGGTTGCCGGTGTCTTTGAACTCGCCGGTCTTGATCACGATGTCTTTCAGTTTGGCCCACTTGAGCAGGTCGCCGTAGTTCACCCACTGGGCGATGACGCCGATCGAGCCCACGATGCTGCCCTGGTCGGCGTAAATCTTGTCGGAAGCCGAGGCCACGTAATAAGCGCCGCTGGCGCCCACGGTCTCGATCGACACCACAATTTTCTTTTTCTTTTCGGCGCGGATGCGCTTTACTTCGCGGTAAATCTCTTCGGACGCGGCTACTCCCCCGCCGGGCGAATTCACGTGCAGAATGATGGCTTTGATGGACGAGTCGTCGGCAAATTTCTTGAGCTGGCCCACGACGGGCTGCGGTGAAAGGATCACGCCGTCCAGATCCACTACACCAATGCGGTCGCCAAAGCTGGTCAGTCCGGCCGTATCAGCCCCGCCGGCGTGCAGCGTGAGATACACCAGCGTGAACACCGCCAGCACAAAGAGGAAGAAAGCTCCTCCCCCGATCAGGACCCAGAGCAGGGTGCGGGAACGTCCGTCAGACATGAAGAAAGTTTAGCACCAAGTGAAGCTGCAAGCAGGATTGTGTGGGGACAGCCGCCTCGGCTGTCCGGGTTGAGCGAAGCTCGACAGCCACTACGGCGTCACGATCCTCAGAGCTGCGCGTTGCACCGCTATCTCGACCGGAGTGCTGCACACGAACTCGCCGTCTGCATAAACATCGAGCGGTCGCTCGGTTTCGATCCGCAGACGCGGGGCCTGAAAATAGCTCACCTCGCGGATCCTCAGATGACTGCCGGTGTAAACGCTGGGAAACATGGAGAACAGTTTGAAGGGACTCACGCCGCCGACCACGCAGACGTCGAGCAGGCCGTCGTCCATTTTCGCGCGGGGCGCGATCTTCATTCCACCGCCATACACCGGCGTGTTGGCGAAGGCGGCCAGCAGCGTGGGCTGGTCGCTTGCGGTGGTCCAGACCGGGATCTCAGCCGCAGTTTCGTTGGCCGAGAAAATCTTCATGGGCACGGGAGCGAACCGGAAGAGGGTTGGCGCCAGGCTCAGCACGTAGCCGCCGTGTCCGCGCAGCCAGCGCGGGAGCTGATTCGCCCGCCGCGAGACTTCCCCGTCGAGACCCACCCCGGCCACGCAGCAGAAATAACGACTGTGTGGCGCGGGCGCCCCGCCCGCGCTTTCTAGCGACGTAATCACTCCCAGATCAATCGTGCTCACAATCCCCGCGCCGCCGCAGTATTTCCGCCAAGCCGCGAGTGAATCGCGCACACTGCGCAAACCAAGCGCACGGGCAAAGTCGTTGCCGCTGCCCGCAGGCACAACCAGCATCGGCAGGCCGAGTCGGACCAATCGCCCCAGATGCCGGTGAACGGTCCCGTCGCCACCAAAGAGCAGGATCGCATCAATCGGATCCTCCGGCGCGGGCATGCCCATTCGCCACTCGACGTTGTTGTCCGACTGGAAGGGCTTCAGGTCTTTGGAAGAACATCCCAGCCCGAGGATGGCCGCAGCGCGCATCGTTTGCTAGGTGGTGGCGAGGTGAGAGTACCAGAGCCAGCCGCGACCGATGAACGATTTCGCGATTCCCCGCGCTGCACGGCACGCGGCGGCACGACCCATCGGCGCGCTCGCCAGTTCCCGATGGTAATGTCACTGGCCCTCCCCAAGACCGCCGAGGACTGTCATCATGATGCAGCCACTCTTTCTTGGGGGTCTGACTTATGCTGTTGCGACGCCTGATGTTTGCCCTGTGCTTTCTTGCACTTAGCCTGGCTATGGCGGGATGTGGCGCCAGCACCGCCGGTGTGAAATCCCCAACCGCCCCCAGCATCCAGACCCAGCCTTCGAATCAGGCGGTCACCGCCGGCCAGACGGCAACCTTCTCCGTGGTAGCCGCGGGCACGGCTCCTCTTAACTATCAGTGGCAGAAGGGTACGACGGCGATCAACGGCGCGACGTCGGCAAGTTACACCACTCCGGCCACCACATTGTCCGACAGCGGCTCGCAATTCAGCGTGGTCGTGAGCAACGCTGCGAGAGCTATCACCAGCAACGCGGCTACACTCACGGTGAACGCCCCCACCTCTTCGGCCGACGTTCTGACTTATCACAACGACATTGGGCGTACGGGACAAAATCTGGCCGAGACTGTTCTGACCACCAGCAACGTTGCGTCTTCGACCTTCGGCAAACTCGGCTTTTATTCGACGGACGGCCTGGTGGACGCCGAACCGCTCTACGCCTCCACCGTTGCAGTGCCCGGCAATGGCACGCACAATCTTCTGATCGTGGCTTCCGAGCACGACACGGTGTACGCCTATGATGCCGACACAGGGACGAAGGTCTGGAGTACGTCCATGCTCAAGTCGGGAGAGAAGACTTCCGATCCCCGCGGCTGCGGTCAGGTCAGCCCAGAGATCGGTGTGACCTCCACTCCGGTGATTGATCGCACGCGCGGTCCCAACGGCGTGGTCTATGTTGTGGCGATGTCCAAGAACGGATCCACTTACCACCAGCGTCTGCACGCGCTCGATCTCGCGTTGGGCACGGAACTGTTCAGCGGCCCTGTGGACATTCAGGCGACTTATCCCGGTACCGGCGACAACAGCGACGGCGTGAATGTGATCTTCGATCCAGCCCAGTACAAGGAGCGCGCCGGACTTCTGCTGCTGAACGGCGTCATCTATACCGGATGGGCTTCGCATTGCGACATGCGTCCCTACACGGGCTGGATCATGGGTTACAACGCCGCGACTCTCGCGCAGACCAGCGTGCTGAATGTGACGCCGAACGGCAACGAAGGGGCCATCTGGATGGCGGGCGATGGTCTGGCCGCTGACAATTCGGGGAACATTTATTTTCTCGACGCCAACGGCGACTTCGACACAACTCTGAACGCAAGCGGCTTTCCTACCAATGGCGATTACGGCAACGCGTTCATGAAGCTCTCGACCACCAACAACCAGCTGGCCGTGGCGGATTATTTCGAAATGTACAACCAGTCGTCCGAGAACGGCAGTGATACCGACCTCGGTTCCGGCGGAGAGATGGTGCTGCCCGATCTCACCAACGGTTCCGGCCAAACCATGCACCTCGCCGTGGGCGCGGGGAAAGACGGGAACCTCTACGTGGTGAACCGCGACTCCATGGGCAAGTTCCATCCGAACAACAACAACACCATCTATCAGGAGCTTGCGGGAGCCCTGCCAGGCGGCGTCTGGGCGATGCCCGCCTACTTCAACAACACGGTTTACTACGGCTCGGTGGGCAGTCCGATTCAGGCCTTCCCCATCACCAACGCGAAGTTGTCCACCGCAACGGCGCAGACAGCAAACAGCTTTGAATATCCCGGTGCCACGCCCAGTATCTCTGCCAACGGCACGAGCAACGGAATCGTGTGGGCCGTCGAGAACAGCAGCCCAGCCGTGCTGCATGCCTACGATGCGGCAACTTTGAACGAGCTCTACAACAGCAACCAGGCCAGTGGAGGCCGGGATCAGTTTGGTGGAGGCAACAAGTTCATCACCCCGATGATCGTGAACGGCAAAGTGTTCGTAGGAACGACGAACGGGGTGGCGGTGTTTGGGCTGCTGCCGTGAGTTGTGATCCCTCTCGCCATTGTCATCCTGAGGAAGCGGAGTCCTGCGCGCAAAGTGCAGGACTCCCGACGAAGGACCTGTGCAATTTCGGCGGCATGTTCTGGCGGGAACTCCCTGATGTGCCGGGAATGGCGCAGGCGGGTGCAGAGATCCTTCGACTCCGCAGAACGATTCGCGAAGCGAATCGTCCTGCTGTGCTCAGGATGACAGTTCTTTTTTTGTCCTACCGGATGACAGCGACCCTAAGGCGCTTTCCGACCCGGATCGGCAAGCGAACGGGAAGTTTGTTCAGTCTGTACGTGTGGTGACTTCTGACAATGTCCTCGACCCGCACTGATCCCTGTTTCAATTTTCTCGCTGCGTCCGTTACCGAGTCAGCCAGGCCGCAGCGGACAAGGAGCCGATCCAATCGGACATCGTACTGGTCTCCCGCAGAGATGTCGGCAATATCCACTGAAATTTCTTCAACGCTTTCCGGCACTTCATCTTTCTGAAACTGCTTCGCCCAGTCCTCCGCCGCTTTCGCCGCCGCCTCCGCCGAATGAAAATCCGCCACGATCCTCCGCGCCAGATCTTTCTTCGCCTGCATGGGATGCGCTTCATGCTTCATCTTCTCGATTTCCGCGACCTGCACATCCGTCAGCAGTTCGTAGTAGCGCCACATCATTTCGTCGGAGATGCTCATGATCTTCCCGTACATTTCCAGCGGCGGCTCGTGGATGCCGATGGCGTTGCCCAGCGATTTCGACATTTTCTGTACGCCGTCGAGGCCCTCGAGAATCGGCGTGGTCAGCGCCACCTGCGACTCTTGGCCGTAGGCGCGCTGCAGTTCGCGGCCGACCAGCAGGTTGAATCTTTGGTCGGTGCCACCCAGTTCCACGTCGGCTTCCAGCGCGACCGAGTCGTAGCCCTGCACCAGCGGATAGAGGAGTTCGTGCATCGAGATGGGCTTCTCTTCGGAGAAGCGCTTATGAAAGTCCTCGCGCTCGAGCATCTGTGACACGGTGTACTTCCCCATCAGGCGCACAAAATCGTCCGAGGTGAAGGTCGAGAACCAGCGGCGGTTGAAATCAATCACGGTTTTCTGCGGATCGAGAATCTTGAAGACCTGCGCTTTGTAAGTTTCCGCATTCTGCTCGATCTGCTCGCGGCTGAGCGGCGGACGCGTTGCCGAACGGCCCGTGGGGTCGCCGATCATTCCGGTGAAGTCGCCGATCAGAAAAATGGCGGTATGGCCGAGATCCTGAAAATGTTTGAGCTTGCGCAGCACCACCGTGTGGCCGAGGTGCAGGTCGGGGGCGGTGGGGTCCATGCCCAGCTTGACGCGCAGCGGCTTGCCGGTGGCGCGCGATTTCTCGAGTTTGGCGCGCAGGTCGGTTTCGCGGATGATTTCCGCCGCGCCCTTCTTCAGATACGTGAGCTGTTCGTCTACGGGAGCGAAAGTCGGCATGCTTCTTGATTATAGCGGGGACGTGCTGACCAGCCTTCGTCCGCTGATTTCAAACCGCCCTTTCAATACGATATTGATCGCCTCCGTATACGCCACGTGCTCTTGCTCCAGGATTCGGGCAGCGAGGGTGTGCTCGTCATCGCCGTCGAGAACGGGCACAGCCTTCTGCACAATGATCGCGCCGTGGTCGAGTTCCTCGTCCACGAAGTGCACGGTGCAGCCGGAAATTTTCACGCCATAGGCGAACGCCTGCTCCTGCGCCTCCAGGCCGGGAAACGCCGGTAGCAGCGAGGGATGGATGTTTAGAATCCGCTGTGGGAACTGCCGCACGAACCACGGCGATAGCAGGCGCATGTATCCGGCAAGGCAGACCAGGTCTACTCCATGTTGTTTGAATGTTGCGACGACTTCGCGATCGTGCTCCTCCCGCGGCCGGCCCTTCGAGGGAATCACCACGGCAGTCAGCCCGCGCTGGCGGGCGATCGCGATGCCGGGTGCGTCGGCCTTGTTCGAGATGACGACAGCTATCCGCGCGTCCGGGACGCGGCCCGCGCCAATGCTGTCAGCAATGGCGACGAAATTCGACCCGCGTCCGGAGAGAAGTATGCCGAGGGAGTGCATTGTTGATTTTTGATTTCTGATTGTTGAATGAAAACCCTACGCAAGAAATCAACAATCAACAATCAACAATCAACGATGCAACTAGCTGTACGTCACCTTGCGCTCGCCTTTCACGATGCGGCCGATGGTGTAGGCTCTTTCGCCTACGCGCTCCAGCACGGTCTGGGCCTTCTTGAATTTCGCCAGCGGGACCACCAGCAGCATTCCCATGCCCATGTTGAAGGTGCGCAGCATTTCATCCTGAGGAACGTTCCCCAACTGCTGCAGGTGCTCGAAGATGGGGAGCACGGGCCACGAGCCCAGTTCAATCACAGCCGCCGTGCCCTTGGGCAGCACCCGTGGCAGGTTTTCCGTAATGCCTCCGCCGGTGATGTGCGCCAGCGCCGCCACACATTGGGCGTCAATCAGCTTCTTCAGGGCCGGCCAGTAGCTTTTGTGGGTGCGCATCAATTCGTTGCCAACTTTGTTCTTGATCTCGTTGACATACGTCTCGGGCGAGTAGTGCGCCACCTCAAACAGCAGTTTGCGCGCCAGCGAATATCCGTTGGTGTGCAGGCCGTTGGAGGGCAGGCCCAGAATGATGTCGCCGATCTGCACATCTTTGCCGGTGATAATCCGCTCCCGGTTCACCACTCCGACGATGAATCCGGCAAGGTCGTATTCTCCGTCGGGATAAAAGCCGGGCATCTCGGCCGTTTCGCCGCCGATCAGCGCGCAGCCGTTGTGCTTGCAGGCGTCGGCGATGCCCTCGACAACTTGCTCGGCAATCGCCGGGTCCAGCGTGCCGGTGGCCAGGTAGTCCATGAAGAACAGCGGAGCGGCTCCCTGCACGGCGATGTCGTTGACGCAGTGATTGACCAGGTCGGCACCCACGGTCGAATGCAGGTCCATCTCAAACGCGATCTTCAGCTTGGTGCCGACTCCGTCCACGCTCGAGACCAGCACGGGATCGGCATACTTGGTCTTATCCACGGCAAACAGCCCGCCGAAGCCGCCAATCTCGCTCAGCACGCCCCGGGTGAACGTCTTGTGGGCCAGGTACTTGATGCGCTGTTTGGTGCGGTTGGCGCGGCTGATGTCCACACCGGCGTCGGCGTAGGTGACGGGCGTGGGGCTGGACGTGGGAGTCTTGGCCACAGATTCTTTTTCCGTGTTGCTTGCTTGCGTGGGGTCTGTGCCGGGTGCCGGAGCAACAGCCTAAGGCCGCTCATTGTAGCACGTTCGAAGCGGGCCTTCGGGGCGCGCAGGAGTGCGGTGCAATCTGAAACTGGCAGGTACACATCAGCACGAGCCGCAGGCGCGCGCGCCCGTTCGCCACAGCGGGCCCGGACTAGTGGGAGATGAAGTCCGAAAAAAAGTAAGCCAGAATGCCGAACAGCGCCAGACCGCAGATGCCATAAGCGGTAAGAACCCAGGCGCCGCGGCCTTCGTGATGTTTGGCGGTAGAAGTGGACTGCTGGGTAGGAGAGACGACAGGGGCCCGATCTTCCATGCAAAACCCTCCGACGGAAAGATCGTGGCGCAAGTACTTTATGCGTCACGCCTGCCACGCATCGCGGCGGGGCAAGACTATCTGGGGGCGATTTTACCTCGATTCCGCGTGTTCGGGAGAGAAAAATGTGATTGGAATCACAGGATTCATATGAAACATCATTGTCGTATTGCGACCATGGATGGGTGCCAGCCAATCGTGACGGCTGCAACTGTCGGCGGATCGCCGGTACGGTTTCCGCCATAGTTTCGCGCCCAAGTGGTGTTTCCTCAGGACTTTCCACCGATCCGGCACGCTCGAATCCTGCCTGCATGGGATAATGAGATTTCGAGATTCCCTCTATGCGCGACCGTTTTCTGGCAGTTATCGTCCTTTGCCTGCTGGTTTCCAGTGCAGGTTCCCAACAGTCCAGCCAACCTACGGCCAAGCCTGTTCCCCAGGCCCAGAGCTCGGCAGCGGCGGCTGCGGAGAAAACCGCCGATTCGCCAAAGATCGAAGACAAGCACGACTACTCCCAGGAGTCCTTCGTGGTGGAACAGTTGCGGGCGCGCTACCGCTTTGAGACCGATGGTACCGGCCGCAGAGAGATTTCCGCCCGCATCCGTGTGCAAAGCGAAGCGGGAGTGCAGCAGTGGGGACAGTTGCAGGTGGGCTACAACTCGGCCAACGAACGCGTCGAGATTCCCTATGTGCGAGTACTCAAAGAGGACGGCAGCGTGGTCAAGGCTGGCGACGATGCCGTGCAGGACCTGAGTGCGCCCGTCGAACACGAAGCTCCGGTTTATACCGATTACCGCCAGAAGCACATTACCGTGCCGGGCCTGCGTCCGGGTGAAGTGCTGGAATATGAGATGGTCACCGTCATTCACACGCCGCTGGCGGCGGGCGAGTTCTGGAGCGAATACGAGTTCGACCGCAACAACATCGTTCTCGACGAGACCTTCGACCTGGATGTTCCCCGCGACCGCCCGCTAAGGCTGAAGAACAAGCCGGGGATGGACCCGAAAATCACGGAAGAAGGCGGCCGCCGCCTCTATCACTGGACCAGTTCCCATACTGAGCGCGACGACAAGGCCAAGGAGAAAGAGAAAGAGAAGGAAAAGAAACATCGTCCCGACGATGACCGGCCCGATATCCAGCTGACAACGTTTGGAACCTGGGAGCAGGTCGGCCGCTGGTATGCCAGCCTTGAAAAAGACCGGCGCGCGCCCTCGCCCGAGGTTCGCGCCAAGGCCGAAGAGTTGGTCAAGGGGCTCACGACCGACCTGGACAAGACTGAAGCTCTCTACGACTTCGTCGCGAAAAACTTCCGCTATGTGAGCCTCTCGCTGGGGGTCGGCCGCTACCAGCCGCATGCGGCCGGCGACGTGCTCCACAACCAGTACGGCGACTGCAAAGACAAGCACACGCTACTGGCCTCGTTGCTCGAAGTGGAAGGACTGCACGCCTCGGGCGTGCTGATCAATTCCAGCCGCAAGCTGGATCCGGACGTACCCTCGCCGTCGCAGTTCGATCACATCATCACGATGCTGCCGCTGGGCGGTAAAGAGGTCTGGATGGACACGACCAGCGAAGTGGCGCCCTTCCGCCTGCTCTCGTTCAACCTGCGGAAAAAGCAGGCGCTGGTGATTCCGCCGGAAATCCCGCCCTCCTCGGTAGCACCCCATCTCGAGGAAACCCCGGCCGACACTCCCATGCCCGATACCGAATTTTCCGAGGTCGAGGGCAAGATCAACGATGTCGGCAAACTCGAAGCTCACGTGCACTACGTGTTCCGGGGCGATGAAGAGTTGACGGTCCGCTCCGTGTTCCGCCGCGTGCCCCAGGCCAATTGGCCGCGCGTGGTCGAGAGCGTGAACGCCGGGCTGGGGGGAGAGATCACCAATCTCAAGGTCAGCGATCCGGCAGCCACCCGTGAGCCGTTCACGCTTTCCTACGACGTCTCCAAGGTCGGATTCCTCGACTGGTCGAAGAAGAAGGCGGAAATCCTTCTTCCCTTAATCCAGTTCAGCCTGCCCGATGCCGGGGACGGGGACGACGCCGATGCCGAGCCTCTCAAGCTGGGGCCGAAAGCCGAATATTTCTACAAGATCAGGCTGGAGTTGCCCTCCCGCTACACGGCACGCGTGCCGCTGGCCTTCGCGCTGAAGCGCGACTACGCGGAGTATGAAGCCGCCTACAAGATTGAAGGCGGGGTTTTCACCGCATCGCGCAAGCTTACCCTGCGGCAGGACGAGCTCCCCGCAGCCCGCGCCACCGATTACGAGTCCTTCCGGCGCGCCGTAGGCGACGACCTCCGGCAGCCTCTGTCGGTCGAGAGCACAGTGGCCGGAGCGCCCGTTCCCCCCGCCGACATGAAGGCCGACGATCTGGTGGAGAGCGGCCGCGCCGCCATGGAGAGCGGCAACTTTCCGGTCGCGATCGCACTCCTGAAACGGGCGACGGAAGTTGATCCCAAGAACAAATTCGCCTGGAACAACCTAGGCTTGGTGTATTTCCAGCTGCGCCAGAATGATCAGGCGATCGCCGCGTATCAAAAGCAGATCGAAGTCAATCCCTACGATGAATATGCCTACAACAACCTCGGCCGTGTGTACTGGAATGAACGCAAGTACGACGATGCCGTCAAGGCCTTCAACAAGCAACTGGAGAACAATCCCCTCGACAAGTATGCCCACGCCAACCTGGGCATCATGTACGCCGAGTGGCACAAGTACAACGAGGCCGTTGCGGAGTTGGAGAAAGCCGCGTCCCTTACCCCCGACAGCGCCGACCTGCAGGTGAGCCTGGGCGATGCCTACCTGAACCTGGGGCAGGACGACAAGGCGCTGGCCACCTTCGATCATGCCGTGGAACTGGCCGCCACGCCGCTGGTCTGGAACAACATCGCTTACCAGCTCTCGCTCAAGAACGCTCATCTCGATCGTGCGCAGCAGTATGCCGAGTCGGCCGTGTCAGCGACGGCCGCGGCCCTGCGCAACGTGTCGCTCGATCGTCTTACGCAACAGGAACTGCCGCTGGTGTCGTCGCTGATCGCCTATTGGGACACGCTGGGCTGGGTGCACTTCAGCGAAGGACATCTCGACAAGGCTGAGAAATATGTTGCCGCCGCCTGGGGACTCGGCCATCACGGCGAGGTGGGCGACCATCTCGGACAAATCTACGAGAAGCGCGGCGACAAGGACCGCGCCCTGCGCACCTACGCGCTCTCCATGAGCGGTTTGCGCCCGATCCCTGAAACCCGCGGCCGGCTGGCCTCGCTGGCCGGAGGAGACGCCAAGGCCGACGCTGCGGTGGCGCGCTTCAAAGACGAACTCCAGCATCTGAGTACGATTGATCTGGGCCAGGCCCGGCAAACCGGCAACGCCGATTTCTTTATTCTGCTGAGCGGCGGCGCCGGCTCAGCCGCAAAAGTGGATGCGGTGAAGTTTGTCAGCGGAGACGAAAAGCTGAAGTCCTACACCGATGCCCTCCGCACCGCCGACTACCACCTCACCTTTCCCGATGACACGCCGGTGAAAGTACTGCGCCGCGGAACGCTGTCGTGCTCCGTGACCACCGGCAAGTGCGAGTTCGTGCTGACGTTGCCCGATGACGTGAGGACGGTGGACTAGTCCATTTTCATATATAGCGTGGACTAAACCACACTGTCATCCCGAGCGAAGCGAGGGATCTAGGTCCTTGCCCGCACCATCAGGTGCGGCCGCTGCCAGCAAACACCTAGATCCCTCGCGCCGCTCGGGATGACAGATCGCTCTGGGATAGATCAGGATTCAGTTCGATCTCGACAGATAGTTGAAAAACATTCGGCTCAGCCAACACCACCTGATGTAATCAGGCCCTGCTCTTGCCCAACTCCCCAACCCGTCGCTTGTGCCACGCAGTCGCCTGCTCGTAGGCATGAGCCAGCCGCAAGATCAAGTCTTCCCGCCAGGGCGGCCCCGCGATCTGCAGGCCGATGGGCAGCCCGCCCTGCGTGACTCCGCAAGGAAGCGAGATTGTCGGCAATCCCCAAACGTTGAATGGCCGCGTGTTGCGCAGCAGCTTGAGTTCGGCGGGACGCAACGCCTCAGGATTTGCCTTCAACTCAGCATTTGCCGGAGCGGGGATCGGCGTCGTCGGAGTCACCAGCACATCCACATCGGCGAAGGCTGCGCGAATGCTGCGGCGGGCTTCGTCCTGCTCGCGCCGCCGCTGGATGTACTCGGCCGCAGACAGCTTCTCTCCCGATCGAATACGCCGCAACGTTTCAGGCTGGTACAGTTCCGGACTCTTCGCGACGTTCTCCGCGTGCCAGGCACAGGATTCGGCGGCCTGCAGCGTGCGGTCCGTGGGCACGTTCAGCCGAACTTCTTTCATCTCCGCGACAAGAGTTCGCAGTGCGCCCAGCGCGTGTTCCATTGCCGCCGCCACTTCCGGATCCAGATCGTCGAAGAAATAATCCCGCAGCACACCCACGCGCAGCTTCTTTGCATCCTCACGCAAAGCGCCGATATAATCGGCCACCGGAACATCAGACGAGGTAATGTCCGCCGAATCGTATCCGGCAATCGCCTGCAGCACGATCGCCGCATCCGCCACGGTGGCGGCCAGCGGCCCCACATGATCGAGCGACGCCGAAAGTGGAATCACTCCCCGGCTCGACACGCGCCCGTAAGTTGGTTTCAGGCCCACACAACCGCAGAGGGCCGCCGGTTCGCGAATCGAGCCCGCCGTATCGGTGCCGATCGCAGCGTAAGCGAGACCTGCGGAAACCGCAGCGGCCGATCCTCCTGACGACCCGCCCGCGATTCGTCTCCGGTCCCAGGGATTGTGAACGTCCCCGAAGTGGCTGACCAGCGAACTCCCGCCATAAGCAAACTCGTGCAGATTATTTTTTCCGAGGATCACCGCGCCCGCGAGCCGCAGCCGCCGAACCACTTCCGCATCCTGCGCGGGAATTCGGTCTTTGTACAAGGCGCTGGCGGCCGTGGTGCGCACGCCCGCCGTGTCAATCAGGTCTTTGAGCGCCACCGGTATGCCGTGCAGCGGACCGCGCCAATTGCCGCGCAGAATTTCCGCCTCAGACGTGCGCGCTTCCAAGAGCGCGGAATCGGCCATCACCGTGATGAAAGCGTTCAGCGCCGGGTTCAGCTTCTCGATTTGCTCCAGGCAGGCGCGCGTGATCTCCACCGGGGAGACTTCCCTCCGCCGCAAGCGTGGGGCGAGTTCGGAAATTGTGGCCAATGCGGTCATGCCCGGGCGAAGCCCATTGTAGCGGGAGAACGAAACCTGACCACAGAGTGCACAGAGGTTCACCCAGGAAACCACCTGGAACCGGGAAGCCCTATAATGACCGGGTCGCTCTTACGGGGGTTCCAAACAAATCATGGCAGAAATGACGATCGCGCCAGTTGCGACCCACGGATTTTTTTTCGACGGCCAATGGAGAGAAGACGGCGACATCGTTGAGATTCGCGCGCCCTACGACGGCACCCTCATCGCGCGCGTGGTCCAGGGACGGCGCGAACACGCCGAAGCCGCCATTGCCGCGGCGGTCAAGGCTTTCGGCACCACCCGCCGCCTGCCCGCCTTCGAGCGCCAGCGCGTGCTGCGGCGGATTTCGGCCGCTATGGCCGAGCGCAAGGAAGAATTCTCGCGCACCCTCGCCCAGGAAGCGGGCAAGCCCCTCAAAGGCGCGCGCACGGAAGTCGAGCGCGCCATCTTTACTTTCAACGTAGCCGCGGAAGAAAGCACGCGCATTTACGGCGAGTTTCTTCCCCTCGACTGGCAGGAGTTCACGGCCGGACGCTGGGGCATCGTGCGCCGTTTTCCGCTCGGCCCGGTGGCCGGCATCACGCCGTTTAATTTTCCTATCAATCTGGTGGCCCACAAAGTCGCGCCTGCCATCGCCGCCGGCTGCCCTATGGTATTGAAGCCGGCCCCGCAGACGCCCCTCTGCTCGCTGCTTCTGGCCGAGTGCGTGCAGCAGGCGGGTTGGCCCGATGGCGGGCTCAATGTAGTTCCGCTCTCCAATGAAGACGCCGGCGTGCTCGTCACCGACGACCGCATCAAGCTCATCAGTTTCACAGGCAGTGTGCCGGTCGGCTGGGACATCAAGCGCCGCGCCGGGAAGAAAAAAGTCGTCCTCGAACTGGGCGGCAACGCCGCGGTCATCGTGCACAGCGACGCTGATTTGGCCTACGCCGCCGACCGCTGCGTCACCGGCGGCTTTGCCTACGCCGGCCAGACGTGCATCTCGGTGCAGCGCATTCTGGTCGAGCACTCGGTGTACGGAAGATTCGTGGACCTTCTGGTGGAAGGCGTGAAGCGGTTGAAGGTGGGCGATCCGCTCGATGACTCCACCGACGTGGGCCCGCTCATTCGCGAAAGTGACGCGATCCGCACCATGGGCTGGATTGACGAAGCGATCCGCGCCGGCGCCCGCTTGCTCTGCGGCGGCGGCCGCAAAGGGCTGATCGTCGAACCCACCGTGCTCACCGGCACCCGGTCCGACATGAAGGTGAACAGCGAGGAAATCTTTGGACCCGTGGTCACGGTCGAACCCTATAAGGATTTTGACCAAGCCGTGCGCCAGGTGAACAACTCCGCTTTCGGCATGCAGGCCGGCGTCTTTACCCGCGATGCGAAGCTGCTGTTTCAAGCCTACGAAGACCTGGAAGTCGGCGGCATGATTGCCGGCGACGTTCCTTCGTTCCGCATTGATCACATGCCCTATGGCGGCGTCAAAGATTCCGGCCTGGGCCGCGAGGGCCTGCGCTATGCGATCGAAGAAATGACGGAACCCAAGCTGCTGGTCATGAATCTGCGCTAAGCGTTTGCGGCGGGCAGGGCTGCGGCAGAAACTGCGCTCGTGTTTCCGCCACGTTGAAAAATCCGCCGATTTTCTAGGAATGTTCAATTTGAAACTTTTTTCCTGTGCAAAATCTAAAATCGCGCGACAAACTCCGTCAAAATATTTATAATCTCCTGTTTTCACAGCCAACGGAAAACCTGTGGGTGGTTTTCCTTTGCGCCGTAATGGAATCAGCGTCACTAGCAGCGGACGATCCGCCGGGTCTCCTCAGCCAGTCAAAAGGGAATGTCGCAGATTTTTCATCGCAGTACGAATACTCTGTCCCGGGCCACGATTTTTGGCGCGGTGTTTGTGGTTGCCGCGCTGGCCTGGGTGGCGACGGAAATTCAGCGCTCGCCCTACATTACTTACGCCGGCGTGCGCAAGCCGCAGCCCGTGCCTTTCAGCCATCAGCACCACGTTACCGGACTCGGCATTGACTGCCGCTATTGCCACACCTCGGTCGAAACCTCCAGCTTTGCCGGCATTCCGCCGACCAGGACCTGCATGAACTGCCATTCGCAGATCTGGACCAACGCCCAGTTGCTCGAGCCCGTGCGCGCCAGCTACAAGTCGGGCGAGTCGCTGCAGTGGACGCGGGTCAACCAGCTCCCCGACTTCGTTTATTTCAATCACAGCATTCATATCAACAAGGGAGTGGGCTGCAACACCTGCCACGGTCCGGTGGATCAGATGCCGTTGATGTACCAGCAGGAGAGCTTGCAGATGGAGTGGTGCCTGGGCTGCCACCGCGCCCCGGAGCAGAATCTGCGTCCACGTGATCAGGTATTCAACATGCGCTACCAGCAGCCGACCAGCGCGAACCCTGTGGTTGTGGACGGCCGCAGCTACACCGATCAAACCGAGCTAGGCACGGACCTGGCGAAGAAATACAACGTGCGCAACGTGAAGGACATTACGACGTGCAGCACCTGCCATAGGTGAACCGGTCGGAGTTTTGGGGAAGCCGCTCGGAGCTCTTGGGCTGAACCGGCTTGGAGCTTTTGGGTGGCGCAGGCCTTCAGGCCTGCGATGGAGGTTCAGGTTTGTGGAGGCTTCAGCCTCTGAGGTACCTCGGCGGCTAAAGCCGCTGACTAAGAAGGGTGCGGATTCGCAGCGCTGAAGCGCTGCGCCACCCAAACATTTGGCGACAAAATTTTGAAATGATGAACGACGAACAAAATCCCGGCGGCCTGATTCAAATCAAAAAGCGCGAGGACATCTGCCCCGGCAAGAAGGGCGCGCTGGACTTGAACGCGGTCCGCGAAAAGATCAACGCGGCCACGGCGCACGACGCCGCCCAAAAAACCGGCCCCGAATACTGGCGCAGCCTCGAAGAGCTCGCCGCCAGCGAAGCCTTCCAGGAAGCTCTGCATCGCGAATTTCCCAAAGGCGCATCCGAATGGGTGGACACCGTCTCGCGCCGCGGATTCCTCAAAGTCATGGGCGCATCGCTCGGCCTGGCCGGCATGACCGGCTGCGTCCGCCTGCCGCTGGAGCCCATCGTCCCCTACGTTCGCCAGCCGGAGAACGTCGTCCCCGGCCGCCCCATGTATTACGCCACGGCGATGACGCTCGGCGGATACGCCAGCCCGCTGCTGGTCGAGAGCCATCTCGGTCGTCCCACAAAAGTCGAAGGCAACGATCAGCATCCCGCGTCGCTCGGCGGCACCGACATTTTTGCCCAGGCTTCGATTCTCGGCCTCTACGATCCCGACCGCTCGCAGACGGTCACGTCCATGGGCGATGTGCGTTCGTGGAAGGCGTTCTTGGGCGCGATCCGCGGGCCGCTCAGCGCGCAGAAAGCGTTGAAGGGCGCGGGCATTCGCATTCTCACGCCGACAATTTCTTCGCCCACGCTCGCCGACCAACTGCGCAATTTCCTGCAAATTTATCCCGAGGCCAAGTGGCACGTCTATGAGCCGGTCAATCGCGACAACGTACTCGAAGGCGCAAAGCTGGCCTTCGGACAGCCGGTCGACACGCACTACGATCTGTCGAAGGCCGACGTAATCGTTTCCCTCGACGCCGACTTCGTCTATGCCGGCTTCCCCGGCAACACCCGCTACATCCGCGACTTCGCCGCCCGCCGCAATCCCGACAGCGGCAACATGAACCGCCTGTACGTCATCGAGAGCACGCCGAGTTCAACGGGAGCGAAGGCGGATCACCGAGAGCCGGTGAGGGCACATGAGGTGGAGAGCGTCGCGCGGTCTTTGGCAGATTCCATAGCCCCGACTCTCGAAAACCTTGTTGCGGCATTGAAAATCCTTCCTGATGTAGCCGCCGCAGATCTCAGGCAGCACCCGGGATCCGGCGTCATTATTGCTGGGGACCATCAACCGCCAGCCGTTCACGCCCTGGCGCACGCCATCAATCATCAGCTCGGCAATATCGGTACCACGGTTTTCTACAGCGACCCCGTGGATGCCAACCCGGTCAACCAGACTGAATCCATCAAAGACCTCGTCGCTGACATGCGTGCGGGTAAAGTGGACCTGCTCGTGATTCTCGGCGGCAACCCGGCGTACGACGCGCCCGCCGATCTCAACTTCGCCGATGCACTGACGAACAGCAAGATTCCGCTGTGCGTGCATCTCGGCCTCTACCAGAACGAAACCGCCGAACTTTGCCACTGGCACGTCAGTCAGGCACATGAACTCGAAGCCTGGGGCGATGCCCGCGCCTACGACGGCACCGTCAGCATCATCCAGCCGCTGATCGCTCCGCTCTACGAAGGCAAGAGTGCTCTGGAATTCGTCGCGCTGCTTTCCGGGCAGGCCGACGCCACAGGCTACGATCTGGTTCGCGCCTACTGGCAAAAACAGCACGCAGGCGCGGATTTCGAGCAATTCTGGCGCAAGTCGCTGCACGATGGATGGATTGCAGGAACAGCTTTCGGACCGAAGGATCTGCGCTTTGCGTCGGTTTCTCCCAAAATCGGCGAGCCGCCGCAGTCCGATCCAAACGCGATCGAACTCAACATCCGCCGCGATCCCACCATCTACGACGGACAATTCTCCAACAACGGCTGGCTGCAGGAATTGCCTAAGCCGATGACCAAGCTCACCTGGGACAACGCCGTGCTCATCGGCCCCAAGATGGCGGCACGCCTCGGCATCAAAACGGAAGACGTCGTCGAACTCGAACTGAACGGCCGCAAAGCCAAAGGCCCCGTCTGGATTCAGGCCGGTCATCCCGACAACTCCGTAACCATCACGCTCGGCTACGGACGCAAGCGCGCCGGCCGCGTCGGCACCGCGCAAGGCTTCGACGCCTACGCGCTCCGCACCAGCGCCGCGCCCTGGATCACCACCGGCCTGCAAATCCACAAGACCGGAGAAACTTACAAGCTCGCGTCCACGCAGGGCTACCAGTCGATGGACACGCCCGACGGCGGCCATCGCCCGCTGGTCCGCGAGACCACGCTCGAGGAATACCGCAAAGATCCCGCCTTCGCCAAAGAAGATGAGCCCGCGCCCGGCCTGACGCTCTACGAACCCTATCCTTATAAGTCCGAAGACTATGCCTGGGGCATGACGATTGACCTGAACTCCTGCGTGGGCTGCAACAACTGCATGGTGGCCTGCCAGTCGGAGAACAACATCGCCGTCGTCGGCAAAGAGCAGGTCGTGATCGGCCGCCACATGCACTGGATTCGCGTGGACGCCTACTACCAGGGCGACCGCGACAATCCCAAAGCATTTTTCCAGCCCGTGCCCTGCATGCAGTGCGAGAACGCGCCCTGCGAAGTCGTCTGCCCCGTTGGCGCCACCAACCACTCGACCGAAGGCCTGAACGACATGGTCTACAACCGCTGCGTGGGCACGCGCTACTGCTCGAACAACTGTCCTTATAAGGTGCGGCGCTTCAACTTCCTGCTCTTCCAGGACTGGGACACGCCCCAATACAAAATGATGCGCAATCCCGACGTCAGCGTGCGCAGCCGCGGCGTCATGGAAAAATGCACTTATTGCGTGCAGCGCATCAACGAGCGCCGCATTGACGCCGAGCGCGAAGATCGCAAAATTAACGATACCGAATTGCAAACCGCCTGCCAGCAGTCGTGCCCGGCCGGAGCGATCATTTTCGGCAACATCAACGATCCCAATAGCAAAGTTTCGAAGTTGAAAGCGCAGTCAAGAAATTACAGCCTTCTGGGCGAACTCAACACCCGCCCAAGAACAACGTACCTAGCCGAGGTTCGCAACCCGAATCCGGAGTTGGAAGCCAAGAGCTAAGGACTGAAAGCTGAGAGCTGATAGCTGAGAGCTTAAGAAAGCATGAGCGAGCAATACAAATCGTCGACCAACCTCGAACGCGCCCCGGTCATCGAACCGGGCCACACTTTCGGCACGGTCACGGAAAAAATCAGCGCCATCGTGCTGACCCGCCCGGCCACCAACGGATGGTTTGTCGGCTTCGGCATCGCCTTCATGCTCACGATGATGATGCTGTTCGCCATCGGCTACCTCGTCCTCAAGGGCATCGGCATCTGGGGCGTGACCATCCCCGTCGGCTGGGGCTTCGCCATCGTCAACTTTGTCTGGTGGATCGGTATCGGCCACGCCGGCACGCTGATCTCGGCCATTCTCCTGCTGCTGCGCCAGTCGTGGCGCAATTCCATCAACCGCTTCGCCGAAGCCATGACGCTGTTCGCCGTGGCCTGCGCCGGTGTATTCCCGCTGATTCACGTCGGCCGCCCGTGGCTCGCCTACTGGCTGTTTCCATTGCCCAACTCGATGGGCGTGTGGCCGCAATTCCGCAGCCCGCTCATGTGGGACGTCTTCGCGGTCTCGACCTACGCCACGATCTCGGCGCTGTTCTGGTTCATCGGCCTCATCCCCGATCTGGCCACGCTGCGCGACCGCACGGAACACCCCGCCCTCAAAATCATCTACGGCATGCTCTCGTTCGGCTGGCGCGGGTCGGCCCGTCACTGGCATCGCTATGAAACCGCGTACCTGCTGCTGGCCGGACTGGCCACGCCGCTGGTGCTTTCCGTGCACACAGTCGTGAGCTTCGACTTTGCCGTCGGCGTCGTGCCCGGATGGCACACCACCATTTTCCCGCCCTACTTCGTCGCCGGCGCCATCTACTCCGGATTCGCGATGGTGCTGATGCTGGCCATCCCCATCCGCAAGATTTACGGCCTGGAAGATTTCATCACCGAGCGCCACCTGCAGAACTCCGCCAAAGTCATGCTGGCTACCGGACTGATCGTCGGCTACGGCTACATGATTGAGGCGTTCATGGGCTGGTATGGCGGCGACCGCTATGACGCCTTCACGCTGTGGAACCGCCTGCACGGCCCTTACGCAATTCCCTACTGGATGTTGCTAATCTGCAATCTCTTCATTCCGCAGGTGCTGTGGATTCGCAAACTGCGCAGCAGTCCCGCGGCGCTTTTCGTAATCTCGGGCGTAATTCTGGTCGGAATGTGGCTGGAGCGCTTCATTATCGTCGTGGTCAGCCTGCAGCGCGATTTCCTGACTTCCTCCTGGGGCATGTACTACCCCACCCGCTGGGACTGGATGACCTACATTGGCACCATCGGAATGTTCCTGGCCGCCATGTTCCTGTTCGTGCGCCTGCTGCCCATGATCTCGATCTTTGAAATGCGCACCCTCCTGCCCGAGGCGGAGGTGAAGGAATGATGGCGAGGTTCGCAAGATGAAACGCGATCCCATCTACGGCATCATGGCGGAGTTCGACTCGGCTCAGGCCCTGGTAGATGCGGCACACGCCACGCATCAGGCCGGCTACAGGAAAATTGATGCCTACAGCCCGTTCCCTATCGAGGGTCTGGCGGAAGAAATCGGATTCCACCACGATGAAGTTCCGCTGGTGGTTCTCATCGGCGGCATCATCGGCGGCCTGTCTGGCTACTTGATGCAGTACTGGATGTCGGCGGTGGATTATCCGCTGAATATCGGCGGCAAGCCGTATCACTCCTGGCCGGCGTTCATCATCATCACGTTTGAAATGACGATTCTGTTCGCCGGAATCTCGGCTGTGTTCGGCATGCTCGCGCTCAACGGCCTGCCCATGCCGTATCACCCGGTTTTCAACGTGCCGCGTTTCGCGCTGGCGTCGAAAGACCGCTTCTTCCTGATCGTGTTTTCTTCCGACCCGAAGTACGATGCGGCCGGTACGCGCAGCTTTCTGCAAGGCCTCGACCCGCGCTCGATCTCGGAGGTACCCAGCTAGAATGCCGCGCCTCCGCCAAATTTCAGCCACCCCGACAAAAGTGGGTTGCCCCACTTCTCGCTTCTATTGCGAGAAGTGGGAGCGCGCGAGTAAGCGCCGTGGGAGTGTTGTAAGCTTGCTGGCCGCGATATCGTTGCTCTCCGCCTGCCGCATCGACATGCACGTGCAGCCCAGGCAAAATCCGCTTTCCCGCAGCGACTTTTTCACCGACCAGCGTTCCGAGCGCCCGCCCGTCGAAGGCACGGTAGCCCGCGGCCAGTTGCATGAAGACAGTTATTTTTACACCGGGAAAGCCGGCAACAGTCCCGGCGACTACATGCCATTCCCCGTGA
Organism: Candidatus Sulfotelmatobacter sp.; assembly: GCA_035266345.1. GTDB lineage: Bacteria > Acidobacteriota > Terriglobia > Terriglobales > Acidobacteriaceae > Sulfotelmatobacter. The sequence goes on from DATFNP010000003.1 coordinate 53,800, forward strand.
CCAAGGAAGTTCTCG
>DATFNP010000004.1:0-71598 GCA_035266345.1 Candidatus Sulfotelmatobacter sp.
AAAATTCCTGATCTGCTTTGCCCCTGCGGTGCTAATCTTTTTCATGCCGGCCTCCTTTATCTCTTGCGCTTCAAGCGCGTCGATAACTTGGGAGCGTACAGCATCCCGTCGGAGACCGGCCTTCTCATCCCATCTGGTTACGTAAACTACCCAGACTCCTTTCCCAGCTTGGCTCCAGGCCGTGGACTACTCCCGGTTGCCGTGACTTCCCAGAAGCCAAACAATGAAGTTTGAAGATCTGCGCTTCCGTCCCGATTATGTCTGGATTTCAGACAATATGCGTCGTAGTGGCAAAACGCAACACTGCAATTACGAAGCATAAGGATATCTCAGTAGTTAGTAGCGACGAGTCGAAAACAATGCTATAAGAGCTAGAAAAAGGCCTAATCTTAATTGAGTGGGCACTCGAGGTTGCTGTATGCAGTCGCCTCTGCCCGAGAATGAAGCCGGCAGGGTGGATACCCTCCGGAGCTATCGGATACTCGATACGCCTGCTGAAGAGCGGTTCGATGATCTCGCTCGGCTGGCCGCTTATGTGTGTGGCACATCCATTGGACTGATCGGTCTCATCGACAGCAGCCGGGAATGGTTTAAATCAAGAGTCGGGTGGGATGTAAGTGAGATCCCGCGAGAAGCCTCCATTGGCACCTACGCGATCCTGCAACACGATGTACTCATCGTCTCTGACACGCTGAAAGACAAACGCTTCGCCAGGAATCAGCTGGCCACGCGGGCGGGAGTCCGTTTCTATGCCGCGGCTCCCCTGCTGACACCCGAGAGCTACGCGCTGGGAACACTGAGCGTGATGGATCACGTCCCGCGCGCTTTGACCGAGGGACAGAGACGCATACTGTCGACCTTGGCGCGGCAGGTGATGGCGCATCTGGAAGACCAACGCGGCTTGGGATCGAATCTCGGAACGAAGTCCTATGAGCGTTACCGGCGGTTCTTCGAATCGAGCGTAGTGGGATTCTACCGTACTACCGTGGATGGCCAAGTGCTCGACTGCAACCCGGCATTTGTGCGCATCATGGGTTATGCGTCGCGGGAGGAGCTGCTAGCCTGCCATGCCTTGGAGTTCTACTTTTCCGCCAGCGAACGACAAGACTTCTTGGAACAATGCCGGAGTCTTGGCTCCCTGACCAATTTTGCTTCGCGGCTGCGTCGCAAGGACGGCAGTTCGGTGTGGGTGCTGGAGAACGTCGAGCCGGTGTTGGGGCAGGACGGGGCACCGGACATGATCGAAGGCACACTGGTAGACATCTCGCAGCAGAAGTTCGCCGAGGCAGCACACAATCAAGCGCAACGGGCACTGGAAGACTCGGAGACTCGCTATCGGCGGCTCTTTGAAACCGCTAAGGATGGAATACTGATTCTCGATTTCAAGACTGGGCAGATCGCCGACGTAAACCCATTCCTGATTGAGATGTTGGGCTATACGCACGGTGAGTTCGTGGGGAAGAAACTCTGGGAGATCGGCCCTTTTAGGGACATTTCCGCCTCCCGGTCCGCTTTCAGTGAGCTCCAAACGAAGGGGGTTATCCGCTACGAGGATTTGCCGCTTGAAACCAAGGACGGGCGGCGAATTAACGTGGAGTTTGTCAGCAACGTCTACCCGGTTGATGGAACCCAGGTGGTTCAGTGCAACGTCCGTGACATCACCGAACGCGTGCGGGCCGAAGCAGCGCTGAAGATATCGGAAACTCACCACCGGTCTGTGTTCGAAGGCGCGGTCCACGGCATCTACCGAGGCACACTGGACGGTCGCTTCCTGGAAGTGAATCCCGCACTGGTAACCATGTTGGGTTACAGCTCGGCGGAAGAGGTCCTCAAACTGAGCGTGTCAAAGGATGTTTTCAACGAACCAGAAGAAGGGCTGCGTCTGTTGCACAAATGGCAACTGACCGCGGAGATTGAAGAAGAAGTGCAGTGGAAGCGGCGAGATCAGCGTTTGATCACGGTGCGGCTGAGCGGCCGGGTCTTGAGCACCGAGAACGAGAGGGCCGCTGGGCTTGAGGTGATCGCCGAGGACGTTACCGAGCGGCGGGCACTGGAAGAGCAGTTGCGCCAAGCGCAGAAGATCGAAGCGGTGGGTCAATTGGCTGGAGGGATGGCCCACGAGTTCAACAATTATCTGGGAATCGTCCTGGGATACAGCGAATTGTTATTGGAAGAAGCCGACACAACTGAAGGCTTGCGCCGGAACGTTGCGGAGATCAAGGCGGCTACTCAGAGGGCCGCTTCAGTGACGCGACAACTGCTGGCCCTCAGCCGGCGGCAGGTGCTTGAGCCAAGAGTTCTGGACGTCAATGCCGTGGTGTGGGAGACACACAAGCTCCTGCGCCGTCTCATTCCCGGAAACATCGACCTGGTTCCGGTTCTGGAGCCGAACCTGCGACAGGTCAAAGTGGACCCCGCACAGATCCAGCAGATACTCATCAACCTGGTGGTGAACGCTCGCGACGCTATGCCGCAGGGCGGCAAAGTGGTGATCGAAACGGCCAACGTGGAGCTGGACGACGAATACGCCGGTCGCCACATCGAAGTGCAACCCGGGTCCTACGTGATGCTGGCGGTGAGTGATGACGGCCCTGGCATCGATGTACCGACCCAGGCGAGGATCTTCGAGCCTTTCTTCACCACCAAAGGGGAAGGCAAAGGTACGGGGCTGGGGCTTTCGACGGTTTACGGGATCGTACGGCAGAGCGGGGGGCACATCACCGTTGAGAGCGCCTTGCAAGAGGGCACCAGATTCCGCATTTACTTGCCTCCGACGGCGGTGACCGACCTGAAGCTAGTAGAGCAGACGCCCCCGATACAAACCGAAGTGCTCGCCGGCACCGAAACAGTACTCGTGGTCGAGGACGAACCAACTCTGTGCAGATTGATTTCCGTGTGTCTGGAGAAACGCGGCTACACCGTACTTGCGGCGGAGGACGGAACTGAGGCGATCCGGATTTTGGAGAACACTCCGGGCGAGATTGACCTGGTGGTCAGCGATATCATGATGCCTAAGCTGAATGGACTGGAGTTGCAGAAGAAAGCAATCTTGGTGCGGCCAGATCTGCGTTTTTTGTTCATCTCTGGCTACGCGGAAGACACAATCGGCCGGACAGCGCATCTCCCGCAAGACGCTGGCTACCTAGAAAAACCATTCCTTCCAATTGAATTGGCGCGCAAGGTCCGCGCACTGTTGAACGAGAGTGGTGCCGGAAGAGGCAGTACCGGGAAGACCGCATAGAGAACTCGGCTCAGGAGTGCTCGGGCAAACCCGGAAGTAATGGCGCGATTCGGTTTTCCTGGAAACCACCTCCGAATTGATCGTGAACGGGCGGTTTCCGCCGCTGGATCATCAGCAAATCCTTGGCATCACTCGCGAGCGGTCGTCAACCAGACTGCTCTGTCACGAAATGGTTGCAGTGATAACTGTATTGCGCAAGTCTGATTGTGTCTGAAATCTGATGGTGGTCAAAATTGACCATTCCTTCACGTAGATTTTGGGGCATTATCTGCCCACCTATGAAAGCCAGCTCAGCCTGAGACACGAGGCGCATGGCGACCGCCGGGTCGCAGCAGATTGAACCATGGCAGAGCGCAGCTTCGTGATCGTCCTGAAGTACGGAGACAAGGTTCCTTCGATGGCTTCTTGCGCCAAGTGTCAGTACAAGTTCTTTACCCCATCCGACCTTCAACGTGACCCCGTAGGCGCGGAGCTGTATCTGCTAGACAAGTTCGATCTGCACGAGTGTAGGGAAGATCCAAAGAGATGGCGATAGCTCCCGATGGCCGGCTATCTGGAGGTTAGGAAACCGGCATAATTGGTGAAAAATCGCGATTACGCTCAAAGACCCCGGTCGCCCTGTCAATGAGCGTTATGGCCTGTGGCTGTTGAAAAACTCACTCAGCAGAAAATGGCCGAAAAAACTTTGCATTAGGAAGCCCTACAAACGACTTTCTCGGCTTTCCTAGACATTTTCTATCCCCCAAATTTCGGCTGTTTTGAGAAAAATGGACTTTTTCAACAGCCACGCCTGTTAACGTCAAATTGAGAGCCGACCTCGTTCAAGGCGTACATTCCAACAAGATTCGACGCTGGCCGCCTTCCATTTACAATGTTCAGAGTGATCGCCTGAACACACAGCACTGGATAGCAGATAGTGCTACTGTTCGTTTGCTATGAGGACCTTAAATCCAACAAAGCGAATCCTCGTAATAGCCTCTGAACCCATAGCAGAACTTGTTACGGCCATGCTGCAAGGGGAACATTATGAGTGCGACGGGGTCTGGGAGCACAAGGCAATCTTGCGAGTGCTGAAAGCAGTTGAGAATTACGACTTGCTCTTCTGTCAAGTTTCCGCGTTGGAAAACGAAGAGAAGCTGCTTAAATGGGTTCTAGGTCCGGCGAGAGACATCCCGCTTGTCGCATATGCGGCTCGGCCTCGGGAGCAGGTTCCAAAGCAAATCCTCAATCGCTGTACGTTCCTACAAGGTCCTTTCGAAAGGCAGCAACTCGTGGCGGTTGTGCAGGAAGCCCTCCGAGGCGAGCCTCCAACTCGTGGATGACTGGTGACAAATCCCGATTACACTCTTTGACCTTTCACTGAAGAAAAGCTGCCCGGCAATCGCGCAATAAAATGTCCCCCCATTCCAGCCCGCAAAGCCCATCTCGGTTTTCCACAGTTATGAACACCCGCGTGTGATGAACAACCTTTACCGAGGATATGGAAAGCGCACAATGGGATCGTGCGTCCCAATCTGGACCAATCCGGTGCCGCCCTGCTGCCAGTCCGAACCTCCGTCGCTAAACCCTTATTCCGAAAGATTTTAGCTACAACCCTTTGCGAATCAATATTTTGCCCGCCCACCGGCATACCACTTCGCCGTAACCGCAAAAGAATCAAGATCTTGCCCCACTCGATAAAAAAATATCTGATGTACACCGCACGCGGCCAAAAGCAGGGCCCTCCCAACCCATTCGTTATAATCTCCCTTCCATCACAACCAACAAAAGGAACCCATTGGCGCTCGACGACAAAATCTACGAACTGCGGCGCGAGAAGCTGAAGCAGATCGAGGCGCTCGGCCAGCCCACCTACCGCAGCAAATATGAATTCACGCACACGGTCGAGCAGATCCTCGCCGAGTACACCGAGAAGGCCGCCGAAGAACTGGAACGCTCACGCGTCAACGTGCGCGTCGCGGGGCGCATCATGGCCATCCGCCTGATGGGCAAGGCCGGGTTTGCCCACATCCAGCAGGACGGCAAGAAGCTGCAGATTTACGTGAAGAAAGATGCGGTCGGCGACAAGGGTTTCGAGCTCTACAAACTGCTCGATCTGGGCGACCACATCGGAGTCAGCGGCTACCTGTTTCGCACGCGCACCGGCGAACTGACGGTGCACGTGGAGGAGATCACCTTTCTCAGCAAAGACCTTCTGCCCTTGCCCGAAAAGTGGCACGGGCTGACCGACGTGGAACTGCGCTACCGGCAGCGCTACGTTGATCTGGTGATGAATCCGGAGGTGCGCGAAGTTTTCCTGAAGCGCACGAAGCTGGTGCAGTCCATGCGGCGCACGCTCGACGCGCACGGGTTCGTTGAAGTCGAGACGCCGATGATGCAGCCCATCGCGGGCGGAGCGGTGGCGCGGCCGTTCGTCACCCATCACAACACGCTCGACATGGATCTTTTCCTGCGCATCGCGCCGGAACTTTACCTGAAACGTCTGGTGGTGGGCGGACTGGATCGCGTGTATGAAATCAACCGCAACTTCCGCAACGAGGGGCTGGGCTGGCGGTGGAATCCCGAGTTCACCATGCTCGAGTTCTACCAGGCCTATACCGACTACCAGGGCGTGATGGATCTGACGCAGGAAATCATCACCCAGGCAGCCAGAGACGTGACCGGCGGCACGAAGACGAAGTGGGGCGACCAGGAAATTGACTGGGCCAACTGGCGGCGCCTGACCATGCGCGAGGCGATCATTCACTACTGGCCCGAGGCGGCCGGCGCCAAGCCGGAGATGGGCGATTTCGCCAGCGGCGACGGCGTGAAGAAGTTGGTGGAGCGCTTCAATGCGGCTCATGCGCACATGGCGTACGAACCGAATGCTCCCGTCGGAAAGACGATTGCGGGATTGTTCGAAGCCGCGGCCGAGGAGCACCTTACGCAGCCGACGATCATTTACGAGTTCCCTACCGCGATCTCGCCGCTTTCCAAGCAGAAGCCGGACGAGCCCGAGTGGACCGAACGCTGGGAGATTTTCGCCGGGCAAATGGAGATTTCCAACGGCTTCAGTGAACTCAACGATCCCGAGGACCAGCGGCGGCGATTCGAAGGCCAGTTGAAGGAACGCGAACGCGGCGACGAAGAGGCCCACCAGATGGACGAAGACTACATCCGCGCGCTGTCGTACGGCATGCCTCCTGCGGGCGGCGTCGGCGTGGGCGTGGATCGGCTGTGCATGCTGCTGACCGATTCGCACACCATCCGCGACGTCATCCTGTTTCCGTTGCTGCGTCCGGAGAAGAGCTTAGCCACAGAGGGCACAGAGGGCACAGAGAGCACGGAGGAGAAGAATTAGACCATTTCTCGATTTGCTGTAGAGGAAGGGCACGAACGGGAAGGGCGCGCACTCCACACCATCCCGAAAATCGATCTTGCTCCCGCGATTTACCTGCCGTGTATTGACTGCCCAGTACCTAGCAATGCACTATTAGTGGTGCATCCCGCTTTTTATACTTTCCCTGTATTTGGGCTCAGTAGTGGCGGCGCTACCGTAGTGTCCAGAAAGACACTGGGTCGGTAGCGCTTTGCCGTTTACGCCGCAGGCAATATCCGCAGGATCAATACCGTAATGTTATCCGGCCCGCCCCGCTCCAGCGCCATGTTCACCAGAGTGCGGCAACATTCCGCCGGGGCGTTGGCCTGCACGGTGCGAAGCAATTCCTGCTCGCCCACCAGGCTCCACAGCCCGTCGGTGCAGAGCAGGAGCGTGTCGTTGTCCCGCAACGGGACCGGACGGTCCGGAATGTCGGGCACCACATCCCTTCCCGATCCCAGCGCCGCGGTCAGGATATGGCGCTGCGGGTGCGACTCGGCGTCTTCGGAGCGGACGATGCCGCTCTCCACCAGCCTGCCCACATAGGAATGATCGCGCGTGAGCCGCAGGATCTTGCCCTCGCGCGCCAGATACAGGCGGCTGTCGCCGACGTGGGCAAAGCAGAGCTCGCGGCCCACGATAGACAGGGCGGTGCAGGTAGTCCCCATGCCCTGTAACTCGGGATGCTCTTCGCCGTAAAGCTGGATTTTCCGGTGAGCCTCACCTAGCGCCAGGATCAGAGCGTCCTGGGGATCTTCGTCAAGAACACTGTCGTACACCTGCTGGACGGTCTCGACCGCCAGGCGGCTGGCTTCCTGCCCACCTTCGTACCCGCCCATACCGTCCGCCACAACCGCGAGGCGGCCTTTACGGCCGAACTCCTTGGCGGACGTGGGCTCCCAGTACAGGGAGGAATCTTCATTATTGGAACGCTGGCGGCCGACATCGGTCAGGCTGGCCACCGCAATTCCTGGGCTTGGTTTGAGGTCAACAGCCATAGCTAAAGCGCGAACCTGTCTGTGCCCATTCTTCCGGGCGCGCAACCGTTTTGGACCCCGGTCATTATAAGGGAGGCGCGCAGCCTTCGCTCCGGCCAAACCCCAACCCACTGAAGAAACGGTTAGCCTAACACCTACCCGGCCATTCTGAACATAGAGCTTGTGCTTGTCCGGAAAAAGAAAAAAGCCGCGGTTTGCGGCTCTCTCTTCCTAACGGTGCAAAACTCGGGAGGCAGTGGCTGATCTACTTGTCGTGCTTATCCTTGTAGATGCGCTTGCTCATGTTGTTGGCTTCGTGGTTGAGCTGCTTCTGGTTTTGCTTGGTGAGGTGGCCGTTGTCCTTGGCCATGTCCCGCTTCTCGTTGTTCTGCAGACGCTGTTCGCCCTTTTCCAGGTGCGCGGTCTGTCCGGGCGTCAGTTGCCCGTTCTTGATGCCGTTGGCGATACGGTTCTGTTGATTGGTTTCCCGCGAGTTGACTTGATTGACGCGCGGATGACCGGGATCAACCTGGCCAGCGCCGGCGCCGGAAGTGTTGCTGTTCTGGGTTTGAGCAGCGGCGGATCCGACAACCATCAGACCACCCACTGCCAGGACTAAAAGCGACTGCGTGATTTTGGTCATGCGACAGTAAACCCCCGCAGAGAAGTTTAGTTGCGCCGTTTGGGAGAGGCGAATTACGAAGGGAGCAGCCTTAAGATGAACAAATGGCGTGGCCTACCGGCAGGTAATCAGCCGGTGGTTACTGCCGTCACATCGCTGGTGACAAATCTGGGGACACTTGGAAGTTAGGCGTGCCTCACTCGGATTTCTTCGCGGCGCTGTCCTTGGCTGCAGCTTTCTTCGGTGTTCTCTCAGAAGAGGTCCGCGGCGGTTGGTAGGACGGCTGGTCGGGGCTGAAATTACCGCTCAGGTAATCGATCAGAGCATCGCGATCGGACGGGTCAACCACGGCTCCCCACTTCACCATTTTCTCTACCTCTTTTGTCCAGGCGGCTTTGCTGAGGCGTTGTTGCAGGATGATTCGGGCCTCGTGACATTCGAGGCAGGCCGTGGTCGCCTTCGCTTGCATGGATCCGGCGGGCAGATCTTCGGTGAACCGGACGGGAGGCGGATTCTGCAGGCCCATGATGACTTGTGGCGCTTTCTGTTCCTGCGCCGAGAAGAGCGAAGCCGCCAGCGCGAGGACGGCGATGGCGGAGGCTAGGAGCAACTTCTTCGAGAGAAGCCGGTTATGCAACATGCACCTTCACCTGATCAACCGCGTTGTAGAGATAACCGCTGGGATTCCAAACTGGAGCGGCCGGCTGCACCCGTCCCTGGCTGTCGGTGGCGCGGGAAAGGATGGTGTAGTCGCCGCCCCTGGCTTTCCATTCGTAGTTCCACAAGCGCCAGGCATAGTGAGCTTGCTCGTGACCAAGGCTGGCGGGATTCCAGGTCGCACCATCATCGGTGGAGACTTCGACTTTCATGATGTCGGCTTCGCCCGCCCATGCCGACCCATGCACGGCAATTCTGCCGGCCTTGAGGCTGGAGCCGTCGAGCGGGCCGGAAATCACGGACTTCACGCCCAACGCGGTCAGCGGGTGCGTGTCCTCGGGCTTGACCGCATCCCCGGGTTTAACCGGCTGGTTGGGGAAGCGGTATCCGGGGCTCATGAAATTGCCGACGAATTCTGATTCCAGAACTTTGATTTCGGTGAGCCACTTACAGGAAGCGGCGCCGATCCACCCGGGCACGAGAGCGCGCGCCGGGAAACCGTGGTGTTTGGTGAGCAGCGCGCCGTTCATGTGCGTGGCGACCAGTGTGTCGGGGTCGAGCCCCTTCTCGATCGGAATACTGCGGATGAAGGCCGGAACCTTGCCGGGAACCTCGTCGAGTCCACGGAACATGACGTGCTTGCCGGTGGCCTTGACTCCCGCGCGCTGCAAGACGTCGCGCAAGCGCGGGCCGGAGAAACGTGCGGTACTGACCGCGCCCTTGCCCCACTGAATGCCGGGAACCTGGGGCCGGTGCAGAGCGCGTCCGTTGCCCGCACACTCCAGCGTGTTGACGACGGAGTGAGTGTCGAGCTTTGAGAGTTCCGAAAGAGTCAGGGTCAACGGCTTCTCGACTTCTCCGCCGACGGTGAGCCGCCAGTCTTCCGCTTCCAACTCGGCGGGTTCATGCATGTGGTTGCGCACGAAAAAGCGCGGGACCGGAGTGAGCCAGGTATTGAAGTACTCGACCGGCGTTTCCAGGTCGAGAAACCGGGAAGAGCGAACGATCATTCCGTCTTCGCCTGGAATGGCGATGGCAGCACTCTGAGGAAGTGGCAGGGCCCAGGACAGCAAAGTGGGAGCCGCGCCGACTGCCAGGGCGGCTCCCGACATCTGCCTCAGGAAAGAGCGTCTCGAGTTCATAGGTTCTCGAAGGGCCGAGTAGTCTCCCGCGGAATCGAGACACCGGCGGCGATTAGGTTAACACCGCCGGCCCGGAAAAGGAGAGTGACCAAAACCGGGCCGGAGGCGATTCTGAAGGCAAGCCCTCAGAAGATTGAGCGGCCGTTACAGCAGGATGGTCCCGCGTCGGGCTGACGCGGGACCATCACCAGTTCTTACGGCAAGTAATAACGGAACGAGGTGAAGATCATGTTGTCAATTCCGTGCGGTTGCCCGCCTACACCGGACCAGGCATTGCGAGTCACGTAGGCATAGTCGGCGCCGAACTGGAACCGGCCTCGGGGACCGTTGTAGAACTTGTACCAAAATCCGGCGGTGCCCTCGATCACTGCACGGGTATCGGCGGTGCAGCTGGGCCCCAGACTGCCGGGGCTGAATCCACCTGCTCCGGGAGCGGCCTCGGTGTAGCACGTGGTGTTGGTGAAACCCGGTGCACCGTAGCCAACTACAGCGCCAGCGCCCTTGTTGAGCAAAGGATCGAAACTCGCCGTGCGGGAAGCATACTCAACTCCGCCGTAACCGACGAAATCGAGCTTCTTGGTGAGGTGAGCCTCGAAGGTGGCCAAGCCTTCCAAGTTCTTGATCAGGTGAAGGGTGCCGTTGCCGTTGATGGATGCGTCGGAAAGGCCAGCGGGAGCGTAGCGGCCTATTCCGCTTCCTCCGAAACCTTTCAGGCCGAAAGTGACCTTCTTGGCAATATTCCAGCGAGCGCTGGCGCCAATTCCGCCACCGCTTTTGGAAGCGTTATATGCGCCGGCAGCGCTGGCTGCGGTCAGACTGCCGCAGGAGGGGCTGGCGAAGTTTTCCACGCAGGGGAAGACGCGGTCGGAGAAGCGATCGAGCAGGCCGAAGACTTCGTAGTGTCCAAAGCCGGGATCGAAGGCAATCTTGGCGATGAGATCGGGAGCGGGATTGAAGGAGTAGGTCGCGCCGGTGTTGTAGCTATTGCTGGCGCCATTCTCCCCGACCAGGAAATTGGAGGCGTTGCCATGCGTGGTGACAGTGGCCTGCGGGTTTTCGACGGAAAAAGCAATGGCGACCTTGTTGCCGAAGCTCTTGGTGACGCGGATGCCGTACTGGCGGGCGAAAACGAAGCCGACGTTATACGAAGGATCGATGGTTCGGGGGCGGGAGTCGTTGGTTCTGCCGAGGTCATCGTCAGGAGAGATGCCCTGGCCGTTCTCGGTCACCAGACTCCAGACCTGCCCACCGAGGAATGCCCAGCCATTGTCAAACTTGGCCTGGGCCCAGGCCTGGCGGAGACGGAGCGTGTAGCTGTTGGTCTGGTTCGAAGTGGAGGTGACGCCGGCCGAAAGGAAATCGGCGGAGACGTAGCTGGAAAGATCAACGTTCTTCATGCGGCCATCTATGAATGCAGTGGTCTTGGACTGGCGGCCGGAACCGAAGAACTCCGGGATCTGGCTCTGCGAGGCGCCGGGCATGGTCAAGGAGTTGTAGGGCGTGGGTAGATCAGCGCCGAGCGCGCGGGAGCGCCGAATGAAGGCGGCTTCCACGTATCCGCCCGGGGTGATGTTGATGCCGCGGAAATGGATGGTGATGGGGCCTTCCATCTGCTTGTTAAAAGTTTGCGGCGTGTCGTCGGGGTTGGGAGTCTGGCCGGGGGCGGCATCCTGCTGAACCGGGTTGATGGCGTTGACGCCTCCGATGCCCAGCGACGCGATTTGCTTCGGCGGATTGGCGGGAGCCTTCTCGGCGGCGTTGAGCGCAGCCTGCTGGGCCTCCTGCAGGGCCTGCTGACGCTGCAGTTGTTGGGTGAGTTGCTGAATCTGCTGTTGCTGCGCGGCCAGGGCGTCTTTCAGAGCCTGAACGTCGGCGGCGGTGACCGGCGGCGGAGCCGGGATTGCGGCAACTACGACAGCGGATCCGTTCGGCGGAGCGGCGTTCGACGCCGTCATGGTTTGCGCCCAAGCGCCAGCCGCCAATGCCGCCAGCGTGAGGACTGAGAACAACAGGTGTTTGGTGGGTTTCATGGAATTCGCTTCCTCTCCTTTAATTTTGATTGCACTGCTTTGGGGGGAGTAATTCTTGGGTCATTCCGCCGCATTGACTTGCGAGGCGGACTGTCCTTTTTGGGAGTTGGCGCCAACCGCTTGCGCTTCACTCCAGTTACAACATTATTACGATCAACATACTAGACATTCGATGCCGCGTCAACTCTTCTTCGGTGAAAACTGTGAATTTTTCAGAAGACTGGTACTTCGTCCATAAAGTACATTACATTAATAGACTTACATGGACGGTTCTTCCCGGTGCAATTCGTTCTCCAGCGGCTCCGCAGAACGACCTTATTTAGGATTGTGGAATGAATAACTTATGCGCCTATACCCGGCTCCCCAGTCCGCCGTGTGCATGGAATTGCAGTTTATTGGCAGGAAAAGCCTCATTCGATTCGTGACAAACTCCGCTCCCGGCCTCAAGGTGCGCTCGACCGGCCAAACCTGTAAGTGAGGGTGATGCTGGCGCAGGAAGGAATGCGGATTCCCACGACTTCCTGGATGGCGGACGAAGAGAAATTTTCCGTGGTCTGGCCCGTGTAGCCGCTCGCCACAAGGAAATGAATGCCGGCATCGAGTCGGCCATCAAGAAAAGGCCGGACTAACGCACCGCGAAATTCTTTGACTGGGGTTCCTACGCACTGGTTCGTCGAGACGGGCAAGCAACCAGTGCCCAGAGGCTTCAATCCGACGTACTCAAATTCTCCGCGGGCTTGAAGCTGAAACGGAAGCCTCTGAATCGTTCCCAAGAAATCGAAAATGGTGCGTGGAGCCTCGGGAGTTGGTTCCCCGGTGGTGAGGTCACGGGCATCGGCTTTGGAAAAAGTGGCTAGGAGCGATCCCTGTTTGAAGCTCTGCTGCACGGCGATACTCAGGAGACGGAGGCGGCCCGGTCCTTCGGCGATCTGCAAACCCGTGTCGGGATCAAGCTTGGCAAACGTTCCGCTGGTTGTGACGTGGCCAAGAGTGAGCCGGAGATCGGTTCGGTGGAGGGTCTTGCTGGCGACCAGTTGATAGGAATGCGCGGTGCTCACCGGAGTCTCAGGCGCGGTCCCAGCCCCGATCCGGGGATCGTTAGTGAAGAACGCCTGGCCAAAGCTCAGAGAGATGAGGGGCGCGAACCACGCGTCTTTCGGCAGGAAAGAGAGAGTGGCTTTGGGCGAGTTCACTCCCACCCAATTGTGAAAGGAATGCTGGGGGTTCAACAGGTCCTGGTTGTTGATGTTGATTTCATCGCGCCGCCATCCGAGGTAGTAGCGAAAGAATCGCGCGGGCGTACCCTCGACGGCCACGTACGGAGTGACCGGCGCGATGGTCACATTGTTGGCTGCAGTGGGAGTGAAAGGACCGTAATACATTGGAGCGGCCGGATTGAAGAGTCCGTTGTTGGCGGTGTACTGGTCCAGGTCGTCGCGGCGCGGCGCTTCGCGCTCGTATTCAATTCCCGCCAGGAGCGACAGATATAGCGCGATTTTGCTTAGATAGTCGGCGCTGCCTCCGGCCACGGTTCGGAATTCGCTCTGCCGGATGAGGCCCTGCCCGAAATCGGAGAACAAAGAAAGGTTGTAGGTGCGGAAGAAACCGGAGAGTTGCAGTTGCTGATTTGGACTGAGTTGCCAGAGATCGTTTAGCGCCAGAAGCGCGGTATGCGTCTGATCTTTTTGCCGGGGATCAATGGTGTCTCCGTGATTCATCACATTGGGATCGCCAGCGTTTGGGGCAAAGATGGGAACGAGCCCGGGGACGTAGGATTGGCCGTAATATGCGATGCCCAGCAGCGTGACCTGATGTTGGCCTGCATGGAAGAAGCGTTCGCCGTTGAACTTGTATTGCTGGCGGTGCTCCAGCCGATCGAGGAATCCATTCCCGAAAGAAGCTTCCAGCGCAAGCCAGGATTTCGGTGTAGGGCTGGCTCCGGCCACAACGTCAACGTCCCTGTAGTCACCGGTAACCGTGAGGAATGGATCGAGGATGGAGCGCAGTCCGTAAGTGGCCGCCAGATTCAGAGAATGATTCCCTTCCCTGACGTTGAAGGCCCCGCCGTCAATCTGAACGTCCTCGAGAATCTCAGGAATGAGTAGGTTCGGATCCGAGTAGCCGTTGCCATGGGCATTGGCGGAAAGATTGTTAGGCAGAAGATACCCGCCCACGGCAATAAACTGGGCGATGGGTTCGCCATGATCTCCGGCAACTCCCGGCGCAAAGTACTGCGGCGCTTTGATGCCGCTGGATGCGGTTTCGACGGGGAATCCGGGGATGGAAACCGGAGCGCCGGGCCGGCCGGGATTAGCATCGAGCAGTTCCTGAACTACGTAGACGCGCTGCGCGGGATCGGGCGAGCGAACGTCGGACTCGTTCACGTCGGCGGTGACCGTGATGTTCTCAATCCGGGACGAGATTTGGCTCATGCCGATTTCAATGGCGGAGTTCCCGCTGGCGTGGATGGTGACGGGGCGCTTCACCGGGCGGAAGCCCGCTGCATTTACTTCCAGAACAAAGTCGCCGGCCGCTGTGACTTTGAGCTGGAACTGCCCGTCAGGTCCGGAGGTGGTTTCCGCTAAGACTTGCCCCCGGCCGAGGAGCTGGATGGTCGCTTTCGGGAGAGCGTTCCCCCGGGGATCAACCACGCGGCCCTTCAAGGCGATCTCCTGAGCAAGAAGAGAGCTGGGCAAGACAAGGAACAACAGGACAAAGATTTTCATGCATCCAGCATGCTGGGCCTCGCGCTCGATTGTCTTGGGATTCATGGTGCCGGGAGGGGGAATCGAACCCCCACAGGGCTTTTGGCCCCTGCGGATTTTAAGTCCGCTGCGTCTGCCAATTTCGCCATCCCGGCATGTATCCGTATATTACAAGAGATAAACGACTTACTAGACTCTAGCGAATTGCTTGTGGCGCCCTTGAGCGATTCCTTAAGAATCGCAGCCGGGACCGCCACGCGACCCGCAATCTTTCCACAGCTTTTCCCAATTCCACATCCCGTACCCCACTTCTTTCGGGAGCGGGAATCCGAGTTGATGCGCGAGCAGACACACCTGCCCGCGATGGTGGGCTTCGTGAGCAAGCATGTAGCACAGCATTTCCGGACCCACCGGCCAGGGCCGAGCCCATCCGTCTCTGAGAAACTTCTCGACGCGGCCCCCGCCACCGAGCGCATCCGCGAGCATTTCCGCGCAGCGGGCGGCGCTCTCGGCCAATCCCACGCGGGCCTGCTGCGGCGTGCAGTCCGCGCGGTTGAGCTGGGGTGGAACCTTCAGGTGCGGCGCTGTAAGCCTGATCCATTTGGTGCGGACATTGTGCATGTGCGTGAAGATCGCAGCAATGGTGCGGGCATTGCCGGGCCGTTTAGCTGTCGGTGGTTTGGCGATCCAGGCCGCAGGGTCCAGATGTTCGATCAGCATCTGGTTCAAGCGCTCATTGGCGGCGAAGATCTGGACCGCGGCCCGGCTGAGTTGAGTGTGAACCCTGGCTTGATGAACCTTGTCTTGACGAACTTTGGGTTGACGCGTGGTCACGGCTCCCTGCTCCTTGACCGATAAGATTCCGGGCCAATATTGACGAGTTGCGTATTCGTTCGTCTCGATTGGGTTCGATACCGAGAAGTACGCCGGACAAACTAATGGGGATATTAAGTCCGCTGCGTCTGCCAATTTCGCCATCCCGGCTTGCCTTCATTTTAGCTTAGAGGCGTTAGCTTAGAGGCGCCGGGAGGCTATGTGTGGAGGGAAAATACGCGGCCTGGAATCAGGCTGTGGCTCCGCTTGCCGCGTCGCCCTCGACCTCGGGAGGCGCGTTCCGCTGCTGGCGCAGGGCCGCGTGGAAGGCTTCTACGGGCAACGGTTCGCCCCGGAACAACTGAAGTAAAGGATCATCGGTGACCACGGGAAGGGTGTGGCCGTTGCCCGTTCCGGATTCCAGTCCCTCAGGTTCGACCAGCAGTTCCGGCAGCAGGGTGCGGTTTCCAGACAGCACCTGCAGGAATTTTTCCACCGCAGCCCGATGCTCCGGCGTCGCCTGGGTAAACTCAACTCCCATCCCTTTGTCCGGGTGCATGACCCGGACCACGCCATGGGCGCGCACTTCCACCCCTGCCGCGCGCATGGAAAGCGCTACGCGGCTGGATGCGGGAAACGGCGACGACAACTCCAGGTAGCATCCGCCCATCGTCATATCGCTGAGTTGGCAGCGGACTGGCGGGTCGTCCGGTTCGGCGTCCGGAGAATTCTTTTTGAGCCAGTCCCGCAGTTGGAGCGTGGCCTCTGGCGAGACAGCAACGAAGCGCAGCCCCACCTGTGGGGTCGTTCCCTCCCAGGCAAACTCGGCGCAAAGTTCCAGAGAGGTCTCGGTCCCGGGCAGGGTAAAAGCGATCTGCCAGCGTCCATTGGACCGGGGCCGTTGTCCGATGCGGACCGCCATTCCCCCTTCGCTCAAATCAACCGTGGTCACTTTCATGTTGCCGCCGGCTCCCGGGCTGCGCATCACCACCGGGATCTGGACGGGCACACGCGCGTTGCGGCGGCGCTCGCTCTTCATCAGGGCCCGGGCGGCCCGGAAGCTCGACTTGGCCCGTTCGCTCGACACCGGCTTGTACAGCACGAAGTGAGCTCCGATATCGAACATCGCCTTCAGGCTGATGGTGCTGTCTACAATCGCGACGGCAACTGCTTGCTTATTGCAGGGGGCAATGCGGGCGCTGCGCAGCACGTCCGAGGAGCCTTCACCGGCGCAATCCACGATGATCGCCTCGAATCGGCGGCGGGTCAGCTTGCGCAAGGCCGTGTCCGAGTCGGCGCACACTTCGATGCCAATATCGAGGTCGCCCAGCGTGCGGCGCAGGACTCTGACGATCTTTTCATCGGAACACAACACCAATGCATTCAAGCTCATAGCTGGGCCTACCCCTCAACAGACCGGAACACCTCTTGTCATTCCGAACCGGTCTGAAAGACCGGTGAGGAACCTGCTTTTCCTCGCTCCATGGGCGCAATTCACTGTTGTCAACGCGGCGGAGACTCGACGGAGTCCCCCTTGCACTCTATTTCCATCGGCGGGGCGTATCAACGGCTGTTCCCAGGAAACAGTTACGACCGTAATCGCTTGCGCCTGCAGGCTCGTGGCAAGGTTCCCGGTCCCACATTCTGCATCCGGCTTGGAACAGCCGTTGAGCGCCGACAGACCACCTCCCGACACATGTAAGATTAATATTTACTTATACTTACATAGAACCCTTCGGTTACTACTGTTGGAGATTTCGATTGACTTTCAACGGGAAATGACTGTAATATCCTGGGTCTCCAGATTAGAGTCGTAGGGTTGGCATAGGATTGTCTTGCTGGAAGTTTGTCCCGAGCCGGGTTGTATTGTTCGCTGCATCCTGATGACGGCCCGGAGAATCATATAGATAGAGATGTTTGCGGTTCAGTTCATTCCCCTGAGTGGAAAGGCACTTTTCATGGCGAAGCGACGCGGAAATCCGAACTGGGGTAAGCCCGAACCGATCGGGCCGATTACCCCTACCATCACCGAATTTGAGCAGGTTGTGCGCGAGTACAAGCTCTCCCCGGACCAGTACCTGCGGTCTACGCGTCTGCGGGAGTGGGCACGCCGCAACAAGAACTCGAAGTACATCCCCGAGCCCCTGCTGGAAGCCTGGGGCTTCGAGATTGAGTCCACGCTGTAACTGACGGATGACATTGGTTTGAGGGTCGCTCTGGAAGGAGCGGCCCTTTCTGTTTGCGGTTCTTGTTTCTCGCTTCTGTCGAAAGGTGTTGCGATTCGCAACTAACTCCCTTGCTCGACGTCCTGCAAATTCCGCGCACCGAGTTGTTCGCCCTGCTGGCGGCGATCGGCTTTGCCGCGGGGCTGAATCTTTACGCGACGGTAGCCGTCCTCGGCTTGCTGGCGCGGTTCGGACACCTGCCGCTGCCGCCGGGACTGCAGTTGCTGGAAGGCTGGCCGGTGATCGCCGCCAGCAGCGCTCTGTTTGTGATCGAGTTCTTTGCCGACAAGATTCCCGCCTTCGACCTGATCTGGAACGCCCTGCACACCTTTATCCGCGTGCCAGTGGCGGGACTGCTGGCCTACCAGGCCACGCGCCAGCTTTCTCCCGAAATGCAGTTGCTGGCGACTCTGCTGGGCGCAGCGGTGGCCCTGGCCGCGCATGGCGGCAAGACGGCGGCGCGCGCGGCGGTGACGCCGTCGCCGGAACCGTTCTCGAATATCACCCTAAGCCTGGGAGAAGACGCCCTTGCCATCGGCTTGACCTGGCTGGCCACGCGGCATCCCTATGTGGCCGGAACCCTGGCCGTTGTCTTTGTGGTAATCATCTTTGTGCTGCTGCGATTCGTGATCCGCGCCCTGCGGGCGCTGTTTGTCGGCGCGGAGCACGAACTGGCCCGCTAGCCATCCTGTTCCAAGGGATAGGATGCCTGCTAGAATCGCCTCAATATGAGCCCCCAGCCCCCATTTACCGATGTTCCCGATGCGATTGAGGAAATCCGTGCCGGCCGCATGATCGTGGTCGTGGACGACGAAGACCGCGAGAACGAAGGCGACCTCACCCTCGCCGCCGAAAAAGTCACCCCCGAAGCCATCAACTTCATGGCCAAGTACGGCCGCGGCCTGGTTTGCCTCGCGATGACCGAGGAGCGGTTGGAGCACCTGCGCATCGGCCCCATGACCGCGGAAAACACTTCGCAATACGGCACCGCTTTCTGCGAGGCCATTGACGCCCGGCAGGGTGTCACCACCGGCATTTCCGCTTACGACCGCGCCCGCACGATTCAGGCGGCGATTGATCCAGCTACGAAGCCGACGGATCTGGCTCGGCCCGGGCACGTCTTCCCTCTGCGCGCCCGCAAAGGCGGCGTGCTGGTGCGCGCGGGGCAGACCGAGGCCTCGGTGGACCTGGCGCGGCTGGCGGGCATGGTCCCGGCGGGCATCATCTGCGAAATCATGAAAGACGACGGCAGCATGGCGCGCGTGCCCGATCTGATCGCATTCTGCCGCGAGCACGGGATGAAGATGCTCACCGTCGCCGAGCTCATCCGCTACCGCATGGCGCACGAGCGCTACGTGCATCGCGTGGGCGAGGCCCTGGTGGATACACGCTTCGGGGAGTTCCGCATGATCGCGTATGAAAGCGAAGTGGACGGCGGGGAATCGCATGTGGCGCTGATCAAAGGAGAAATGCCGCGCGGCGACATTGAGCACAGCGAAGCGCCGGTACTGGTCCGCATGCACGCGCATTGCCTGATGGGAGACGTCTTCGGCGCCACAGGCTGCGAATGCCACGCCACGCTGGAGGGATCCCTGCGCCGCATCGCGCAAGAGGGCGGCGCCCTGATCTACCTGCACCAGACTTCCCAGGGTTTTTCGGTGGAGAAAGTCGGCGAACGAACCGCGCTCAGCTTTCACCGTGGACGGGCGTTACCTTCGCTGTACGACAACGAGAAGCAGATTCAGCGGGAAATCGGCATTGGTGCGCAGATTCTGTCGGACCTCAACCTGCGGAGAATCCGCCTGCTGACCAATCGCCCCAAGAGGGTGGCGGCGCTGGAGGGATTCGGGATAGAAATCGTCGAGCAGGTACCGGTGGAGTTGAATACGGTCTCAAGGCCGTAGAGACGTTGCTTGCAACGTCTCTGCCGGTGGCGGGACGAATGTCGGTAAGGGTCCGATGGTTTGACGCATGGGATTTTGTGGTTAGAGAGAGACGTAGCCAGCTACGTCTCTACGAACGATTGCTTAGAAGGGTTTGCGCACCACGACTTCTGCGTCGCGGATGAAGAACTGCGCCGAGCAGTGCTCCGAGCCGCAAATGACGGGCAGGAAGCCGTTGATCTGCTTGCGCGTAATCAGGCCCAGCATGCCGCACGAGGGACACGACAGCACGGCCCAGTAGGGATCTTCCTTCTCGCCGATCTCGCCGGCATTTTCCAGCACAAAGACGGTACCAGGCTGCATCTGTTCGGGGATCCACTCGTTGAGAAGGTCCAGTTCACCGACCATGTCTTCCTCCTGTGTCCGTAGTCCTCGTTCGTGCTGTGGTCCGAAACGCCAGCCTATGAGGCCTTTCTAGCACGCCGCCGCGAAACAGGCGACGTTACCGAAGTATTCGTCTTGCGGGAGACGACCTCGGCGCGCACCTGCCGCACCGTGTCGCTCAGGCAAACGCCCAGAATCGGCTGATCCGAGTTCTTGAGGATGTCCACGATCTGCCGCGCCGAAGTCTCCAGATACAGATGAGTGCCGTCGGTCAGCAGGTGATACTGGGAATTGCTGCTGACGATTTCGGCCAGCCCCTTGCCGAATTCGCGATCCAGGAAGCGTAGGACCTTGCGCACGCCCTGCAGCGAGAAACCCTTGCGCCGCAATTCGCAAATAACGGCCACTTCGGTGAGACGGTTCATCGAATACACGCGGCGATGCCCCTCCCGCTCGGGTTTCACCACGCGGCGCTCGTCCCACCACTGCAACTGGCGTGGCGTGATCCCGGTCAGAGCGATCACTTCTTGCGATGTAAAGCGGTCTTGCATGGACTCCCAGACCTGTTTCAAACATTCCTCAAGTCAAATGTTTCAAACATTTTAGGCCGGGGCCGACAAGGGTCAAGCAGAGAATGATCGGAGAGGGTGACTAAAGGAGTTCCTGGCAGGGACGCGAGGCAGCACCGCCGCCGACAAAGTGGACGACCTCCAGCCGGTCGCCGTCATGGAG
Source organism: Candidatus Sulfotelmatobacter sp. (assembly GCA_035266345.1). Lineage (GTDB taxonomy): Bacteria > Acidobacteriota > Terriglobia > Terriglobales > Acidobacteriaceae > Sulfotelmatobacter. The sequence continues at coordinate 20,770 of DATFNP010000004.1, forward strand.
CGGAGTCTCCGACCAGCGATCGCGGGGCACGATGTTGAGGTTCAGTTCAACAGCGAGCCGGTCGGCCTTCATGCCGAGAAACTCCACCAGAGCAGCCAGTGTGAAAGGATCTGGAGAATGACCGAGGTCGCGCTCTTCTCCGTTGATCTGGAGTTTCATGGGCGTGGCGAATACCTACTCGGGATTGTAGCGCGGCAGTCTCTATTCCGCTTTGCGCAGCACAAATTTAAAGGTCGCCGTGCGGCCTTCGTAGTTGGCTTGCACCAGAAGAGACGAGTCGGGCAGGGCAGATTCTTCCACTTCAATCTTGATGGCCGCAGCGCCGCCGGAATCGGCCACAGCCTGGGTATAGAAAGGAGCGGCACCGGGTCGGGCGAAGCGGAAGGTCAGGCGCGCGCCGGCCGCCGCGGCGCCTCCCTCGGTGACGCGCAACTGCAGGGTGAGGTCGTGGTCGGCGTGGACCGATTCTGAGTTCAGCCACTGCACGTCCAGCTCTTTCACCGTGGCCAGGACTTCCGGTTCGGGGCGGTCCAGAGCCTCTTCCAGCTTCCCTTCCCGAATGGAGTCGAGCACCAGCCGGTGCTGCTCCCGCAGTTGCTGCTCCTTCTGGGCGTCGCCGAGATGGACTTCCCCGGACTTGCCGGCATAAGACGTGGCTTTCTTGCCGATGCAGCGGCCGCGCACAAAAACCTGGGTTTGCAACAGCAGGTCGCTCTCGCGCGCCTCGCTCTGCACGTGGTAGATCGTGTCGCCGTGCTTTACGTCGGTATTGAAGCCAAAAATCATAGGGTTTGGGTAATTTGGTAATTGAGAAATTGGGTAATTTCAACCGCTGAAAACGCTTACTGGCTGCGCGAATCTCAATTACAAAATTCCCCAATTACACAACTACAAATTTTGTCCTCGCTGGCTTGACACTGTTACGTGCAAGCCCATAATCTAGAACGTTTAACCGAAGCTTGGCGCGAATTATATATACCTCTTCCTATGCCCGACAATTACTTCGCTCGCTACCTCCCGTTTTTGATCCATATCCTGCTGGCTGGGGGTATTGCGGCCGCCATGGTCGTGCTCTCCTGGCTGATCGGCGTGCGTAAGCCCACCCGGGCCAAACTTTCCCCTTATGAGTGCGGCATGACCCCGGTGGGCGACTCCCGGCAGCGCTTCTCGGTGAAGTTCTACCTGGTCGCCATGCTGTTCATTCTGTTCGATGTTGAGGCGGTTTTCATCTATCCCTGGGCAGTCATTCTGCGCAAACTCAAGGAAGAGGGTCAGGGAAGGTTCGGCCTGTGGGAAATGCTGGTGTACATCGGGATTTTCCTGGTTGGCTTCTTCTATGTGTGGAAAAAAGGCGTTCTGGATTGGGGTGAGACTTCCACCGCGGGGAGGAAGGTCTAGTGCCTCTGGCCCCCGCCATTACCGACCTGGAGCAACTGAAGAACCATCCGGCGGTGGCGCGTCTGGTGGGCTGGAATGCGGCGGGAGTGCAGGGCGTGAAGTTCGATCGCGAGGAGATGACGATCTATGTGGATCGCGGCGGCATCCGCGAAGCCTGCGCCCTGCTGAAGGACGACCCGGCCTGTCCTTTTAATTTCCTCTCCGACATCACCTGTGTGGACTGGTATCCGGCCGAACCACGGTTTGAGGTGGTTTATCACCTGCTGTCAATCCCCAAGAAGGAACGCGTCCGGCTGAAAGTGCGACTCCACAGCGCCAGTCCGGCGGTCGAGTCGCTGACCTCGGTCTGGCCCGGCGCCAACTATTTCGAGCGCGAAGTTTTCGATCTGTTCGGCATTCGCTTCACCGGCCATCCTTATTTGCGGCGCATCCTGATGCCCGAAGATTGGGAAGGTCACCCTCTGCGCAAAGATTATCCCGTGGAGGGCTACCGCTAGAATCGAAGATGGCCCACCTGACGCCCACTCCCGTGCTCGAACCCGGCCAGGATCGCACCATGATCCTGAACATGGGGCCGCAACATCCGTCCACCCACGGCGTGTTGCGCGTTCTGCTCGAGATTGACGGCGAAACCGTGGTGCGGTTGATGCCCGACATCGGTTTTCTGCACACCGGGATCGAAAAGACCTGCGAAGCGAAGTTCTACCAGCAGGTGGTGCCGCTGACCGATCGCATTGATTATCTCTGCCCCATGACCAACAACCTGTGCTATGTGCTGGCGGTGGAGAAACTGCTGGGGCTGGAGATTCCGCCGAAGGCACAGTGGCTGCGCGTGCTGCTCAACGAACTGACGCGCATCAACTCGCACCTGGTCTGGCTGGGCACGCACGCCATGGATATCGGCGCGCTCACGGTCTTCTTATATTGCTTCCGCGAGCGCGAAGAAGTTCTGCGTATGTTCGAGATGGTCAGCGGACAGCGCATGATGACCTCTTACTTTCGGGTGGGCGGAGTCGCGCTGGAACCGCCGCTCGGATTCTTCGATCGCGTGCGCGATTTCGCCGGCTATTTCCCCGAGCGAATTGACCAGTACGAGAATCTGCTGACCGGGAATCCCATCTGGCTGATGCGTACCAAGGGCGTCGCCAAGATGACTGCCGAAGACGCCGTGGCGCTGGGAGCGACTGGTCCGACCCTGCGCGGCAGTGGCGTGGATATTGACCTGCGCCGCGATATGCCGTATTCGAGCTACGAAAAGTTCCAGTTCAAGGTGCCGGTTTCGCAGGACGGCGACGTCTTCGCCCGGTACATGTGCCGGGTGCAGGAACTGCGCGAATCCATCGGAATGGTGCGCCAGGCGCTCGATGGCATGCCGGAAGGCGCGATCAAGGCTGACGCTCCCGGCGTGGTGCTGCCCGACCGCGAGAAGATGAAGACGCAGATGGAAGCGCTCATTCATCATTTCAAGATCATTACAGAAGGATTCGCGGTGCCGGCGGGCGAAGTTTACCAGGCCGTGGAATCACCGCGCGGCGAAATGGGCTACTACATCGTGAGCGACGGCACAGCCAAACCCTACCGCGTGCATATGCGCTCGGCCTGCTTCGCGAATCTGCAGACGCTGTCGAAGATGTGCGAGGGACACCTGCTGGCGGATGTGGTGGCAGCGATCGGAAGTATTGATATTGTGCTGGGAGAAATTGACCGCTGAGGAAATTTAGTAATTGTGTAATTTGGTAATTGAGAAATTGAACACCGATATGTCGGAAGAAGTGGTTTTTCAATTACTCAATTACCAAATTTCCCAATTTCTAAATGGCTTATGAAGTTCTCAGACGAATTCGAGACTCGCTTCGCGGAGATGGTTCCCCACTATCCGACGAAACGTTCTGCGCTTGTCCCGACCCTGCTCTACGCGCAGGACGAAGTCGGCTATCTGTCGGACGAGGTCATCGCGGAAATCGCCTCCCGCCTCGACTTGACCGAACTCGAGGTGCGCAACGTGATCAGCTACTACTCCATGCTGACCACGAAGCCGCGCGGCAAATTCAATGTGCAGGTCTGCACCAACATCAGCTGCATGGTGCGCGGCGGAGAAGAGATTCTGCATCACTGCGCCAAGAAGCTGGGCGTAGGTCACAAGCAGACCACGCCCGACGGCCTGTTCGCGCTGGAAGAAGTGGAGTGTATCGGCGCCTGCAGCTGGGCCCCGGCCGCGCAGGTGAATTACGATTTTCACGAAAACCTGACGACAGAAAAGATGGACCAGATTCTTGAGGAGTACTGGAAGAAAGGAACGCAATAGAAGCATTGAGTAATTGTGTAATTTGGTAATTGGGAAATTGAAAACCACGATGCTGCTGGCTGAGATTTTCAATTACTAAATTTCCCAATTACTCAATCAAAGAGTTTCTCATGGCGTCTCTGGTCTCCCATCCCGACGAGGTAAAGGTCGTCTCCCGGCGCTTTGGCCAGGGTGCGGCCAACATTGACCGCTACCTCGAACTCGACGGCTACAAGGCCGTGCAGAAGGCGCTCGCCATGGAACCGGACGCCATTATTAATGAGGTCAAGAATTCGGCCTTGCGCGGGCGCGGCGGTGCGGGATTCTCCGCCGGCATGAAGTGGTCGTTCGTGCCCAAGCAGTCGGCCAAGCCCAAGTATGTTCTCTGCAACGGTGACGAGAGCGAACCGGGCACCTGCAAAGACCGCCTGATTTTCGAGCACGACCCACACTCGGTGATCGAAGGTGTCATGATCGCCGCGCTGGCTGTGGGCGCGCGCAGCGGCTACATCTATATCCGCGGCGAGTACCGGTATCTTTCGATCATCATGCAGAAGGCCATTCGCGATGCCTACGCCAAAGGATTTCTTGGCAAAAACATTTTCGGCAGCGGGCGCGATCTCGACATTTACTGGCACGGTGGCGCCGGAGCGTACGAAGTCGGCGAAGAGTCTGCGCTGATGGAATCTCTCGAAGGTAAGCGTGGCGTGCCGCGCATCCGGCCTCCGTTCCCTGCTGTGGTCGGCCTCTGGGGCGGGCCTACGGTCATTAATAATGCCGAGACTCTGGCCAACGTGCCGCACATTATTCTGGGCGGCGCGGACTGGTACGCCAAACTCGGCACGCCGAAAAACGGCGGTACACGCCTGTTTTGCCTGAGTGGAAACATCGCCAAGCCCGGGGTTTACGAACTGCCCATGGGCTACAACCTGAAGAAGATGATCTATGAGGTTGGCGGCGGCATTCCCAACGGGCGCAAGTTGAAGGCGGTGGTGCCGGGAGGATCGTCCTGTCCCTGTCTCACCGCGGATGAAGTTGATGTCGCCATGGATTTCGATTCGGTCGCGAAAGCCGGATCCATGCTGGGTTCGGGCGGCGTGGTGGTGATCGACGACGCCCAGTGCATCGTGAAATTCGCCCTGCGCACGATGAAGTTCTACCAGCACGAAAGTTGCGGGTGGTGCATCCCGTGCCGCGAAGGCACCGACTGGATCAAGAAAACGCTGATTCGCTTCCACGCTGGCGGCGGGCTGAAGAAAGATATAGACAACATCCAGTACCTGGCGGAAAACATGCTGGGCAGGACGTTTTGTCCGCTGGGAGATGCGGCCGCGATGCCGACGATCGGGTTTGTGAAGAAGTTTCGCAAAGAATTTGAAGATCACCTGGAAGGCAAGCCGTGCCCGTATGAAAAAACGGGCAGCGTGGAACAGCTTCCGGTTTTCGCACACTGAAAAGATTGAGTAATTGGGGAATTTAGTAATTGAGTAATTGAGGTGACGGGATGAGTTCCAGGCCCGAGGAGTTGCGGGATCGAACCAAAGCGTTTGCTCTTCGGGTAATTCGCCTGTTTCGATCGTTGCCGTACCGAACCGACACGCAGGTTCTGGGCAAGCAACTACTGCGGTGTGGAACCTCGGTCGCCGCCAACTATCGAGCGGCGTGTCGCGCGCGATCGAAGGCAGAATTCATTGCCCGGATTGCGGTCGTGGCCGAGGAGGCAGACGAGGCGGTGCTATGGCTGGAACTGTTAATTGAATCTGGAATCATAAAGTCCGAGATGACGGTGGCATTGTTGAAAGAAGCCAAGGAACTGGCGGCAATCCTGACGGCATCGAGGGAGACAGCAAAGAAATCAGCGTAGGGTTTTCAATTACTCAATTACCAACTTTCTCAATTACTCAATTCGCATGGCTGACGTAACTCTCACAGTTGACGGCAAGAAGCTCAGGGCTCCCGCGGGCACGCTGCTCATTGAGGCCTGCAAGAGCGTGGGCATCGAAGTGCCCTCCTTTTGCTATTACCCCAATCTCTCTCTGCAAGGCGCCTGCCGCATGTGCCTGGTGAAAGTCGAAAAGATGCCCAAGCTGCAAACCGCCTGCACCACGGTAGTCGGCGAGGGCATGATCGTCACCACCGACAGCGAAGAGATCAAGCAAGCACGCAAATCCATGCTGGAACTTCTGCTCGGCAACCATCCGCTGGATTGCCCGGTCTGCGACGCCGGCGGCGAGTGTGAACTGCAGGACATGACGTTTACTTACGGCGCCGCCGAATCTAAGTTCATGGAGGCGAAGAACCACAAAGAGGAGCAGCAGTGGTCTCCCGTGGTGTTCTTCGACCGGCCGCGCTGCATTCTCTGTTACCGGTGCGTGCGCATCTGCGGCGAGGGCATGGACGTGTGGGCTCTCGGGGTGCAGAACCGCGGCGTGAGTTCGCTCATCGCGCCCAATAAACAAGATCACCTGGAATGCGAAGAGTGCGGCATGTGCATTGACATCTGCCCGGTGGGGGCGCTCACCTCCGGCGCGTACCGCTACAAGACGCGTCCGTGGGAGATGAAGCACGTGGGTACGGTGTGCACCCACTGCGGCGACGGATGCAAGACCACGCTCGGCGTGCGGCGCTCCGACACCGGCATGGAGATCGTGCGCGGCGACAACCGCGACAAGAGCGGCACCAACGGCGACTTTCTCTGCATCAAGGGCCGCTACGCCTTCGATTTCGCGAACCACGAAGACCGCCTGACGCAGCCGCTGATTCGCAAGAGCGGGAAACTGACGCCCTCCACGTGGGAAGAGGCTTTCAATCTGGTTGGAAAGAAGTTCGCCGAGGTTCGAGACAAAGACGGTGGCTCGGCTATCGGCGTAATCGGCTCGACCCGCACCACGAATGAAGAAGCCTACCTGCTCTCGAAATTTGCCCGTGTCGTGCTGAAGACGAATAACGTTGATCATCACCGCACCGCCGACTTCCCTGCCCTGGCGGCGGCGCTTCGCGGCAAGCCCGACGCGACCGCCAGCATGGCGGACGTCTACAACGCACCGGCAATTCTGCTGATCGGCAATGACCCGACGGAGCAGCACCCGCTGCTGGCCTGGCAGATTCGCAACAACGTGCGCCTGCACCGCGCCCGACTCTTCGTGGTCAATTCGCAACCCATCAAGCTGCGCCGCCAAGCGACAAGCTTCACCCAGATCCCAACTGGTGCGGAGGGTAAGGTCGCTACATTCCTGGCGGGGAACGACGCGGCCACAGATGCGCTGGCCAGCACGTCTGCAAATAAGGATGCGTGGATGGCTCTGCGCGACAAACTGCGCAGCGAGCAGAATCTCATCATCATTTTCGGCTCGGAAATTCGTGGCAACGACATTGCCAGCCTCGTGGCCTTCGGCTCTGGCATTCCCGGCGCCAAGTTCATCTGCCTCGCCGACTACGCCAACTCGCGCGGCGCGGCCGACATGGGACTCTATCCCGATCTGCTGCCCGGCTATCACCCAACCGCAGGGAGCAGCGAGTTCCATAAAGAATGGGCGGACCTGCCGCAAACGACCGGCCTTGATCTGGCGGGCATGGTGGAAGCCGGAAAGAACGGCAAGCTCAAGGGACTTTATGTTGTCGGTTCGAATCCCGTGGGCCGCCTGAACATTGATCCCTTCGCCTTCTCGAACAGCTTTGTTGTGGTGCAGGACATGTTCCTGACGGAGACGGCCGTCATGGCCGATGTGGTTCTGCCCGCAGCCAATGCCTACGAGAAATCCGGCACGGTCACCAACACCTGCGGCGACGTGCAACTGGTGAAGAAGGCGGGCGAAGTTTCCGGCACGAAAAGCGATTTCGAAATGATCGTGCGCATCGCTGACGCCACGGGCTTCGACGTCCGCAGGCTCGTTCCTTTCGGCGGTGGAACCCGGGCCGATATGGGTCAGTCGCGCGGAGCCCACTCGGGCGAGGCCGACCGCCACGCGGTCTGGCTTGAGATGCAGGGATTGGAGCCGAAGTTGAGCCCGCTAGATCCGACGGCGATTCTCGACGAGATCCAGAGGTTAGTGCCGGGCTATGACGTCTCCCGCATGAATCTTTTGGCGGGAAACACCGAGCACGCGTCGCTGACAAACAGCGGCCCGGGCGCAGCGCACAAGGCGGAATCACTTTCACCGGCCAACGATGGCCTGTTCACTTCGGGGACGCTGGGACGCTACTCGCGAACCTTGAAGTCGGTGATGGAGAGTCACGAGGTCAAGCCCGCGGCAGTTGCGGCGGACTGATATGGGAAGTTGCTTGAGTTAGAGAGAGGAACGAGTTGCCGATCTGGCCTTATATTCTCGCGTCCGTCATCAAGTCGGTGGTCGTGATCGTCGTTCTGCTGACGGCTGTCGCTTACACCGTCTGGCTTGAGCGCAAAGTCGTGGGCCACATCCAGAATCGCTGGGGACCGACGCGGGTCGGTCCCTTTGGTCTGCTGCAGCCGCTCGCCGACGGCCTCAAGCTTTTCGTCAAAGAGGATCTGACCCCGCCGCACGTCCACAAAACGCTCTACATCGCAGCGCCGCTGATTGCCATCATCTTCGCGCTGACGTCGATTTCGATGATCCCGTTCGGCAACTCAGTCACGATTGCCGGCTACAGCATTCCGTTTCAGATCACCGACGTGAACACCGGTCTGCTGGTGATTCTCGGCATCACTTCGATCGGGGTCTACGGAGTCGCGCTCGCCGGGTGGTCGTCGAACAATAAATACTCGCTGCTCGGCGGCCTGCGCGCCAGCGCGCAGATGGTGAGCTACGAGATTTCGCTGGGCCTCTCGCTGGTGGGCGTGCTGATCATGGCCGGCAGTTTCAGCCTGCGCGACATTGTGACCTCGCAGGCCGGGCATTTCTGGGGATTCATCCCGCGCTGGAATATTTTCACCGGCCAGTTCATCGGCTTCTTCTGTTATTTGATGGCGGCCTATGCGGAAACCAACCGCATCCCGTTTGACTTGCCGGAAGCCGAAACCGAACTGGTCGCCGGATATCACACCGAATACAGCGCCATGAAGTTTGCCATGTTCTTCATGGCGGAATACGCAAACATGATCACGGTCGCCTGCCTGGCCACGCTTCTGTTCTTCGGCGGCTGGAACGGCCCGCTGGGCGGCCCTCCGATCGTGCGGGCGATCCTGCCCTTGTTCTGGTTTGGGGCCAAGATTTTTGCATTTCTCTTTCTGTATATATGGGTGCGCGGCACGCTGCCGCGCTTCCGTTACGACCAGTTGATGGCGTTTGGCTGGAAATTCCTGCTGCCGCTGTCGCTGGCGAATTTGATCGCGACCGCGATCGCAGTGGCGTGGTGAGAGAAGAAGTTCTCAGTTCTCTGTTCTCAGTTCTCAGTTAGAGCGCACAAGCCGCATACTGAGAAGCCCGCACCGCGGGTTTACGAGAACTGACAACTGAGAACTGAGAACTGATTTCATGAGTGTTCATCTAGTCCTGTTTCTGGCCTTCGGGGCCGTTTGTGTAGCGGGCGCAATCAACCTGCTGGCGCAGACTCATCCTATTAACAGCGCGCTGTCGCTGATTGCCGTGATGGCCGCGCTGGCGGGCGAATACCTGTTGCTCGGCGCGGAGTTTGTGGCCGCCGTGCAGGTCATCGTTTATGCCGGGGCCATCATGGTGCTTTTCGTCTTCACCATCATGCTGTTGAACGCCGGAGTCGAAGAACGTACTCAGGGGAGTCGCGTCGCGGTTTTGTTCGGCATCCCCGGAATGCTGCTGGGAAGCGTGCTCATGGCCTGGGTGTTCCTGCGCCATTCAGGGACCGAAGCCGTTGCCGCGGGCGCTCTGCCCGGCGCTCCCAAGACGATCGGTCCACTGCTTTTCCACGAGTTTCTGCTGCCGTTTGAGATCACCTCGATTCTGATTTTGATCGCCATCATGGGCGCGGTGGTTTTAGCCAGCAAGCCGCCGACATCTCCGGCGAGCGGCCCGGCAAGGAGGGTGGACTGATGGTCCCGCTCTCGTACTACCTGGTGCTCAGCGGATTCCTGTTCGCCTGCGGCGTGACCGGATTCCTGATCAAGCGCAACATCATCACGATTTTCATGTCCATTGAACTGATGCTCAACGGCGTGAATCTCTCGTTCGTCGCGTTCGCGGCGCACTGGCACGCGCTGGCCGGCCAGGTATTCGTGTTCTTCGTGATGGTAGTAGCGGCGGCAGAAGCCGCAGTCGGACTGGCGATCATCATAGCCGTGTACCGCACGCGCGAGACTTTGAACGTGGACCAGGTGAACCTTCTTAAGTTATGAATCAGCTCAAACTATGACGCCCAATCTCAATCTCTGGCTGATTCCGGTCCTGCCCTTAGCGGGAGCGGCGATCAACGGCTTCCTCGGGAAGAAGTCTTCGCGGACTGCGGTCAGCGCAATTGCGCTTGTCTTCTCAGGCGCGGCCTTTGCCTGGGCGTTAACCGTGGCGGCACGGTTCTCGTCCCTCCGCGAGATTCCACACCAGGAATACCTCGCCCACTGGATCCGTTCGGGCAGTTTCAGCGCTGACTTCGCCTTCTACCTCGATCAACTTTCGCTGGTCATGCTGCTGGTCGTCACAGGAGTCGGGTTCCTCATCCATATTTACTCCGTCGGCTACATGTGGGACGACCCCAGCTACTACCGTTTCTTTTCCTACCTGAACCTGTTCATGTTTTTCATGCTGACGCTGGTGCTGGCCAACAACTACCTCCTGATGTTCATCGGCTGGGAGGGCGTCGGACTGGCGTCGTATCTGCTGATCGGGTTCTGGTTCACGAAGGATTCGGCGGCGTCGGCGGGAAAGAAAGCATTCATCGTCAACCGTATCGGCGATTTCGGATTCCTGATCGGCTTGTTCCTGATTATCCAACATTTCGGCTCGCTGAACTTCACCCAGGTATTTGATCAGGTCCGGCCGATCGCGCCAGAGAGCGCCGGCGCGGGTCTGCTCACCGCGATCGGAATTCTGCTCATGGTCGGCGCCTGCGGAAAATCCGCACAGATTCCGCTCTACGTCTGGCTTCCCGACGCCATGGAAGGCCCAACACCGGTTTCCGCGCTGATCCACGCCGCGACGATGGTGACGGCGGGCGTGTACATGGTTTCGCGGTCGCACATGATCTTTGAGCGGGCGCCGCAGGCCCTGATGGTGGTCGCCGTCATTGGCGCGCTCACGGCGCTATTCGCAGCGACCATCGGCATCGCGCAGACTGACATTAAGAAGGTGCTCGCCTATTCCACTGTCTCGCAGCTCGGCTACATGTTTATGGCATGCGGCGTGGGTGCGTTCTCGGCGGGAATATTCCACCTGATGACGCATGCCTTCTTCAAAGGTCTGCTGTTCCTGGCCGCGGGGTCGGTAATCCATGCCGTCGGCGGCGAGCAGGACATGCGCAAGATGGGCGGCCTGCGGTCCTACATCCCATGGACGTTCCTGACCATGGGTATTGCCACGCTGGCCATCGCCGGAATCCCACCACTGGCGGGCTTCTGGAGCAAGGACGAGATCCTCTGGCAGGCTTACTCGAGCGAGCACGGGAGCTGGGTGTTCTGGCTGATCGGCGTGATCACCGCCTTCATCACGTCGTTCTACATGTTCCGCCTGCTGTTCATGACCTTTTTCGGCGACTATCGGGGAGCGCAGGTTGATGAGCACGGACACGGTACGCATGGGCATGGTCACGATGGGCACGGCCATGGCGAGCCCCATGAGAGCCCGATGGTCATGCTGGTCCCGCTGATGATCCTGGCGGTGCTGTCAGTGGTTGGTGGATTGGTAGGAATCGGCAACCGGTTCGAGCATTTTCTAGCGCCGGTGTTCGGCTCCGGCGAAACTGCAGGAGAAGCCGCCAGCCGCGGCACCGAACTGTTGCTCATGGGCGTTTCGGTCGTTGTCGCTCTCCTAGGCGCCAGCCTCGCGTATGTGCTTTACCTCAGCAAGCCCTACCTACCTCAGAAGATCGCCGACGCGCTCGGCGGTTTCTATGACGCCGTCCTGAACAAGTATTACGTGGATGAACTGTACGCGAAACTCTTCGTCAAACCCCTAGTGGACGGCTCGACCAGCGTTCTGTGGCAGGGAGTTGACCGAAAGGTTATAGACGATACAGTAAACAACGCCGCCGATGGGGCGCGTCACGTTTCCGACGAGGTGCGGCACATGCAGTCCGGCAATCTGCGCTCCTACGCGGGCTGGATCGCCGCCGGAGCTGCCGTCGTCATTGCGTACATGATCTGGCTGGGGGTGGGACGATGAACATCGACAATCTCAGCCCCTACATCCTGACCTTGGTGACTCTTGCGCCGCTGGCCGGCGCTTTGCTGCTCGTATTGCTGCCAAGACGCGACCGCGACATCAGGATTTTTTCGCTGGTCATCTCGCTGCTCACTTTTGTCCTCTCGGTGCACCTGCCTGTGCATTTCCATCGCGGCCAGGCAGGCTTCCAGTACGAAATCGACAAGCAGTGGATCTCAACCCCCAACATCCACTACCACATGGGCATTGATGGCATCTCCCTGTGGCTGGTGGTGCTGACCACATTCCTCACGCCGCTGTGCGTGCTGATTTCGTGGAAGTCGGTCCACGACCGGGTGAAAGAATTCTTCATCCTTCTGCTCATCATGGAAACCGCGCTGATCGGCGTCTTTACATCGCTCGATCTCTTCCTTTTTTATTTCTTCTGGGAAGCCACGCTGATTCCGATGGCGCTGCTGATCGGAGTCTTCGGCCACGAGCGCAAGGTTTACGCGGCGGTGAAGTTTTTCATGTACACCATGATCGCGTCGGTGTTCATGCTGGCGGCGATTTTGTGGCTTTACGCACACACCGGCAGTTTTGATTTCGTTTACATTCGCGATCACATCGGTTCAATGCCCAACTTCCCGGCGGCCGCGCAGTGGCTGTTTCTCGGCTTCTTCCTGGCATTCGCGGTGAAGGTTCCATTGTTCCCGTTCCACACGTGGTTGCCGGACGCGCACGTCGAAGCTCCGACCGCAGGCTCCGTTCTTCTGGCAGGCGTTCTGCTGAAGATGGGCACCTACGGCATGCTGCGCTTCAACCTTGGCCTGTTCCCCGAACAATCGCGCCACAATGCTCCCTGGATCATGATTCTGGCCTTGATCGGCATCGTGTACGGCGCGCTCGTCGCGATGGTGCAGCCGAACATGAAGAAGCTGATCGCCTACTCTTCGGTCAGCCATCTGGGCTTTGTGGTGCTGGGCATCTTCAGCTTCACCCAGTTGGGACTGAACGGTGCGATATTCGTGATGCTCGCCCACGGCATCTCGACCGGCGCCCTGTTCATGCTGGCGGGCATTCTGCATGAGCGCCGACATACTTATGAGATCGCCGAATTCGGCGGCCTCGCCTCTGTCATGCCGGTTTATGCGGCTTCCTATCTGTTCATCGTGTTGGCTTCGGTTGGCCTGCCCTTGCTCAACGGATTCATTGGCGAATTCCTGGTGCTGAGCGGCGCATTCCAGGCGCGGGCGATCTACGGAATCCTCGCCGCCACGGGCGTGATCTGGAGCGCCGGGTATCTGTTGTGGATGTACCAGCGCGTCTTTTACGGCAAAGTGACCCACCCGGTGAACAACTCCCTGCAGGATCTTCTGGGGTTCGAAAAAGCTGCGGTGTGGCCCTGCGCTGTGGCGGCCCTGGTGATGGGCGTTGCGCCCATTCTGTGGCTGAGCGCGATTGATCCCGCGGTGCAGGCCGCGCTCACTCCCTTCGCTCAAGTCGTCAGCAAGGTGGTGGGCCAATGACCACCTTCCTCCTGGCGCAGGCGATTCCGCAAGGCGTGGACTACATCCGCATCCTGCCCGAACTGGTGCTTTCCTTCTTCGGCATCCTGGTGATGTTCCTCGACCCGCTCGTGGACGAAGAAAAGAGCCAGAAAACGCTCGGCCTGATCGCCTTCGTCGGTACGCTGGCGGGCATGGCAGCGACCTGGTACATGGCGCAGTCTCCGGGCCTGGCTTTCTCCGGCATGGTGAAAGTGGACAGCTTCGCGGTCTTCTTTCACGCCCTGGTCATTGCCATTGCCGCGATTGTAATTCTGACTTCTTTTGAGTACATGGCGGTGCAGAAGATTCGCGCGGGCGAGTATTACGCGCTCATTCTTTTCAGCATTGTCGGGATGGGGTTGATGTCGTCGGCGGTCGAACTGGTGCTGATCTTCATCGCACTCGAAATCTCCTCGATCTCCACCTACATTCTGGCGGGATTCCGCCGCCAGGAAGCCTCGAGCGCCGAATCGTCGCTCAAATATTTCCTTTTGGGATCTTTTGCCACGGCATTTTTCCTGTACGGCGTGGCGCTAATGTTCGGCGCCACCGGCTCGACGAATATTGATCTGATCGGTCAGAGGTTGCAGGCTGGTCCGGTGCAGGTGCTGGTGTACGTCGCCATGGCCCTCATGTTTGTCGGCCTCGGATTCAAGGTCGCCGCCGCGCCCTTCCACATCTGGACGCCGGACGTTTACGAAGGCGCGCCCGCCCCGATCGTCGGCTTCATGTCAACGGCGCCCAAGGCGGCCGCATTCGCGGTCCTGCTGCGGGTCGTGTTCGCGATTAACGCCCCGGGCCGGTTCTGGCTCATCTGGGTGGCGGCGGCGCTGTCTATGACTCTGGGCAACGTGGGAGCTCTGGTTCAGACCAACGTCAAGCGCCTGCTGGCCTATTCCTCGATCGCGCACGCCGGATATCTGCTGGTGGCCTTCGCCATGACCGCCGACAATTCCGCCTCCGGAATTTCTGCCGCCATGTTTTACACTGCCTCCTACGCCGCCATGAACGTGGGCGCATTCGCCGTGGTCAGCCATTTCGCCAACGCCGGCGAGCGCTACGTCACGCTGGAAGACTACGAGGGCCTGGGCCGGACTTCCCCGCTGCTGGCGGCGACCCTTACCATTTTCCTGCTGTCGCTGATCGGCATCCCCATGACGGGCGGCTTCTTTGCCAAGTTCTACGTATTCAGCGCCGCCGTGAAGGCCAACCTGATCTGGCTCACGATTGTCGGCGTGGTCAACAGCGCCATCGGCGCCTACTATTACCTGCGCATCATTGTCATGATGTACATGCGGGAGGCGCGCAAGGCGGTCCCGGTCACTCCGATTCCATTCGCTCTGGGCCTGGCTCTTGCCCTCAGCATAGTGGCTACGCTCTATCTTGGAATCCTCCCCAATGGCCTTCTGCAATACGCTCAGCACTCTGCGCAGACTCTGCTGCCGGCCGGGCCGCCGCCAGTTTCAAGCAGCGCCGTGCAAACCGACGCCCCGGTCGCAGTGCCTTAGATCCCTCTTGTCATTTCGAACACCCCCGCGTAACACCTATTTGACAAGGGCGTTGCACCGCGTGCATGATTAGGTCACTCGAGGAACTCGTTCCCTCTTGGCTCGGGAGCGGATGGCCGGAAGGAGAGGTCCATGTCCACACTGATTCGCAAGCTTTGGCGGGAAGATGCCGGACAAGACATCGCCGAATACGCCGTAATGCTGGCGGTTATTCTGGTTCTGGTTGTTGGAACGGTGCGCCTGATCGGATCGAATGCCAACAATGCATTTTCCCAGGTAGCCAGCTCCATCCAGTAAACTGCGGGGTCTCAGAAGAGCATAATTTCTTGAAGGAAAGATTTCTGTGAAGCGATTTACCTCAAGCAGCCTGTTTGCCGCCTACTACTGGTTTACCGGAGTAGCGGCTGCGGCGCAGCTTGAGGTTAGGCACTGAAAGACAGCCAACCTTAAATAAGCTTCCGCCGCAAGCCGCGATCCGGGGATCGCGGCTTCCGCTTTTTTGGGGAAGCTCAACTGGGAGACGGCACAAGGAGAAACGACAAATGATCGTCAACATGTCAGAAAAGGCTACCGAGCAGGAAATCCAGCACGTGATCGACCGCGTCCGCGAGGCCGGGTACCAGCCGCATGTCACGCGGGGCACGGAGCGCACCATCGTTGCCGCCGTGGGCAGCGGACGCCGCCACGAGATCGAGTCATTGCAGGTCGCTCCCGGCGTGGACAACGTGGTCGCCATTGCTCAGCCCTTCAAGCTGGTCAGCCGGCAAGTCAAGCCTGAACGCTCGGTGGTGAAGATCAACGGGGTGACCATTGGTGGCCCCGAGGTTGTGGTCATCGCCGGACCGTGCTCGGTGGAATCGCGCGAGCAGCTTCTCGACACGGCTCACGCCGTCAAACGCGCGGGCGCCGCCATGCTTCGCGGCGGAGCCTACAAGCCGCGCACCTCTCCCTATGACTTCCAGGGACTCGGCCTCGAGGCGCTCAAGATTCTGCGCGAAGCGCGCGAAGTGACTGGATTGCCCGTGGTCACAGAAGTGATGAGCACCGAAGATGTGGACGTGATCTGCGAGCACTGCGACATGCTCCAGATCGGGGCGCGCAACATGCAGAACTTTGCCCTGCTGCGCCGCCTGGCTACGGTAAAGAAGCCCATCCTGCTGAAACGTGGCCCGTCGGCCACGGTCAAGGAGTGGTTGCTGGCGGCAGAATATCTGCTCTCCGGCGGCAACTCGCAGGTCGTGCTTTGCGAGCGCGGCATCAAGACTTTCGAAACGGAAACGCGGAATACGATTGATCTGGCGGCGATCGCGCTGGCACGAGATCTTTCCCATCTGCCCGTGATAGCGGATCCCTCGCACGGGACCGGCAAACAGAGCCTGATCGCGGCGGTTTCCCGCGCAGCCGTCGCGGTTGGAGCCGATGGCCTGATTATCGAGGTGCATCCCTGCCCGGAGCGCGCTCTCTCGGATGGTCCGCAGTCGTTGGACTTCGCCGGATTCGGCAGGGTGATGCGTGCCCTGGCAGAACCTCTGCGACGGACTGCGAGTTTGCCCACGGCCATACCCGCGGCATCGTAGCCCCGCGGCTTGCTGGATCTGATCGCCGGGTGCGATTCAGCGACTGCAAAAGGACTTGAAGGGACGGGAGACTGAATGCTGCGCATTCTCATGGTCTTTGCACGGCGCTTGTGGCTGCCTTTGCTCGTGCTGGCGGCCTTCCTGGGGATGTGTGTCTACGTCTACACGCGCCTGGAGGGCCTTCGCCCGCTGGATGCCTTGTTCTGGATCATTCATACCCACTCGATTGATTATCGGGCAGTGCACAAGTCCACCAAGATCTTCGCCTTGTTTGTGTATGCGGGAGTATTCGCGTTCCAGATCTGGATCGCTGAGCGCGTCCTGCTAACTTTCTTCAGCCGGCACGGTGTGGAGGCATGGAAATCCATGGTCAACGAAGTCAGCGTCGAGCGCCTGCGAGACCATTTCATCATCTGCGGCTACGGACAGGTTGGCCGCACGGTGGTGGACCAACTAGAGCGGCTGGAAATCCCCTTCGTGCTGATCGAAACCAACGAGGGCCTCTACCGCGAATTGTTGAATGACGGAAAGCCGGTCCTTCAAGGCGACGCCAAGCGCCACGATGTGCTGCTCAAAGCTGGACTGGAGCGGGCCCGCGGCATCTGTATCGTCATTGATAACGATGCCGATAACCTCTACATCACCGTGACTGCCCGCTCGCTGAATCCCAAGACCAAGATCATTACCCGGGCCGGACAACAGCGTTATGCCACCGCCATGCGCAATTCCGGTGCCGATGAGGTCATCATCCCGGAATATGAAGGCGGGCTGATGACGGGAAGAATGATCCAGAAATTCTATCCGGCCCGCATGGCCATCGAATAAGCCGGCCAATCGAGTAATCGGGCGGGCCTGCCGTCGCTAGTGTTGCGGCGCGTTGGCCGAAGGCTGCTTGACCTGCATCGCCGGATCGCCGAACAGAATGAACGTGCGGCGCACATCCGGATCGCTGATTTGCGCCTTGGCTTTGAGCAGCGACTCGCCCAGGGTTGACCCTGTCGCACTGAAGGCGTTCTGCACCACAAATTGGTCGAGCGTGGTTTGCGGAGGCGGCTGATTCAAGCCCGATGAGGCCACCACGGCCACGGCGCCCCCGTTTGGCGCCAGCAACAGTGTTACACCTAGCGGTTGCGCGTAGACGTCCTGGAAGAATCCGTTCAGACAATCCATGATCAGGAAGACCGGAAGCTGTGATCCGTTGGTCAACGAGGTCACGGTATTGGTGTCGAAGATGTCGGAACCGGACCACTGCTCGGTGGAGCCGTGTCCCAGATAGTTCACCAACAACTGGCCGGAATTGATCCCGCTGATAATCTCCTGCCGCGCCGTGGTTGTGCCGACCGCGCTGGTGAATACATCCGTCGCCTGCATGGCTGCGGGAAGCTGCGCCTGCACCGTCTGACTGTCCGACGTGAAGCTCTCCGTGTCGTCCTTGTCGGCGACCATCAGCGCCTGGGAAGTCCACGCACCGTCGGTGGACTTGCCCGCATAGGAGACGATCTTTCCAATGACGGTCGCGGCTTCGTCCACAGTGCCCACCGGCAGGCGGCCTGTGGCAATTGTCGGTGTGCCGCTGTCGCTGAAGTCCGAGAACCAGTCATCCGACGCCGTCATCAGGCTGGCAGTGGGCAAAATTCGCGTGGGCACGAGATCCAGTTGGCCGAAGCCAAGATAGTTCCTGGAATCGAACGACGCGCGTCCATTCAGCAGCAAGTACGCCGGCGGTTTCTTCCAGTTCCTGGCTGCGGTTTGCAGGAATCGGCGGATGGCAAACGGACTGCGCTCTCCGAAGTTGAATTCGTCATACAAGTCATGGATGAGCACCACTGCAGACGACTTGCCCTCCGCCAAGTGCGCGCTCACGAGCGGCGCCAGCGCGCCTGCGAACGCTTCATGCGTAACCATGGCGATGTCAGCGCCCGGCTGCACGCTGTGCCAACGTGACGGATGATTGGGTTGCACACCGCCGGCAGATGCGATCCGGTCCGCGGCCACGGCCAGCAGCGAGTGCCGCACCGGCGCTGCCGGATTCGTGGTCGTCCATGGCACCTGCAGCGCAAGGCCAATTTCGTTGTTGTTGCCGGGGGTGACTTGCGTGGTCAACTGCACCGGCCGGTCGGGATCGGTGATGTCAAGAACGACGGGCGCGGTCGAAAAGCCGGTCAATTTCAATTCGTCGCCCGCCCGCCCAGTAAACCTCAGTTCGTCAAGATCCGCGTGATAAGTGTGGGGATAAGTGATGCGGATCGCCTGCACCAGGCTGGTGTCGTAGTCTCCGTTTTGCGCCGTCAGGGTGACCGTGTTGCTCCCCTTCTGCAGCAGGCCGGCGGGCAGATTCACGCTGAGCTTGCCTTGCTCCTGGCCCGTGAAAGTCACGTCACCGACCGAAGTTCCATTCAGCACAACCTTCACATCGTGCGGGAAGCCTAAGATCGCTCCTTGCAGCACCACCTCCAGCCGCGGAACTTGTGAGGCAGAGGCGTCGAGATGCGGCACGCCCAGCGTCTGCTCCAGCGGGGCCGACGAAACCAGAGCGCCGAAGAAATTATCCCCGTCTGAAGTCACCAGCGCTGGGAAGTACGTGGTGTGCTGGCTCAATTCCACGGTCGCGGGATAGCTCAACGGAGGCTGGTTCGATCCTGTCGTAGCCTGCAACTGCGGGATTCGCGCTCCCTTAGTCTCTTCTGCCACCAGCCAGTAGACGCGCATCCCCGAAAATAGCGTATGAATGCCGGTGCCGAAGAAACTGACGGCTGCCTGCGGCCCGAAACCTCCGGGACCGGCCGTCGCGCCCGTGATCTGCATGGGTTGTTCGATCGCTTCCGCATAAAGATGCAGCAGCGCGGGATCCACGTTGGGATCAAGCCCCGCCTTGACCAGATCTGGCTGCGATACGCTGTACCAACCCTCGTGCCCCACAGAAATCTTCACCGCCGGATGCGCCGCCAGTTCGAACTGCTTCTTAATCTGGCTCGCGGTGGGCATGGAATCCCCGGGGACAGTTTCAACCACGCGACTCTGTTCATTCCCCGGCGCGGAAGGCTGCGCCTGATTGAGTTGGCTAAGCATGTGCGTCTCAGCCGCCGATGTCTCGCTGCCCGGCTGCAAACTCGATTCCACTGAGACCGGACCGTGCATGGTGCGCGTTCCGTTCACATCAACATCTTCCAGCCAGTAGGAAGCTCCGGCAGCGCTGGCGGAGGGATCAATCCAGGCGTAGCTGCGGCCTGCATGCCTGGGCAGCGCTCCGCTCATCAGCAATGCCGACCCCGCAATTAGCGACGGATTGACGCGCACGCGGTTCCCGTTCTGTTCCCGGTACAGATTGAATCCCAGGTTGTGCGCCTCTCCGCCGGTCTTCCACGTGACAACCACGCGGCTGGCGCCGTTCTTGTCGGTTCCGGTGTGAGCCGAGACCGACTGCAGAGTGATGCGGGTCGGAGCCACAATCGTCTCGGTCTGCGTCGAGGAATTGTTGGTCAGGTTCGGATCCGTCTGGTCCGCCGTGACGGTCGCAGTGTTTGAGACCACGCCGGGCTGCCCCGGAATCGTCAGGATGGTGATCGTCGCCGTGCCTGCGTTGGCCATCGTGCCCAGCAGACAAGTCACGGTTCCACCGGCTTCCGAACACGATCCCTGCGTCGTAGTCGAAGACAGATAGGTCATAACCGAAGGCAGAGTATCCGTCACCGTCACCGTGGTCGCCGACGCGGGGCCATTGTTGGTGACCGCAAGCGAGTACGTGAGCGGCGTCCCTTCCGTTACCGGATTCGGCGTCGCCGTCTTCACGATCGCCATATCCGCGCTGTTGGCGTTGGCCACGATCACAGTGGCGCTCGAACTGTTGGTGGTCAGGCTCGGAACGATGTTGCCCGCCGTGGCGGAATCGGTTTCGGTGATGTTCGTCCCCGATGGAGTACCCGAACTCACCTGCAGTACAAGCGTGAAGTTGGCGGCCGCATTCAACGCCAGAGTGGCAGTGGTACAGGTGATCGTACCCGTGCCGCCGACTGGAGGAACGGTGGCGCAGGTCCATCCCGCCGGGAAAGTGATGGACTGATAATTCGTGTTGGGCGGCGTGACCTGCGTGAAGCTCACGGTGGTGGCCGCAGCCGGACCAAGATTCGTAACGCTCTGGGTGTAGGTGACGTTGCTCCCCGCTGCCAAGGAACTCGGCGACGCGGAATTGGTCGTGACCAGGTCTGCCTGGGTTGCGGTCGCGACCACATCGGCCGCGGTGGCGCTGTTGTTCGCCAGATTCGGATCGGCAATCGCCGAACTGACGCTGACAGTGTCGTTGATCGCCTTCCCGGCGGCAGTTCCCGCAGTAACGGTCACCACAAACGTGATGGTCGCAGGAGAACTGGGCGCAAGACTGGGGTTTGTGCAGGTCAGCGTTCCCAGATTGCACGTCCACCCCGCCGGTCCGGCCAGCGATACCGCGGTCGTATTCGCAGGCAGCGTCTCGGTCAGTGTCACGCTGGTCGCAGTGCTCGGTCCCGCGTCGTTCACCATCTGCGTATAGGTGAGGTTATTGCCGGCCTGCACCGGAACCGGACTGCCTGCATTCGTCACCGAGAGATCGGCCGAGCCCGCAACCTGGACGTTGACCGTGGCGCTGTTATTCCCGCTGTTGGGATCACTGGTCGTCGAGGTAACGGAATCGGTCTGCGCGATATTCGTGCCCGCTGCCGTGTTCGAGTTCACCTTGACCACGAACGTGAAGTTCGCAGTCGTATTGGCAGCCATGTTCGTGCCGTCGCTGCAGGTATAAGGCAATGCGGTCGTGCAGGTCCAACCGACGGGCCCGGCCAGCGAAACGAATGTCGTGTTCGCCGGAAGTGTGTCCGTGAGCACGACAGTGGTCGCCGCAGCCGGCCCATTGTTGGTCACGCTCTGCGCGTAAGTAATATTGCTGCCAGCTGTGACCGGATTCGGGCTGCCCGCATTGGTTACGCTCAGGTCCGCCTGCGCGCCTGAGGCCACCGCGATGTTGACCGTAGCCGAATTGTTGCCAGGGTTCGTATCCCGCGAAGTCGTGGCCACCGTTGCCGTGTCGGCGATGAGCGTCCCCGCAGCCGTGCCGGCGGCGACCTTGTAGACGACGGTGAAAGTCCCTGACGCTCCCGGTGCGACCGCCGGGTTCGTGCACTGCGGCGGAAATCCCGTGCAAGTCCATCCCGCTGGTGGTGTGATCGAGACAAAGGTTGTGTTCGCGGGCGTAGTCTCGGTGAAAGTCGCAGTGCTGCAACTGCTGGGACCCGAATTACTCACCACCTGCGTGTAAGTGATGTTGTTGCCCGCGGTCGCCGGGTTGGGAGTTCCAGCGTTGGTGACCGCCAGATCGCAGGCCACAGTCACCGGGGTCATCACGGTCGTGCTGTTGTTGGCGGAATTGGGATCGCTCGTGGTCGCAGTGACCGAGGAATTCGCCGTGATGGTGCCCGCCGCCACCGTAGCCGGAACGTTCAGCACCACAATAATGTCGGCGACCGCCCCCGCCGCCGAAGTGGGATCGTTGCAAGTCACGGTCCCCGCGCTCCCGACCGCAGGCGCCGTGCAACTCCAACCTGTGGGCACCGAAACTGACTCAAAGGTCGTGTTGGTCGGCGTCGCCTCACTGAAGATCACGGCGGAGGCAGGGGCCGGGCCGTTGTTGGTCACGGTCTGCGTGTAGGTAATGTTGTTCCCGGCGAGTACGCCCAGAGGAGTGGCTGCCGTCGCCAGTGCCAGATCAGCCTGGATCGCGGTCGCTACTACATCGGTCGCGGTCGCGGAGTTGGCCCCAAACGACTGGTTTGTCCCAGTCACCGTCGCCGTATCCGTGATCGTCGTACCGCTGGCCGTGCCCGCCTTGACCGTGTAGACGACGGTGAACGTTCCCGAAGCGCCCGCCGCGACGCTCGGGTTGGTGCAAGTAGGCGGAAAACCCGTGCAAGTCCATCCCGCTGGCGGAGTAATGGACACAAACGTAGTATTCGCAGGCGTGCTTTCCGTAAACGTTGCCGTCGTCACCGCGGACGATCCCGTATTCGTCACCACCTGCGTGTATGTGATGTTATTCCCCGCCTGCACCGGGTTCGGGGAGGCGGCATTCGTAACTGAGAGGTTCGGACCTGTCGTTCCCACGATCGTGCTGGCGGTGGCCGTATTGTTGGCGGAATTAGGATCGAAGGCCGACGAAGCCACCGACACCGAATCGTTGATGACCGTCCCGTTTGCCGTCCCGCTGTTCACCTTCACGACCAGCGTGAACGTAGCCGCAGTCAGCCCCGCCATGTTGACGTCGGTGCAGACCACGTTGCCGCCGCCCGGCCCTGGGTTGATGCAACTCCATCCTGCAGACGCCGTGAGCGACACGAATGTCGTATTCGCCGGGATCGGCGTCACCAGCGTCGCATTGTCGGCAGCGCTCGGACCGTTATTGGTGACGACCTGCGTATAAGTGATGTTGCTTCCCGCCGCGACCGGATTGGGCGAGGCGCTGTCGGTCACGCTCAGATCAGCGCTGGAGATCACGTTGGCCACATCCGTGGCCATGTCGTTCAGCAGATTGGCTTCGCCACCGCCAGCCACCACCGCGGTGTTGGTCACCGTCGCCGGAGCCGACTGCGCCACCGCCGCGCTCAGCGTGATTGAGGGATAACTGCTGCTCGCCGGCAGCACATCGGAACGTGCACAACTTACCGTCTGTCCTGAAACTGTGCACGTCCAGCCCGTGCCGCTGGCGCTCATCGGAGTAACCCCAAGCGGCAGAGTGTCGTTGATGGTGACGACTCCGCTGGTCGGCCCATAGGGACTGACGTTGGAAACTGGAATCGTGTAGCTGGCGTTTGTGCCCCGCGTGAAATTCCCCACGTGGCTCTTGCCCAGCGTCATATCGGCGGTGCACAGCGCCGCTGACTGGATGCCCGTAACCTGCGAGAGAGTGGCGCTGGTCGCGCTCGTTCCAGTCTTGCCAGGAGTAGATCCGTAGGGAACCGCCGGCGTATTCAGCGTAAGGCCGTTGGTGCCTCCACTCACGCTGACGCTGGCCGGCGCCCCCGATACCAAAATCACGCCGCCGCCGCCGCCGCCGCCCGGGCCATGCCGCTGCGTCAGAGCGTAAGCTTGTGACTGCCAGGCATTGCCTCCGTTGCCGCCATTCGCCTGCAGCGTGAGCCCGCTCTCGCCGCCGTTGGCCGCCAAGATCACGAGGGTTCCGCCGGCGCCGCCGCCGCCGCCCGCATCGTTCGCAGTTCCGTTGTAAGCGTTCACTCCGTTGGCTGTCAGCGTGGCTGTTCCAGTAAGGCTGTCCGCGCGAATGAAGATCATGCCGCCGCCGGTCGAGCCGCCGCTGGCCTGGTTGTCGGTATCGGAATTGTTCCGCGTCCCTGCGCCGCCGCCGCCACCCATGGCGATGCGGTCAATGGTGGCGGGAAATGGCGCTCCGCCTTCGCCGCCCGTGCTCAGGTTCGTGTTCCACGAGTCGCCGCCGAATCCGCCCGATCCTCCGTTGCCCCCACCGCCGCCGCCGGCGTTCTGGTCGTTGGCCGCAGGATCGGCGTCCGTTCCGCCTCCGCCCGCGTTGCCCGGTGCGCCGTGCGCCATGCTGCCGTCGGTTCCCAACGTGCCGCTGGGATAGTTCGTGGTGGTTTGCAGGAAACTCCCTCCCGTCTCGACCCACTCTGGCGTCCCTGCGACGCCCTCTCCCTTGGAGCCATCAACGCCCTTTTCACCTCCGGCAGCGCCGGTGTAGGTTGTCGGCGATGTCACCCAATAATCCGTGTTCGCTCCTCCCACGCCGCCGGTCAACTGCATCCCCGCGCCGCCGCGGAATCCCATCCCGTTGACGGACACCGTGGCCCCGCCCAGATTGAGCTGCCCCGCGATGTCCAACGCGAGAATCCCGCCGGTCGCTCCATTCCACGCGGCCGCAGTCGGCGGCGTAGTTGAACTCAACGTCGCCGATGTATATTGCGGCACCAGCACCACCTGATACGTGCTCGCTCCCTTGCTCGCAGAAGCTGCCGCTGCCGTGTAGCCGAACACCAGTCCGCCTCCAGCCCCGGCGCCCGCGATCGGCACCGATCCGCCGCTGACCGGCCCTGTCGCTTTTACGAACTCATAGTTGCCCGCGTTGTTAATAGTCGTGAAGCCGGCGCCCGTGCTCCCGTTCCCGTAGGTTCCATTGTTGGCGTCGTTGATGCTGGCATCCTGCATCTGAATCACCAGCAGCAGGCTGCCGCTGGCGATCGTGCCTCCCGCGCCCGTTGCGGCTCCTATGGGAATGGACGTTGCTCCCGCCGCTACATTCGCCGTCCCCGGATAGTAGGTATTCAACACGCCGGTCAGGGGCGATGCAGCTGCCGTCAGAGTCGTCGTGGAGCAAACCACGCTCACCACCGGCGCCAGCGCAACGTAAGTATTGTTGCCAGTATTCGGGTCGGGAGGCGTGCCGGAGTCGGTAATCGTTGCCGTGTTGGGATAAAATCCCGCCGCACTGGCCGTCACGGCCACAGCCACGGTTGCGGTTGCGCCGCTGGCAAACGGAGTTGGAAGAGTGCAATTGATGGGGCCGGTCCCTGAGCAACTTGTCCCGGCGCTCGGCGTCACTAAAACCAGCGTCAGCCCTGACGCCGCCAGCGTGTCGGTCAGCGTCACATTGTTCGCGGCCGACGGACCGTTGTTCGTTACCCTGATGTTGTAGACGGAGTTCTGCCCCAATCCCACGGCAGTAACGCTGGTAGAAACTCCAATGTCCGCCGAACTCGGATTGATGGAAACCGCTCCCAGCGACCAGTTCGAGGTGCCGCTAAACGTTTCCGAGACCGGCACACTTGGAGCGCCGGTGCGGCTACTGCCGGTCGCCCTCACATCGGTTCCATTGGTAAAGCCGCTGCGCAGGTTCCATTGCGAAGTCTGAGGACCCGATACGGTGACCGTCTGGTTCTCATTGGTCGCCAGGGTATCCAGGATCATTCCGTTGACGACGCCGGGCACATCCATCTGTGAGTTTGCACCGTTCGCTCCGTCGGCTGAGACAAACATCCCCAGCGGCACGGTCTGGTCCACGTCGGTAAACGTGGTCGCGCCCGCACCCACGCCAATCGTCGCCCCCGCTCCCGGAACGTTCACCGTGACCACAATCGGAAGGTTGGTGCCCGAAGCCGGGTTCAGCAAATACCACATCTCGACCCGGCGGCTAAGTCCGGTATCGTTATGCGCCCCCACGAAGTTCAGCGATGTCCCGTTGTACGTCACCCCGACCACGCCCGCGGTAGTCGAGTTCGTAATGTTCATCGAGACGCCGACGAGCAGCAGGCGGTTCGCGGTGGCCGTCGTCGTGTGATTGAATGTGACGGTTCCAGTGCCCGTCCCCGTAATTTCATTGCTGCCCGAAGTAGTGGCATCCACGGCCACCTGCGCACTCAGGGACGTCGCAGCCAACACTACCAGCAACAGCCCTAAAACTCGGGGATAGACTCGCGCGTCTTTGCGTGCCCGTAGCGGCGGAGCCATCACTCTAGTCAGAAATTTCCGGGCGGCACTTTGCCCGCGCGCCGCCGAGCGCAGAATCCGCCCGCTTAGTCCCGTCATCTTCGCGCGCGCTGTCAGCCATCCCACCCGCACTTCCTTATCTACTGCCACACCCACAATCTCTTCCCCGCTCAGCGCTGGATCATCCTGCAGTCCGCAATCGCCACGCGTGATGAAGACATCCCTCGACGCGTCGGCCACCACCAGCCGATGCAGGCGAAATCCCGTCTCACCCTTCACCAGAACGATGTCTCCCTTGCGCAACTCCGTCAGCACAGCAGGTTCCACGTGCACGATTTCTCCGTCGCGAATCGCCGGCGACATGCTGGCCCCGCGTGCCTCAAAGCGAATGCTGTTCCCCTCCCACAGCAATTCGCGGCTGAAGGCGTCAAACAGATTCGACTGAGCACGGTCTTCACCCGGCTGGTCCGCGTTTCGACGCCCCTCCAAAAGACGCTGGAGGCAATCATTGTGGAGACGGTATTGCCGGAGGCGGTCAGTCACGGAATTCCAGAATCCTCTCCACCGCGCTCTCGTTGGGTTCAAACGCGTAGCGGTAACAGGGAACGGCGGCCACGACCTCTTGCAGGAACTCCAGAGCCGACTCCACGTACTCATGCCGGTGGAACGGCACAAAAGCGCGCGCAAACAATTCCGCCACCGCCTGGCTCGGCGAAAGCTGGGTCAGCACATTCCCGTGCCCGTGCTCAAGAATGAAAATCCGCGCCAGCGGCGCGCTCCCCGGCGACGCATACATCGCCTCCCCATGCCACGGCGTGCCATACATCCGCATCTTGAAATCTCTTTCTCGTCTGTCATCCTGAGCGGAGTGAGAAGTGGGCGAAGCGCAGTCCTCGCGCAGTCGAAGGACCTTGTGTTGTTGGTCAGCCTCCCGCCGCACAATAATCCGGTCATCGCTCAATACCTCGACGTCTTCCCGCGCAGTCCACAACCGCGTCGTCGTACTCTTCCCTGCCCCCGAATGCCCAACAAACAAATTCCCAGTCCCATCCAGCCTGACGATGCCGCAACTATGCAGCTCAATCGCCTTCTCCTGCGTAAGCCGGTGCATGATCAGGAGCTCATCCAGCGGATAATCCAGCGGAGCTGCAAACGGAAACGCGGCGAAAACCTCTTCGCTCACCTGCAGAGTTGCACAAGAAAAATCAGGATCCACAATTAATCGCTTGTAGGGCTGGTCACCGAATACCGGCGCACTAAAGTCGAACTGAAAACCGAGTTCACACTCATACAATCGCCAAAGGGCTCCCGAGTCGAACAGCTGCAGCCCCGGCTTCGCACTTAACTTACCGACCCACTCGACTCGGATATTCACGTCGGAGAGTCTCCGCCTGGCCCGAAACGGCATCAGGGATGGAACTAAAGCGACCGCCGCGCTGTCATTGCCCGTGAGCCGCACGGACACACCACCCACGCAGAAGTGGCTGCAGGCCGCCCTTCCGGCGGACACTTGAGTCGCCTGTATTTGCGTGACATCGTCGCTCATCGCGCAACCAATTCCATGAATGCGAATGCCTCTTACGAACCGAGACTTTGGCAACCGCCCAGGACCATCCCGCAGCCCGGAGTAGGTCCGCCCCCCGAAGCATTCTTGCAATGCCCAAGGACGGCCTCTTCGGGGCGCAGATTGATCGTGACGAGCTGCGGCGGTTCGTAAGGCTTCCTGCCGTCACCGCGATTCAATTCGCCATCCATTCAGTTCACCTCTCGTCTTCCGCTCAGTGGTTCCCACAACCTCCGCATGCCCCCGCTGCCACACTTGAATTGTTCAGGATCGGCAAAATATGCTGCGGTCCCGCCCAGCTCTCAACGTCGATCTCTTTGTTCGAAATCCGGCGCGCCGATTCCAGCAGGGCCTCGTGCTCCGTGCCCCCAGCGCAGAATTCACATTTCCCATGCGCCGGAACCTCTGCCCCGACCAACACAGCCCTGAGATGGGCCACGTTGCAAAGGAACTCCACCGGGCTCTCGCGGTCTCCGTTTTCCAACTCGCCGTTCGCCGGGCACATCGCACATAACGACTGAATGCGGCACTCAATACACTTGGTCACACGAGTGCGCTTGCGATTTCTCAATCGCCGGAGCGACTCCTCCCACACCCGCTTCACTCCAGCCTCCCGGATACTGAAGGTTTCCTGCTGCGAAATGACGCAAATGCCAACCTCTCCATAAGCGTTCAGCGCGAAAGAGTTGACTCCGCCGCCGCATATATACACGGTATCCACCGTCGAGAGGTTGGGCGGATTCTCCAGGTCGCGCTGCGCCAGCTTGCGGTACTCGCCGGCCACCTTCGGGTCCTGCATATCCAGCGCAACGACCTCTTCCGGCGTAAGCCGCACCGCCAGCGGACTCTGCGAGCAATCAATCCGCGGATTGATCTGGCCGTCCATCTTGAATTCCACGCCCAATTCTTCTTCCGCGAACTGCCGCATGGCTATAACTTCGTGCTTGTTAATACTGGTGGCCACCGTCTTCAGCTTGAGCGGCAGCCCTCTTTCCTTCAGCAGCTTGATTCCTCGCAGGCACCGGTCATACGATCCCGGAATCGCCGTCAGTGCCTCGTATGTTTCCCGAGTGCGCCCATACAGCGTGATCTCAATCGCAAACGGCGGCCACTCCACGAGATAGTCCGCAATCTCCTCGGTCATGATCGTGCCGTTGGTAAACAGCGTGATCAAGAATCCTTTTTTCTTGGCGTAGGTGTAAATCTCGAGGAAGTCTTTGCGCGCGAAGATCTCTCCGCCGGTGTAGAGAATCCAGAAGCAACCCATCTCGACCAGTTCATCGAGCACGCGGAAGTGCTCTTCCTTGCTCAGTTCCCGCCGCCTCGCTTCCATGTCGCCCATGGGCAGGTTGTTGTAGCAGTGCAGGCACTCCAGCGGACAGCGGCGCGTGACTTCAATCGAAACCTGCAACGGCACGCGTTCGCCCGCCTGGCGCTGGTGCAGATCCGCGCTGAACTCCCCGTAACTTAGCTGCTCCATTCCCCTCCGTTCTGAAAGCAGCGGACGTGCTTCCCGCGCCCGCTACTGCCAGTCCTGCCCGCCCCACTGGTCCTTCAGTTCCGCGTCAATCCCCAGCTATCGCCAAAGACGCGGGAACCTCGACCAGACCAACACCCTTCATCTCACCGACAAATGCCGTCACATCGCGCTCGGCCTGAGCCGGCTCCACTTCATATTCCTGGGCCACCGCCGCCGCCAACTCGGCCAGCGTCTTCGGCGATTCCAGCAGCTTCCAGATCAGCGAACCGGCGCCGTTGAAGCTGTAGATCGAGGCCAAATCGCCAACTTTGCCCCGCACCGGCACGATGAGCGTTTCTCCCGCGACCACTCGCGAGACCACCGATTGCGAACGCACAAAAGCTGGTTCCTTCAACCTGATTATCAATTCGTCATCTCCCCGTGTCGGGTTTCGCGACTCGCAATGCTCTTCGAAACCAGGGCGGTTTCATCCCAAATTGAGATTACGGCAATCCTCCCCCACCACGGCAATCCGACAGACGGGTGGGTATTGCGTTGGTTATCACCCCCAATGGTTCTCAACTATTTACAAAAACAGGGGTTATGAGTTCACTTCGGGAGGGTTCAGCACCCCCGGCGCGGGGCTGAATGAGGATGGGGGCATCAAGCCGCGACCAGGCGAGGCACTCTTTCCAGTGGACAAACGAAAGAAAACGCTATAAAAAGAAATACGGCAGAAAAACGCAGTGCCGCCGTTGAAATTCGCCCCAGGTCAGACTCCAGTGCTGAACGAAGAACGTCGTCGCGCCATCGTGGATCTGTTGACCCGCCACGGCCGGGTTCTGGTCACCGAACTCGCCCGCCAGTTCGAAACCTCGCAGGTTACGATTCGCAAAGATCTGGAGATCCTGCACTCCCATGGACTGGTCCACCGCACCCACGGCGGAGCTCTTCCCGCACGCGACGGCGCCCTCGAAGATCCCAGCTTGCGGGAAAAGGAAAAACTTCACCGCCAGGAGAAGGTGCGCATTGCGGAATGCGCGGCCCAGAAGGTGAAAGAAGGCCAGGTGCTGATTCTCGATTCCGGCACCACCACCACCGCGATTGCCCGCGCCCTGCGCAACTTCCAGAGCCTGACCATCATCACCAACGCGGTGAACATCGCCGCGGAGTTGGCAGGAACCGCAGTGGAAGTCATTCTCACCGGCGGCACGCTGCGCAAGAATTCCTTCTCGCTGGTCGGCCCCATTGCCGAGGAAACCTTGCGCCGCCTCAGCGCCGACATGTTGTTTCTGGGCGTGGACGGCTTCGACGTGCATTACGGATTGAGCACTCCCAATCTGCTGGAAGCGAAGGTCAACCGCGTCATGGTCGAAGTCGCCAAGAAAACCGTTGCGGTTTGCGATTCCAGCAAGTTCGGCCGCCGCAGCTTGTCGTTGATCGCGCCGCCGTCAGCGCTGCACGAAGTCATCACCGACCGCGGCGCCCCGAAATCTGATGTGCGCGCGTTGAAGCAGGCCGGCATTGAAGTCGCGCTGGTCTAAGGTCCGGATCGTTTTTTCGATCTGTCATCCTGAGCGGAGCGAGACTCGAATGAGCTCGCGAAGTCGAAGGATCTCTACCCGTCAAATTGCATATGCCCCGTTTTGACGTCACCATCGCCGGCGAATTGAACCTCGACCTCATCCTCTATGGCCTGCCCGAGCAACTTCCGCCGGAACGCGAATTGCTCGCCGACCGGATGATGCTCACGCTCGGCTCCTCCTCGGCCATCGTGGCCCACAACCTGTCCGCGCTCGGAAGCCGCGTCGGATTCCAATCCCGCATCGGCGACGACCCGCTCGGCCAGATCGCCCTCGATCGCCTCCAGCAAGGCGGAGTGGACGTATCGCGCGTTCGTTGCGTCCCCGGCTCAACCACGACCGGTCTCTCTGTGATCCTGCACCACGACTCATGGCGCAACATCCTCACCTATGCGGGAACGATTGCAGAGTTATCGTGGGACGATCTCGATCTCGACTACCTCGCCGACTCCCGGCATTTTCATCTTTCTTCCTATTACTTGCAGCGAGGCCTGCGCCCGCAGGTAGGGGAACTGTTTCAGGGCCTCAAGTCGCGGGGCCTCACCATCTCTCTCGACACCAATGACGACCCCGACGACCAATGGGAGGGCGGCCTGCAAGAAATCCTGCGCCATGTTGACGTCTTCCTGCCCAACGAACGCGAAGCCTGCAAAGCCGCGGGACTCGAAGACCTGGAAGCCGCGATCCACACGCTTTCTGGTCTTGTGCCGCTGGTGGTGGTGAAGCTTGGCCGAAAAGGTGCGATGGCCCAGCGCGGCTCCGACTGTTTCACCAGCCCAGCGCTAGAAGTCGTCCCGGTCGACTCCGTCGGTGCCGGTGACAGCTTCGACGCTGGATTTTTGCACCAGTACGTGCGCGGCTCCAACTTACCCACCTGCCTGGCCAGCGGCAACCTGGCCGGCGCTCTTTCCACCACTCGCCCCGGCGGCACCGAAGCCTTCCGCGATGGCGAACACAAGCAAAGATTCTTCCAGGAACGGGGCTAACGAGGTCACTGCCTGCCGACTGCGTTCGTCAGCGTTTGCACCAGCGAACTACCCCAAGCATTTCTTGTAACTGCGGGGATCACCGCGATGGCGTAACCCGAAGCGAAGCTTCCGATAAAGCCTTCCATACCCTGGCCAACCGTCAGGTGAATCAATCCGTTAAACAACGCGAAGCCCAGGACTCCCGGAGCCAGCCATCCGTATCCACTGTGGCCTATTGCCTGATTGAACTTCCGCGCAAAAAAGACCCCGAAAAATCCCTCAAAGAAGCCCCATGCGAGGACCGTGACCGCCAGTCCCACGATACACTGCGGAAATCCCGCGGCCAGCGACATGCGAACCGCGGGCTGCCGCCACAAGGGAATCCACAACAGCGCTCTGGCGTGCCACGACATGGAAAGATCGTAAATTCCCGCCATAGCCAATCCCAATGCGACGGATCTCCCGGCGTTGCGCCGCGTTAACCCATAGTCCGCAAAGCGCTCGCGTCGAATTGCCATAATGACAAGCGGCGCGACACCTTCAAACGCGAACTGGTAGGCGGCAAGTGCAAACACCATGGCCAAGCCGCGCCCCTTCCGCAGGATCGGGTCCAACAGCGGTGCGCTCAGGTAGCACGCAAGAAAGAAAGCAATCAGGATGGCAAGATCAAGGGCCGCCGCACGGCGATTGATCGACACGGAATCCATGGCCTTCCCCCTCGACTACGCTGCGTCATTCATTCTGCGGATCGTTCAGGCTCGTGGGATTGAACTGCCAAGGAACCCGCTCTACTGCATACCCACTTCCAGCAGGAGATGTTCTTTGAACTCGGTTTTCAATCTAGGAGATTTCCCCGCCTCCGCCTGCACCGTCCCCAAGTCCTTTCCCTCCACATAATCCAGCACGCGATACGACCCCGGCTTCAGCCCACGCAATTCAATCTCACCCTTGAACGGAACCTTCTCCGACTCGGCAAAGAACGCGTAGTACATCTTCCCATCCTTCTCAATGGCATACGCCTCGGGCGAGTCATATCCGTACACATACAAATCGCGAAACTCTCCCTTCGACAACATCTTCTCGTTGTACAACGCAATCCATTTCTTCCAGTGCGCTTCCTTCTCGCTGGTCAGCGCGACCGGCTTGAACTTCGGTCCCGGATCCGGCCACACGAATTTCGTTCCCAGCACCCCTCCGGTTCCCAACGTCGAAGCGAAATCGCTCCCGTGCTCGTCCCATTTATCTTGGCCGAGCTTATCTTTCCCGACTTTAGTCATTGCCGAAAGCTCGACGTGATCTCCGTACACCGCCGCTTCCGGCCCCAGCAGCGCCTTATACATCTTGATCCGCCGCCGCACTTGCACCGCTCCCACCGGATCCGCCGTCACGGCTTGATCAATGAACGGCAGCCAAGCCAGCGACGGCGGCGTCCCGCACGGACACGCCTGCGTTACGCTCTCCGGCTTGATCGCCCGCGTCGTCTGAAAAATCGTCTTGTACACCTCGCCCATCGCCTTCACCGAATCCTGCGGCGACTTGTGATGATGGGCCGGGTTGTAGCACGCCGGCACGCTGTAAATATTGTCCAGCTTCGATCCGTCGAATCCCCAGTCGCGAATGAACTTCTCGGTGAGATGTTTGTAGTACGCCTGCACTTCGGGCACGGCGGGGCACAGCGTCGCCAGATCGCGCGTCATCCGCGCATGTTTGCCGTTCTTGTCGAGAATGAGCCACTCCGGATGCTTCTGCGCCACCTTCGACATGGCGTACTTATGCGACTCGTACTTGCCCTGCCCGTCTTCCACGCCCAGCGGCAACCACCACAGCTGCGCCAGAATCCCCTGCTTGTGAAAATCATCCACCATGCGCTTGATCGAATCGCCCGGGAACGTATCCGACCGCGGATTCCAGTCGCCATACGTATCGAACCAGCGATCATCCAGCGTCGCCCACTTGATCCCAAGTTCCTTGAGCTTGGGCACGGTCCCCAGCATCTGCGCCGGCGTCACGTTGAACTCGTATCCCCACCCGCACCAGCTCACGTTGTAGGCTTCACTCGACGGCGTCGGAATTTCCCATCCTTCTTTCTGCAGCACGCTCGACCACACGCGCAACGGCTCGTAGAAATCTCCGCTGTACACTGCCAGAAAACTGTGCGGGACCGAATAACTCTCGCCCGGCTTCAGCACCGTCTTCACGGGAATCGCCACACTTGCTCTCACGCGACCATCGGCCTCCACCTTCACCGGAATCGCCAGCGTCCACGGCAGCGTCTCCACATGCCCGATGGCCTCTCCTACCGAGCCCGTCCAGAACGCGACCACCGGAATCCCGCCTCCATAGCCGCCTTTCACCGCCTCGCCCATCACATTTGGCTGTGATGACATCCGCGTCAGTCTTTGCACATCATCCTTGCCCCAGTCATAACTCGATCCCTGAAACGACCACATGTCGTACGGATGCTCCTTGACTTCGTGGGAGTTGAATCGGTGCTGCTGCACAACCACCTGATCAATCTGATAATCCGTCGTCCCTGCATTCTTGTAGGCCACGCCGACCAGAGCGATGTTCGGGAAATCGTCGTACACTTCCACCACCAGTGTGCGCTCGATCGCCACTCCCGCCGGCGCCAGCGGACGCCCCGGAATCTCCACCCGCTTCCCGCGTCCCAGCTTTCCAATCGCCTCCAGGACTTTCGCCTGCCCGAAGTCGGGCACGAACTCAACATCCTTCCCTTCGTGAACGATGTAGTCGCTGCCCGCAGCCGAACCCGTGCCCGGTTCATCCAGCGTCAACCGCTTGCCGTCTTTGAGAAGGGTCGCCTGCAAAAAGCCCGAAGGGAGAACTTGGAACTCCGCCGTGGTGGTCGTCAGCACGACCGGCCCGCCGTCGCGCACTTCCACCTTAATGTCGGAAGGCCGCGACCGCTCCGGTTTCGGCCGCGCCTCAGGCCTGGCGCAACTCAGCATCACGCCGGCGATCCCAGCGAAGGTAATTCCAAGAAGGAAGGAAGAAAAACGAGGAAGGCTACCCCTGGACCCAGACCGCTTCATAATCACTCTCTCCCAAGTGCCGCCGCATACGAAAGAAAAAACAATCTTTCGTAACTATACAACAAGATTATGCATTTGACGCAAGATAAATCGTATAATTTCCCGCATGATCTCTTGCTGGCAGGCACGAGAACGCTGCGGAGGTGTGCGTCGTGGAAAAAGTCGTTCTTGTCTGTAGCGCGATATTGCTGGTCGCTTACTTCATTTTTACGGAGACTTTGGATTGGGTCGGGAGGATCGAAGTGATCCGCGATCATTTTCCAAAATTTCCAGAATTTTTAGAGCGGCGAATCTTCCGTATCGCCTTGTTGGTCGTTGCAATCATACTACTCATCAGAGTGGCGACCGAGCGAGATGACAAGAAGGTGGAGATTGGAGTATCCCCAAATCCTACAGCGCAGGCAGCACCAGCGACTGAGCCCAAGAAGAATGCTCCAGTGCCAAGCCAGCCAGATGTCGCACCGCAGATCAAACCCATACCAGCAGCGAAACCAGCAAAGCGACCGTCTCTCGTGGAAAGCAACCCCATAAATGTGCCCACTATAGGGCAAAGTAACTCTGGCGGAGTGAACGTGCAGCAAGCGACAACGGGGAAAAACAGCCCTATCGTCAATAGCCCAGTCACGATTGGGAGCGTCCCGAAACACATCGCTCCTCAAGATGAACTGACGCTGACAGATTACCTCTTGAAGACGAAAGCCAGTGCGGCGAGGCTGCACATAGTGATTGCAGCAGATCAATACAGCAGACCATCGCCGTTTGTTGACGAGTTTTATGGTCTTTTCAAGAATGGGCAGTGGCCAATGAGGGACGGCGGAGTAACTGAATTTATGGGATTCTCCGCGCCTGCCCCGAAGAAGTTTCAAGGTGCTGTCGTAGTCATCAAGGGTGAACCAATTAAACCTGGGGAGACGGTGAACATAGCCGCACCCGATCCCGTGTTCTACATCGGAACCGTGCTGAATACGCTCAAAATCACTCGCTCGCTGACTCGTGATCCTAACGCTGAACAGGGGTTGATAATCATTCAGTTCGAGGGAGGTTTTCCGGCGGATTAAGCGGCTTTAGTCTTGGTCAGGTCTTTGTATTCGAGGTTGTCGGAGTGAATGAGTTTCAGCATCGTGTCGCGGAACAGAAAAGGGTTCTTGCGGTTGTTAAAGCGCCACGTCATTTCGTCGAGGTAGGCTGCTAGATGCTTTGCGCTGACTTTATGCCATGTTCCCAAGATGCCGCGTTTCAGGAGCGAGAAGGCCGACTCTACCGTGTTCGTGTGAATGTCGCCACGCACAAACTCAAAGGCGGAGTGCTTGACGGTTTCGTGTTTCGCGTTCGGGCTGGCTTCGCGGATCGCTTTCCGGTACGGGCGATATTCGTCAGTCACGATCACGTCTACATCATCGGCAATATGCTCTTTGATGTACTGTGCCAGCGTCCCGGTATAGGCATCCTTCGCGTGGAAGAATCGCAGATCGCCGCCGCGTTCCCGAATGCCGATGACGATGGGCTTGTCTGTCGCACGTCCCTTGGCTGCGTTTCCCATGCCGCGCCGCCGTCCACCGATGTATGTTTCGTCCATCTCGACGATGCCGTCCAGTTTCTCAGGGTTCGCCTCAGCCATCGCGTGCCGGATTCTGTGACAGAGGTACCAAGCTGTGCGATAGTTGATCCGCAGCATTCGTTTAAGCTGGTTTGCAGACATGCCCTTGCGGGACTGGCAAATCAGGAACGTTGCCAGAAACCATTTTGTCAGCGGCAGGTGCGTATCGTGGAAGATCGTGCCAGCCGTCACGGAGAACTGATAGCCGCATGACTCGGAATCGCAGTTGTACTGGTCACGCTTCAGGATCGAGGACACCTTGGTCCCTAGGCACTTCGGGCACACAATCCCGCTTGGCCAGCGGAGATGCTCAAGGTAGTTGCGGCACTGCTGATCGTTGCCGTAGCGGTCTACGAGTTCGCACAGATCAATGGCTTCTTTCATAGGGAGCACCATGCCGAAGAAGAAATCGAAGAAACACCCGATGGAGATGACGGACGAAGAGGCGCTAAAGCACATCTTCCATCCGAAGATCGTAAGGAAAGTGAAAGCCCACTTACGGGAGCAGGATCGGGATTTGAAAACCAAATCACGATCTAAAGCATAGCAGGAGTGCTAGCCTTGTGTCAAGTGCATAATCATCCTATACAACAGTCAGGGAGTTTTCGCGCCTGTTTTGCCTAACGTATCTCCGCCAGCGAGTGCTCCAGCGCTCCTCGCTTCGGCGCCGGCATTGCACCCACTTCGCTGGCTACCCAGGCTCCCACCAGATTAGCCACTTCATTCATCAGGTCCAGCGGAGCGCCGTGCAGGTACTCGTGCACCAGGCCCGCAGTGAACGCGTCGCCCGATCCCACGGTGTCCGCCACTTTCACCCTGAATCCCGGATGCTCGCTCGACTCCTGGCCCCGCACCAGCAGGCTGCCTCGCCCGCCCCGCGTCACGCACATCAGCTTCACCTGATACACCTCGCACAGCCGGAGCGCTGATGACAACTCATCCTTGTGCGGAAACTTGGCCAGGCTCATGATCTTCGGCAGTTCCTCGTCGTTCAGCTTGACGATGTCGGCCAACTGCATGGATTGGGAGAGAATTTCCGCAGAGTAATAGGACTGCCGCAGGTTCACGTCGAAGACTTTCACCGCGCTCGCCGAAGTCGCGCTCAGAAACCGCCGGATCGTGGCCCGGCTCCTCTCTGACCGCTGCGCCAGCGATCCAAAGCAAACCGCATCCGCCTTTTCGGCCAGATGCTCCCAATCCAGCGTCCACTCCATGAAATCCCAGGCCACGGGATGCGCAATCTCGTACTGCGCCACTCCCTTGTGATCCACCTGGACATTCACCGTGCCGGTGGGACGCTCGCCGTCGGTCTGCACATGGTCAATGTCCAGCCCCATTTCTTCCATGCGGCGCAGGGCTTCCACACCCCGCGAGTCCTCGCCCACGCGGCTGGCTACAATGCCCTGATCGCCCATGAGGGTCGTAATGTAGGCGAAGTTCGCCGGCGCCCCGCCCAGACAGGTGCGCTCCGGCAGCAGATCCCAGAGCACCTCGCCCAGCCCCACGACTTTCTTCTTCATCGTTCCATCCCCGGCGGTTCTCGGTTTCTGGAAACCCTCCACAGGGCCCAATTCCAAACGGGGGAGAAAGTCCGTACTCTGCGGTCAGAAAAAGTGGGGGAGCCATCGGCTCCCCCAGATTAGTTCGTGTTGGCGGCTGCGGTTAGAAGGTAACCCGGAAGCCGAACTGGATCTGCCGCATCTGAAGGTCGGCCTGCAAGCCGGTAATGACTCCGGCTCCCGAACAGTCAATGCAGGTATTGCCCGGAAGCGCATAGACCGGGTGGTTGAACACGTTGAAGAACTCCGCCTGGAACTGAGCCTTCACCCGCTCCGTGATGCTGAAGTTCTTGAAGATGGACATGTCAGACATCAGCTCGCCCGGCCCGGTGTACGCATTCCGCTGCACGTTGCCGAAGTGCGCAATGCCCGGATCGGCAAACGGCCCGCTCTGCGCAACGAGCTGCGGAACCAGCGGATTGGACGACGACGGGCAGTCCGCTTTCAGGGTTGTCGGGTTTACGTAGGGGCTGTCGCAAAGCGAAGTTCCCACGGGCGTAAAGTACGTTACCTGCCTGGTTTGGTTGTTGAACGCTCCCGAACCCGTGATGAACGTGCCATTCTGGCTGGGACGGCACGGTCCGGTATCCCTGTCGAAATTGC
Source organism: Candidatus Sulfotelmatobacter sp. (assembly GCA_035266345.1). GTDB lineage: Bacteria > Acidobacteriota > Terriglobia > Terriglobales > Acidobacteriaceae > Sulfotelmatobacter. The sequence continues at coordinate 59,199 of DATFNP010000004.1, forward strand.
AATTGTTGTAGCCCGGCGAGAACGGCAGACCGCTGCCCATGGTGAACGTAGTGTTCCACTGCCATCCGCCAATCAACAGGTCTGCCCCACGGCTGATGTTGCCCATGAACTGCTTGCCCCGGCCGATGGGCAGTTCGTAGAGCGAGGTCAACACGAAAACGCTGTCGCGGTTAAAGTCCTGACGTCCCCAGCCTTGATTCAGATCCGGCTGGTAGCTGCCGTCATTGTCGTACGCCTTGGCGTAGGTGTAGAAGGCGGTCAGCGTCAAGCCGTTGGAAGTCCGATGGTCCAGCTTGACGTTGATGGCGTTGTACTTGTTCGTCCCATCGCTGCCGTTGTAGCCAAAACCGTATCCCGAACAGCAAACTACGGTGGTGGTTACGCCATTCTGGTCCGTGTATGGAGTACTGAACGCGGTGTTATACGGCGATCGCGCGTTGAAACTCAAACCGGGCGTAGTCGAGTTCGAGGGCTGAAAGCCAACCACGGTCGCCTGGTTGGGGTTGTACGAATTGCCGTTGCCCTTGAACACATGGCTTCCATGGTTGCCCACGTAACCCAGTTCCAGGCTGGTCTTGTTGGTAAGCTGCCGCTGCACCGTCACGTTCCACGCATCCACTGTCGGCGCCACGAGATGGTCAGGCCTGATGTGTGGCGACACGTTGAGCGCATTGCACGTGCCGGTTGATCCGGCAGCGCAAGGTCCAAACAGCGGAAGAATTCCGTTGGATGGAATCACAGGAAAACTGTTCGGCGTCGGGCCGGCAGAAATGAAGTTGAACGCAGGCGTTTTGTTGTCGTTGGTGGGTGAGTTAATCGTCTGGTTGGCCAGCACCGGCAGGTTCTGCGTGACCGTGTGACCAAACAGCGATCCGAACACACCGATATCGAAGCTGCGCCCGTAGCCCATTCGCACCACGGTCTTGGGGTTGATTTCGTACGCGACTCCAAGGCGCGGAGCAATGAGCTTGTAGTTCTTGTTGGTGTCTCCGTTCATGCCGATGCCACCGTAACCCGCTACCCGAATCACGCCCTCGGGCAGCACGGCGAAACCGCCGTTGCCCTTGCCATTGACGCTCTCCGGCCCGTAGAACTCCCAGCGCAAGCCGTAGTTGATGGTTAGTTTCGTGGTAGCGCGCCAGGTATCCTGCCCGTAGAAGAAGTAACGGTTTTGCGCTTCCATCGCCGTCAGTTCCGTGCTCGAACCCACGTACCGGTTAAACGCGGTCGTTTCCCCGAAAAGGAAGGTAGCCAGATCCACGCCACCGGTATTGCCGTTGGACGTGCCCGCGTGGTTAAAGTTCAGGATGCCGGTACGGTTTGCATCCGAGGGAACACGCAGGTTGTTGGCGTGACGCAAGTCGCCGCCGAACTTGAACTGGTGGTTGCCGATGATCTTGGTCCAGTTGTTCACGAACTGAAGGCCCTGCTCCCTCTCGGTCAGCGGACAATTGCAACGTCCAATGTTGAGGCCTTCTCCGATGCCGTCCGAGCCGCTGCCCAGGGTGCTGGTTCCGACCGTCTGGTCAAAGACCATCGCCGGCAGGCCGCCCGTGCTGGGATCGGATGTGTTCAGGCCCGGTAGTCCGAGCGCCGTTGCCGCAGCCGTACTCGCATCGAACTTCGTGGAATGCGGATTGTAGCGGAAGTATCCGAACCGGAAGTCGGTCAGCAGGCTGCTGCTCAGGGTGTAATCGAAGCCCGTCGCCAGACTGTAGTTTTGAATGAGCGACTGACCGGCCAGACCGAGCGGCCCGGTACCGGGTCCGCCAATCGCGGTTCCAAAAACCGGTGCGCCGGAGAGTTTGAAGTGCGCGTGTGTGTAGCGGCCGAAGATATTCAGTTTCTGGTTGACGGCATAGTCAACGCGTCCCGTGTACTGGTAATCGTTAAAGCTGCCGCTGCCGCTGCCCGAATAGTTGTTCACCGTACCGTTGTTGGTACCGGTTGCGTTGGGCGCGGGCAACAGGCCCAGGATTTTTTCCGCCACACCGGTGGGGTCATAATCCTGCAGCCCCGGTAACGTTACTCCACCTACCACCGTGTCAGTGAACGGAATGATGTTTCCAGGGTATGCAACACGCGCTGAATAGGTCGGCGGAGTGGTGCTGTTGCCCTGCCACGGGTTGAACACCTGGCCGGCGCCGCCGCCCAGATTCGCGGTGAGGTAATCGCTCAGGTCGCAGCTCGTTGGGTTCGGGGCCAGGCACGTGTTACGAACCTTCATGGTCGGGACCGTCACCAGGAAACTGGTGCCCTCTGTGCGCCGGGTCATCTCGAGGTTGCCGAAGTAGAACAGCTTGTTCTTGATGATGTGTCCGCCCACCGAACCGCCAAACTGTTTCCAGCTGTTCGGCTGGGGTGAGCCGGAGAACGGATTGACCGCCGGATTCACCGGATCGAGATCATAAAAGTAGCCGCTGCCGTGTACCGCGTTGCTACCTGACTTGGTCTGCGCCGTCAGGATTCCTGCCAGCGCTTTGCCGAACTCGGCGTCGTAGTTCTGCGTCGTCATCTTCGTCTCAGTCACCGCGTCCAAACTCGGGTTGACGATGATGATGCCCAGAATCGCGTCCTGATTGTCGGTGCCATCCAGCGAATAGCCAGTACCGCTGAAGTGCTGGCCGTTCACGAAGATCTGCTTGCTGCCCTGGGGATTTTCCGTGGCCGCGTGAGACCATCCCTCAATCACCTGCGTTCCGGGGGTCAGCAGTTCCAGACTCTGGAAGTTCCTATTAAAGATGGGAAGCTCCGACAGTTGCTTGGAGTTGAATTCCACCGAGACGTCAGCACGGTCCGTCTTGAGCTGGGGCGCTTCGCTGGTCACCTCTACCGTCTCCGAGGAGCCGCCCACCTGGAACTGGCCGTCCACACGGGCGCCAGTGTCGGCTTGCACAATAATGTCTTTGAACTCCAGGACCTTGAAGCCCTGAGCCTCGATCCGTATCACGTACACGTCTGGGATCAAGTGAGTCACCGCGTAGTTGCCACTGTCGTTGGTGGTCGCTGTTGTGGTCACATTCTTGGCTTGGCTGGTGACGGACACCTTCGCACCATTCACGGCCGCCCCGGTCGGGTCGGTCACTGTTCCCAAGATGCTGCCGTAAACGGCTTGGCCGAGCGCGCTTGGCGCCCACAGACCAACCACTAGACTCAAAACCGCCATCGCGGCCAATACTGACCTTTTCATGAACTTCCTCCTAAAGACTCTTGGAAACCCTTTTGCCCCAGAAATGCAGAGGGAGACACTGACGAGACAGAGAGCATTCCTAGTACAAAAGAATTACTGGCGGAAGTTTCACCAAGTTTGATACCGTTACATGCGGAAACTACTAGCGTTTGCAGCAAGATAAGCGTAGAGTTACGTCTCGGTTAAATGGCACTGACACACAGCTTCGCGCTTGGCCGGGAGCAATGCTTCCAACAAATAGATAAACTTACCAATAGTCATAGTCTCCGCGGCTCTGAATCTCTGTGTCGGCTGCTCCGCTATCTTGCCGAGCATTCTCTCGACCACCCCGGCGTCGCCCTTAAGGAGTACCAGATCGCCACTGAAGTCCTCGGCCGGCCAGCCGGTTTTGACCCTCAGAGCGACTCCACAGTTCGTGTCCAAGCCGGACGTCTACGCGTGAAACTGGCTGAGTTCTACGCTCACGAAGGCCCGGATGACCCGATTGTGGTCGAACTGCCCAAGGGCTCGTATGCGCTGACCTTCCATCTGCGTATCAACGCGGGCATCTCGCCCACCCCGCTCGTCATGGCGCCAGAGGCGGCCAAAACCGGACCGGCTGCTCCATCGCCGCGCAGGTTCTCGACCGGCGTCGTGGTCCTCTCCATCCTGCTCGCGGCATCGCTGGCGGCAGCCGCGACTTTACTATGGGAGAGAGCGCGGCCTCGCGTTGCTGCCGCCGCGCCCGTGGCAGACACGCTTCAGATTTTCTGGAATCGGTTCGTGACCAGCCCTCAGCAGCCCTGGGTAATCTTCAGCAACGGCCGGTTCGTGGGCAGACCGGAGACCGGCATGCGCTACTTCAATCCCTCCGGCGACTCCGGATCCTTCATCCTCGATCACTACACGGGCGTGGGCGAAGTGCTCGCCATCCACAGTCTTGACAGCCTTTTCGCGCAGTTCAATCGCCCCATTCGCGTCAAGCGCGGCGCCCTGTTCTCGCTCGACGACGCCAAGAACAACGACTTGATTTTCGTCGGCTCGCCCTCCGAGAATCTCACCCTGCTCGATATTCCCGGAACCCGGGAATTCATCTTCCAGCGTCTCGATTCCGGCCCTCGCAAGGGCGATCTCGCGGTGCGCAACGTTCATCCCCAACCCGGAGAACCCGAGAGTTTCCTGGCCAGTCCGGCCAACCAGCCCACCATTGAAGACTATGCGGTCGTCAGCCTGCTGCCTGGCCTGGATTCTTCCCGTTCCATCTTGATCCTCGCCGGCAACTCGACCTTCGGCACACAGGCTGCCGTCGAATACGTTTGCCGTGAGGATTCCCTCAAGGAGCTCCTGCAGCGCCTGCGCGTTTCCAAAGTGAGCGAACTGAAACCCTTCGAAGCCCTGGTGCGCGTGAGGATCGCGCACGGCGTTCCGGTGGCAACGGAGTTGGTCGCGGTCCGAAATCGCGGCGATTAGCCCTTTGCTCCTACTGCCCCGGCGGTGTCAGATGCGGATCCAGTTCCGCAGCCCGCTGGAACTCTTTCCTGGCGTCGTCTTTCTGGCCCTTTTGACTCAAGGCCAGCCCGAGCTGGTAGTGCGCCGCTGCGTACTTCGGCTCGGAATTGATGGCCGACAGGAATTGCGCGATCGCGCCTTCCACGTCGCCCACGCTGAGTAGTCTCTTTCCTGAATTTGTGGCGAAGGTCGCCGCCTGCAGACGGTTGGACGAGGCTGAAATTCTGGCTCCGGCGCGCGCTTCTTCCGCCGCGCCCTGCGCGTCGCCCGACTGCCGCAACACCGCCGCCAGCGTGGTGTGCGCCCCGGCAAAATCCGGCTGCAGGCGAATCGCCTCCCGCAGTTCGGCCGCCGCCTCCGGCAATTTTCCCTGCTGCTTGAACACCGTGCCCAGCGTGTAATGCGCCTCGGCATAATTCGGCTGGCCCTGAATTGCCTTCTGCAGCTCTTCCGCCGCCTTGTCGAAATCTCCCTTTTGCCAGAACAGGACACCCAGCGTGTAGTGCGCATCCGCCAGGTCGGGCTGCAGGGCGATCGCGCTCTGGAATTCGGGCACCGCCCTGTCGAGCTGGTCCTTCAACTTGTACGCCAGCCCCAAGTTGTAATGCAGGGACGCGTTCTGCGGCGCCAGCTTGAGCGCCGCCTCGAGCTCCACAATCGCAGCATTGAAGTCAGCTCTCTGCATGTACGCAATGGCCAGATTCCCGCGCAGCGTTCCGTCCTCCGGCCGCAGTTTGGTCGCGGTTTGAAACTTGGCAATCGAGCCCTCCGCGTCTCCCTTTTGAATGAGCGCCAACCCGAGATCGTTGTATGCCTCTGCATCCTGAGACCGCAATTTCACCGCTTCCCCGAACGCAGCCACCGCACCGTCGGCGTCTCCGGCCCGCTGGCTGGCAAGCCCCAATTCGATCTGCAATTCGAACCAGTCCGGCTTCAGCGCGGCGGCTTTCCGCAACTCCTGCAGCGCGTCCGCATTCCTGGACAGTGACGCCATCGTCTGTGCCAGGTAGTAGTGAGCAGTAGGATCTTGTGGAGCCAGTTCCACCGCCTTCTCCAGTTCCCTGGCGGCCTCGCCCAGTTGATGAGACCGCGAGTAAACCACACCCAAATGAAAGTGCGCCGGCTCGAAATCCGGCTGCAGGCGGAGCGCTTCTTTGAACGCCGCTTCCGCGTCCGTGAGCTGGTTCTGCTGGGCCAGCACCGATCCCAGATCGTCCTGCAGGTCAGCGCGCTGTGGGGCCAGTTCCACCGCGCGCCGCATTTCCGCCAGTGCGTCGGCCGCTGCACCGCGCATGCTGAGGAGTCTCCCCAGCGTGCGGTGAGTTTCTGCATTGTCCGGATCGATGTTCAAAGCGGCCCGCGCTTCCTGCTCGGCTTCTGCGGTCTTTCCCTGCTGTGTCAGCACGCCGACCAGAGTCAGCCGCGCGCTGACAAACCCCGGCTTGGCCTTGATCGCGGCCTTCAGATGCGTAACCGCCGCATCCGTCTCTCCCTGCTGCGCCAGCACCCAGCCCAGCGCCGACTGCGCCTCCGCGTCATTGGGCGCCAGCCGCGACGCTTTCTCAAATTCCGTGCGCGCCTGTGCGATGTCGCCGTTCTTGACCGCCTCCCGCCCACGCTGCAGCGCAAGCCGCTCCGCGGATTTCGCGGGAGCAACTGCCTGCCCGAACACGCCACTGCCGGCCAGCAGCGCCAGCGCCACGCACAAAACGGACTTGAAATCCGGGAAGGACACGATGACTGGAAGATGTTTCGTCGTTCCCGCATTATATCCAACGCAAGTCGGCCCCGATCTGTGGTATGAAATGATGCGAACCGATTGGAGGACCCATCCAGTGCCCTTTTCCCGCCGATTCTTTTCTCGTCGATCTTTCCTGCAACTCTCCTCCGCCGCCGCGCTGGCGCCGCTTTTCCCCCGGCTTACCTGGTGTGTTAATAAAAGACTGGCCATTGAAGCCTCTGTCGGTAACAGCTCTGCCAATACCAGGTCCGCCAACTCGGGCGCCGACTCATCCACCGCCGCCCTTTGCCGCAAACTCGCCGCCGATCCCCTTCGCCCGCAGTATCACCTGCTTCCCGACCACAACTGGATGAACGACCCCAACGGCCCCATCTTCTTCCGCGGACGCTATCACATGTTTCACCAATACAATCCGCAGGGCGCCGTCTGGGGAAATATGAATTGGGCGCATGCCACCAGCCCCGACATGATCCACTGGCAACACGAGCCGATCGCGATTTCCCCCACTCCCAACGGTCCCGACCGCGACGGCGTCTTCAGCGGCAGCGCTATCCTCGACAACGGCACCCCCACCATGATTTACACCGCCGTCGCTCCGCCCCCATCCGACGCCGAAGCCACTCTGCGCGATGGCGCTCACACCTGGCGTGAAACCCAGTGCCTCGCCGTCGCCCAGGATGACGATGACGACCTGCGCACCTGGAAGAAACTTCCCGAGCCCGTGATCGCGACTCCTCCCGCCGGCCTCGCAGTCACCGGATTCCGCGATCCCTATGTCTGGCGCGAGGGCGACAAGTGGATGCTGACTCTCGGGTCGGGCATTCGCGGCAAAGGTGGCATGGTCCTGCTGTACACTTCCACCGACCTGCGCCGCTGGACTTACCTGCACCCGCTCGTCGAGGGCTCCGCCAGCAACACGAAGACCGTCAATCCGGTAGACACGGGTGACATGTGGGAGTGTCCCGACTTCTTCCCTCTGGGCGACAAACATGTGCTCCTTATCTCTACTATGGGAAAAGTTCACTGGAAGGTCGGCACTTACGCCAACCAGCGCTTCACGCCCGAAAAAGAGGGAGTCGTTGACTGGGGCGCCTACTACGCCGCCAAGACGATGCTCGATCGCGACGGCAACCGCATTCTCTGGGGATGGATCACGGAAACCAGGCCCGACGCCGACCTGATCGCAGCCGGATGGGCCGGAGCGATGTCGTTGCCGCGCGTGCTCTCATTAAGCGCGCAAAACGAATTGCAAACGGAACCCGCTCCCGCCGTTCGCAAACTCCGCACCACGCACAGCGGCATCCACACGCTTGGTGCCATGCGTCAGAAGACTCTCGACACGCTCCGCATCCACGATCTGGCCGCGGAACTCGACCTGCATCTTCAACCCAAAACCGACGAATTCACTCTCCGCCTGCAATCCGATATCGGAGACTTCGTGACCATCTCCTGCGCCAACAAGTCCGGGAGCCGCGATCTGCGCGTGAACACCGTCACCGCCCCGCTCCCCGGACCCGCCGGATCACCCGTCCACCTGCACCTGTTCCTCGATGGATCGGTGCTGGAAGTCTTCGCGAACGAAGCAACTGCACTCACCGCGCGCATCTACCAGATTCCATCTGGACCTTTGCGCTTAGAACTCGAAGGCAACGCCGAACTCGCCTCGCTCGACGCGTGGCAAATGAACCCGATCTCAAAAGACCGCCTCACCAGCCCACTGTGCGCGTGACTGCATCGCAACTCATGCTTCCCCACCGGCGTCATCCCGAAGCCCCGCGTTTTCTCCAGCGGGGCGAGGGATCTCCCCCAGCCCACACTCAATGGACACCGGTCTGCTGAATTCAACTTGAGGTCCTACGTCCAGGACATGGAATCCAACACCATCCCTCAATAAATTCCCTTTCCCGCCTGCGTACTCAAAATCTTCCCCCGCTCCACCGAAAGCGAATACGCCGTCCCGCCCTCGCCCGTCCACGAAGTCAAATCAAAATGTCCGCCCGCCTTCACCCGGTAAACACTCACATTGTGAAACGTCAGGCCCACGCCGCGCTCACACACCTCCGGCGCCTGCGTCGGACGCAGAAAATACGCGCCCTTTCCCGTGCCCACCACCGTCGCCTTCCCATCGGCCTCCACCAGCACCGCCGACTTCTCATCCACCGCCACTTCCCGCGGCGACGAACTCCATCCATCTTTCACGATCCGCGCCAGAAACCCCAGCGTCCGCCCCATGCGGTCGCGCTTGGCAAAATGTGAATCCGTGATCAGGTTCTCCAGATGCGGAACCTTCAGAAACTCCCGCACCAGCGTCACCCGCTCAAAATAAGGGTTGGGCAACACATCGGTGGAGGCCAGATCCTTGTCGTCCGGCTTATCGCCCATCGCCCCGTACACAAACTCGCCCTCGACCGCCAGCCCCGCGCTGGTCCCGCCAATCGGCTTGCCCTGCGCAATGCCCTCGTTGATCGCCTTCTCCACCGGCGTTCCCTTCCACCCGCGAATGTAGTTCGCTTGATCGCCCCCGGAAATAAGAACTACCTCCGCCTTCCGGATAATCTCCGCCACCGCCGGATCCTCCGCCGCCTTGCGGTTCGGAATAATCAGCGTCGCCACCGAATTCGTCTTGCACAACCCGTTAATGTAAGAGTTGTAATCATCGTCCCCAGTCGCGCGCAGCACCAGAAAATCTCCGCCGTTGCCCTTGTTGCACAGCCAGCGGAACGCCTCATCCAGATCGCTCCCACCGCCCATCATCGCGACGCCCGCCACCGGCTTGGTTTGAACGTCCTGTGGATTCCCCAGGCGAAAGTATTGGTAGGATTGCGCATGCGCCAGGCTTGCCACGCACGCCACGTACAGCAGCAGCCACCGCAGATTGGTTTTCATATCGCTCAGAATATACTGCAGGGCGCCGAGTTGGCGCTGTTGGATGAACTTTGGCGGGGACTTGGTGAGCGCGGCAGGATTCGAACCTGCGACCCATGCCTTAAAAGGGTCGCCAACCCAATTACGAACAACAACTTGCACGTCCAGCTTACTCCATGCACGACACAACAAACTCAATGAGATGCCAACAAGACATCGGTCAGGGTGCCCGGAGGGTGCCCGGAGTCCAGCCTCTCGAACAATGTCACTTCGGTTTGGATCCTTTGTAAGGCGAAGGTATCATTTCGCCGAGCATCCGGCTTTTTCAGACTGGTGTTGATAAATATTTAACGACCTAACAGGTCTTAGGTGGCTGTGTAAGCACTTTAAAGGTCGTGTCAGGAGAGTTTTCAGCCTGTAAATTTCGGGTGGCTACAACAACTTAGATGACAACGGACGGCACCGTAAGCCATTGCAAGGAATCGTGAGGCACTGCAACTGTGGGTTGATTGTTCTCGTGGGTCGGGTCCTAACTCAGGACACTACCTTCTCGTGCCGGTGTGGACACCTTGCCCGACATTGTGACCGATATCCGAGAACGAGACACGTCGCGCGCGCTATTCTAAGGTTGTGCGGCGGTCTGGGGCAACCAAAGACTGCGAAGTCGGCGATTTCGGCTTCATCTTGCGCAGTAAACTCAACAATCTAATTCTTGGAACGTTACCTCGGCTAGATAACCCCGAAATTCGATTGTCCGATTTGACCAGGCCTTCGCAGATTGTGACTCGCGTCACCGTAGCGCGTGATCCGAGATATTCAGCGCCACTTTTGTTTGACTTTCAACATGGTGTTCGCCTACATTTTCAGCTCTATCGTAAGGAGATGGTCTCCGGGGGTGCTTTCGAGGAGGATCATCAGCGAGCGGTAACTTGCGCTTCCCCGCAAGTCGGCATCTGATGGCTGCGCTTTGATTATGTTCGCACAATTCTGGACTAGCCACAGTGGTTTGCGGAGGTTTTATGCCTCGCTTCTTTCTGGCAGTATCATTGCTACTCTCGACCGTTTTGGTGGTTGCCCAAAACGCCTCGGCCAGTGACCCTCTCGCGGTATCTCTTGCTCAGAAGTCATTTGCCGCGCTCACTGGAGGACTGCCGATTGCCGACGTTACGCTAACCGGTGCTGTCACCTGGACTGCGGGATCGGACACGGAAACCGGAACGGCAACACTCGAAGCCTTGGGCATGGACGAGAGCCGGATGGACTTAGTGCTTTCCGGCGGAAGCCGCAGCGAGATTCGTGACGTATCAACGGGAACCCCGCTGGGACAATGGACAGCGTCGAATAACTCTTCCGATTTCTTTGCGCTGCAGAACTGCTTTACTGACCCAGTTTGGTTTTTTCCAGCCTTGGGTTCTCTGTCCGGCGGACAAACTATTGTGCTCGTCTATATCGGGCAAGAAACCCGTAACGGTGCCACGGTACAGCACATTCGGTCCTATTCGACCCAGTCCCCCGGTTTGCCACCTCCGCTGCCCAGCGTTCAGCAACTGAGCACCATGGACTTCTATTTGGATGCAGCCACGCTCCTGCCATCTGCTATCGTCTTCAATTCTCATCCGGACAGTGATCCCTTCACTAACATTCGCGTTGAAATCGACTTTTCAAACTACCAAGCAATCGGCGGGGTGATGGTGCCCCTGCATATTCAGCGATATTGGCAGGGCACACTGGCGGTTGATCTGGCAATTACGGGCGCCACCTTCAATACCGGCCTATCGTTGTCGAACTTCACAATCAGTCAGTGAGCAGAAGGAGAGTACGATGAAGCGCTCATGCTGGTCTGCAGTTTTTTGGGGGGTCATGACCGCTGGAGTTAGCTTTGCGCAAACTGCAACTCCGCAAGTGGCAAGAGGGCTGCCGCCGCAGGGGTCCTTCGGAGGCGGTCCGGATATCATCAACTTGGGCAATCTCAACGCCCACTTCACTATTCCCGTGTTTAGTCGGGCGGGACGTGGTGCTCCTTTTAACTACAATCTGTACTACGATACGTCGGTTTGGTATCCAGTTACTTCGAGTGGTTCAACCTCTTGGCAGCCAGTTACAAACTGGGGATGGACTGGAGCTGCCGATCTTTCCACTCCTGCGACTGGTCAGCTCAGCTCTCAGGTTTTCACAATTCACTGCAGCGGTTCGACTTTTCTCTATGCATACGTCTGGACTTATACGGATAAATCAGGTGGTCGCCACGTATTTCCCGGAACTTCCCAGGTGAAGGCAAGCTGCGGGAGTACCACTTCTCTCAATGCACGCGCCACCGATAATTCTGCGTACTATCTATCGGTCACTGGAGCCGGTCCTGGAACGGTAACTTGGCGTTCCGGGACGCTGCTTGGAACGAGCGGAAGTCTGACTGATAACAACGGTAACGAGATCACCGTTAGCGGCAGCGGCGTTTACGACACGCTTTCGAGCACTACGCCGGCGGTGAGCGCCTCCGGGACTCCTTCAAGTCCTCCAGTAAAATATGCCTACACCAATTCTCAAAACACCAGTTCGTATGTGACCGTCGCCTACGTAAACCACACTGTGCAGACAGCCTTTGGGTGCAGCGGGATCGGCGAATATAACCAAAGCAATATTCCTCTGGTTGACACGATCACACAGCCGGATGGGGGAAAATACACGTTCAGCTATGAGCAAACCCCAGGTAATCCCTCCAACGTAACCGGCAGATTGCAGGAAATCACATTCCCCAGTGGCGGCAGTATTACATACACCTACACCGGAGGGAGCCATGGCATCATTTGCGACGGCAGCGCGTCGGGTCTGACAAGGGCGGTTTTGACCTGCTCCCCTGTTTCCGCACAAAGCTGAGTATGATTTGTGCGAAAGAAAGGGGAAGAAGGTATGTCGAAGAGCAGGCACACGGAAGCGCAGATGATCGGGGCTCTGAAGCAAGTCGAGGCGGGGCGAAAGGTGGAAGACGTGGCGCGGGAAGTGGGGGTGTCAAAGCATACGCTCTACGCCTGGAAGGCGAAATACGGTGGCATGGACGTGAGCCAGGCGCAGGAAGCGAAGCAACTGCGGGATGAGAACACGAAGTTGCGGAAGCTGGT
>DATFNP010000005.1:0-15159 GCA_035266345.1 Candidatus Sulfotelmatobacter sp.
GGAAAGAGAGAAACGCGTTCATCAGCACGATATTGACGAAGCGGTCAATGGCTCCTCCGTAATAGCCGGCGATAGAGCCGATGATGAGTCCGAGGGCGAGTGAGGTGAGCACGACCGAACTGCCGACCAGCATGGAAATGCGAGCGCCGAAGATGATGCGGGAGAGTATGTCGCGACCCAGTTCGTCGGTGCCGAACCAGTGCGCGTGCGAGGGGCTGTCGAGCCGCGCTGGCAGATTGATCGCGGCGGGGTCTTGTGGAGCAATCCACGGCGCGAACAGGGCGAAGATCACGAAGAGGATGACCAGCACCACGCCAATGGCCGCGAGCGGGTTGTGGCGGGCATTCCCCGCTATTTGGCGGCGGAGCGAGATGGCGGCGGTGGACGAAGCGGTCATTGCCTGATCCTCGGGTTTGCCACAGAGTACAGCACATCCGTCAGGAAGTTCACCGCGACGTACGTCAGACCGATCGCGAGGATGCAGCCTTGTACCAGGTAGTAATCGCGGCCGGAGATGGCTTGGATGGTGAGGCGACCGATGCCGGGCCAGGCGAAGATTGTCTCGGTGACTATCGCGCCCGCCAGCAGGGCGCCGAATTGCAGGCCCAGCACGGTAATCACGGGGATCATGGCGTTGCGCAGGGCGTGGCGATATATCACCGTGCGCTCGGGCAGGCCTTTGGCGCGGGCGGTGCGAATGTAGTCCTGGCTGAGTTCTTCGAGCATGGAGGTGCGCACCATGCGGGTAAGGATGGCAGCGAGCGCTCCGCCCATGGTGATGGCGGGGAGCACGAGGTTGGCGAATGAGCCCGCGCCCGAGACCGGGAGCCAACCGAGTTTGATGGCGAACAGCAGAATGAGGATGGGGCCGAGCGCGAAGTTGGGGAATGACAGGCCGAAGAGGCTGACGACAGAGAGCAGGCGGTCGTCCCAGCGGTTGCGGCGGCGGGCGGAGCGGACTCCGGCGGGAATGGAAAGAATAATCGCCACGAACAGCGACGCCAGCGTGAGGCGCAGAGTGTAGGGGTAGCGCTGAGCAATTAGCTTGGTGACGGTCTGGTTGTATCGGATGGAACGCCCGAGATCGCCGTGCACGACGCCTTTCCAGTAGCGAAGGTATTGCTGGCCGAGCGGGGCGTCGAGGCCGTAGGCGTGGCGGGTGGCGGCGATGTCGGCGGGCGGAGCGCCTTCGCCAAGCATCTGCTGGATGGGATCTCCGGGGACAAGGTGGATGAGCAGGAAAACGAGGCTCACGACCAGCCAGATGACCGGCAGGGTGTAGAGGACGCGTTGGAGGAGTAGTTTCAGTTTCCAGTACCCAGTTGTCAGTTCTCAGTTTGCGGTGTCATCTGGGCTCTCGCGAATAACATTTGTCAGTCTCCGCCCTGCTTGGCGGCTTCGGCTTCGCCTTCTACTTTGGCGGTTTTTTCGATTCGCACTCTGGCGATGCGGTGGCCTTCCAACTCTTCCACCGTGTAGCGGCGGCCTTCGTATTCGAAGGAATCGCGCAGGGCCGGAATCTTCTGCAAGCGAGCCAGAATGAATCCTGCCAAGGTTTCAAAGCCGGCGTCGCGGGGCAGCGTGAGCCCGTATTCGGTTTCGAGATCGCGGATGCTGACCGAACCCTCGAGGACCAGAACCGACTCGTCTTCGAGCGCAGGCTCGCTGGGGGAGACGTCGAACTCGTCTTCGATGTTGCCGACCAACTGCTCGAGGATGTCTTCGACCGTGATGACGCCGGCGGTCGAGCCGAACTCGTCCACTACAACGGCGAGATGGCGGCGGCGCTCTTTGAACTCGGCGAGCAGTTCCGCCAGAACCTTGGTTTCCGGGACGACCAGCACGTCGTGCATGATCTGGCTGATCTGCATGCGCGAAATGCGAGTGGCGGTGGTCTGGCCGAGATTGCTGAGGCGGAGGCGCATCCAGCGCATGAGGTCTTTGTAATAGAGCACGCCGACAATGTGTTCGGGGCCGCGCTGCGGATCATAGACGGGGATGCGGGAGTGCTGGCCTTCGACGACGCGGGCCAGGGACTCGTCGAGCATGAGGTCGGAGGGCAGGGAAAAAATGTCGGGGCGGGCGACCATGACTTCGCGGACCGTGATGCTGTCGAGTTCGATGGCGCTGTGGATCATCTCTTCCTGAAACTCGGGAATCTGGCCGAACTGGCGGCTGGCGGTCACGATGAGCTTGAGCTCGTCGGGGGAATGCACCACACCGCGACGGGTGGCTTGCGCGCCGAACAGGCGCAGAACAAGGCCGCCGGAACGCCGCATAAAGAAAAGGACGGGGCGAGTAAGCGTGAGGAAGGCTTCCATGGGCGCGGCGACGGCAAGGGCGACTTGCTCGGCGCGCTGCAGGGCCAGGGTCTTGGGCACGAGTTCGCCCAGGATGACGTGCATGTAGGTAATCAGGCTGAAGGCGACGGCGATGGCGATGGTGTGGGCGTAGATGGCGGCATGGGGCACCTTTTGGAGGAAGCTCATGCCTTCGACCAGGTGAGCGGCCATGGGCTCGCCGATCCAGCCGAGCGTGAGGCTGACCATGGTGATGCCGAGTTGCACGCCGTTGACGACTTCGTCGAGATGCTGGTGGAGGCGCTGCACGATGCGGGCGCCGATGCGTCCGCCTTCGATGAGTTGCTGGATGCGCGTGTCGCGAACGCTGACCAGGGAAAACTCGGCGGCGGCGAAGAAAGCATTGGCTGCGACCAGGAGAAGGATCAGAAAGACCCGGAGCAGCACAAAGGCGATCATGGAAGGCTAATTCTAACATTGGAAAGGCAGTTGACAGGGGCAGAGGTCCGGGCCAGGGATCAGTTGGCGGGGGGGCACCGGGTCGCACAATTCGACCCTGCGACACGCTATCCTTTTGGCGGGCGATCGGTCTAACTGGCAGACGGCAGAAGAGTTGGCAGGCCGCTCGTCTTTTTCGCATCGGGCTCGAAGACATAATCAGGAAATCAGCTCAGGAAGTCAGGAACAAAAGCAACACTGGCCACGTACAAGAGAGTGAGGGCGCCATGGCTCCCGATCTCCACTTGGCAGTACCCCGAGGAGGCGTCGTGAACGGTAACGGGAATAATAAGAAAAAGCGTCGCAGACTGATGATCTGGGGCGGCGTCGGGCTGGGCATTGTGCTGCTGATCGCGGTGGGTGTGATCGCGGCCAAGAGCGGCGGCACCAAGATTGATCCGTCGAAGCTGGCCAAGGTGGAGAAGGGTGACCTGGCCAAGAGCGTGGTGGCGACCGGGAAGGTCACGCCGATCACCAAGGTCGAAGTAAAGTCGAAGGCCAGCGGCATTGTGAAAAAGCTTCTGGTGGATTACGGCGATCACGTCACGAAAGGGCAGTTGCTGGCCCAGCTCGACAAGATCGAGATCGAGGCGCAGGTGGACCAGTCGCGCGCGGCCCTGGAAGCGGCGCAGGCGAATTTGAAGAGCTCGCAGGCCGACTATGAGCGCTCCAAAGTGGATGCGGAAGGTCCGGACGTGCCGCTGTTGAAGCGCGCCTACGACCGCGCCATCAGCATGGCAAAAGATGGTGTAGTTTCGGCCTCCGCACTCGATGATGCGGAGAAGAATTACGAACTGGCCCTCAACAAGCAGAACGTATCGAAGGCGCAGGTTACGGTGCTCAAGGCGAAGATTGCGCAGGCGCAAGCCAACGTCGCGCAGGACCAGGCCAACCTGAAGCAGCTCGATGAGCAGCTCAGCTATACCGACATCATCTCGCCGATTGACGGCATTGTGCTGTCGCGCGATGTGCAGATGGGCGACGCGGTGAGCTCGATCCTGGTGCTGGGTTCTTCGGCCACGCTGGTGATGACGCTGGGCGATACCAGCGAAGTCTATGTAAAGGGCAAAGTGGACGAGAGCGACATCGGCAAGGTGTATCTGGGACAGCGGGCGCGCATCAAGGTGGAGTCGTTCAAGGACAAGACGTTCGACGGCAAGGTGACGAAGATTTCTCCGATGGGCGTGGAGAAGGACAACGTCACGACGTTTGAGGTGCGCGTCTCGATCCAGAATCCGGGCGGCGAGCTCAAGGCGGAGATGACCGCGAACGCGGAAATCATCCTGGAAGAACATAAGAACGTGCTGCAGATTCCCGAAGGCGCCATCCTGTACGACAAGGACAAAAAGGCTTCGGTGGAGATTCCGGACCCGAAGGGCAAAGAGGGCAAGAACAAGGTTGCGGTCAATATCGGGATTTCGAACGGCGCGAAGACCGAAGTGCTGAGCGGGCTGAAGGAAGGCGATCAGGTGGTACTGCAATAAAGCTGGCGTCTGTCGTCCGGCTTCCGTTGCCCGGCTTCCGGTTCGAAACGCTTTTCAGAGTACTGGAAGCTGAGAGCCGGAAGCCGGATACCGTTTTGGGGCTGATCATGACTCTCTCCGAAATCCTGCGCCAGGCGTTCGCGACCTTCCGGGCCCACAAGATGCGAACGTTCCTCACGATGTTCGGAATCGTATGGGGGATTGCATCCGTGATCATCCTGGTGGGGCTGGGGCGGGGGTTCGTGGTTGACCAAAAAAAGCACATGGAAACGCTGGGCAAGGACCTGGTGATCACATGGGGCGGACGGACCAGCACCCAGGTGGGAGGCCGAGCGGCCGGGCGTGAGATTCGGCTCAACGTTGGTGATGCCGAATTGATCCGCGACGAGTGCTATCTGGTCAAGAACGTCAGCCCCGAACTGCGGCGATCGATTCCGGAAGTCAGCCAGTACAACTCAGCCAATCGGGGGGTGGTGGGAATGTGGCCGTCGTACCAGGATTTCCGGTCGCTGAAAGTTTCCGAAGGACGCCTGATTACCGACGACGACGAGCGCGAAGGCCGTCGCATGTTGGTGCTGGGATCGAAAGCCTACCGGCAACTGTTTCCCGGACAGCCGGCGATTGGCGCGACCGTGCTGGTGAAGAGCGTTCCCTATTCGGTGGTTGGCATTCTGCTCGAAAAAAAGCAGAACAACAACTACAGCGGGCCCGACAACGATTATCTGTTCGCGCCGTATTCCGCCGTGTCGCGCGACTTCCCTCCGCCGGAAAAACCGGGAGCTGGGATCACGCGCGGCTATCTGGATGACATTGTTTTCGAAGTGGCCAACGCGGAAGAGCATGAAGCGGCCGTGCTGCAGGTGCGGCGTGCCATCGGGCGCGTACGCCACTTTGACCCGCTGGACAAGGATGCGTTGTTCATCTGGGACACAATGGACGGCGCCAAGCAACTCGCGAAAATCTTCGACGTGGTCACCTTGTTTTTCGGTTGTGTCGCCATTGTCACCCTGTGCCTGGGCGGGATCGGCGTGATGAATATCATGCTGGTTTCCGTCACCGAGCGCACCCGCGAAATCGGCACGCGCAAGGCCATGGGCGCGACCAAGCGCGACATTCTGCGGCAGTTTTTTGCCGAGTCCGCCATGCTGACCGTGGTGAGCGGGGCCCTCGGACTCACCTTCGGGATGGGCACCTGCATGGCGATGGAAGCGTTGCCGCTTCCCGACTTCGTCCCGCACCCGATTGTTTCTCCGATTTCCATCATCGCTTCGCTGTTGACGCTTTCGTTGATCACCGTGACCGCAGGCATGTATCCCGCCCAGCGCGCCGCGGATATGACACCTGTGGAGTCACTACGCTATGAGTAACATTCGAACCCTCCGCTCAGCTCTCGTGTCCAGCCGGTTTGTATTGACGATCGCGCTGGTCGTGCTTTCCACAACCACGATTGTTTGTGCCTCCTCAACGCCGCAGGGCACCTTTGAACGGACGCTCCAGGTGAGCGGGCCGGTTGATCTTGAAGTTCTTACCCATTCCGGAGACGTCACTGTGCGGGCCGGGTCGTCGGGAGCGGTTTTCATCCGCGGCAAGATCTATGTCGGGGACCGCTGGTTCAGGGGGACCCGGGAGGCCGATGTGCACGAGATTGAGCAGCATCCTCCCATCCGGCAGGAAGGCAACAGCGTCCATATTGATTACGTGAACGTGCAGAACATATCAGTGGACTACGAGATCACCGTGCCCGCCGACACTACCGTCCGAACCCACAGCGGTTCGGGAGACCAGATCATTGAGGGCACGCATGGAAACGTGGAAGTGCAGACCGGTTCGGGCGACGTGAAACTCGCCCATCTCACCGGAGAAGTTCGCCTGCAGACGGGATCCGGCGACGTGCGGGCACATGAGATCTCGGGTCCGGTCAGGGGTGGCGCCGGCAGCGGCGACATCGAAGTGGAAGAAACCGGGCCGGGCGACGTTGACCTGCACACCGGCTCCGGGAACATCAACGTGGGCGGCATTCAGGGCGGCTTCCGTGGCGAGGCGGGCAGCGGCGACATCACGGCCGAAGGCACGCAGAGCGGCGCCTGGGAAATTCGTACGGGATCGGGCAACGTTCGCCTGCATCTACCGGCTAACGCTGCGTTTGATGCCGACATTTCCACCAGTTCAGGCAGCATCGAGGTGAATTCCCCGATTGAGATGACGGTGCAGGGGCGCGTGCAGGAATCGCGGAAACAGATTCGCGGGAAAGTCCGTGGTGGAGGGCCGCTGCTCTCCGTGCGGACTGGATCGGGAGATATTGAAATTCAGTAGCAGGGGCCAGGGATCAGGGACTAGTGGTCAGTGGTCAGTGGTCAGTGGTCAGTGGTCAGTGGTCAGTGATTAGGCGTTAGTAGTCGGTGGCTAGGGAATCAAAAACTGACCACTGATCACTGACCACTTGGGTTTAACACATGTTTCTGAAAGAGCTCATTTCGCAAGGCTGGCAGGCGCTGCTGCGCGACCGGATGCGCTCGGCGCTCACCATGCTGGGCATTGTGTGGGGCCTGGCTTCGGTGGTGCTGCTGCTGGCCTACGGGCAGGGATTGGGCGGAGCCGTGCTCAACGCCTTCCTGAACATGGGCAACAACGTGATCGTCCTGTGGCCCGGACAAACCAGCATGCAAGCGGGCGGCCAGCGGGCCGGCAAGCCGGTCAAGTACGAACTGGAGGATGTGGAAGCGATCCGCGATGAAGTGCCGTTTGTGCGCGCGGTGAGCGGCGAAATTGACCGCGATTTCGGCTTCAAGATCGGCACGCGCGTGGTGTCCATCATGGTGCGCGGCGTGGACCTGCCCTACGGGCAGATGCGGAAACTGGACCTCGCCGACGGCCGCTACTTCGATGAGGGCGATTTCACTGACCATCGCCGGGTCGTAATTCTAGGTTACGAGGCCGCCAAGAAAGTGTTCCAGGGTGCGCCGGGCGCGGGCCAGCATGTGGAGATTGGCGGGCTGGATTTTGAAGTGATCGGGACCATGCGCAACAAGATTCAGGATTCGATGTACCAGGGTCCGGACAACGAGAATGGGTTCATCCCTTTCGCGTTGATGCGCGACCTGAAGAACATTCGCGATCCGGATGAGATCATCATCCAGCCCACGTCGGCGGAACTCAACAAGAAGGCGCTGGCGGCGGTGCGTGAGGTGATCGCGCGCCGGCACCACTTCGACCCCAAGGACGACAAAGCCACGCCGGAGTGGGACACGATCGAAGACCGCGGCATGATCAACGCTTTTTCCTACGGATTGCAGGCCGTGCTGGGATTGATCGGCGCGGTGACACTGGCCGTGGGCGGGATCGGCGTGATGAACATCATGCTGGTGTCGGTCACCGAGCGCACGCGCGAGATCGGTCTGCGCAAGGCCATCGGGGCGCGGCCACGACACATCCTGGTGCAGTTTCTGCTGGAGGCGCTGGTGCTCACATTTATCGGCGGGTTGATCGGGATTACGGTGGCGGAGTTGCTTTCATGGGTGATCCCACCCATGCCGTTGTACGACGAGTTCTACAAGACCGCCGACCACGAAGGCGCAATCTTCCTGCACACTTCGATGAGCGTCATGATCATTTCGTTTGTGATCTTGTCCATGGTGGGCATCGTGTCAGGGTTCTTCCCTGCTTTGAAGGCGTCGCGGATGAATCCGATTGAGGCGTTAAGGTACGAATAGCGGAAGTCTCCTTCCGGACACCGGGCTTGTGCTTTGTGTGGATCGGCCCTATTCGCCTGGTCTCCTCAACATCGTTGGCTTGTAACTCAAGAGATGGAGGACTACGCACCCGAGTCTCTTGACAGGAGCAACCCCCATCGCTCATTATGGCGTCATACGACATAACGATGGACGACATATATGGAACCCTTGCCCCTGACCGAACCGGTGTTGCTCGTCCTATTGAGTCTGGCAGAACAGCCGCGGCACGGTTATTCCATTCTGAAAGATGTGGAGCGGTTGAGCGGCGGGCGCGTGGTTCTCAGCACCGGTACGCTTTACGGTGCACTGCGCCGCCTCCTCAATCAGGGTTGGATTGGGCGGTTCGAAGAGAAAGAAAGCCTGCGCGACCGGCGGGCCTACCGGCTTACCTCACTGGGACGGCGAAATTTGCGGCTGGAAGTTGAGCGGATGAGACATTTGGCGAAATTAGCCGATCTGCGTATCGCGCGCAAGGAGGCCTGATTCCAATGCTGACTTTGTACCGATGCCTTCTGTATCTGTATCCAGCTATCTACCGCCGCGAGTTCGGCGAAGAGATGACTTCGGTGTTCCTCCAAGCCCAGTTGGCAGTAAGAAACGGTAACCTCGCCGCGCGCGTTTCCTTTTGTGCTCGCGAGATTCCGGGCCTGCTGTCCGGCGCTATGCTCGAGCGATTCCACAAAACCACTGGGTCCTACGATTCGATGGCATTCAGGGGGTTCAATGTGCGTCCCGAATTCCAGTTTCCGCGTTTCACGGTTTTCCTGATGTTGGTGATCCTTGCAGGCGTCGTTCTTTCCCTGGAGAAGGCCAGAGGCATTCAGATGAAATATGGAGCAGGCGCCAGCCTTATGTCGGTATGGCCTGCCTTGCCCTGGGCATTGGCACTCATGCTCCTGATCGTGTCAGCCACGGTTGTCCTGGTCTTGGGACTCTTGTTCGCCTTACGGCGCACAGGAGTGCATCGGTTTGCGAACCTGCAGCCCTGGCCGGAACGGAAACAGGCGGACGGAAGTGATGTGCAAGTTTAGGGGGCTGACGGCAGCCTAATCCGAATGTTCCGGCAAGGAGGCCGGCATGACGAGACTGAGACGCTGGATTTCAAGGATCGTTGCCGCTTTCTTCGCGCTGGTGCTTCTGGTCCTGCTGGTAGGTTTCTCGTACGAACAGATTGGGAGAAACCGTGACCCCAGTCGTCTGCCGCACCGGATTGGGCAGGCCGTTGATGTAGGAGGACGCACTCTAAACCTCTACTGTTCGGGCGAGGGCAGTCCGACGGTCATTTTCGAAACCGGCGGCAACGATCCTGGATACGCATGGACGTCGGTGCAAGCCAAAATTGCCAGCTTTGCGCGCGCCTGCTGGTACGATCGCGCAGGCGTGGGTTGGAGCGATCCACCGCCGTCGCCGAGAACCAGCGCAACCGCGGCCAGCGATCTCCATGAAATGTTGAGCCGCGCGACTGTTCCGCCGACGTATGTACTGGTGGGCGCATCCATCGGAGGAGAATACGCGCGCATTTACACCAGCCGTTATCCCCACGAGGTTGCCGGGTTGGTGTTGGTGGATTCGTCGCACCCTGACCAGCAGGAACCGGCATTTATGCTGTCAGCGTTCAACCGCGCGTCGCCGCGTGCACGGGAACTGATCTGCACGGCGCTGCCGTTTATGGCGCGCTTCGGCATTCTGCGATTCATGGCGAGCCGGATGGGCGGTCCCGTTGCCTCACAATCCAGCGCGGAGGGCGAGATATTGGCCAAGCTCAATGCCCAGCCTACGGCGGTAAGAACGGACGCAGAGCAGACATGCGCGGCGACCGACGGCGGCAGATTGGTTCCCACCCTCGGCACTGGAAACCCCGAACTCGACAACGCCGCGCGGGATGCGGGCAGCCTGGGCGATCGCCCGCTGGTGGTGCTGACGGCGGGAAGATACTGGGCTCCTCCGGGGTTGGAAAAGCAGGCAGCGGACTATCACGAAATCTGGATTCATCAGCTGCAGGCCAGCCTGGCGCGGCTTTCCACGCGCGGGCGGCAAGTGGTGGTGGACGCGCATCACGACATGGAAGAGGCCCCGGACGCGGTGGTGACGGCGACACGGCAGGTGGTGAATGAAGTGCGTGGAGAGAAGTAGAGGAAGCGATTACCACCGTGCCTTGACGCGCGGCTGGCGCGCAAATTAACTTCGCTGTACGTAGTTTTGTGTGCGGAATTTGGTCTTCCAGCGAGGGAACGTTGCCGCATCGTCCAATCATTACTCTCACCACCGATTTCGGGATCAACGATCATTTTGTGGGCACGATGAAGGGCGTCATTCTCGACATCGTTCCCGAGGCCGAGATCGTGGATATTTCCCACGCCGTGCAGGCCTTTGACGTGCTCGACGGCGCGCTGGCGATTTCCCAGTCGTATTCCTACTTTCCCAACGGAACCATCCACATGGTGGTGGTGGACCCGGGGGTGGGCACGGAGCGGCGACCGATCCTGGCCTCGAGCGACGGATATTTTTTCGTCGCGCCCGACAACGGCGTGCTCTCCATGGTGTACGCGCGGGAAGAACGCATTCACGTGCGGCATATCACTTCGGAACACTATTTCCGGCAGCCGGTGAGCCAAACTTTCCATGCGCGCGATGTGTTTGCCCCCGTGGCGGCGTACCTGGCCAAGCAGGTGGATTCGCACAAATTCGGAGACGAGATCGAAGACTACGTGCGCTTTGCCGCTCCCCGGCCCAAGCTGGTTGGCGAGAACCGGCTGCGTGCCGTGGTTCTGAAAGTGGACCGGTTCGGCAACCTAATCACGAACGTGACTCCCGAAGATGTGCCCACGCTGTTTGCGGCTCCGCCGGCGGCGTTCAAAATAGTTGTGGGCAGCCGCGAGATTAAAGATATCCGGGCGGCCTACGCCGAGGGCGCTCCGGGAGAAGTGTTCGGCATTCTGGGAAGCATGGGATATCTGGAGATCGTGGCCAACCGCGCGGCTGCGGCGCAGATCACCGGCGCCGGCAAAGGCAGCGAAGTCAGCATTTTTCTAGGCGAGGCTGCGGCGGCGGGCAAGGGAGCTTAGCAGCTCTCAGTTCTCAGTTCTCAACCGTCAGTTTTTCAATCCTCACTTGTCAGTTTGGTCCTCAGTCCTCAGTTCTCACACGGAGCTAAGAAGGTCTGGGTTTGCTGAGAGCTGACAACTGAGAACTGGGATCTGCACTTAGGAACTCTTGGGTTTGGGATGAACGTAGCGGTCCATCTCCCCGGTCCATTTGAGAAAGCGCCACAGCTCGCGGCGCTCCCGCCACACGAATTCCCAGAATTCCAGGAACCCGATCTTCGCCATCTTCACGCCAGTGTAGGTTTCGATGCGCCACAGCAGATAGGGGCTCCGCCAGGGGGCCAGACGATGACCGCGCGTGGCGTTCCACAAGAAGCGAAGCATGCAGCGCATGCTGCCATCATACCTATAAAGTCGGTGCCACATCCCTAAAGGCGCGGCCGGGCATGTTAGAATCCTGGCTCCGCCTGGGATCTTCCCGAATGTCTGACGCAAACGCCCGCCAGAGGGCCCGCCAACAAGCCGAGGACCACTACTACGCCGCGCTCGACCTGATGGCCAACGGCGATCTGGAACAATCCGTGGCCGCGTACCGGGAGTCTCTCAACACCGACCCCACGTTTACCGAGGCCATGCACGGACTGGCACGGGCCCTGCAGGATCTCGAGCGCTACGATGAGGCCATCGCGGTGGCGCAGCAGATCGCGGCACTTGATCCCGATGACGTGCTCGCCCATACCAGCCTGTCGGTGCTGTATCAGAAGAAGGGGATGATTCCCGAGGCCGAAGCGGAAGGCGCCAAGGCACGGGTGCTGGGGTGGAAGCAGCAGTTGAAGAAGGGCAGCTCTTAGCTATTGGCTCTTACAATCCGTACTTCTTCATCAAATGCCGGAACGAGCGGTAGGAGATGCCGAGCACATCGGCCGCTTTGGTTTGCACGCCGCCGCTGTGGTTGAGAGCGTTCTGCAGAAGCGAGCGCTCAATGCCGGCCACGTAGTTTTCCATCCCAACACCTTCGGGAAGAACCGCATCGCCGCTGATTTCGGGCAGAGTTCCGCCGCCAGCCGAGGCGGCCGCGGCGCGGGCTTTGGGGCGCTCGACGGGCAGTTCCACTCGCAGTTCCTCGCCGGTTTCGAGGGCGACAGCGCGCTCCACGGTGTTTTCCAGCTGTCGGACGTTGCCCGGCCAATCGTAGCCGCAGAGAGCGTCGAGCGATGCGGCGTGGACGCGTAATATGCTCCGCCCCGCGGCGCTCGCATATTTCTTGAGGAAGTGGTTCACCAGCAGCGGAACGTCTTCCGGACGCTCGCGCAAGGGCGGCACGCGGATGGGGATCACGCTCAGCCGGTAGTAGAGGTCTTCGCGGAACAGGTTCTCGGCGATGGCCTTGTCGAGTTCGCGGTTGGTGGCAGCGATCACGCGCACGTCAATCGGAATTTCGCTGGTGCCGCCGACCGGACGCACGGTGCGCTCCTGCAGTACGCGCAGCAGTTTCACCTGCATGGCCAGCGTCATCTCGCTGATTTCGTCGAGGAAGATCGTGCCCCCGTCCGCTACTTCAAACAGCCCGCGCTTGTTCTGGCTGGCTCCGGTAAACGCGCCTTTGACGTAACCGAACAGCTCGCTTTCCAGCAGGGTTTCGGGAAAGGCACCGCAGTTGACGGAAACGAACGCTTCGGCCGCACGGGGCGAACACACGTGGACGGCGCGGGCGACCAGTTCCTTGCCCGTCCCGCTTTCGCCGTGGATCAGGACCGTGCTGGCAGTGGAAGCCACGATCCGCACCGTCTGTTTGAGTTTCTCCATGGCCGCGCTGGAACCGATGATGTTGTCGAGCGAGTTGTGGGTCGCGGCGTCGCGGCGCAGGGCGAAGTTCTGCTTGCGCAGGGCGATTTTTTCGAGAGAGCGCTTGATCGCCAGCTTGATCTCATCCACCAGGCCGGGACTCTTGCGAATGTAGTCGGACGCGCCTCCGGCCTTCACGGCCTCCACCGCGGCCTCGTAGTCGTCTACCGCGGTCATCAGAATCACGGCGGAGTCGGGCGAAACGCGATGCGCATGGCGCAGCACTTCAATGCCGTCCACGTTGGGCATCTTGATGTCGGTGATGATGACGTCGTAAAGGGCGCCATCAATCTTGCTCTTGGCCGCCTGCCCGGCCTGCACCGTCTCGATGCGGTAGCCTTCGCGGCGGAGGGAGATGTCGAGCATCTCGCAAATCGAGCGTTCGTCGTCGCAGACCAGAATGTTAGCCATGCAACCTCCCTCCGGCTGCCGCAGCCATGGGGTGCGCGGCCTGGGCTGGCTGGCGAACGCTCTCGGGGATGGAGCCGGAGGCCGACGCGGTTCGCTCGGCCTCGAGGCGACGCAGCCTCAGGATCAGGCTGGTTCCCTGCCCGGGTTTGGATCGCGCCCAGACTTTGCCTTCGTGCGCCTGCACGATCTGGTACACGATCGCCAGCCCCAGCCCGGTCCCGCCCTCAAAGCCGGACTGGAACGGCTCGAAAATCTTTTCCACCTGCTGCGGCGTCATGCCGGTTCCGGTGTCAATGAAGGAAATCTGCCAGTCGGCGCCCTGGGCTTCGACCGCCACGGTCAGGCTTCCTCCGTTTTTCATGGCGCGGACAGCGTTTTCGCAGAGGTTCCAGAACACCTGCTTGAGTTTGTCCCCGTCGGCGAGGGTGAGTGCCTGGTGGACCGCAAACTTGCGCTCGATTCTGATCCCGGTGTTCTCGGCCGTCATGCGGTGTTCCATCAGAGTCAGGGTGTCTTCGACCAGTTGGATCAGATCCACCTGGTCGAAGTGATATTGCTTGGTGCGGGAGTATGCCAGGAAGTCGGTAATGATGCTGTTCAGCCGGTGCGATTCGCGAGTGACGATGTCGAGCAGGCGGCGGTGCTCCTCGTTCATTTCGGGAACTCCGGAGAGCATGCTGACCGAGCCGGCAATGGAAGTCAGGGGATTGCGGATTTCATGCGCGATCGCCGCCGCCAGCCGGCCCACCGCTGCGAGGCGGTCCTGGATGCGAACTTCACGCTCCAGCCGGCGAATCTCGGTAAGGTCGTCGAAGGCGTAGACAAATCCGAGTTCTGCGCGCTCCGGCACGGTCAGAGACGCTACACGCACGCGGAAGGTTTTGCGGAATGTTCCGGGTGCCTCGAAGCGGACCTCGGCATGGGGATGGGGCGACTCCACGCTGGGCAGCGCATCGAGAAACAACTCCTGTACCGGCATGCCCAGCAGTTCGGTGGCAGCGCGGTCCATCAGCTTTTGCGCAGCCGCATTCGCCAGGGTGATGCGGCCGTCCAGGCCAGTGGTGATGAGGCCGCTGCTGACGGAGTGAATGATGTTTTCGTGCAGGGCCTGCAGGTTCTCCAGCGCTCCGCTGGCGTCCTTGAGTTGCACTCCCACCTGGCGCAACTTGGCCGTGAGCAATCCCGCCAGGTAAGCCACCGCCAGGAAGGCAAACAGATTAACGAAGATGATCGCCTGCAGAGCCTTCAGGCCGGGATGCGTGGTGCAATAGGAGGGAACGACACCGTAGTAGTTCAGTTCCAGCACTGTACCGTAGAGAATGAAGGCTAGCGCAGCCACCAAGTGCGCCCAGACCCGCGGCAGCAGCACGCTGGCGACGATAATCACCAGCGGGTAGAGAAAGTTCAGGGAGCTGTCCCAGCCTCCAGTTTCGTGAACCACCAGGCTGACCAGAACCAGGTCGGTCACAACCTGCAGCGAAGCCTGCAAGCGGTGCTCCGGCCACAAAGTCAGCAGGAGCACGTAGAACAGAGACAGGCTGTACCAGAACAGGATGGTGCTGACGAACAGGCGCAGCGGCAGCGGGGCCGGACTGAACCGGGCCACCACCACTTCGATGCCCAGCAGCAAAGTCAGGATGAGAATGCGGACCCGGACCAGCCAAGCCAGCCAATTGCGTTCGTCAAACGTGGAATGCATTACGATCCCGATGGAGAAAGTTTCAAGGTTTCAAGGTTTCAAGGTTTCAAGGTTTCAAGGTTTCAAGGTTTCAAGGTTTCAAGGTTTCAAGGTTTCAAGGTTTCAAGGTTTCAAGGTTTCAAAGTTTCAGCGGCGTTGTACATCCGA
>DATFNP010000006.1:0-20047 GCA_035266345.1 Candidatus Sulfotelmatobacter sp.
AGAGCCGCGCCCTCGCCCTCGACGAAGTCGCCTTCCTGCTTCTCGTAGACTTCGTAGGCGCTGGTATCCACGTAATCGACGCTCTCTTCGCCGCCCGCCTCGCCGACTTTCTGATCGGCGATCTGCGCCTGCTCGAAGGACTGGCGGCCCACGATCACCGCATCTGAAATCTTCGAGGTGAACAACCGGATCGCCCGCAGCGCGTCGTCGTTGCCGGGGATCACATAATCCACTTCGCTGGGATCGCAGTTGGTATCCACCACCGCGACCACGGGAATGCCCAGCTTGCGGGCCTCGCGCACCGCGATCTGCTCTTTGTTCGAGTCAATCACAAAGATCGCGTCGGGCAGGCGGCTCATATTCTTGATGCCGGCCAGGTTGGCCTGCAGATGCTTGCGCTCGCGTTCGAGCTTGATGACTTCCTTTTTGGGCAGCAGCTCGTAGCGGCCGTCGGTCGCCATCTCGTCGAGCTCCTTCAGCCGCTTCACCGACTTCTGCACCGTAACCCAGTTGGTGAGCAGTCCGCCCAGCCAGCGCTGGTTGATGTAGAACATCCCGCAACGCTGCGCTTCTTCGGCAATCGCGTCCTGCGCCTGGCGCTTGGTGCCCACAAAGAGCACGATGCGGCCGTCGGTCGCCAGTTCCTGCACGAATTTCGACGCCTCTTTGAACATCTTCAGCGTCTTCTGCAGGTCAATGATGTAGATCCCGTTGCGCTCTCCGAAGATGAATTCCTTCATCCTGGGATTCCAGCGCTTGGTCTGATGCCCGAAGTGGACGCCCGCTTCGAGCAACTCCTTCATGGTAATGGTAGCCAATGAACCTCCTCTTTAGTCTGCATCAGGACGTCAAGGTCTCAAAGTTTCAGGGTTGCAATGTTTCAAGGTCACATCCTGCCAGATCTTTGAAACCTTGAAACCTTAGAAACGTTGAAACCTTCTTTCCCGATTGCCATTCCCGCCCCGCACGCGAGGCACGGGAAGAATTGAACACCTAAACTCTAATGTTTCAAGGTTGCAAAGTTTCAAGGTTTCAATGTGGTTTGTCCTTGAAACTTTGAAACCTCTGAAACATTGAAACCTAGCGCTTGCTGAACTGGAAGCGCTTGCGCGCGCCCTTCTGTCCGTACTTCTTGCGCTCTTTGCCGCGCGAGTCCCGGCTGACCATGCCCTCGGACTTCAACTTCTTGCGCAGTTCCGCATTGAACTGCATCAGGGCGCGGGCAATGCCGAGCTTCACCGCGTCGGCCTGGCCGCGCACGCCGCCGCCCAGCACATTGGCGATGACGTTGAACGTGGCGGCTGACTCCGTCGAGGCCAGCGGCGACTTCGCCGCCGAGCGCTGCGCCGGGGTCACGAAGTATTCTTCAAAGGCGCGCCCGTTCACCTTGAACTCGCCGCTGCCCGGACGCAAATACACGCGGGCAATCGCCGTCTTGCGGCGTCCCGTTCCGTAATATTGCACTAACTCTGCCATTTAGCCTTTAGCTCCTGATCTCATTTCGTAGAGACGTAGCTTGCTACGTCTCGCGTGCGGCGCCGGTGCAGCCGGCAGAGACGTTGCAAGCAAGGTCTCTACGACCGCCTACGCCCTTACTTCCAGCTTCAAATCCTGCGGCTTCTGCGCCTGGTGCGGATGCTTGTCGCCCTTGTACACGTTCAGCTTCGACAGCATGTGCGCCGCCAGTTTGTTCTTCGGCAGCATGCGCTTCACCGCCGCTTCGATGACCGCTTCGGGCTTGCGCACCATCCGCTTCTTGTAGTCTTCCGTGCGCAGACCGCCGGGATACCCGGTGTAGTGGTGATACTGCTTCTGCTCCGCCTTCATGCCGGTCGTCCTGATCTTCTCGGCGTTGATCACGATGACGTGATCGCCGGTGTCGAGGAACGGCGTGTACCGCGGATTCTCTTTGCCCATGAGGATGCGCGCCACCTGTGAAGCGAGGCGCCCGAGCGTCTGCCCGTCCGCATCCACGACGTACCACTTACGCACAATTTCCCCCTCTTTGGGGAAATAGGTTGACATCGGAACTCTCCCAGATTGAATAAAGGCTGCGAAAGAAGACCGCTCGTTGATTCCCCGGCGAGGACGCCAGGCCATCAGGCGGGCAACCACACGACTACCAAGTCTTTAATTTACCGGACTCTGCAAAGAATTGTCAACGCGCTGTTACTGCCAAAGCTCTGGTGGTAACGTAACGGTCGGAGGTTGCCTATGAGACTGTTCCCCAGAATCCTAATCGTGTCCTTGCTCCTTTCCTTACCCGCCTTCGCGCAGCACGGCGGCCATGGCGGAGGCGGTCATGCCGTCGGTGGCGGATACATTCCTAAACACGGTCCACCTGCTTCTCATGGCGCGCCGGCCCGGCCTGCCGGACCCGACGAAAAAGGCCATCCCGAAGCCCCGCACGTCCACCACAACGGCCAGTGGGTCGGGCACGACGCCGGCCCCAATGATGCCCGCTTCCACCTCGATCATCCCTGGGAGCACGGACGCTTCCCCGGCGGCTTCGGCCGCGGCCACGTCTGGCGCATTCTGGGCGGCGGTCCCAGCCGTTTCTGGTTTGGCGGCTTCTATTTCGGCGTCGCCGCTTTTGACCTCGGCTTCTGCAATGACTGGCTCTGGGACAGCGACCAGGTCGTGATCTACGAAGATCCCGACCACGTCGGCTGGTACCTCGCCTACAACGTGAGGCTGGGCACCTACGTCCACGTCACGTATTTGGGGCAATAGGAATCTCGCTCGCAATTGCACGGGGGCCGGATGTTTCTGACACCCGTCCCCTGTGCTATATTTCGCGCATGCGCGCGCGCAGCCTGCTTTCGTCCTGCCTCCTAGGAATCTTGTTACTCGCGCCATTCGCCTTCGCCGGCGACGAAACCGGTCAGCCGGCCCCCCGCTTCCGCGCCAAAACCACGACCGGCGAGCAGTTCAACAACGAGTCGGTCAAAGGCAAAATTGTTCTGTTCGAGTTCTGGACCACCTGGTGCAAGTACTGCGAGGCAGAGGCGCCCATGGTGGACGACATTGCCCAGGAATTCAAAAGCAAAGACCTGATCGTGCTGGCCGTGGACGTGCTTGAGCCGGACCAGAAGGTGAAGAAATATCTTGCCGAGCACCCGCGTTCGGTGCCCATCGTTCTCACCAAAGACACCAATCTCGCCGCCATGTACAACGCCCAGGTCTATCCTATTTATGTGGTGGTTGACCGCGACGGCAACATCGCCGGCGAACAGCGCGGCGCGGGTGAACGCGGCCTGCGCCGAATGCTCAAACGCGCCGGGCTGGAATCGCAGGATTAAAGGCGTCTTATGTGGCGACGGCCGCCTCGGCCGTCCCGCGAGGGCGAAGCCCAGCGGCAGAATGACTGCGGCCTAGCGGTTCAAACGTGGGCCACGAGAACCGGGCAAGGTCCCAGCTGCATCACCCGATAGGTCGTCGAACCAAACACCGTGTCCAAAGCGCTGTGGCCACGCACTCCCATAGCTACCATGTCAATCTGCGCTTCCTGGGCGAGTTGAATGATTTGCCGGTAGGGTTTCCCGGTGCGCACCGCTGTCTTAACCTTGAGGTTCTTGCGCATTTCCGGCGGAATCAGCGCTTCGAGTTGCCTGGTCGCGGCCGCGATGGCCGCTTCTTTCTTGGCCGGACTCGGAACATCCTCCAACACGTGCAGCAATGTGAGTTCGGCGTCGTATTCCGCGGTGGCAGAGATCGCGTAATCCAAAGCCCGGTTCGAACTCGCGGAGAAATCGGCGCACGAGAGAATTCGGTACAGGCGGTGGGCGGACCGATCTTGCCCCGTGACTGCAGATTCGTGCTTGGCTTGACATACCGCCAGCACCGGGCAGGGAGCCCGGCGCATCACCCGGTCGGTCACAGACCCCAGCATCAGGCGGTCATATCCCCGCCGGCCGTGCGTTCCCATCACGATCAGGTCCGCTTTCTGCGCTTGCGCAAACCCCAGGATCGAGTCCGGCGCCATTCCCTGGTGTACCACCAGCTCCGGCTGAAAGCCCTCGGCAGTGTACTGCTTCACGAACTCCTGCAGATGCTGCTTGCCGGTCTCCTCAACCGCCCGACAGAACTCATCATAGAGCGCCGCCGAGGCGGCAAAGCCGGCCGAAGGATATCGCCAGAGCTCGACGATATGCTGCACCACCAGCCCGGCTCGATAGTGCTCGGCAATGGATAACGCATGGCGATACGCCCTGACCGAGAACTCAGAAAAATCAACCGGGCAAAGGATGAGTTTCACTTCCAGCATGGGTCCTCCTAAGAGGCCAAGAGCTGCCCGCTACTCGTACGCCAGTGCGTCAATCGGATCCCGTTGCGCCGCCTTGACCGCCGGATACACGGCGCCCGCCAGCGCGCCCACGATTGCAATTCCCGTCGCCCGCAGCACCCACAGATTGCTCCAGAACAGCCGCTGCACGGGCCGCTCGAACATGATCACGCGGCGCGTCACCAGACTGAGAATGATGCCTGCGATGATTCCGATGGCCGCCAGCAGAAGGGTCTCCCGCAATACGACGTTCACGATGTACAGCTTCGACGCCCCCAGCGATTTCAGGATTCCAATCTCGCGCGTGCGCTCCATCACGGCTGTATACATGGACTGGAAAATCACCAGAAATCCCACGATCACGGCGATCCCGATCACGATTTCGATGGCCACGTTAAACCCGGGCAGGTTGTCGGGCGTCATCATGGACAGATATTCGTGCATGGACCGCACCGCGTATTTTTCCATGCCGGGTATTTCGGAGATGGACTTCGTCACCGCTTCGGCATTCGCCGGATCGTCGAGCTTGAGGTAGAAAACCGAAGCGCGGCCTTCGGCGCCAACCAGATCCTGCATGGTCCCGAGGGGCAGAAACTTGCGCCCGCCTTTGCCGTGCGGAACGATGCCGCAGATGCGAAATTCGTGATTCAGGATTTCGGCGGTGTCGCCAACATGTTTGTGATTCATGCCGGCCCAGTAATCGTCCACGATCACATCGTAGGGCGCTTGAAACAGCCCCCCCGAGAGATAGCGGAACTTAGGAGGCAGCGTGTCGAAGCTGGCCAGGTCAACGCCGTAGATGATCTCCACCGGCTTCTGGGTGAACCACCAGATGACCGGAACGGCGGCTGCGACATGCGGCGTGCGACGAAGCACATCGCCGACCTTCACCGAGATGGGCGCGCCCGACATTCCAATCAGCGCCGAAGATCCCGGCGGCATCACCATGAGGTCGGCGCCCACACCGACCTGGCTTTCTTTCGATCCGTTCAGATATCCGTAGAAGACCGCGACCACCAGCAGGATCATCGCGACTTCGAGCGCAATCGCGCTCATGGTAATCAGCGAGCGCGTGGGCCGGTGCGCGAGGTTGGCGACCACCATTTTGTTCATCATGCGTGGCTCGTTCAGGGGTCAGGGGCCAGGGTCTAGGGTTCAGGGTCTAGGGTTCAAAGTTCTGAGCACACAAGCGGCACTGAAAAACTGGCCCCTACCCCTTACTACTTGTTACTGGCCACTGGTCACTAGCCACTGACCCCTGACCCCTGACCCCTAGCCCCTGACCCCTTGTTCTATCTGCTATGGCTGCCTTGCGGCACTGCCAGGCTTGACTGCGGGCGGTCCAGATGGATCACCTCCGCGCCCGGCGGCTGCTCCAGGACGAACTGATCATCGGTCAGCTGCTTGTTCATGTCCACTTTCAGCATGTTCAGCGTGATGTCGTACTCTTCCTGGGGCCGGTAGATCTCAATGCGCGACGGGTAGCTGATGCCGTCGTAGTCTTTGTACTCGGCATAGCGCGCGTCGGTGGCCAGTTTGCCGTCTTCGTCGTAAATGTACTGATGATGCGGCCTCAGATCGATCCTGCTGAAGACGATCTTGCGCGAGAGTCCCCAGCCCTTGTTGAATTTCCGGATCACCACCAGTTCGTAATCCTCCTGCAGCACCCGATGCCCCTTGGCGTCGTGCAGCGTCTCGTAGCCGTTCTCCAGCACCGCGATCTCCGACGCGGGATCCACGCGGGGAATCAGCAGCGCCTCGTAGATGTCCTGCGGCCGGATGTTCTCCATGGGCTGATCGGTATTGGGCGTCGGCATCCCGTTGAGCCCCAGCACGAACCGGTTCTTGGGCGGAATCCACAGTTTGAATTCCCGCCCGTCGCTCACCATATCAAACGCGGTCGTGCGCACGATGGGCATCAGCCCGATCATGTGCAGCGAAGCCGGCGTGCGCGCCAGCACGTAGCCCCGGATCTCCTTGTAATCGGTGACGTGGCCCTTTTTGATCCCGCCCGCCGACGAGTCAATGTCCACCGTCGCCTTCAGGGAACGGATCGCCCCCGCCTGCTGGTTGATGCTGTCAATTAGGCCCTGCTGCGACGACTCCTTGAGCGGAGCCTTGGAGTACTGCTCCTCCACGGGCCGGGTGCGGAACAGGCAGCCCGACAGGGGCAGGACGGCCAGAGCCAGAACGGCCAAGTCCAAAGATAGGGTCCAAAAGGGCGCGCTACTTCTCATGATGATGGTATGAGGTCTCTGTAACATTTGAGTATACCGCGCCGGAAAGGGTGCAAAAGCTGGGGTAGGACAGTTTCGCAACTGTACGCAGGCGTCAGCGGCTCTCCGGGCTTCCTTGGCCGCCCAGCGATCTTGAACAAAACGAGCCACTTACCAAAGTCAGCCACACCATCGTCAGGTACGGGCGGGGCTGGCATCATCTAAACTGTAGCTGCCGTATTGTGAGCACTGTGCGCAAGATTGTCTGGCTCATCCTGGTCGCCGTCTTCGCCGCCGCAGGGTGGTTCGCCTGGGCTGTGCTGACGCCTGCCGAACCCGCCGGCCAGACCTTTGTCCTGCTTCACCCCGGATACTCCACGCACCGCATTGCCGCCGAACTCAAGACCGCCGGCGTCATCCGCAGCGAGGAAGCGTTCGTGCTCTGGCATTACTTCCACCCCAAGCGGTCCCTCAAGGCCGGGGAGTATCTGTTCGACAAGCCGGCCAACATTATTGACATCCAGAAGCGCCTGCGCCGCGGCGACGTGTACTTCCACACTGTGGTGGTGCCCGAGGGCTACACCATGTTCGACGTTGCCCGCGCCATCGAGGCCGCGGGCCTCGGCCCGGCCGATGACTTCCTGAAGGTCGCCCAGTCCGATACCGAACTCATCTCCGACATCGCTCCCGGCGCGCATTCGCTGGAAGGCTACCTTTTCCCCGAGACTTACGAATTCACTCGGATGATGACCATGCACGACATGGCCGCGGCCATGGTGAAACAGTTCCGCCAGGTCGCGCACCAGATCGCGATGATCCCGGGCCCGACGCTGATTGCAAGCCGCGAGGCGCAACCGATTCCAGATCCCACACTCGGCAGTTCACAACCTGACGTCGAGCGCACCGTCATCATGGCCTCGATCGTCGAGAAAGAAACGGCCGTGGCCGAGGAGCGGCCGCTGGTGGCCAGCGTCTACTACAACCGGCTGAATAAGAAGATCGCCCTCGACGCCGACCCCAGCATCATCTACGCCGAACTTCTCGCCGGGACCTATCAGGGCGCGCTGCATCACGCCGACATGCAGTTCGTTTCTCCTTACAATACCTACCGCAACGCCGGCCTGCCGCCGGGCCCCATCGGCAATCCCGGACGCAGCGCCCTCGAAGCCGCCCTCCATCCCGCGCAAAGCGATTATTACTATTTCGTCGCCGACGCCCAGGGCCATCACCGCTTCGCCCGCACCCTGGAAGATCACAATAAGAATGTAGCCGCCTACCGGAAAGCCGTGCGCGGCCACTAGCCCATGTGGGGACAGCCGCCCTCGGCTGTCCAGCGGAGCATGAGAGCACAAATCCCATCGCCTCCTAAAGGTTCTGCCGCTCTGTGCCGATCCTTAGTTCCTAGAGGCACCCTGTCCAACCAGAGCCTCTCTCTTTACGCCCTCATCGGGAAGGCCTGAACATGGACATCGCGAAATGGAACAAATCGTACGAGACCGGTAATAAAGTTGTGGACACTCAACACCAGGAGCTCTTTCGGATGGTGAACGCACTCCATGCGGCCATTCTGGAGAACAGAAGCAAGGATCTCCTGATGCCAACGCTCGAGACACTCGCCAATTACGCCATCGAGCATTTCCGCTCGGAAGAAGCTCTTATGGTGGAGATGAACTACCCCGCTCTGGCAGTCCACAAATGGAAGCATGAGGACTTGACGCGTGAAGTCAAAGAACTGGTGGGGAAGTATAAATCCGGACAAGTTGGACTGACCGTCACCCTCTCCAACTTCCTGGCCAACTGGCTGCAGCACCACATCAAGGAAGACGACATGGACCTGATCCGGTATTGCCAGGCTCAGGCAGAGGGTGCGACTGCATCATCGTCCAAGAGCTAGCGGGGCAGTACTTGCAACTGCATCCCGGAGGTCTGGCAGCGAAGTCCGGCGTCTGAGACGCCAGAGGCCGAAGAGGCCGAGGCCTATGGTTCGACACCCGCTTCTCCCCGGTAGCCGCTTATAATCGCTCCGTGACCGGCGATCACAGAAGCGTTGCCCACCGCATTCTCGGCCTCGACGTTGGCTCCCGCAGAATCGGCCTCGCCGTCTCCGATCCGCTCGGCATCACGGCCCAGGGCCTCGAAACGCTCCAGCGCAAGAACAAGCGGACTGACTTCGCGCACCTGGAGCGCGTTATTCGCGACTACGAAGTGCGAGAGATCGTGGTTGGCCTACCCCTGCGGATG
Source organism: Candidatus Sulfotelmatobacter sp. (assembly GCA_035266345.1). Taxonomy (GTDB): domain Bacteria; phylum Acidobacteriota; class Terriglobia; order Terriglobales; family Acidobacteriaceae; genus Sulfotelmatobacter. The sequence goes on from DATFNP010000006.1 coordinate 8,743, forward strand.
AGCGGCGCCGAAGGTACTCAGTCAGAAAAGATGCACATCTTCGCTGAGGAACTGGGCAAGCGCTTCGGCCTCCCCGTCCACCTGTGGGACGAACGCCTCACCTCCGCCCAAGCCAACCGCCTGCTGCGGGAAACCGATCTCTCGATCGAGAAACGGGGCCAAGCCGTGGACCGTATGGCGGCAATCCTCATTCTGCAAGGATGGATGGACAGCCGGGGCTAATGACTTAGGTACGCTCCGTTGGACGGCTCGAAAATGGTCGCGAGGGGTAACAAGGCGTAACCCTGCCACCACGCCGCATCCCCAATCCCGCCTTGCTTTCGCCTGCCCGGCGGAGTAGCATTAAGAAGATTGGTGCCAGCCTTCCCTTAATCGTCCCTTCGTCTTCCTAGGTGTCAACTGGGTGCCAAATATGAGCGGTACGGACTTGAATTTCCACATCGGCGACAAGGTCGTTTACCCCAATCATGGCGTGGGCGTGATCGAGCAGGTTGGCAGCCGGTCGGTGGGCGCCTCGGTCGAACGCTTCTATCTGCTGCACATCAAAGCCAGCAGCCTCAAGGTGATGGTGCCCTGCCACAATGCCGGCAGCGTCGGCCTGCGGCGCGTGGTGCGCAACGGCGAAGTGCAGAAAGTGCTTGATTTACTTTCGCTTAGCGAGAACGGCAGCAACGGCGACTGGAAAGACCGATTCAAGGAAAACTCCGACCGCATGCGCACCGGTTCCCTGCTCGAAGTGGCAGGAGTGCTCAAGGGACTGGTTGCCCTGCGCCAGGCCAAGCCGCTTTCCTTCCGCGAAAAGAAGATGCTGGAGCGCGCCCGCTACCTGCTGGTCAGCGAACTGGCCATGGCCCGCAACTGCGAAGAGTCCAAGGTGGAAGAGCTCCTCAACGCCGCCCTCGCCAAGATCAACCTGCGCTTCCCCGAAGCCTCGGAATTCCAGGCCTAAGCCACGCTCCAACGGAAACGCGCCCGGGGGTATAATCTCGAAAGTCGTAATCCAAAGCCGTATCCCATGACAGACCTGATCAAACGAAAACTGCGGGACGAAATTGACGCGCTCGAACACGAGTTGATCCACGAGCTTCCCAAGGAAATCAAGAAGGCCGCCGCCCTGGGCGACCTCAGCGAAAACGCCGAGTACCACATGGCCAAGCAGCGCCAGGAGTTCGTCAAGGCGCGCGTGCGCCAGCTCGGCAAGCGCCTCGCCGACCTGTCCATGGTCAACATGAACAACATCCCTAAGGACAAAGTCGGCCTGGGCTCGACCATCAAGATCTACGACACTACCAAGAATGAAGAGTTGGAATATAAGCTGGTGACCAGCGAGGAATCCGACGTGGCCACGGGAAAGATTTCGACCACCTCGCCCATCGGCCGCGCCCTGCTCAACAAGAAAGTCGGCGACGAAGCCGTCGTGGTCACCCCCAACGGCAAACGTACTCTCGAAATCCTGAGCCTCAGCACCATCCACGACGAGATCGAGCCGAAAGAGGCGGACGCCTGATGGCTTCGCCTTCCATGAGTTGGACATCCGCCTTCGGCCGCGCCTGCGGAGTCCTGCTCGACACTATCGTCCGCTGGCTGGCGCTTTCCCGCATCAACCCCAACGTCCTGACCTTCATGGGACTGGTGGTCAACACCTGGGCCGCCATCCTGTTCGGCTCCGCCACCGCCAGCAACCAGAAGCGCATGTTCATCTACGCCGGGCTGGTCATTATTTTCTCCGGCTTCTTCGATCTGGTGGACGGACAAGTCGCCCGCGCCACCAACCGTGTCACCCGCTTCGGAGCCTTCTTCGACTCGGTCGTCGACCGCTACAGCGACGCTAGCCAGTTCCTCGGGCTGTTAGTTTTTTATGCCCGCGGCGGACGCTTCTTCTGGGTCGTGCTAGCCGCCTTCGTCATGGTTAGTTCCATCATGGTCAGCTACACGAGAGCGAGAGCGGAAAGCCTGATCGGCTCCTGCCGCGTAGGCTTCATGGAACGCCCCGAGCGCCTGGTATTGGTGATCCTGGGAGCGCTGTTTAACCGCATGGCCCCGGTCCTCTGGGTGATCGCAGTCCTAAGCACGATCACAGTAATCCACCGCATGCGCTACACCTGGACAAGGACGCAGGACCCGCCAATCGCCGTCACGCCAGGCCAGGCCGCGTAAGGGTCACCAAACGCAAAGTAGCGATTATTGGGTGAGACGATCTGCAGTGCACAAACAGAAGCGGCACGAGAACGTGTCCCTGGTCCTCAATGGTTGCCCCATTCGAGGTAGAGTTCCTCGGCCTTTGTCGCCTCGGCCGCGAAGCCCAGATGTTTCGTGACGAGGTTGGTCAACATCCAAACCGCACTCGTGGTGACGCGGACTACTTCGATGATTTCTCCCTCGTCGTAGGTCGGCTTCAGATCATGACCTTCAAAACGTCTTCCCAGCTGAGAAATGCCAGCGTGCGTAAAGCTGTGGAGAGCGTCCCTCGCATGGCTTAGGAAGTTCGCAAAGAGGTTGCCTGTTCCAAACTCGCTATCAATCCAAGCTCCAATCGTCGCAAAGTTGGTGCGGTACTTGTCTTGCTGGAGGCTGGTAATATCCGCTGCCGATCCTTTCACCGCGAGATGGGCACGGACTAGCGCCTCCAGGGCCGGGCGAACGAGAGCAAAGGCGCTGCCGCATAAGCCGTTCGGTATCAGACTCAGGATCGCCTTGTGGAAATCAAAAAGGAGAGCCCAGTAACCCATCAGAAGAATGTTACGATCGTCGTCTGGACATTGACCTCTCCGAACAACTAGATCCTCGAGTTTCTCACCGAGTCCGCGTGCACTATCGAGTTCCGTCTGGACGCTCATTGGGGGTTCCCGTCTAGGATTCTGCTCGGTGGTCGTAACCGGCTCCTGCTATTCTATCGGGTCGCTTCGTTGATTCTGCGCATCACCGATTCTGGGGATAGCTTTGCCGACTGATCCCGTTCTCGTTGTTCACGGTGGCGCCTGGGCCATGCCCGATGACATGGCCGAGGCTCACATTCGCGGCGTCACCAGACGAGACCTCGGAAGCAGCTGCCTGAATCAAGGCCGCCTCTGATCGCTAGAGTCAGTTCTTATTCAGAAATTCCACCAGCATCGGGTTCACCACTTCAGGACTCTCGTAGAACCCCACATGCCCCGCGCCTTCCAGCGGATGAAACTCCGCCTGCGGTATTTCCCCGAGGACATCCTTGCTGACCTCGAACGGAACGTCTTTGTCCAGCTTGCCCCACAGCAGGAAGACGGGTTTGTGGCTCGCGCCCACGCGGCGGAAATCGGCACGCATGTCGGAGCTCAAGTAATCGCGCACGGTGGAAAGGATGGCCCGCCGGAATCCCTTGTAACGCATCTGCTCGGGATATTTCGCGAAGTAGTCGGCATAGCGTTCGGGATGCACGAAGTCGTCTCTCTGCCCGCCGGGCAGCGACGGAACCAGATACACGCACGCCGCATACTCGCCCACAACCGGCATGCTGATCTGCCACGGCATCGGCTCACCCGTAGAGTGTGCCGGATCGAGCAGAGCAAGCACCCGCACTCTCTCCGGATGCCGCGCCGCAAACGTCACCGCAATCGGGCCGCCCATTGACGCGCCCACGATGGACACCGGCGCATCAAGGTGCAGCGCCGCCAGCAACTCCTCCAGTTGCCGGTCGTACAGGTCAGCGTTGTAGTGAACGTGCGGGCGATCCGAGAAGCCGCGCCCGTACAGGTCATAACGCAGCACGCGGAACCCCGCCTTCACCAGCGGATCGAAGGTCTGGTCCCACAAGTAGTAAGGCACCGAGAATCCGTGAACCAGCACCACGGTTCGCCCCGTCTCCGGCCCGGCCAGTTCGTAGTGCGTGAAGCCATCCGAAAGATGCACGAAACTCCCGGCGGCGCCGCGGCGCACGGCGTCGGTGATTTCCTCGTGCTCTACGTTGTGGCGCGCACAGTTTGCGGCTAAGTAAAGGCACGCCGCGGCCGCACTGGCCAGAACCGCAATACTGAAGATTTTTGCGATGCGCTTGATCATCACTCGCCTCAGTCGTGTGCAACGATACACCATCGGGCCGCCCATCCTTCGCGATGTTCGAAGGATGGGGATTTCAACGGCTCGCACCTGCTAGACTATCGAGTCGAAACACCGATCCTGGGGACAACTCTTGCCAACTGATCCGGTACTGGTGGTTCATGGCGGCGCGTGGGCCATGCCCGATGACACGGTGGCCGCCCACATCCATGGCGTGAACAACGCGCTGGCCGCGGGATGGCGCGTGCTCGCCGGCGGCGGCGCGGCGCTCGACGCCGTCGAGGAGGCCGTCGTCATCATGGAAGACGACGAGACTTTCGACGCCGGACGCGGCAGCTTCCTCAATCGCGACGGCCGCGTGCAGATGGACGCCCTCATCATGGACGGCGCCACCCTGCGCGCCGGAGGCGTAGGCTGCGTCGAGCATCTGCGCAATCCGGTGCGCGCCGCGCGCAAGATTCTGAGCGAGAGCCCGCATGTTTATTTTGTCGGAGAAGGCGCGGAAAGATTCGCCGCCGAGCACGGAGTGCCGCTGTGCTCTAACGATGATTTGATCATTCCGCGCGAGGTCGAGCGCCTGCGCGAGTACCAGTCCGAAGCCGCGCAGCACGGCAACGATCTGTTCGCGCCGACCTCTGACGATGTGACGATCTCGCACGACACCGTGGGCGCGGTCGCGCTCGACCGCAACGGCAACATCGCCGCCGCCACTTCTACCGGCGGCACGCTGAATAAGGCTCCCGGCCGCCTCGGCGATTCGTCGCTGATCGGCTGTGGCTGCTACGCCGACAATCTCAGCGCCGCCGCCTCTACAACCGGATGGGGCGAGCCCATCATGAAACTCGTGCTCGCCAAATGGACCGCCGACCGCATCGCCGCAGGAAATCTGCCCGAGTGGGCCGCGCAGGAAGCGATGAACTACCTGAAGCAGCGCGTCAACGGACACGGCGGCATCATCGTGCTCAATCCGCAGGGCCACTTCGGCATCGCCCACAACACTCCGCGCATGGCCTGGGGGTACAAGACGGTGAAGCAGCAGGAAGCGGGAGTGGAGCGCAGCAGCTAGGGGTCAGGGTTCAGGGGCCAGTTTCTTGGTACCGCTTTTTGTTCGCACGACAAGACGCGACCGCAATAAAGCCTCCAGAGGCTTTTCCCTGATCTCGGCACTAATCCCTGGTCCCTGATCCCTGACCCCTGGTCTCCTACAGCCAGCCCTTCGTCCTTGCAATCCTTGCCGCTTCGACGCGATTGCTCGCGCCCAGTTTGCTGATGGCTTCGGAAAGATAATTCCTTACCGTGCCTTCGGACAGGCCGAGTTCGCTGGCGATGTCGCCGCTGGCCGCGCCTTCGCCGGCCAGGCGCAGTACCTGGCGTTCGCGGTCGGTGAGCGGATCCACTTCGCCCCAGGCTTCCGTCGCAAGTTCGGGATGAATCACGCGCAATCCCTGATGCACGCGGCGCACCGCGTCGGCCAGTTCTTCGGCGCGCATGTCTTTCAGCAGATATCCGGAAGCTCCGGCTTCGAGCGCGCGGCGCAAATATCCCGTGCGGGCAAACGTGGTGACGATCACCACCCGCGTTCCGGTGCGCCGCCGCTTCAGTTCCGCCGCCACGTCGAGCCCGCTCATGTGCGGCATTTCAATGTCGGTGATAAAAACGTCGGGCTTGTGCGCCAGCACGGCGTCGAGCGCTTCTTTCCCATTGCGCGCCTGGGCGACGACGGAAATGTCGTTTTCGATTTCCAGCAGCGCGGCCAGCGCGCCCAGCACCATGCCCTGATCTTCGGCCAGCACCACGCGGATGGTCTTGCGTCCTTCTTTTATGCCTTCTTTTGCCGGGGGATTCAATTCTGGCCGCCTTCGGCTTGCGCCGCCGTTTCTTTGATGGGCAGCGTGATGGTGAGCCTGGTTCCGGAGCTGGTCTCGCGCTGCAGCGTTCCGCCAAGCATCTCGACGCGCTCGCGCATGCCGCGCAGGCCGTTGCCCTCGCCGGCGGAGGAGCCGCGGCCGTCGTCCTGAATTTCAAGACGGCAGGAGCCGTTCTGCTGCTCCAGCCGCAGCCGGCAGCTCCGAGCCTGCGCGTGGCGCATCACGTTGGTGACCGCTTCACGCACGGCCAGAGACAGCACGCTCTCCTGCATGGCGGGCAGTTGCACCGTGGTAGCCGCGTCGCACAGCACCGTGAGGCCGGCCGTTTCAAGCGTGGTCTTGGCCTGGGCGAGTTCGGCCGCCAGCCCCTTGGCGCGGTAGCCGCGAATGGCATCGCGCACTTCCGACAGCGCCTGCCGCGAGATCTGTTCGACTTCCGCGATCTCCTTTGCCGCCCGGCCTGGATCGCGCTCCATCAGCTTGCCCGCCAGTTCCGACTTCAAAGTGATCACGGAGAGCGTGTGTCCCAGCACGTCATGCAGGTCGCGCGCGATGCGCTCACGCTCGGCCACCTTGGCCAGATGTTCGATCTCTTCGTTGGCCATGCGCAGCTTGTGCAGAGTGCGGTTGCGCTGGGCAAAGTAGATGTTGCTGCCGCCGACCACGGTGGAGAGTCCGCCGGCATAGAAGAGAAACCAGCCGGAGAGATGAAAGAGCCAGGTTTCGAGCCCAGCCGCTGCGACGATGGCCGCCATCACACCCAGGGCCAGCGCTTCGTCTTCCACGCAGAAGGGAGTAAAGGCGGTGGCAAAGATGAAGAAGGTGGATGCCCCCGAATTCATCGGAGCAAACACCAGACCCAGGGTCACCATGCCCGCGATGTGCAACAGGGCTTTCGGCTGCTTCAGCCAAAAAAGGCCGAAATAGAGGGCAAGAAAGATGATGGTGGCCAGCGCGGTGAGCGACCATTCTCTCCATCCCGCGTGGTCCATGACCGGCTGAATGTAAAAGAAAATGAGATACGCCAGCCAGAGGTACGGGGCCCAGCTTGGTCCCTTCTCGTGGATGGAGAGATTGATGTCGCGCCGGAACGACGCTGGAGGTTCCGCTTTCGCCACGAATTCGCCGTACTTTTGGCCTTGATCGGCCATGAAGTTTCCCGTCCTTGTCTATTTTCCCACGGCTTTCATCGAACTATAGTCTACCTGCGCGTCAACCGAACCGTTGCGGGCGCGGCAGCGCGCGCTGGCGGCGAGCCAAGTCAGGGTCGCGGCTGGGATCAGCCAGACCAGCCAACCTGCGCCACCATAGAGCGCCAGGCCTCCCAGCAGGATCAACAGAGCGGCAAAGCACTGAGACTCGCTCGATCTTGTTTTCATTACCATTCCTCCGATTCCGTGCCACGCACCGGTTCGACGCACATGTTATCCGTACATCTTTCCCTGGTCGCGCTGGAAACCGATCCGCGCCACGCCCAGGCAAATCATGGTGAATGCGGCCAGCACTTCCCAATGCGCCGCGCTCGGCTCATGCCATCCCGCCCCCACCACTCCCAGCGCCAGTTGCGACAGGTGATAGGGCGGCAACACCAGCGCGATCTGCCGTACGATCTTGGGCAGGAACATAAACGGCACCCACAATCCGCTGCAGACCGACATGGGCAGATAAATCAGGTTGATGGTGGGAGGCGCCGAGTTCGGCCCGGTGAAATATCCCAGCGCCAATCCCATGGCCGAGAACGGCAGCGAACCAGCCACCAGCGTTCCCAACAGCCGGGCGAACTCCAACACCGGCATGCGCACTCCGCCGAACGCAAAGCCGAGCGTGAACAGCGCCAGTACGATGACCGTGCTGAATATCATGCTGGTCACCACCTTGGCCGCGAAGTAGGCAAATGGCGGCATGGGGCTGGCGCGCTTTACCTGCAGCCATCCCAGGCCGCGATCCGAGGCCAGGCCCGCTGCCGTGCCGAACAGCGACGCGCCCATCACCCCAAACGTGCCGAAAGTGGCGATCATGTAAGTCGGGACTCCGGTTCCGCGGATCGCCTCTTTGGAGTTCAGCACCAGCCCGAACAGAACGTAGAACATCAGAGGGAAACTCAACACCGACGCGGTATAGACGCGCAGGCGAAGATTCTTCAGGAATTCGTATTTGGCTTCCTTCCAATAGATGGCTGCCGTATGCCGCGGCGAACGCTCGATGCGCGGGGTGCTCAGGATCATGGTTGCGGTGCTCATGTCTTCTCCTAATTTCGACTTTGGGCGCCCCATCCTAAACTCGCGTTCTGTGCGAGTTTGGGATGGGAATTTTGTTCAGTTGGAACTCGGTGGCGGAGTGGAATCCGGCCCTGTCGAATCCTGGGTCAGCGCCAGGAACGCTTCTTCCAGGCCGGCGCTCGTGATTTCCAGGCCGGACAGCGCCGCGTCGCGCACCAGCAGTTCGCGCACCACCGGCTCGGCCTCGGCGGCGTGAATCTCGACGGCCTCCCGATCTTGCTTCACTTCCTTCACGCCCGGAATCTGGCGCAGGGTTTCGGCGCTCAGGCTGGTGACGCAGCGAATCTTCTTTCCGCTGGTCAGTGCCTTGATCTCCGCCGGCGCACCCTCGGCGATGATCTCCCCTTTGTTGATCACCGCGATGCGGTCGGCCAGCGCGTCCGCCTCCTGCAGGTAGTGCGTGGTGAGCAGCACGGTCTTGCCCCGGCTCACCAACTGGCGAATCTCATCCCACAGCAAGCGCCGCGCTTCCACGTCGAGACCGACGGTGGGCTCGTCAAGAAAAAGCAAGTCCGGATCGCCGCAGATAGCCAGCGCAAACAGCACGCGCTGTCTCTGGCCTCCGGAAAGCTCGCCGAACTTGCGGTCGCTCAGCTTCTCGAGCCCGGCGGCCGCCAGAACCTCGGCCGTCGCCATGGGCTTCTGGTAGTAGGTGGAAAACAGATCAATGTGTTCGCGGACCCGCAGGGTTTCCGGCACGCGCCCCACTTGCAACATGGCGCCGGTTCTCATCCGGTTTTCCGGATTCGTCGGGTCCGCCCCGAAGACGCGCACTCTGCCCGCGTTGGGCGGCATCAATCCCAGCAGCAGTTTCACGGCGGTCGTCTTGCCCGCGCCGTTGGGGCCGAGCAGTGCCACAACTTCGCCGGCGCGCACTTGAAAATCTACCCCGCGCAGCGCCCGCACCGCGCCGTAGTTCTTGTTCACACCCACCAGGCTCGCGACGATGAAACCCGCTTCTTCTGCGGCTCGTGTGGTTTCGGTTTGTTCCACGGTAGCGATCATCTTCAGTCCTCCCGGCGCGCTCGGCGCCGTCTGTGGAAACGGATTCGGCGTTCCCAATCCTTTCCCATCCAGTGATGGCATCATCGCGAAAGCGCCACGGACGCACCAGTGCCATCCATCACGGTCGCGGCGTGACAAATGTCATTCTGATCTTCTTGGTGAATCGCGGGCCAAACCAGCAGGATGCAAAGGCAAAACGCGGATCAGCCGGAAAAAGGGATTGCAGATTTCAGATTGCAGACTTGGGATTCGACCGCGTCCAAGCGAACGTCAAGTCTGCAATCTGAAATCTACAATCTGAAATACGAGGGGGCGCGGCAGAACTCCAGTGCCAGGACCACGGTGCCGTGCTGGCCTTCGTCGAAAACGGGTCTCGCCGCCGTCTGTTACAAATTCCGAACACGCACACGTAATCCACAACCACTTGACTGGCGGTCTGTCTCCACCACCTCATGCCCCGCATCTCCGACTCTGCGCGCCGGGCAAGGTGTAGCGCTTGTTCGGAATTCGTAACACATCCACGGAATCGAAAAATTTGTGCAATTCGGGTCAATTGCGCCTCGTCTTTTTGGTATGATTCCATCACTTTCCTGGAGGCGTGCTCCATGCTGCCCGCTGGCAAGAGCCTTCGTACCCTGCGCGAGAAACTCGGCCTGACCATGCGCGACGTAGAGAACTCCAGCGCCCGCATCGCCGAGAAGTACCGCAACGAGGAATTCTCCATTCCTCCCAGCCGCTTGTCGGACATCGAGACCAAGGGCATTCTGCCCAGCATTCACCGGCTTTACACTTTGTCCGTAATTTACCGCCGCGATCTGCGCGAACTTCTCTCGTGGTACGGCGTGGATATGAATAACATGGCTGCCGACCTGGGACTGGTGTCGCCGCCGCGATCGCATGTCTCTAACGCCCTGGCCGGATTGTCCTCGGTGCAGGTTCCCTTGCGCATGGATCCCGCCTTCGACGAGCGCCGCACCACCAACCTTGGACGCATGGTGGAGCAGTGGGGTCTGGTCCCGCTGGCCTACCTGGCGCAGTTCGCCAACAGCGACTTCACCTACGGCTACGTCGGCACCCAGGATTTCACAATGTATCCGATTCTTCCCCCGGGCAGTTTCATTCAGGTGGACGAATCGAAGAATCGCGTGCTGGAAGGCTCCTGGCGCTCGGAATACGAACGTCCCATTTATTTCGTGGAAACCCGCGAGGGTCATACCTGCTGCTGGTGCAGCATGCGCCGCGAAGACATCATTCTGCAGCCCCATCCGCTTTCTCCGGCTTCCATCCGGATTCTGCGCCATCCCCAGGACGCCGAAGTGCTGGGGCAAGTGGTGGGCGTGGCTATGAAGTTGACCGAGTGGCGCGCTCTCGATCCTTCTCCAGGCTCGAAAGCGCCACCAGCACTGAATTGAGGTGGCTGGCCGCGGGCGAGCTCTTGCGCTCGTCCGGCAGCAGATCCTCGAAGCGCTCCCGCAGTTCCTCCACATAAGTCCTTGCCTCAACTCCGTTCCCCCGGCTCGATTCTTGGAGATCTTTCTCCAGGGCGGGCAGCGGAGTCCGCAAAACCGCCGTCACTAGTTCCGCGTGGGCCGTCTTCAAGGCGCGCTCCGACGACTCCGTTCCGTGAACCGTTTCCATTCCCCAGTGTTCGTACTTGTCACGGGCGCGACGCAGTGAAGCCAGATAGCCCAGCTTGCCCAGCAGCCCGGAAACGGCCGCCAGCGTGGTTTCTTTGAAGTCCTGCAGTGCCGATTTCAGCGTCATCGCTTGTTACGAATTCCGAACATCTGAGGTCTGAAAACCCCTGTTGCGCCTGCCTTTGCGGCCATGAGAGTATCACCGTCCAATTCGCAGTACAAGGAGAAAACAACTATGAAACGCGTGCTACTCGCCCTCGCCGCTGCCGTGATTTTCCTGAATACTATGGTGGTTCCCAGCATCGCCCGCGCAGACGCCCCCGGCACTACGAACTGCAACGGAGGGATGTGCAAGCCGTAAGACTTCTTGGACTTACAAAAACCGGACGCGGCCCACAAATCCTTGGGGTGACGAGAGCTGTTGCGGTATAGTGCCCAACGATGTCTGTGTTTCAACCCCACTCCGTCCTCTGGCATTACTTGTGGG
>DATFNP010000007.1:0-73351 GCA_035266345.1 Candidatus Sulfotelmatobacter sp.
GAGTCCAAGATGCTTCGAATACCATTCGCGCATCTGATCACGATTAGCGGATTTGAAGAAGACACCGCCGATTCCAAGGATGCGCCCGCGCTGCTCCATTTTGACAGGCGGCTTCGACTTTTCAGGTTGCGGAGATTGCACGTCCTGTCCTCCTATTGAGCGGGCCGAGATGAGCAACAGCGAGCCGAGCGCAATTGTGCTCCACGGTATTCCTCGCATCGGCGGATTATACATAAGTTTTCGATTCGAGTGGAGAAATCGGTTCGCCCAAGGTTCGATCGCCGCGATTCACCCTTTCTAAATCGCGCATGAGATCTCGAACTGGCTTGGCATCGCCCGTAGAGAACCAGGCTTGCTCTACTGCGGCGAGGAGACTGAGGGATCGGCGGGGGGATCTGAACTGTCTCCTGGGGCGTCGAAACCAGGGGCGTCGAAACCTGGAGCATCGAAACAGAGCGCCGCGCCTCCCGCGACCCCTGAATCTTCTCCGTACCGGGCCAGGACTAGCGGGATCTCCTTGCAGCGCTGGTTCACACAGCAACCCGGCAGCCGGTCGCGGATCTCGTCCAGAAACGGCTGAAGCATGGAAGCAACTCCCCCGCCTACAATCATGACATCCGGCTCCAGCAGGTCAACGATATTGCCGAACCAGAACGACAAGAGATGGACGGTCTCCTGTAGAACTTCCTTTGCAGCCGGATCCCCCGCCACGGCGGCTTCGCCGACCATTTTGCTGGTGAGGTTGTCCAGTGTTCCTCCGGCCAGATCGAGAAGACTGGATGTCCGGCCAGTCGCGAGCTTGGCGCGCGCGCGGCGGGCAATGGCCGGTCCGGCGGCGAGAATTTCGATGCAGCCCCGCTTGCCGCAGCCGCAGCGCGGTCCGTTGTAGTCAATGCTCAGGTGGCCGCCTTCGGCGGCGGCGCCGGTGCGGCCATGATAAATGCGTCCATTGAGCAGGATGGCGGTGCCAATTCCGGTGCCGATCGTGACATAAAACACGTAGCGATAACCGCGGCCCGATCCCCACAAGGTTTCGGCAAGCCCGGCCGCATTCGCATCATTGTCCACTTTGACTTGCACGCGATAGGTTCGCGCCAGCTCAGCGGCGAGCGGAAAATCCCTCCAGCACGGGAGATTGGGAGGATTAAGGACCACTCCCGTTCTGGGATCGAGCGGACCCGGAGCGCAGATTCCGATTCCCCGGATGGGGCCATGCATGCTCGCGGAGTTCGCCGCATTGGCAGATGCGGTTTCAATGGCCTCGATCACCGAGGCCAGCGCGCTGGCGGCTCCGTCATTCGAAACCATCGGATTGCGGGTATGGAAAAGGATCTCGCCGCTCCGGTTTACCAGGCCTGCGGCGACCTTGGTGCCGCCAATGTCCACTCCGATCACCAGATCGTCGCGCGCTTCAACCGAAGGCATTGGTCACCTTTCGCTCTCAGAACTCGCAGGGATCATACCATCGCATCGAGAACGGGGCGCACTCGCGCCAGCGTTGCGAGAGAGTTCGGCGGGACTCAGATCGCGATGAATCCGAGGCGGATGAGCACCAGAGACAAGGTTGCCACGATCGCCCAGAGCAGAATTCCCTGAAGCAGTGGACGGACGCCGACCTGTTTCAAGGTGGGCCTTGAAATTCCCGTGCCAATCAGGAAGAGCGTGACCGTTAACCCTGTCTTTCCAAGCGCACTCAGGTGTGGATAGACGGAGCCGAAAACCGGCAGATATGTGCTGGCGACCGCGGCCAGGCAGAAGAGCAAAATAAACCAGGGCCACTTGATGCGGGACTTTCCCTTTCTCAGCAGCGCCACGCCGAAAGCTACAGGAACGATCCACAGGGCCCGCGCCAGCTTGATCGTTGTCCCCACTGTTAATGCCTGGGAACCGTACTTGGCAGTGGCGCCCACCACCGAACTGGTGTCGTGAATGGCGAGGGCGGACCACAGCCCGAACTGAGTCTGCGTGAGATGCAGAGCGTAGCCGATGGCCGGAAATAGAAACAGGGCCACGGAGTTGAGGACGAACACAGTTCCGAGCGAAACGGCCATCTCTTCTTCACCCGCGTCTATGACTGGACCGACAGCTGCGATGGCGCTCCCACCACAGATTGCCGTGCCCGCACTGATCAGGAGCGACGGTTTGTCTTGGACCTTGAAGAGCCGCCCGATGGCCAGGCCCAGCGCAAGCGCGAGGCTTATGCTGAGCGCGGTGTACAGGAACCCGGTCCGGCCTGCCCGCACGACCTCGTGCAGATTCATTCCAAAGCCCAGCCCGACGATTGACGCCTGCAACAGGAATGCGGAGAGTCTCTTGGCGTCAACGTGGTAAGGGTGAACAAACGAAAGCCCGTAGATAAGCCCAGCCAGCAGCGCCAGCGGAGGCGAAACCAGCCCGCTGGCGGCAATAATGAGACCCACAAAAAAAAGGTTCTGAGTATTCATCATTTCCAGTGTCTCCGCGCCGCGGCCTGGTTGTCGAGGCGGAAATTCACCATGGCAGTCTCCTCGCGCTAGGCCGGGGCTTAAATTCCTATGCGGCCGCCCAATCTCAAGGGATTGGCCCACCGCCGCGCTGGGGTGTGAAGCTTGACCACGGGCTTATTTCCCCTTCGTAATATGACGGAAACGGCTCCAGGGGCAATCATTGAGCGACAATGCCGAATCCCGGAAACTCCCGCCGCTGGGACCGTCTTCCCGTTGATCTGCCGGTTCGCGTGTTGACTTCCAAGGGCTTTTCGACCACCGTGGTTCATGGCCGGGGCACCGAGTTGAGTGAGGGAGGCATGGTCTTGTATGCCGGTATTCTGCTGAACCCGGGCGATCTTCTGGAGCTTGAGTTCGATACCCCGGTTCATTCCCGGGTTCCCGCCATCGTTCGGTCCCGCAACGGATTCTGTTTTGGGCTGGAATTCATCGCGCCGCTGTCCTCCTGACCTGCGACTTCTCCACCGGAACAGGTTGCGGCGTCCCCCGTGGCATTCGCCGTCCATTTGTTCTAGCATCGGTAGGAAAATCGGGGGCGCACATGTACTTCGAACAGTTCTATCTGGGATGTCTGGCGCACGCTTCCTACATGCTGGCCTCGGAGGGCGAGGCGGTCGTGGTGGACCCACAGCGCGATGTGGAGATGTATTTGAACGCGGCTGGCAAGCAGGGCGTAGCGGTCCGGCACATTTTCGAGACGCATCTGCACGCTGACTTCGTTTCCGGTCACCGGGAATTGGCCGCCCGCACGGGAGCCAAGATCTACATGGGAGCCCAGGCGGGAGCGACGTTCCCTCATGTGCCGGTGCGCGAGGGGTTCGAGTTGAATTTCGGAAAAGCCATGCTCCGCGTGCTGGAGACGCCGGGACACACTCCAGAGAGCATCTGCCTGGTAGTCACCGACCGGGAGAAATCGTCTTCGCCGTGGGCGGTCCTTACGGGAGACACGTTGTTTATCGGCGATGTGGGACGTCCCGACTTATCTCCCCGGCACACACCTGTGCAATTGGCTGGGATGCTCTATGACAGTTTGCACGGCAAGTTGCTGACGTTAGCTGACAGTGTTCTGGTGTATCCCGCGCACGGGGCCGGATCGCTCTGCGGGAAGAATATGCGGGCTGAAAAATCGTCCATAATCGGGACGGAGCGGCTCACCAACTATGCGCTGCAGATAAAGAACAGGGAAGACTTCGTCGCGCAACTGACCAGCAACCTTCCCGCCCGGCCGGAGTATTTCTTCAGGGACGCTGAGATTAATCGGGCAGGCGCTCCGGCGTTGTCGGAACTGCCGCCGCTGCGGAGTATCTCGCCCCGCGAGTTGAAGTCTATGCTGGAGGACGGAGAAATTGCCCTGGACGTGCGTCCGGGCGAGGAATTTGCCGCCAGCCATGTGCCGGGCTCGGTCAACATTGCACTTTCAGGGCAGTTCGCCTCGTGGGCCGGCACTGTGTTGGGGTTGGCATCTCATCCGGTGCTCATTGCCGCATCCGATGAACAGTTGGAAGAAGCTCGTCTCCGGCTGGCGCGGGTGGGAATCGAGGCGCTGGATGGGTATCTGCAGGGAGGAGTTTCAGCGTGGAGGCAGGCTGGGCTTCCCGTGGCGACGCTTCCGCAGTTGACGGCCAGCGAACTCAAGGCGCAATTGCAGTCGGGCAATATGCAGGTACTGGATGTGCGCCGTGAGGCGGAGTGGGACGCGGGTCACATCGAGAACGCCATTTGGTGGCCGCTGGACAATTTCAAGGTTTCGCCGCCCGAGATTGATCGTGAGGCGCGCATCGCGATGCATTGCAAGGGCGGATATCGCAGTATGATTGCTGCCAGCCTGCTGCAGCGCGCCGGATTCAAGAACGTGATCAACGTGATCGGCGGATTTGACGCCTGGCAGCAAGAGAAACTTCCGTGTGTGAGCGCCAAAGCCGTCGGCGCGTGATCCCGGGCAACTCCAAATGAAGACTGACAAACTTGCCAAAACCTACCGCGTCGAGAGCGGAAAACATTTCCGCCTGAAAGACTTCAGTCCCGCTGACACCGGGCACTGGAGCTCCAAGGAACATGCGGAGGAGGCTTTGCAGCGCGGCACTGCCCGCATGACGGAGCTGCAGGACAAGCTTTATGCCCAGGACCGCTGGGCCGTGCTTCTGATTTTTCAAGCCATGGACGCCGCCGGCAAAGACGGCATCATCAAGCACGTCATGTCGGGAGTGAACCCGCAGGGCTGCCAGGTGTATTCCTTCAAGGCCCCGTCGGACCTGGAATTGCAGCACGATTTTCTCTGGCGCACCACCCACTGCCTGCCCGAACGCGGGCACTTTGGGATCTTCAACCGTTCGTACTATGAAGAAGTGCTGATCGTTCGCGTACACCCTGAGATTCTGAAAGGTCAGAAGACGCCGGAACACCCGATCGGCAAGAACATCTGGGAGGAGCGGTTCGAAGACATCCGCGGTTTTGAGCGGCACATGGCGCGCAGCGGAACCATCATCCGCAAATTTTTCCTGAACGTTTCCCGGAAAGAGCAGAAGCGGCGCTTTCTGGCCAGGCTGGAAGAGCCTGAGAAGAACTGGAAATTCTCGGCAGCCGACATTCACGAACGTAAATACTGGGACGCCTATCAGGCAGCCTACGAAGACCTGATCGGCAAAACGGCAACCGAACATGCGCCCTGGTACGTCGTGCCCGCCGACAACAAGTGGTTCACGAGAATCGTGGTGTCGGCCGTCATCGTGGATGCGCTGGAGTCTCTCGACCTCACCTATCCCAAGATGGATGCGGCCAAGCGCAAGGAACTGGAAGCGGCGAAGAAGCTGCTGTTGCGGAAATGATGTCGCGGGCCCAGGACTGACTCAGAACCCGCAACCTCGGCCCTTTGCATACGTCACGCGCAGGATTACCATAGAGCCTTGCCCATTTCCTCCCTGGAGATAACCCTGAACATGGTCGGCCCAGACAGCTTTTGCAGGAATGCCTCGCTTGCTGCACGGTTGTTCCTCACAATTACACTCTCGGCCCTGCTCGTGGTTACCGCGGCCGCCCAGACCAAACCCGAACGTCAGTCGAAAGAAAAGACGGCGCAACCCGCGCCCACGGCCCAGTCTGCGGCCTCGTCGGAGACTGGTTCGGAAACTGCCGAGCCCGCCAAGGCGGAAGACAAGCTCTTCAAAGGCATGCATTATCGCCTGGTTGGTCCCTTCCGCGGCGGCCGGTCGCTGACCGCTGCCGGGATTCCCGGCGATCTCACGACCTATTATTTCGGAGCGACCGGCGGTGGAGTCTGGAAATCCACCGACGGCGCGATGACATGGTCATCCGTGTTTGATCACGAGGGTACGTCTTCGATCGGCAGCCTGGCGGTGGCGAACTCCAACCCAAATGTTCTTTACGTGGGAACAGGCGAAGCCTGCATTCGCGGCAACATCTCGCACGGCGACGGTGTTTACAAGTCGCTGGACGGCGGCAAGACGTGGAAAAACGTTGGCCTGCGCGATTCGCGCGCCATCGGCAAGATTATTATTAATCCCGCCAATCCCGACATTGTATTTGTCGCGGCACTCGGCCATCCCTACGGGCCCAACCCGGAGCGCGGCATCTTCCGCACCGCCGACGGAGGCAAAACCTGGGAGAAGGTTCTCTACAAAGACGAGAACACCGGCGGAATAGACGTCGCCTTCGATCCGCACAATCCCAACATTCTTTTTGCCGCGCTCTGGCAGGTGCGCCGCGGTCCGTGGAACATGTCCAGCGGCGGCCCGGGCAGCGGCCTGTACCGCTCCAATGATGGCGGCACAACCTGGAAGCATCTGGAAGAACACGGCCTGCCCAAGGGACCGTACGGCAAGATCGGCGTAGCCGTCGCCGCCAACTCAGAACGCGTCTATGCGCTGATCGAGGCCCGCAATCCCGACGGCGGCCTGTATCGCTCCGATGACGGCGGGGAATCCTGGCAACTGGTGAACCCGAGCCACAGCCTGTGGCAGCGTCCCTGGTATTACATGCACGTGATCGCCGATCCGCACGACGAGAACGTTCTCTACATCATGAACGTGGAGGCCTACAAGTCCACCGACGGCGGGCACCTGTTCAACCGGATCAGGATCCCCCATGGAGATAACCATGGCCTCTGGATTGACCCGCTCAACCCCCGCCGCATGATCGCCTCCAACGACGGCGGAGTCACCGTGACGCTTGACGGCGGCAAGAACTGGACCCTTCAGGACAATCAGCCAACCGCGCAGTTCTACCACGTCGCGACCGACACCGCGACACCTTACCGCGTCTACGGCGCGCAACAGGACAGCGGGACGGTGGCCATCGTCAGCCGCAGCGACGAAGGTTCGATCGGTCAGAGCGACTGGTATGACGTGGGCGGCGGTGAGGCCGGTTACATCGCGCCTTTTCCGCCGGACCCAAACATTGTTTACGCGGCCGACTACCAGGGCAACATCACGCGCTTCGACAAGCATATCGGGCAGGTGAAGGAGATCACCGAGCAACCGGACCTCTCCGATGCGCACGGCGCGGCTTATCTGGAACACCGCTTTCAGTGGACGGCGCCAGTCATGATTTCTCCACATGATCCCAATACGCTGTATCACGGCGGTGAAGTTCTGTTTAAGACCACGGATGGTGGAGTGCACTGGCAAGCCATCAGTCCCGACCTCACCCGCAATGACAAGAGCAAGCAAAAGCCTTCGGGCGGCGACATCACTTTGGACGATACAGGCACCGAATACTACGACACGATTTTTGCCCTCGCCGAGTCGCCCATCAAGAAGGGACTCCTGTGGGTTGGCACCGACGACGGCCTGATCCAACTCACGCAGGACGAAGGCAAGACCTGGACCAATATCACACCGAAAGAGATGCCGGAGTGGAGCCGCATCAGCCAGATTGATCCGTCTCCGCACGATGCCGGCACGGCATACATAGCGGTGGACCGCCATCAGTTCGACGACATGCGTCCCCACGTCTACAAGACCGCTGATTACGGAAAAACGTGGACCAAGCTGACCCAGGGAATTCCGGACACGACGTTCGTGCGCGCGGTTCGAGAAGATCCGAAGAAGCGCGGGCTGCTCTATGCCGGAACCGAGCAGGGCGTTTACGTTTCGTTCAACGATGGCGCGAACTGGCGGCCGTTGAAACTGAATCTTCCGACCACGCCAATCCACGACCTGATCGTGAAAGACAACGATCTCGTGGTTGCGACGCATGGCCGTGCCTTCTGGATTCTCGATGACCTCACTCCGCTTCGGCAATACAGCGATGACATCGCGCAGAAGGATGTGTTCCTGTACACCCCCGCCACCGGGTATCGCATTCAGGCAGGAGCTGCCGGTGAACGCCGTCCTTCCAAACGGACAGGGCAGAATCCGCCTGTCGGCGCCGTGATTTACTACTTCCTCAAAGACGCTCCCAAGGCTGATACCGAAACCAAGATCGAGATATTGGATGCCTCCGGCAAAGTCGTTCGAAAATATTCGAGTGCGGAGTTTACTTCGCTGCGGGAGCCGCTTGACCCTGACGACAAGAAGCCGGAGAAACAGATCAAGCCGGACGCCGGCTTGAATCGCTTCGTCTGGAACTTGCGCTATGAAGAGGCGCGGCGAGTTCCCGGCTATTACCTTTGGGAATACGGCAGCGGCGCCCAGGGCCCGGTGGCGGTCCCAGGTCACTATCAGGTCCGGCTCACCGTGGGTGGCCAGACCCAGACTGCAGGCTTCGATTTGAAACTGGATCCGCGCGTGAACGTAAGCCAGGCCGATCTGGAACAGCAGTTCAACCTGCTGATACAGACGCGCGACCAACTGAGCCGCGTCTACGATGCGGTCAATCAGATACAGGATGTGCGTTCACAGGTGGCGGGCCTGAAGCGGCGCCTGCCGGAGAATGCCAGCACCAAAACGATTGCATCGGCAGCCGACGAACTGGAGAAGAAACTGGTAGCCGTCCGCGACGACCTCATCAACCTTACCATCAGCGCCAACGAGGATTCGCTGGCTTATCCTCCGCAACTGGATGCGAAGCTGGCCTATCTGGCCATGGACGTGGCCACGGCCGATTCGGCGCCGACCGAGGCCGAACAGCGTCAATTCGAGAAACTGAAACGGGAGACCGGGGAACTGATCGGCCGGTGGGAGGATCTGCAGCGCCGCGCTCTGGCGGATTTCCAGAAGCTCACGGCGGAGGGGAGCCTTTCGACCGTGGTGGTTCCGCCGGCGGGCCGCAGCGCCGACGAACCGGTCGCAACCCACTGATCACCCATAGTTAACTCTCTGACTTCCATCCTATTACTTCCGTGCCACTTCCATGGCACGGTTGTGCCTTGTCGCACTGACGCTCGGTTGCTATTGTGCCGATAGGTTGTAATGTTCCTCCCCTGAAGGGTCAGACAGGCCGATCCGATTGGGGGTGCTATATGCGAATGATGCATCTGTGCTATGCGGCAATTGGCTTTGCGGTGGCCCGCTGGATTTTCCGGCGGCAGGCAGTGCCAGCCGTGGACCCAGTCATACGGTTTCGGTCGCAGGGCCTTTTGTAGAGCGGATTTTCCGGGCTTGGGCGCGCGCACCCGTTGCGCCTCCATTTCGTCACCGCGCGCCCACAGCTTCCTTTCCTCGGAAGTGCTAGTACCTAGGTTTCCCTTCGTTATCTCCGCCTTTCCTTCGTCTCTCAATACAATTTGCTCAGAGCGCTGGTTTCATGCTGCGAATCTCAAAAACGCGCCAGGCTCGCGTTCAGCATCTGTTGCTGGCAGCGGTCGCTGCCTTGCTGATGACGCAGGACGCGATTACACAAGACGACCCAAACGACGCCCCGCTCGGCGACGTTGCCCGCAACTTCCGCAAGAAGCCCACGCCGGGACAGGACGTCATTGATAACGATAATCTGCCCAAGGTCATGGAGCAGGTGGAGAGCCACCATACGCCGGGTTCGGCGTTGAAGTTTCTGATGGCGGGCGAAAGCAAGAGCTTTCGCGTAGCCACTCCCGATGCAACCTGCAGTCTCTCGTTCACCGCGAATGCGAAGTCGCTGCTCTCCGGCCAGTACTCCCAGATGGATCTCCCGCCCGGTGAGATGCTCAAACTGGAAGGGCCGGCCACCATTGAGGGAGACTCGCTGATCGTCTCAGTGTTCAACGGCACTGACTGGCACGTGAGCGAAGTGGCTGTCGCCCTGACGGTCGTCAGGAAGTCCCAGCCTCGGGATGCGGCTCTATCCTATGGTAGCGCGAAGTTGGTCCCGGCCGTGGCAGGCAGCGTGGCTCAGGAATCCGATGTTCGCCCCGAGAAGAAGCCCGATGTGACGGTCATCTACCGGATGCGGGCCGCCGCCGCCCCTTCAACAACCACAGTTTTCAGTGCGCGGCTGAATCTCGATCTCGCCCCCGGCGAGGAGTGGCATTGGGCTCTCGTGCGGGCCAAAGGTTATCCACCGCAAAGCTACGCCGGAACCGCGCCACAGACGACGGCGCAGACGAGAGACTCAGTAACGGCCCAGCCCACGTTGCCTCCTGCCTTGGATGCGCCCCAGACCTCAGGCGAGGCAGCGCGGCCGCAAGCCCCGCAATAGAAATCCGTCAGTCTCAACGCCGCGCATCCACACCAAAGCCCCGGCCGGCCATTTTGCCGGCCATGCTAGACTAACTTCAAACTCCCACAACTGAGGGCCCAATGAAATTTGGCGTTATCATTTTCCCCGGTTCGAACTGCGATCACGATGCCTACTGGACGATTCAGCAGGTCGCCCGGCAGCCCGTCACGTTTCTGTGGCACGAATCGCACGACCTGGAAAACTGCGATGCGGTGATTGTTCCGGGAGGGTTCGCCTATGGCGACTATCTCCGCACCGGGGCGATCGCCAAGTTCTCGCCGGTGATGGAGTCGGTGCGCAAGTTCGCCGATGGCGGCGGACTGGTGCTCGGCATCTGCAACGGGTTTCAGATTCTCTGCGAATCGGGACTGTTGCCCGGCGCCCTGATGCGCAACGTCGGCCTCAAGTACGTTTGCAAACCGGTTCAAGTGCGCGTGGAAAATGCGGAGACTCCGTTCACCAATGCCTGCGCCCAGGGAGAAGTCCTGACCATCCCCATCGGTCACATGGAAGGCAACTATTTCTGCGATCCTGTCACGCTCGACCAGTTGCGCCGCGATCGTCGCATTGTGTTCCGCTATTCCTCGCCCGCCGGCGAAATCACCGCTTCGGCCAATCCCAACGGATCGCTGGACAACATCGCCGGAATCTGCAGCCCCGGCGGCAATGTGGTCGGCATGATGCCCCACCCGGAGCGTTCCGCCGAGCCGGAGTTGGGCTGCACCGACGGACTGAGAGTATTCCAGTCGCTGGTCGGCGCCATGGCTGCCCGGTAGCCTGTTCTTTCTGCCTGGTCAGATTTTTCTTGGTTATCAACAGGCCTCGGGTATATGGTCAACTTGCTTCCCCCCTGTAGTCGGGCCCTCGAAACTGTTTTTTCTGTAGGCAGGCGCACGCAGGGAGGCGTGTCTCTATATGACGCCGAAGCAGATTCTCGATTCCTTCTCATCAACCTTAATGCAAGACGAACGAATCCTCAGCCGGCAGGAACGCACTCTGCTGTCCAATCTTTTGCAGCATGCCAAGGCTGCCACAGGAGACGACCAGGGGACGCAAGCCGCTGTGCAGAAAGTGATCGCGGCCGCCGTGGGTGAGACCGTAGCCCAACGGGCATTCTCAATCCTGGGTGGAAGCATCGTCGAGCAAATTCTGGAGTGCAGCCCATCCTCGCTCAGCGACTCGGTGGGCGCGCGCAACGCGGAGGTCTTCGCCAAACAACCTGAACCGCCTGCGCATCGGCCCCTGAGAACGCCGATGCCGCCGGGTCCGGGGCAGCCGCAGCCGCCGGGGGCACCGATGGGGTCGCCGATGCCGCCGGGTCCGGGGCAGCCGCAACCACCGGGTCACGGAATTCGTACGAACGTGGTTTCCGAAACCAAGACTGCGCTCGCCGAACTGCCTGCGGTTTTACCGGCTAAGTGCGTGGTCCTCGACGAATTCCTCGCGCCCCAGGAACTCGAGGAACTAACCCGCTTCACGCTCGAGCATGAGGCCGACTTCCGCTCCAGCGAAGTGGTTTCTCCCACCTCGGAGGGCGGTGTAGTGAACTACGAACACCGTCGCTCCCGCGTCCTGATGGACTTGGCGCATCACCAGGGTCGGATGCTGGAACGCATCCGGGCGGTGTTGCCGCAAGTCCTCGAAAAGCTGGAAATGGAGGAATTTCCGATCGCCGGAGTCGAGGCCCAGATCACGGCCAGCAACGACGGCGACTTTTTCAACTTCCACAGCGACAATGGCAGCGACAAAGTAGCCTGCCGCCATCTCACCTTCGTCTATTTCTTCCAGCGCGAGCCGCGGCAATTCGAAGGCGGTGAACTGCGGATCCACGACGCGCACCTGGAAGGCGAGACTTACGTGAGTGAGGGCAGCTACCAGACGATCGTGCCACAGCAGAACCAGATCGTCTTCTTCCCGTGCGAGATGATGCACGAGGTCACTCCGGTGAAGAGCCCCTCACGGCTCTTTGCCGACAGCCGCTTTACTTTGAACGGATGGCTGCGACGGTAAACAATTCGGCGTGGGTGGAATGGATAACAACCCTGTTGGGAGGAGTGTCGCGTCAGGCCTCTACCGCGGCACTTCCTCCCGATCGCTTCCATTGTCTGCTGGATGAGTTGCCGCTGCACCTCATTCCGCAGGGTGCTCGGAAATCCCTGCGTCTTCAGCACGATCACGAGCAACCCCTGGTTTTGAATCCCAACTGCTTTGTTGGCCCCGCCGGGCACTTACCTGAGGAGCTTCAGGCCCGCGCGGAGTTGCTCTCCAGGTTTGCTCTTCAGGGAACAATTGCATGGGTGCGGAACCCGGCAAACGAAAATTTGCTTCCGTTCTGGTTGGGACCGCGCCTGGAGTCCGTTTTGCAAAATCTCAAGCCCAGCGAGCCGGCGCCTCCATTTCTGGAGGATGACGCACGCGGGTTGTTGTCAGCAGCCGGAATCTTGACGCCCGCCGGCCACTCCAGTGTATGTACCCAGCGATGGCGAGAGATGGCGGGCAAGTCTTCGCCGCTCTTCCGCGAAAGAGGCTACGCACCGCTCACTGGATTGATTCATCCCTTCCACGTCGCCGCCTTGCGCCGGTATTATCGCTACCTGATCCGGACCGGCGCGATCGATCTCGGCGATGGCCAAAGTTCACGCCGTTACGTGGCCTACAACGACCCGGTGGCGCGCTTCTTCCACCGGCAGATCGCGGCGGCGCTCAGCGCTGTAGCCGGTGAACCGCTGAAGCCGTCCTATGTCTATCTTGCGTCGTACCTCAGCGGAGCCGAACTCAAGAAACACACCGACCGCGAGCAATGCGAGTTCAGTGTCACGTTCTGCCTCGATTTTTCTCCCGAGCCCGCGCTGGAAACCCCATGGCCGATACGTCTCGACACCCCGGCGGGCACGGTCACTGCCTACCAGGCTCTGGGCGACGGTCTGGCTTACCGCGGAACTCGACTGCCGCACTATCGCGGAGTCCTGGGAGAAGGCCAAACCTCCACCTCGATCTTCTTCCACTACGTGCCGGCCGATTTCACTGGATCTCTAGATTGACGCAGAAGGATTGACCGAGAAGGATTGATGGAGAAAGCAGCTCTATTTTAAGCCGGACATGACATAGAGGGTGGACATGGTCTGGTTGTAGCTGTAGGCGATGCGTGTGCCGTCACGGTTCACCACGACGGGCGCCACCATCACGATGCCTGCTGGTTCCCTCGGCCGCAGTTCCTGGATCACGGTTTGTTTCCCCGTCGCGATCTCTATTCGGTAAATTCGGCTGGGAAGTTCCCCGGTGCGATAAGCGTAGAGGAACAGTCCATTCGACGACCATTGCACGGGCCGAAGGTCCGCTCCAAGCCCGGGCACGAGCCGCTCATGGCCATCTTCCAGACTGTAGATGACAGGAGCTGCATTAGTCCGCATACCCACGAGGAATCGGCTGTCGGGGGAAGTGGGGCCGCATTCGACTCCCTCCGGAGTGACACCTTTGGGATCGCTGCCAGCAATGTCCAAGAAGTAGCATCGCGACGCGTGACCGGCTGCGTTGGCGTTCACGGTGATCCCCTGGCTGTTCGGAAGAAAGCGTCCCCAGCCGCTATGAATGTGTTCAAGGCCCCGCAAGGTCAAAGAACGCGGCTGGCCTGCTCCAATGGGCAACAGGATCACGTGCTCGGGCTCTCCGCTCGAGATCGCCACCGCCCATCGGCCATCGGGGGAAAGTCCGCCCGCGCTGCCCTCTCCCAAACGCACCGGCAGTGTGCCGTCCAGCTTGCGCAAAGCGACGACGTAACCGGCACTAGCCGCCTCGCTGGAGTCTTCAAACAGAACGGATTTGCCGTCGGGGGAGATGTCCTTCGCAACATTCCAGTCATGCCAGGACAGATCCTTGTCTTCCTTGGATACTGCTTCGGTGAACCCCATGGCCAGACGTCTCGAATTCAGAGTGAACAACACGCGCCCGTCCGCAGCCACGTCGAGCAGGGTAATGGGCAGGGGCAGGTTCAGCAAAATGCGAACCTTGCCCGACAGCGTTACTGCCATCAGATTCTGTGTTTTGCCGGTCTGGGAGGCGGCAAACCAGATTTCGTTTCCATCGTGGCGCCAGGCAACGCCTTGTTCGGATTCCCAATGTTGCGAGAGAGTCTGAACGTGTCCCGACCAATCCACGATGCGGAGAAATCCGCCGCTGTCATAGAAGGTGGGATGATCCATGAACGCGATCTTGTCGGCCTGAGGAGAAAAACGGATATGACTGATCCAGCCGCTGCTTTGATAGAGCACCTTGCCGATTGGATACTCCAGACGACTATGACCCTCATAGTCATGAACGACGGCGAGCTTGCCCGATCCATCCCAGTCCGCCCAGCGGACGTCAGGCTGCAACTCCTTCGGAGATCCTCCTGCCAAAGGGGCTTCGGCGAGCATGCCGCCGACGGTTTCAAGTTGTCCGTTGTGCGTACCATGCAGAGCGATCGCCAGTTCATTGCTGGGCGAGATGGCAAGCAGGTCGGCATCACTGAGATTGAGGGACTGAACCTGACGGGAGTTCCCGATGGTCGAGAAGATCTGAACTGGTTTGTCATTCCAGGCGGCGCTGTAAACTATTGGGCCATCAGGCGCAAAGCGCGCCGCATATACGGTCCCTGCTTCAAATGTCAAGCGCTGGTAGCTCGGGGCTTCGGCTTGAGGGTGGAATTGCGGAATGGCGATGTATGAAGCCACAGCTGCAAGCGCTGCCACAAGGGTCCAAGGCAAGACCCGTCCGCCACGGAGCTTGGGCCTGGGAACGGCGTTCGCATTACCGGACGAGGACCCGGTCAGAGTCTGCAATGCGAAGGCCAGATCCTTTGCCGACTGGAAGCGGTTCTCCGGCTCTTTTTCCAGGCAGTGTTTGACGACGTCCTTGTATCCCTGCGGAATCGCCGTCTGTTCCAGATCGGCTTCCGCCGGCTCTTCGCGCAGCACCGCGGTCATAGTGTCTACTTCAGTTTCGCCACGGAAGGCCCGGCTGCCGCTCAGCATTTCGTAGAGAATGGCGCCGAAGGTGAAGATGTCACTGCGGTGGTCCACCGGCTTGCCCCGCAATTGCTCCGGGGACATGTAGGCCACCGTGCCGATGACCGCTCCGCTCTTGGTCACCGTGGTAAGACTTTCGATCGAGCGGCTTTCGTCCGCTGGAGCCTGGAGCTTGGCCACGCCGAAATCCAGGATCTTGACGCGGCCGTCATGGGTTAGAAACAGGTTCTCCGGCTTCAGGTCGCGATGCACAATGCGCCGCTCATGTGCGGCGGCCAGGCCATGTGCAATCTGAAGCGCGTAATCGGAGGCTTCGCGCACGGGCACAGGGCCTTCCGCCAGCCGCTGCCGCACGGTCTTGCCTTCCAGCAGTTCCGAGACAATGTAGGGAGTCGTGCCGTCGAAGCCGACGTCGTAGATGGCGAGGATATTGGGATGGTTCAGTGCGGCCGCGGCCCGCGCTTCCTGTTCGAAGCGCCGCAGATGATCGGGGTTTTCGCTCGAGGCCGGGCGGATCAGCTTCAAGGCAACGTCGCGGCCCAGCCGCTCGTCGCGCGCGCGGAAGACCTCGCCCATGCCTCCCGAGCCGATCTTTTCGAGGATGCGGTAATGCCCCACGAGCTGGCCAGTCATAGTGACACCGAGCGCGCCTTGGCGGCATGTTATGTGTGATGCCGAACGGAGTCAATAGTGCAAACTGGCCGCGGAATGGGCGAAATCGCCCCATTGTGCCAGCGTCTGGGCTGAGAAGACAAAGCGAAAAACAAAGTCTGCGCAGGGGTGTTCGGATTCGCTAGAATCTGCCCATACCAGGCCATGGCCGATTCTTTCAGCTCGAAGCTCGCCAATGTGGTACTGCCCGAATCCGGTGGCAATGAGATTCGCCTCGGCTCCCTGTGGCAGGCAGGCCCAGGCGTCATCGTGTTCCTGCGCCACTACGGTTGAATCTTCTGCCGCGAGCACGTCGCGCAGTTGCGCGAGCACGAAGACGAGTTCAAGAAAGCGGGAGCCGCACTGGCGGCCATCGGCCTGGGCGACCTGAATTATGCCCGCCTCTTTCGCCAGGAGTCCGGTATCATGTTTCCCCTCTTGGTTGACACCCACCGCGTGGCATACAAAGCCGCCCAGCTAAAGTCCGCAAATCTCCTCCATATTTTTCGGAACGACAATTCTCAGGCACGGGCTCGCGCAAAAGCTGCTGGCCACAGACAGCACCGGCTCGGCCAGAATCCCTTTCAGCTCGGCGCAAGCTTCGTCTTTGCGCCAGTAAATCGCGACGTCTTCGTTCATCTCAGCCGGACATTCGGTGACAATGCCGATCCTGGAATTCTGCTCTCTGCCCTACGAGGGGATCGTTCCGGCGGGTCCCCTTGAGCCTTCCGCTCCCCCTTTGCGTCCCTAGTCGAGGTAGCCTCCTTCAGCCCCAGCGAAGCAAGGCCACACGCGATGGCCGTGCTATAATCAGCTTTCGCCTGTATTCTTATCGAGGCAATCCGGTGATCTCCTCTGAAGGCGAATCCTGCGCCATCCAAAGCTCTTTAAAGAAAGATCTTTAGACACGAGGTCCAACCATGTCCGGCCATTCAAAATGGGCCACAATCAAGCACAAGAAGGGCGCGCTCGACGCCAAGCGTGGCAAGATTTTCACCCGTCTTATCAAGGAAATCAGCATTGCCGCCAAGAACGGCGGCGGCGATCCTGACTCCAACCCGCGCCTGCGCGGCGCCATTGTGGCTGCCAAGGCCGAAAACATGCCCGCCGACAACATCAAGCGGGCTATTCAACGCGGCACCGGCGAACTTCCGGGTGCCACCTATGAAGAATTCTCGCTCGAGGGCTACGGGCCAGGCGGCGTGGCCATTCTGCTCGACATTAATACCGACAATCGCAATCGCACGGTCAGCGAAATCCGTCACGTCTTCGGCAAGAACGGCGGCAACATGGCCGAAGCCGGTGCGGTCTCGTGGATGTTCCACAAGAAGGGCGACATTATCATTGCCAAGACCGCCGCAAAAGAGGACGACCTGATGAACATCGTTCTCGAATCCGGCGGGGAAGACTTGAACGACGACGGCGACAACTGGGAGATTCTGACCGAGCCCCATGCCTTCGAAGCCGTGCTGGACGCGGTGAAGAAAGCTGGCATTGAACCGGCATCGTCCAGCGTCACCTCTATTCCGCAGAACTACATCAAACTGGAAGGCGCTGCCGCCAACACCATGATCCGCCTGATGGAGGCGCTCGAAGAACACGACGATGTGCAGAACGTGCACGCCAACTTCGACATTGATCAAAAGCTGCTGGAAGAGGTCGCCGGTTAGTTGCAGTGAGAGCAGAAATTGGAGAACAGCCGCCCCGCAAGGGCGGCTTTTTCTTGCGGCGTCCCGGGTGCGTAGAAGTTTTCAACATGTTCGTGGAAAATTCTGTGGAAAAGGGGCACAGTATCCTTGTAAGTGATTCATCGAGAGATGCTTCAACACTTTGCACTGGAGCGGGTGCTGGCACTTTCGTGGAGCACAAGCGGGCAAATCCTCTCTTGAAAGTCAGACTCGACAAACTTCTGGTGGATCGCGGCCTGGCCGCTTCGCGCGAGCGCGCTCAGGCGCTGATTCTCGCCGGCAAAGTGCTGGTGGACGATCAGAAACTGGAGAAAGCCGGCGCACAGGTGGAGGCGGAATGCGCCATCCGTCTGCTCGGAGAAGATCTCAAGTACGTCAGCCGCGGTGGCCTGAAACTCGAACGCGCTCTCGATCATTGGAAGATTGATCCGGCCACCAAGGTGTGCCTCGACGTGGGCGCGTCCACCGGCGGATTCACCGATTGCCTGCTCCAGCGCGGCGCGGCGCGCGTGATCGCGGTGGACACCGGCTACGGTCAGATGGATTTCAAGCTGCGCCAGAATGCGCGCGTCCGGCTGTTGGAGAAGACCAACGCCCGCTATTTGACGCGAGACGCCATTGGCGAGACCGTGGACCTCATCGTCATGGACGTCTCTTTCATTTCTGCAGCTCTGGTCCTTCCCGCAGTGGTTGCGGCCGGGTTCCCCGGCTCACCCGAGGACCGCCAGGGCCGGCAAGCCATCGTGCTGGTCAAGCCGCAGTTCGAAGCGGGCAGGGAACACGTGGGCAAGGGTGGCATTGTGCGTGACGAAAATGCGCAACAGGCAGCGATCGAAAAAGTCAGGTCGGCGATCCAAGGTCTGGGCGCGAAACAAACCGACGTGATCGAATCGCCCATCCTCGGCGCGGAAGGCAATCGCGAATTCCTTCTCTTCGCCAGTTTCTAATCTCTGTGTTCCTCTGCGTCCCCTGTGGTTAAACCCCGGAATTCTGTACAATCTCTCTTTCGCCATGGCCAGCCCGCAAGCATCTTCCCAGAAGACCGCAGCCATCATCGCGCGGCCGGATCGTCCGGAAGTAGCAGAGGTGATCCCCGGACTGCTGACCTGGCTCACCGCGCACGGTTACAAGATCATCACGGATGCGGAAACTGCGAAGTACTCGCCGGAGCAGCAGGTGGTGCCGCGTGACGAGATGGGGTCGCAGGCGCTGGATTTGGTGGTCGTCCTCGGCGGCGATGGAACGTTGTTGTCTGCGGCCCGGGCGACGGCGGCGATTGATGTTCCCCTGCTCGGCGTGAACCTGGGATCGCTGGGATTCCTGACCGAAGTGCCCCTGCAATCGCTCTACCCCATGCTCGAGGCGATCGCGAAGGGCAAGGCTGCGGTTGAGCGCCGGACGCTGATGCAGTGCGAACTGCTGCGCGGAGACACGGTTCGCGGCAGTTATCTTGTGTTCAACGACGCCGTCGTGAACAAGACCGCGCTTGCCCGGCTCAACAACTATGACCTGTACATTGACAAGGTGTTCGTCTCCAGCTACCGGGCCGACGGCATGATTGTGGCGACGCCGACGGGTTCCACTGCCTATTCTCTGTCCGCGGGCGGGCCTGTGCTCATGCCGACGGTCAACGCCTTCGTGATCACGCCGGTCGCGCCCCACTCGCTTACCCATCGCCCGCTGGTCGTGCCCGATTCGGTGGAGATTGAGATCCTGCTGCGCAGCGAGGAAGAGGTTGCCTATCTCAGTTTGGACGGCCAGCCCGGCCTCGATCTGCGCGACGGCGACCGCGTGCGCTGCCGCCGCTCCCAGCATCAGGTCACCCTGTTTCGCTCCGGATCAGATTTTTTTCAGGCCCTGCGCACCAAGCTAAAGTGGGGGGAAAGAATAAGCTAGGGCACTTTGAAAGTCCTTCGCGAATCGTTCTCGCTGCGCTCAGGTAAGCTGATGCAGGAAACCCCAAACGGATTTCGCGCAGAGATACCACCCAAGCGCCGCAAGGCTGCCATGGTCTTTGTTACGGGAGCAATTGTTTTCGTAGTGAGTGTTGGAAGGTCCGTCGTAAATCGAGCCACTGACTCAAGCCAGATGTTCTTTCCCGCTGCCGCCTGCACAATGATCATCGGGGTGTCTTTGTTCACCTTGGCGGATGAACTTTTCGGCAAGGGATCTATCGTGCTTGACGGCTTCATGCTCACTGTCACGGAGACTACTCTCGGCTTCAAGATTACCCGCCGATTCGACATCACTTTAATGAAGAACATAACGATTGGCGCCTCAAGCTACTGGCAGGGAAGCACGTATGTCATGTCCGAAGGATGCATTCACTTCGAGCACGAGGGGCGCATGGTGTCCATCGGTGGCACGATCGACCAAGACGAGGCTTTCGATGTCATAGGTCGGATTCGGAAGCGGCAGATCACACCGGAGAAAATCGGGTAATAAGTCCGGGAAGCACTCACAGTTCGCCTCGCAGCAGGTCCGACACTTTCTCTCGCCGCCGAATCATCTTCACCGCTTTGCCCTTCACCAGCACCTCCGCCGGTCGTGGACGCGTGTTGTAGTTCGACGCCAATACCATCCCATAAGCGCCCGCATCCAGAATGGCTAACAAATCTCCTTCGGCAACCGCAGGCAACTCCCGGTCGCGGGCGAAAAAATCTCCGGTCTCGCACACCGGGCCGACTACGTCCGTGACTTCGAGCTTTTCTTCTAAGGTTGACTTCTTTGTGACCGGAACGATCTCGTGATACGCGCCATAGAGCGCCGGTCGGATCAAATCGTTCATGGCTGAGTCCACCACCAGAAATCGTTTGCCGTCGTTCGCTTTGCGGTAAACCACCGAAGTGATCAGAATGCCTGCTGGCCCAATGATCGAGCGACCTGGCTCAAGCAGGAGATGAACACCGAGTCCCTTCGAAGCCAGTTCCTTCAAAGGAAGCGCAACGGCCCGGGCATAAGCCGCAACAGACTCGGCGAAACCATCTGCGTCCGCCTTCTCATACGGAATCCCCAGCCCGCCGCCGGCGTCCACATAATCAATCGAGTGTCCGTCGTTGCGCAGGTCCCGCACCAGTTCCGCCACCCGCGCCATGGCCTCGCCGAACGGCGCAACATCCGTGATCTGCGAGCCGATGTGAACGCTGACGCCGCATACTTTCAGCCAGCGCTCGCTGGCGGCTCTCGCGTAGAGCGCCCGCGCCTCGCTTATCGGCACGCCGAACTTGTGCTGGTGCAGCCCGGTCGAAATGTAGGGATGAGTCTCGGCCTCCACATCCGGATTCACCCGCAAGGCGACCGGCGCGATCTTGCGCAATTGCCCCGCACACTCTGCCAGCGCCAGCAACTCCGACTCGCTCTCGACGTTGAAAAGCAGGATTCCCGCCTTCAACCCGGCCGTCAGTTCGTCGCGCGTCTTGCCCACTCCGGAGAACACAACCTTGCTCGCCGCTTTGCGGTCGGCCCTGAGGACGCGCTCTAGTTCTCCGCCCGAGACCACGTCGAAGCCGCATCCCTTCCGGGCCAGAAGGCGCAGAATGGTGAGGTTTGAGTTTGCCTTGACGGAGTAGCAGATGGTGTGGGGAACGTCTCGAAATGCGCTCTCAAACACGTCATGCCGCGAGTGGATCATCGCCGCGGAATACACATACAGCGGCGTCCCATACCGCTTGACCAGCTTCGGCAGGCCGACATCCTCGCAGTACAAAACAGGCTGTCCGCCTGGCTTCGCCTCACGATAGACAAAGCCGGGGGCACGCGCTGCCTGGGGGGGCTGACGGCGGGCAGTCATTTCTTTTTCGCGGGCGAGTGAGTGCCGCCTCTCACGCGGATGGCGACCACGGTCTGATCATCGAAGGTCTCAACGCCCGCCGCATGCTCGGCCACGGCCTTGAAAAGCGAATCCACCACGCAGTCGGCCGATTTGTCCGCACAGTCGGCAATGATCTTTTCCACCCGGCCCCGTCCAAACATGTCCCCCTTGCGGTTCCGCGCATCGAGAATGCCGTCGCTGAAGAACACGAACATCTCCCCAGGCTTCATGCGGAACTTGAATTCGTCATATTCCGCGTCGTCGAACAGGCCCAGGGGAAGGCCCGTAGCTTCGATGATTTCGTTCTTTCCGCCATGCACATAGATGGGCCGGGGAAGGCCCGAATTCGCGACCGTGAGCGTGCGGTGCTCGTCGTCCCATACGGCGTAAATGAGCGACACGAACTGAGCTTCAATGCGCCGTTCCGCCAGCGACAGATTGACCGCCGAGAGCATTTCGGCCGAACCCGGCTCGATCGGCGCGTGCGACCGCAGAATCCCGCTGACCAGCGCGGCGTAAATCGCTGCGGGAGCCCCCTTGCCGCTTACGTCGCCAATGGCGATGCCGAGCCGCGACATCGAATAGGGGATGAAGTCGTACAGATCCCCGCCGATCGCCCTCGCCGGGACAAACTTCGCCGCGACATCCAGGTGAGAAAGTTTCGGTCTGGCCTGTGGCAGCAGGCGTCCCTGCAGTTCCCTCGCCAGCGCCAGGTCGCGCTCCAGGCGCCGCTCCTGCCGCTCGATTTCTTCGTAGAGCCGCGCGTTTTCCACGGCAATCGCGATCTGCGCCGCCAGCGTCGTCATCGTCCGCTGATGTTCGTCGGTAAAAAATCCCCGCCGCGTATGCTCCAGATCGAGCACGCCGATTACTTTGTCTTTGTAGATCAGCGGAACGGCCAGCTCGGAACGCGTCTCGGGATTGGCCTCGATATACCTGGGATCTTTGCTGACGTCGGGCACCAGCACGGCCTGTTTGCTCTGGGCGGCAATGCCCACCAGTCCGCGCCCCAGCGAGACCTCGTGCTTGAGATGAATATTCTCGTTAAAGCGCAAGGAAAAGCGGTGCTCCAGCTTCTCACCGGAAGAATCCAGCAGCAGGATGCTGAACATCTGGTAGTCAATCAGCCGCCGCACCAGTTCCGCGATCCGGCCCAGCAACTCGTCCAGATTGAGGATCGAAGTCAGTTCGCGCGCGATCTCGTTCAGCAGCAGCAGAATGCGCGCCTGCTTTGTCGTCCGCGTGTAGAGTTGGGCATTCTCAATACCGGCGGCCATGCGCGACGCCACCAGCGTCAATACCCGCCGGTGCTCTTCGGTGAAATAGCCGGGCTCCCGTGCTTCGATGTCAATCACCCCGATGACGCGATTCTTCGTCATCAGCGGCACCGCCAGTTCCGAGCGCACATTAGGGACGGCTGCGATATAGCGAGGGTCTTTCGTGACGTCATCAATCAGGACCGCCTGTCGCAGCAGCGCGGCCTGGCCGGTCACGCCCTCACCCACCTTGATCCGGCTGCGTTCGGCGAACTCCGGCGGATAGCCCACCTGGAAGCGGAAACGCATTTCCTGGGTTTTCTCGTTGATCAACAGAATGGCGAAGATTTCGTAGTCAATGACCTTGCGCACGACTTCCGCGACCCGGCGCACGGTCGTATCCAGATCGAGCGAAGTGGCCAGCACGTCGGCGACATCGAGCAGCAGCGACTCCACCGGCAGGCGGCTTGGTTTGGATTGCACGGAACCCATTCTTTGTATGATAACAGCCGCGTTCCCACTCTCCCGTGGAAGCGGCACCGCGCACACCGGGAGCGGAGAATCTCTGGTAGTGCTCTATTCTCGCGGCACAATGCAGATGTCGGCGAGATTGCGGTACTTTTCCGCGTAGTCCAGCCCGTAGCCCACTACAAATTCGTCGGGAATCTTGAACCCGACGTAATCGCCCTCCAGCGGGAGCTTGCGCCGCGACGGCTTGTCGAGCAGCGCCGCAATCTTCAGCGTTCGCGGTTGGTGAGCCAGCAGCAGCTTTTTCAGGACGGTGAGCGTCAATCCCGTGTCGAGGATGTCTTCCACCACGATCACGTTCTTGCCTTGCATGGACTGGTCCACATCCTTGGTCAGCTTAACCTCACCCGTCGAGTCCCATCCGCTTTTGAGTTCCTGGGTGGGACTGGGCCGGTTCCCGTAGCTCGATACGCCGATAAAGTCGAAGGTAGCGTCGAGCTTGACGTGCCGCGCCAGATCAGAAAGAAAAATGGCCGCGCCCTTCAGCACGCCCACGAATATGATGGACTGCCCGGCGAAGTCCTTGGTGATCTGCGCGCCTAGTTCACCCACCCGCTTGGCAATCTCTTCCCGAGTGATCAGCACCTTGAGGTCTGTCATGGCGTTTCATATTAAACTAGGTGGCCAGAGAATGGAAAAAGCTAGGAGCTAGGACCTGTATGAATCTCAACGGCATCAAACTTACCTGGTTGGGTCACTCCACTTTCCGCGTCGAGACTCCGGGCGGGAAGACCATCATCATTGATCCCTGGATCATGGGCAATCCCATGTGCCCCGAGTCTGAGAAGAAGGTCAAGAAGGCCGACGTTCTCCTCTGCACCCACGGCCACTTCGACCACATCGGGGACGCGGTCGAGGTCGCCCGGCAACACAATCCGGTCGTGGTCGGCATCTACGAACTGTGCGCATGGATGGAAAAGAAGGGCGCGAAACAAACTTCTCCCATGAACAAAGGCGGTTCGCAGACCGTGGGGGACATCCAGGTCACCATGGTCCACGCCGACCACTCCTGCGGCATCTCCGACGGCGACCAGATCGTCTACGGCGGCGAAGCCTGCGGCTACGTGATTGAGTTCGCCAATGGAGTCAAAATCTACCACGCCGGCGACACCGCAGTATTCGGCGACATGACCATCATTCGCGAACTGTGCGCGCCCCAGATCGCCATGCTCCCCATCGGCGACCGCTTTGTCATGTCGCCGCGCGAAGCTGCTTACGCCTGCGGTCTGCTGAAACCGAAAACCGTGATCCCTATGCACTTCGGTACGTTCCCGATACTCACCGGCACTCCCGAAGAACTGCGGAAACTGGCGCCCGGCGTCGAGGTCGTCGAGATGAAACCGGGAGTCGTGATGATGTAGAACTGGTTCTGTAAGTGGCATGGGGAAGGGCACGGCTTTACCCGTGCCGCTCAGGACCAGCAGGAAGGCGGGCTTTAGCCCCTGAGGGCCGTACCGGAGAACCAAGGAGACGAATGCCCAGCAAAGATGCTCAAAAGCCCAGTTGGCGCCACTACAACTTCACCACTTCAGGACCGGTGGATGACTACCTCTACTCCCTGCTGCCCAGGCGCGACGAGGTGCTGGCCGAGATGGAGGACTATGCCACCCAGCACCGCGTGCCCATCGTCGGCCCGGCGGTGGCCCGCGTGCTCCAGCAGTTGGCCCTCATGATCAATGCCCGCACGGTGTTTGAACTGGGATCGGCCATTGGGTACTCCACCATCTGGTGGGCCCAGGCCGTGGGAGAGAAAGGCCGCGTCATCTATACCGATGGCGACCGGAAGAATGCCGAGCGCGCCCGCGGCTACTTTGCCCGCGCCGGCGTCACCAGCCGCATCACCCTCCACACCGGCGACGCGCTGGAGTTCCTCTCCGAGCACAAACAGGAGTTCGACATCATCTTCAACGACGTGGACAAGGAAGATTATCCCCGCGTGTTGCGCCTGGTAGCCCCGCGCCTGCGCAAGGGCGGACTGTTCATTACCGACAACGTGTTGTGGAGCGGGCACGTCGCCGAGAAGAATCCGGCCGACCCGAAGACCAAGGCCATCCTCGAATTTAACCGCAAGCTGTACGACTCCCCGGACTTCTACACCACTATCCTGCCGATCCGCGATGGGCTGGCCGTGGCCATGAAGAAGTAGCCCGGCTTCCCAGTTGGGCAGCAGGCCGTACACATCCACTTCCGTCCGGGTGCTCACGTACACCTTGCCGTTGGCCACCGTCGGCGGCACAAACTTCACGGCATTGCCCGCCTGATCGCGGTTGTTCGCCGCCTGCGTGCTATTCCAGTATTCCATGGCCAGATTGGTCGCGTTGTAGGCATGCAGAATGGCAGGGCCTGTGCAGGCCGATGGCACTTGCACTCCAGGGCCTACTGCGCAATTGATCCCACCGGCCGCATTCGGACTGGCGTATCCATACAGGCTGGCGTCAATGGCCCACACGATGCCGTTCGAGGTTCCCTGCGAAGAAACCGACGGCGTGGTGCCCGGGTAGTTGAACGCATTGCTCGTTTGCGATGCCGGCACTGGGGTGCACGGCTGCGGGCTGCAGGAGAACAGTCCGGTCGTGGGGTCAAATGTAAAGAGCTTCAGGTTGTCGCCTTGCCCTCCGAAATACGCACCGTTCTGCCAGAACGCGGGAGTGCCCCAAAGCCCGAAGGCGGGGCCGGGAAAGCTCTGCACGATTTGACTGTTGTCCATGGGCCTGAAGAGGCCCATGTTGTCGCGGTCAATCAGATAAACCGTGTCTACGTTAAGAACCGCGTCCTCTTTTCCCGTCTGCATCAAAAGGTGTGGGGGGCCCGTCGTTTGATCCGGCAGCAACACGATGCCGCCCGACCCGAGGTCCGAGTCGGTGTTCGAGAGATTCAACTCATCGAAAGGCGTGAACCAACCTGCCAGGCTCAAGTTCGTGCCGTTCGGCGTAACCATGGTGGTTGGATGCAGCCGCAGCAGGCTGTCCCCGAGGTCGTTGTCCGGCATCGTAGTCATGTTTGCGTCGAAGATGCCGTTTCCAGTCGAGACATAAATATCTCCGCCGCTGTCCACTGCAGGCGCGCCGCCCCCGGCCCAAATCCCGCCCAGCCCGCCGTTCGGCGTGGTGTTGAAGACTGCGACCTGCTGCTGAACATTCGACTCATGGTAGCCAATTAGCCAG
This sequence comes from Candidatus Sulfotelmatobacter sp., assembly GCA_035266345.1. Classification (GTDB taxonomy): domain Bacteria; phylum Acidobacteriota; class Terriglobia; order Terriglobales; family Acidobacteriaceae; genus Sulfotelmatobacter. The sequence goes on from DATFNP010000007.1 coordinate 26,181, forward strand.
CCGTGATAGGGAGTAGCGTCCTCGTGCGCCGACCACGGGATATACACAACTTGATTCGATAGCGCCAGTCCCGATCGCTGATGATGCTTCTGCGGGTCCAGAAGCACGCTGGTGCCGCCGTCGCCAACCCCCGGAACCGAAGCCGTGATGGTCTCCGGCGCGTTGAACTTCTCGTTGCCACTTACAAGGTCCAGCGCGTGCAGTCGCCGGTAGAACGTACCCGGGCTGTAGGAGCAATTCCCGCCGGCCGTGCCGACCTCCGACGAACTGACCACAAACAGGGTACCGTTCGCCGGATCAATCACGGGCGTTCCCGTGACTCCAACCTCGGGATAGATGTCTCCAAAGCAGTTGCCGACGTCATTCCAGATGATGGGCTGTTCATTCCCTGTGCCGCCATGCATCGCATCCAGCAGATTGACCTGCCAAAGTTGCACGCAAGGGCTGGTGTCGGCGTCGAAGGCAAACACGCTGTCGTGCTGCGTGGCCACGTAGATTACGTTGTGGAATGTGCCGTTGAAGGTCACTCCAGGCACCCACAGCGGCTGGGTATAGACCGCTCCGTCCACCGGGCAGGAGAAGAGTTTGCCAAATGTGGATGTAGTCACCGTGGAAGCGCTGAGCGCATACTCCTGAGGGTTTGTGCCGTCGCGGTTCAGATTATTGTGATACGTGTATACGCCCGCAAGATCGGTGACCGCGACCGCGGCGGTAGCGCTCTTGGTGGGATCTTTGACGCTGGTCGCCGTAATGGTGTGCGTTCCGCCAGCAGTTCCGGGCGGAGTAGAGTAGTTTCCGCCTCCTGTGATGTTGCCCACGACGGAACTGCCGCCGGCAATACCATCCACGCTCCAGTTCACGCCCGCATTGGAAGGATCGTTCTTTACGTTCGCGGTGAACTGTTGGGATTGGACGCCGGCCGCGATCGCGGCCAGCTTAGGACTTAAGCTGACGGAAATAGGCTGCGAACTGCTGCCGCTGCCTGATCCGCAGCCCGCCAGACCGGCCAGTGCAAGAAGACCCACCGACAGCAGAACCGCATTGCGTTCCATGGGTTTCAACTCCTCCCACAGCGGCCGGCGTTCTGGATGCGCCTCTTTACTTCGCCGGCGGCTGAATCAGTTCGGCGTCAATCGTGATGCTGATCTCGTCTCCCACTATTCCAGGGGCGCCGTTCACGCCGAAATCCTTGCGATTGATTTTCACCGTCGCCGAGGCCCCGATGCGCTGGTTGCCCCAGGGATCCTTCATCGCGGCCGTCGGCCCGTCCACGTCCAGCACCACTTCCTTGGTCACGCCGTGAATGGTCAGATCACCGGTGATCTGCAGCTTTCCGGCGCCGGCTGCTTTCGTTTGCTTGGAATGAAAAGTAATGGTCGGATACTTCTGCACGTCGAGAAAATTCGGGCTGCGCAGGTCGTTGTCGCGCATCTCCACCCGCGTGTCTACAGACGATGCCTCTATGGTGGCGTCGAGCGATGTCTTCGCCGGATCGGCGGAATCGTACTTTGCCGAGCCGCTTACCTTCGTGAACGCGCCCCGCACCGTGGAAACGCCCAGGTGACGCACGGAAAACTGCGCCGCAGTGTGGTTGGGATCAATCTGCCAGGTTCCTGCTTGGGCTGTTGCAGCGGTGGCCATCGCTAAAGCGGTGATGAAGATCAGGACAAAACGGGACATTAGGAATGCTCCTGTAAAGGAAAATTGGGTTCCACTACTCTAAATGGACTTGACCGGAATCGCCAACAGATCCTCGACCAGCCCAACCTCTTTCTGCAGAAAAGGCTCGGCGTAAGTCACGCCGCCCAGCATGCCGTAAAACCGCGCCATGGCCTCGACCCGGGCGCGAATCTCATCCTGGGCAGGGAACAGATCCTTCCCTGCATCCTGATCGCTGAATTGAGACTTGTAGGCCAGAATGGAGGCAAACTTCCCCTCGAATTGTTCACTGATATCCACGACAAAGGTCGGCCGAATGTCGTAATACAGCGTCGCGTAAACGATCTTGAACGGCCGGTGAGACGGAAGAACCTGCTCACTGTTTTCACTGGCCCCTGACCCCTGGCCCCTGATCCCTAGCTTCCCCAGCCCCGCCAGAAAGCAAGCCTCGTACCCTAGCACGGAAGCTGTGTAGTGATCCGGATGCCGCCCCTTCCAGTAAGGCAGAATCACGACTCGCGGCCGCGTCTCACGAATCACGCTGGCGACTTTCAGTCGGTTCTCCCAGGTGTTCTCGACGCGCCCGTCAGGAATATCGAGCGCCCGCCGCCAGCCTGCGCCCAAAATCTTAGCCGCGTCGGCCGCTTCCCGCGCGCGGTCTTCCGCCGTGCCCCGCGTGCCCATCTCGCCCTGTGTCAGGTCAAGGATGCCCGTGCGCTGCCCGCGTTGCGCGGCTCTCAGCAGGGTGCCGCCGCAGGTCTGCTCCACATCGTCTCGGTGCGCGGCAATGGCCAGGATGTCCAGAGGCTGGCTGAGGGGAGGGGAAGACATGTCAGTCGAGATTGCCCTGTTCGAGCACAACATTCTCGCGCACAATCAGCCTGTGCGCCGCCATTTCCTTCAAGGTGGGAAGCACGCGGTTCACGTGCTCGTCAGTGTCCACGAAAATGATAATCACCGGCAGTTTGCCGCCAGCCTCGACCAGATGCGCCGTCTCCACGCGATGCCGCCCCAGAAATCCCGCCACGGCATGAATCGCTATGGCCGCATACGCATTTTCCTTGCGCAAGTAGTTGAGAATCTCCATGTGCAGCGGCCGGTGATGCCACTGGTCGGCTTCGTTCAGATAGATGGTGACCTGTACCGCCATTGCATCTGGCATTCTACTCGCGATCCTCCTACCAGTGAATCTCCTACTGGCGAATCTTCCATTCCTGCCGCAGGATGCCGTATAACTCCGAATCCACGAACTTATCCCACTTGAGCAGATGCTCCCGCTGGCAGCCTTCGTACTGCATGCCAAGCTTTGCCAGAATTCTGCCGGAGGCCGGATTGTGCCCGAAATGCGAGGCGAAGATGCGATGCAGCCCGAGATCCTCAAACCCGTAGCGCAGCAGTTCCCGCGCCGCCTCGGTGGCATAGCCCTGTCCCCAATACGGCGCACCCAGCCAATAGCCAAGTTCGGCATGTTGGTGGCGCTGGTCAACGGTCAAGCCTGCGCCGCCGATCTGCCGTCCATCGTCGCGCAGCACAATCGCCAGCCAAATCCTGTTGGCGTCCTGGATCATCTCCAGGAAGGCTCTCGCATCCTGCTCGGTATAGGGATGCGCGATGCGCAGCGTAGTCGCCGCCACTTCACGCGTTCCGATCAGAGGCAACAACTCCGCGATGTCGGCCTCGCTGTACGGGCGCAGTCGCAACCGCTTGGTTTCGAGAGTAGGGTGCGTGCTCATGTTTACAACGCCCGGGCCGCTGCCATGCCGGCCAGCGCTCCGCCCAGGCACAGCAGATTGTTGCTGAAGATGTTCACCAACATTAAGGCCCATTGTCCCTGCTCGAAGTAAGACATGGTTTCGAAGGCGTAGCTCGAAAAGGTCGTGAACGATCCGCAAAAACCGACCACCACCAGCAGTCTCCAGCGCGGATCCACCAGCACGCGCTCGCTAGTCCAGATAACGAAGAAGCCCACGATAAAGCTGCCCACAATATTGATGGCGAGGGTGCCGTAAGGAAAAACGGGGCCAAACTCTCTCGCGGCCAAACGGCTTAGCAGGTACCGCAGGTTGGCGCCGGCGATCGCGGCGACGGAAATGGCGAGGAAGTCTTTCACGCGGGCTCTCCTACAAAAACAGATTCGATTTTGTAGGAGTCATCAGCCTGCAAGGCCCGAGCAGCGCAGGCGGTTATGGCGAACTCCATCGCCTTGCTTATTTTCTACCATAGAGGGCACGGAGGAGCACAGACGAGACGTATCTTCTCACTTTTTCCGCTCCACCAAAAACCTCGCCAGCTCTTTCAGCGGCTCCGCCCGTTCGCCGAAGCTGTCGAGTTCCACGAACGCGTCGTTAACCAGCGCATCCGCCTTGCGCACGGAAGCTTCAATCCCGAACAGCGCCGGGTACGTCGCTTTTTCCGAGGCCATATCCTTGCCCGCGGTCTTGCCCAGTTGCTCGGAAGTCTGGGTCACGTCGAGCACGTCGTCCACTATCTGAAACGCCAGGCCGATAGCCAGGCCGAAAGCCCGGAGATGCCCGATCTCAGCATCTTTTCCCCCGGCATACAGGCCTCCGCTGACCAGGCTTGCGGTGATCAACGCGGCAGTCTTTGAGCGGTGAATGTACTCCAGCATCTCGGCGGTCGGATGGGTGTGCTCCGCCTCGAGATCAACCACCTGCCCCCCGATCATGCCGTCCACGGTGCCCGTGCCGCGGGCGATCTCTTCGATAATCCGCACCCGGGCTTCCGCCGGACACTGCAACCGCGCCAACACTTCGTAGGCCTGAGTCTGCAGCGCGTCGCCGGCAAGAATGGCGATGGCCTCGCCGAAGGCCTTATGGCACGTGGGACGCCCCCGGCGCAGGTCGTCGTTGTCGAGCGCGGGAAGGTCGTCGTGGATCAGCGAGTAGGTATGCAGCATTTCCAGCGCCGCGCCGAGCTCTTCAATTCCCTCGGGCAACGATCCCGCCACCATCCGCCCCGCCTCCATGCAAAGCACCGGCCGCAGGCGCTTGCCGCCGGCGAACACGCTGTGGCGCATCGCCTTATGAATGGAGACAGGATGCTGAGTTTCCTGTGGGATCAACAGGTCGAGCGCGGCGTCCGCCATGCGCCGTCCTGTTTCCAGAGTATGTCCGAGCGTCTCCTTCAGCATGACGGGTGAGTATACCAAGGCCGCGCTGCCCGGCGACGCGGGATTTCGGGATGCGGGCGCGCGCGAATCGTAGTCGCGGATCGTGGCTCAGGGTGTCAGCGGAAAAACGGTCCCCAAACAAAACGGGACGCCCACAGGCGTCCCTGCATGCGACCGGCCCTCTACGCGGCGACGCGCGCCAGTTCCACGTTCCGGAGCACGGAGGCGAGCACGTCATTCAGGTCGCCAGCGGGACACACGTCGCTGGCGCCGGCTTCCAGCGCCGCCATCCACAGTTCCTCGTCCGGGATGCGGTGAGTGCACACAATCGGCAGCTTCGGAAAGTCGTGGTGCAGGGTTTCAAGATCGGTCAGCCGCCCGTATTCGATCTCGAGCACCAGCACCTCGGGATGGTTCCTGGACACTTTTTCCCGCAGTTCGTCGCGTGATGCGATGACATACACTGCTTGGAAGTGAGGGCGAAGTCCCCCGGCCAGGTACTGAGCTACCTTGGGGTCCCTCTCGAGAACTACGACACTCTGAGCCATAAATCCCCCGATATTCGACCGTCGTCAACGGCGGACGTCAACGTAGGACTAAGGCTGCGGGGCGGGCTGGGAAAACCACTACTCCACAGACAACTTAATTCAAGAGCCGTGGCCGGAGTCCCTGCACCTCAATGCCGTGCGCGGACTTTTTCAGCCATGGGCTCAAACGCTTCAGCTTGGAGCTTCCCGTTCTTCTTCAGCAGGATTTCCACTTTTCCCTCGGCCTGCTCCAGTTCCTTCCGGCAAGCGGAGGAAAGCTGCATGCCTTCTTCGAAGAGTGTGAGAGATTTCTCCAGAGGAACCTCTCCCTTTTCCAGTTCCTGAACAATTTTCTCCAGTCGCTGGAGGCACTCTTCAAACTTGGCCAACGGGATTCACTCCTGCCTCTATTCTAATGCAACATTCTGAACCGGGTGTCCAGTCTTTTCGCACAGAATACGTAGAAAGTACAGGCGAACCGCTCCCACATCGGGAACGGGATCGGGGAACTGATCGGGAGGCTGACTGAGAAGGTCAGGCAGAGGCCGCGGGACGCGAGGTCCCCAGCGCTTCCAGAACGTCCACGGCCGAGCTGTAGCGGCCCAGCGGAGCGCTGATCTGCGCTCCCTGCACGATGTGCCGTGCCGCCGCCAGCATCTCCCGGGCAATGGCGACGCCTTCTTCCCGCGCCGCCTCCGGGGTCAGCGCCCGCGCCATGCGCTCCAGAATCGAGTCCGGCACCGAAACCCGCAATTCATTCTTCATGAATTCTGCATTCCGCACACTCACCAGCGGCCATATCCCGGCCACGACGGGAATCCGGCAGTGCTCGATTCGCCGCACGAAAGTCTCCAGCAGGCGCAGGTCGAACACGGGCTGGGTCACGGCGTATTCCGCCCCGGCCTCCACCTTGTACTCGAAGCGTCGGATTTCTTCGTCCAAGTCGGTAAGCCCCGGGTTGGCGCCGACGCCAATCACAAAGCCCGTTCCGGTGCCGATCGGATTTCCCCCCAGATCGAGCCCGCGGTTCAGGTTGTGCACAATGTTGACCAGGCCAATGGAGTCCACATCGAAGACCGCCGTCGCGTCCGGGTAGTTGCCCATCTTCGGCGGATCGCCCGTGATGCAGATCAGATTCCTGATGCCCACCGCCGCCGCGCCCAGCAGATCGCTTTGGATGCACAGCACGTTGCGATCGCGGCAGGTGTAGTGCAGGATGGCGTCAATCCCCACCTCGCGCTGCACCAGCAGCGACAGGGCCTGGTTGCTCATACGCGCCGAGGCGCGCGGACTGTCCGGGATGTTGACCGCATCTACTCCAACCGACTTCAGGAAACGCGCCCCTTCGACTTCCTTGCGGATGTCGATCCCTTTCGGAGGCACGATCTCCACCATGGTCACAAACTCGCCCCGCGCCAGTTTCGCTCCCAGCGGAGACCGGCTCAGCAAGGGGATGGCAGCCACTGCTTTTGGCGCGGCCTGGCCGCTTGCTGCATGCGCGGAAGACGTCCTCGCTCTGGCCTCGCCGACCCGTAAGCCTGACTTCATGATCCGGATGTGCTCCGGCGTGGTTCCGCAGCAGCCGCCCACGATTCGCACTCCGGCCGCCACGAATTTGCGCGCGTAGCTGGCCATGTACTCCGGCGAACACAAATAGATGTTCCTTCCTTCCACCGAGCGCGGGATGCCCGCGTTCGGCTGGGCGGAGAGCGGCAGGGAAGACACTGCTCGCATGCGTTCGACCGCCTCCAGCATCGCGACCGGACCTACACTGCAATTGCACCCGATCACATCCGCTCCCCATTCCGCCAGTTTCGGGGTAAACGTCTCCGGGTCGGAACCGTCTAGGCAGTTCCCGTCTTCATCAATGGTCACCTGGGCCACGATCGGGAGCGTGGGCTTCACATCCTTGGCTGCCAGCATGGCCTGATGGATCTCTTCCAGATAGCCGAACGTTTCCAGGATCAGCAGATTCACCCCGCCCTCGACCAGCGCCTCAATCTGCTGACGGAACGCCTCACGGGCTTCGTTAAACGAAGTCTTGCCCAGCGGCTCGATTCTGGTGCCCAGCGGGCCAACCGATCCCGCCACCCACACATCGAAGCTTTTGGCGGCTTCGCGGGCGAGCTTCGCTCCGGCCCGGTTGATCTCGGATACCTTGTCGGCCAGACTGTGCCGGGCCAGGCGGAAAGAATTAGCCCCGAAGGTGTTGGTCTCAATGATCTCTGCGCCAGCCTGCAGGTATTCGTGATGCACTGCCCGAATAAGCTCCGGTTGGGAGAGATTGAGTTCGTCGTAGGACCGGTTGATGAAAATGCCCTTGGAGTAAAGCAGAGTGCCCATGGCGCCGTCGCAGAGCACGGGAGACTGCTTGATCCGGGCAAGAAGGTCAGCCGCCATATATCTGCTGAGAATACTAGATGGACGCCGGTTCGCGCATCTCTGGGGTGCGCCAAGAACAGAAATGGAAACCACGAGCTCGACCGGGAGAGCGGTTCAGTTTCGCGGCTGGCCAGCTATATGGCAGGGTTCGGGTCTGCTATAATCCACCATTTCGCACTTAAATCTCCCTTTTTCATGTTGTTAGGAGCACGCCGTTTGAAGAGAAGCATTCTGGTTCTGATCGTGGGCTTGTGCGCGGTCGCGAGTCTGATCTCCTGCGGTGGGTCGAGCGGGTCCAATCTGCCCCCCAGCCACCTGGTGAATCGCGTGTTGGCCTCCCAAGGAGTCACTTCAGCCACTTCGTTCGGCGGGCTGGCAATTGTTGATGGCCAGAACGATACGTTGCCCCGCGTTGGACGTATAAGCGCCGGCAGCAGTCCCGGCCTGATGGCGATCACTCCCAGCCGGAACATGGTGGTGGCCTTTGATGCGAGCAGTAACAACGTGTACGCCGTGGACACAACCAGGGAAAGCTCCATGGGAACTGTGCAACTTCCCGGGCCTACGTCGAGCATGGTTGTTCCCACGCCCGCGCCCACCGGGTACGCCGCGGTCCCGACGGCTTCGGTGAACGGCTATGCCTTCCTGGGCGCTGTCGAGGTGATGAATCTTTCGTCGGGAGCGATCACCACCACGATCGGCGTAACCAACGCGCAAACCGTGATCTCCGATGCAACCGGAAGCCAACTATTGGTTTTCAGCAACGACTCCGATGCCGTAACCGTACTTTTTCCCGGCAGCGCCGTGCCTCCGGTGGATACCAGTTGCTTCAACAATCCACCCAATACCGTGTGCGCGATCCTCACGGGATTCAGCCGGCCCGTCTACGGCATCATGAGCGGCGGCACCGCATACATTCTGAATTGTGGTCTGCAGTGCGGCGGATCGCAGCCGGCCAGCGTAGCCGTTCTCGACCTCGCGAGCCTCACCGTCACGAACACAATCCCGGTGGATGCCGCGACCTGGGCGCTACTCGAAGGCTCGACCCTTTACGTCGCCGGCACTTCACCCTTAGCAACCAACAATGCCTGCACAGGTCAGACGTGGGGCAACCCTCCCCAGCCGACGGCCGCCACCACCTGCGGGCGCCTCGACATCATCAATCTGAGTTCCATGACCGTGTCCCCCGGCATCGTGATTACCGACGGCTACCACGACCGCATGGACATGAGCCTCAATGGCCAGCTCTTCATCGGATCCTATGGTTGCACCAACATCGGCAATGTCAATTATCCCAGTGGCGAAGTGCGCGGCTGTCTGACGATCTACAACACCACGACTGGCGCGGTCGTCATTCCTCCGGACAACGGAGACGTGGGCGGCTTCCAAAGTTTCACCAGCCGCTACGTGGAGTATGTGGCCGAAGGCGGCAACTTGCGCGTCTACGACACCACCAAAGACATCCTCCTGATCAACGACTTTATTACAGGCGGAACGATCGGCGTCGTCGGTTATGTGGGCGACGTGAAGGCGATTGATTTCTTCTAGCAGGTGCCGATTGCCGGCGTGGCTGATGGCTGGGGTTGCTGATTGCTGGAAAACCCCGATTTTGGGTGGCGCGGCGCTTCAGCGCTGCGATAAAGGCTTTTTTCTGTGGGGCTTTAGCCCCTGAGGGCCCCGCATTACTTCGCCGGATCCAGCACCAGGCGGTGCGCATTAGCCGCTTCCACCGCTTTCGCGCTGAACGGCAAGGTGAACGTCGTTCCTTCGTACCACGCCTTCCATTGATCCATGTAGTAGGGGCTCAGGAAGTTCCCGCCCTGTCCGGTGACAGTATTCAGCGTGGACTGATCCAGGTCGGCCAGATTCGCGGTGAAGCGCTCCGACGGCCCATGATCCCGGGTCACTGCCTTCACGGTGTACTTGCTGCCCGACTGCTCCTGCACGCCCGGCCCCGACCAATGATTCACCAGCGGAATTTTCCCCAGGATGGGATGTTGGATCTCAACCGCATTGAATGTGCCCCAGCGCCACGACGCCAGATCCTTCGGGGCATCCGCACTATTCACTGCCGCATCCACCGCCGCCGCCAGCAGTTCGTCGTAGTTCAAGTATTTTTCCGGCAACCAGCGCTTGGGACGGTGCAGCAGAATATTCTCCAGCCACCCAGAATTCATCTCCCACGAGTAAGTCTTCCAGCTTAGAGTTCCGTCGTCCTTCGTGGAATCCGCCGGCGCGCTGCCCAATTTGGGTTCCAGGAGCAAGCGCTGCAATTCGTGAATCGAGTTTTCGGCGATGGTCGGCGCGGCCGAAGAGGCCAGCATTCTTCCGTCCCAGCCCCGCATCAGGTCGGCTGCCTGCTTGGCGCGGGCGGAGGCCTTGGATGCGTGATCCACGGCATACACAAATCGTTCCGCCGCGAACAAGTCTGGCTCGGAGTGCACATCGGTCTCGAGGCCTAGCATATCCGCCGGAGAGAATTGCCGCCCCGATTCCAAAACGTGGTAAATGCGCTCCGTGCGCCACGGGGCTTCCCATTCCATGCTGATCGAATTGGGGTAGCCGTCCGGCGTGATCCTTCCGTTCGCGGTAGCGATGATCCCTGACGGCGGATTGTAGATGCTCGGAAGTTTTTCAAAGGGAATGTACGAAGTCCACTCATGGGCATCGTCAGCGCCGCTGGCCGGAAGGCTGCCGTCCCCAGCCGCTCGGATCGGAACCTTGCCCGTCGTCTGATATCCGATGTTCCCGTCCACATCCGCATAGACCACGTTCTGCCCGGGCGCATCCCACTGGGAAAACGCCTTTCGGAACTCCTCCCAGTTCTGCGCTGTATTCACCTCAAAGAGCGGAATGCGCACGCCGTCATAGAGTGTCCAATGCAGCGCCAGCGGCCGGGTCTCACCCGGAACCAGTTCCGTCAGAACCGGCCCGTGCCGCGTGATCTTCACGTCTATGGTCACGTCGGGTTTGCCCTTTACGTGAATCACCTCCACGCGATGTTCGGGCTGGACCCACCCCTTGGGCGTCTGATACGCACCTTCCTGATTGAAGTTCTCCACATAGACATCGGTGACCGTCGGCCCAACGTTGGTGAATCCCCATGCAATCCGCGCGTTGTGGCCCATGATCACATACGGCATTCCGGGCAGGGTCACGCCCGCCACATCCAGAGTGCCCGCATGCAGATGGGCTTCGTACCACAGATTCGGCATCTGGTGGCCCAGGTGCATGTCGTTCGAAAGCAGCGGCTTGCCCGTGGCCGTGTGCGCGCCCGAAACCACCCAGTTGTTCGACCCATTCACCGGCAGCTCTTCGAACCTCGGCCGTTGCGGAGCAAAAGTCGGAACCGTCGCGCGCGTGACCGAATTGTCCGGACCGAAGTCGTCGCTGTCGTCTTCTTCGTCCGAATCACCCGCGTTGCTGTCCGGTTGCTGCAAGTCATCGCGCATGACGGTTGGCGGACGGTCGTGCCACGAGCGATTCACATACAAGTCCGCCGTCAACTCCGGCCCCAGCTTGGCCATAATTTTTTCGCGGCAGAGCGCGTCGTAGAAATAGTGATAGTTCAGGTACTTCACCAGGACGTCGGCCACGACCAGCGAGTCTTCGGCCAGCCATGTCTTCGGCGCATAACCTAGGATGCGAAACTCAATCGGCAGTTTGTTGCCCCGCGCTCCGATGTAGGCATTCACCCCCCGGGCATAAGCCTCGAAGAAGCCGCGATCGCGCGCGCTCAGCGTCTGCAGCGCCTTCTTCGCCGCTGCCCGCAGGCCCAGAATTCTCTGTTCCCGATCGAGCTTGAGCGCCTTCTCGCCCAGAATTTCCGATAGCTCTCCACTGCCGGCGCGCCGCATTACGTCCATCTGCCACAAGCGATCCTGGGCCGTCACGTAGCCTTGGGCGAAGAAAAGGTCCTCCGGCGTGGCGGCTTCGATGGTGGGCACGCCGTGGCCGTCACGAGTCACCGTGACCGGAGCCGCTAGCCCGCTCACCTGAAGCTGCCCGTCGAGTTGAGGAAGCGCCGACTGGACAACGAAATAGGCGTACGCGAACGCGCCCGCCGCCATGACCAGCACGGCCAGCAGGAGCAGCCAAAGGATGCGGCTCAAGGACGAACGTCTTGAGATGGAAGGACCGGCTTCTGCCAGGGTGCTCATGGGAATCTCTGATTGTATTCCACGACGCGTAGGCCTGCCCGGCGCTGCAATTGAATTTCATTTTCAAGATGCCGGGTGGTATCCTGACTCCGCCAGACCCGCCATGCTGCAAAAACGCATTGATGACCAGCCGACCATCTCGCGCCAGATGGTCCGCGAAGCCCAGGACATCCTGCACCGCCACCTGAAGCGCGTCGGCCTGAAGCAGACCGCACAGCGCGACGCCATTCTGCGCACCTTCCTCGAAACCCGCGACCATCTCTCGACCGACGAACTGCACCGCCTGGTGCAGAAGAAAGACGCCCGCATCGGCTACACCACCATCTATCGCACCTTGAAGCTGCTGGCCGAGTGCGGTCTGGCCAGCGAAGTCGCCTTCCACGACGGCATTGCCCGCTACGAGCACCAGTACAACCGCCGCAGCCACCACCACATGGTCTGCACCGAGTGCGGGAGTTCCGTCGAGTTCTTTTCCCAGGAAGTAGGCCAGCTCGAGCAGGAAATCGGACGCAAGTACCACTACGTCACCACGCGACACACCTTCCAGATTTACGGGGTTTGCGAAGACTGCGGGAAACAAGACCACGCCCATCGAAGTTGAGGCTGCCCCACGGCCTCGCGCGTTTGCCGCCGGCCCTTGCTTCTGATAACGTGCGCGAAAGTGGATCAGCCCAGTCCCATGCCGCTCGCCTGCCCCGATTGCGCCGCCCAGATGCCCGAGACGGCCGCCTTCTGCCCCGGCTGCGGCCGCCCCATGCGCTCGGTGCCGCGGACACAGGGAAAGGTCGGAGTGCTTCCGGAAACCATCGCCGGCGCCCTGGCCTACATCACTTTCATTCCGGCAATTCTTTTCCTCGCCCTCCAGCCCTACAACAGGAACGGCTTCGTGCGCTTCCATTCCGCGCAGTGCCTTCTGCTGTGGTTGACCGCAGCCCTGGCCGCTGCCGCGCTCAAACTGGCGGCAGTGTTGCTGTTCAGAATCCCGCTCGCGGGCCCCCTGATCGTCGTTCTAGCTTCCGGTCTATGCGGTCTGGCCGCATTTGTGATCTGGTTGGTTCTGGTCGTAAAAGCTCTTCAGGGAGAGATGTTCAACCTCCCGCTGCTGGGAGCCTTTGCTGCAAGCTTTGCCGGCCAGGCATAGAGGGCGCACCCGTCCAGAACTTACATTGCGTTGCCGGAGGATTTTTGTTACCGTGCCACAACGCCGCTTGGGGCGAGCCCACGCGGGCTGGTCCGCCAGTCTGCTGCTGCGGCTGAGGAGGAAATCTCAATGGCTTTTTGCAGTTCGTGCGCTGCACAGATTGCCGACGGCACTACCCTCTGCGCGGCCTGCGCCGGCAGAGCCGCCGCCGCGCCCGCCAGCACAGGGGGCATGGCCGACAACGTAGCAGGGATGATCGCCTACGTGACCATCATCCCCGCCATCATCTTCCTGGTGATGGAGCCCTACAACAAGAGCCGGTTCGTTCGCTTCCACTCTTTCCAGTCTCTCTTTTTTGCGGTGGCCTGGACCGTGCTGTGGATCGGGCTCAGCATTGTCGCGCACATTCCTCTGCTCGGGTGGCTCACCATCTTGATCTGGCCGCTGGTCGGCCTGGCTGGCTTGATTGTCTGGATCATTCTCCTGTTGAAGGCAAATCAGGGCCAGAAGTACAAGCTCCCCGTGATCGGCGATATGGCCGAAAAGCAGGCGAACGCAATGTAGCTCGATTTTCGACCGTTCCCACGCGGGCGTCATCCTGACCGGAGCCGTTTTTCAGGCGGAGGGAAGGATCTCCCGCGCAAAGGATCTCGCGCTCAGACGCCACCGGGACAGGAAAGCCCCACGCGAGATCCCTCGCCTCGCTGGGGAAAGCGCGGGGCTTTGGGATGACGCCTCCAAGTTAGTCCGAACATCCAAACCAAACCACCACCCCGCAACTTCCGCCCTTGACTTTCTTCCCCTAAGCTGTCAATCCTATTAGCTTTTACCAACACCGGAACCAGACCGGAATCTTGGCGCTGGACCGGCGGAATCTGTGGGCAGATTGGGGAATGCATTGCGAGTACGAGTCTTCTATCACGACAAGTGTTTTGACGGGGCCTCTTCAGCCGCCCTGTTTTCGCGCTTCTACCGCGAGCGCGTTCGCGGCGACGCGGAGTTCATTTTCACCGGCCTGGTGCACCGCGCCGGGGCCTTGTTCGACGAAAAGCAGTTCGACGGCAACGAGAACGCCATCGTGGACTTCAAGTACTCCCGTTCGCCCAAAATTACCTGGTGGTTCGACCATCACGAGAGCGCTTTTTTGTCGCCCGCCGACGCCGAGCATTTCGAGCAGAACCAGAGCAACCGGAAATTCTACGATCCCGATTTCAAGTCCTGCACCAGTTTCATCGCCATGATCGCGCAGCAGCACTTCGGCTTCGATCCCGCGCCCCTGGCCGATCTTATTCACTGGACCGACATCATTGACGGCGCTCTCTATCCCGACGCCAAGACCGCCGTCGAGATGGAAGCCCCGGCCATGAAGCTGACCATGGTCATCGAATCGGCGCCCGATCACGGCTTTGTCCCCAATCTGATTCCGCTGCTGGCCACTCAGTCTTTGGCGCAAATCTTGGAAGCGCCTTTCGTGGCCCCTCTGCTGCCGCCGCTGCTCAAGCGCCACGAGCTTTCCATTGGCATTCTGAAGCAGCGCACCGAGTGCAAGGACGGCACCATCTTCTTCGACATCACCGACCACGATCTCGAGGGCTACAACAAGTTCGTCCCCTACTATCTGCATCCCGAGTCGGTTTACAGCGTGGGACTAAGCAAGAGCAGCTTTCGCGTGAAGGTTTCGGTGGGATCGAACCCGTGGGCTCCGCAGGAGCCCGAAGTCAACCTGGCGCGGATTTGCGAGCGTTACGGCGGAGGCGGCCATGCCCGCGTGGGCGCAATCTCTTTTAACGTGAACCAGCACGCCGCGGCCATCAAGGCTTCCCAGGAAGTCGTAGCCGAACTGCGCGCCGCCGTCCGCCAGAAAAAAGCTTAGGAAACTCCGCCTCAGTGTTTCCCCTGTGATCTCTGTGCCCTCTGTGGTTAGAGCCTTTCCTCGGACGCTCCAGGCACAGTGTACCGTTACAGATCTGGATAGATTGCCAAGCGATGAATTAAGCTTTACCGATGCTGAAAACGGCAAAGACTTCACTCCTTCTCGCAGTTCTGCTCGTGCCGTTCATTCTGAATGCTCAAACCACGCCCAAAGAAACTCTGCTGGCGTTGAGCAAACGGGACCACACGCTCTCCATCGTGGACCCCGCGAGCCTGAAGATCCTGGCCAAAGTGCCGGTCGGCAACGATCCTCACGAGGTCATCGCCTCCAGCGACGGCAGAACGGCTTACGTTTCCAACTACGGTTTTGGCGCGTACAACACTCTCGCCGTGGTTGATCTGGTGGAGCAGAAACCGCTCCCGCCCGTGGATCTCGGTCCTCTGCGCGGCCCGCACGGTTTGTTTTTCGCCGGCGGAAAAGCCTGGTTTACCGCCGAATCTGCCAAGGCGATTGGCAGCTACGATCCCGCCACAGGCAAGGTGGATTGGATCCTCGGCACAGGGCAGAACCGCACGCACATGATCTTTGTCACCGACGATCTGAAGCGGATTATCACCACCAACGTCAGTTCCGGAACGGTAAGCATCATCGAAAAAACTGAGGAGCGTCCGCGCGGCCCCGGTGGTCCCCCGGGCCCTCCGGGGGGCGATTGGGAGCAGACGGTCGTGCCGGTCGGCAAGGGCTCAGAAGGATTCGACGTATCTCCCGACGGCAAGGAAATCTGGGTGGCCAATGCCGGAGATGGCACCATCTCGATCATCAACGTCGCGACCAAGAAGGTAACGGAGACCCTCGCCGCAAATACACCCGGAGCGAACCGTTTGAAATTTGCCCCGGATGGTAACCGGGTTTTGGTGTCCAGTCTGGCCAACGGCAGCCTGGCAATCTTCGACGCAGCGACTCGCAAAGAAATTAAACGAATCACGGTGGGACGCGGTGCCGCCGGCATCGTCATGCAACCGGACGGCGCGCGCGCCTTCGTGGCCTGCTCCCCGGACAATAACGTCGCGGTGATTGATCTCAAGTCGTTGGAGGTCGTTGGTCGTATAGACGTCGGCCACGAACCGGACGGCCTCGCCTGGGCAACGATGCACTGACTCGGTTGTGTGGAGTGGTTATGTGGAGCGGGCACTCCTGCCAGCTACTGAACCGGCGCGCCGCTCGCGAAGCATGTCGCCGGATTGCCATCATCCGAGGATCGAATGCCCCCCGACTGATCGGCACAGAACGCCTTTGCCCCAAAGCTGTTTCCGTTGGGCGCGGCGGTCAGATGAAATCCCGTGGCTGGCGTCCCCGTGCATTCCGAGAGCGTGAACACAAACCCGTACCGCTTCCCGCTCGCCAGCCCGCTGTTGATCAGCATGGCCTGATGCTCGTTCGGTTCGCCCCCGCCAAATCCATCCAGATTCGACAGCGTGCAGGTGAACCCGGTCGCCGGGTAGCTTTTCGCGTAGGTAATCTCGGCCGTAACAATAGTGCGCATGGCAGCCACCACCATGGTGTCACTGCCGGCCGGCCGCATGACCGGCTCGCTTTGCGAGGCTTGCGAAGTGAATGTAACGTGCGCGTTGTTGGGCTGCGGCTTCATCTTTTCGGTGAGGGCTTTTAGCAAGTCCGGGTCGGCCAGCGGCAGGTGGAGCGTCAGCGAAATCTCATTCAGCGTCCACACCCGCGATTCCTGCTTCATCGAAAATGTCATCTGCGGCATGAACGGCGTGCGCTGCGCCTGTCCGTTTTTGTACACCTGAAACGACAGCTCGATATCGTCCCGATCGCCGCGCAGCGTGTCATTCAGCACCGCCATTTCCACCTTCTCGCCGGTCTTGGAATCCTCCGTGACCAGCATGACGGACCCAGTCTCGAACGTCTGCAGGCTCTGCCCCTGCCCTTGCGTCTGGAACTGGCTCGCCATCGCGGAATACTGCTGCAGTTGGGCGAGCGCCCCGGATTTCTCCAAAGCGGCGCGAGTGGCTTCCGGCAAGTGCTTCACGAAAGTCCCAGGGGTCTTACTGAAGAACATCTCCATCAGTGCCTGCCGCGCGGTTTGCGGAACGCCGGTCGGAGCAGCGGCAGTTTGCAGAGCGGCGCCTTGCTGCGCTTCCGAGCCGGCAGCGCACAAAATCGCAAGAACCAGACAAACCGCAAGTCGTCGCATGGTTGGTCTCCCCGTCTGATCGTGCCATTGTTCCCTCGTCGGCTCTAGTTACGGAGGTAAGAAGCGCGCATCCGCCAAGGCACGAGGCAGGGAAGTCCCACGTGTGCGATCTTTCACGCCCGTGATACCCTGCCTTGGTAATCGCCATTCATGCGCCAGCCCGGAGCCAAGTCTGATCCACACCGCCGCCAACGGCGCGTCCTCCGGGCGGTAGCCTCTTTTGAATTCGCCAAGGGCATTTTTGTAGTTTTGATGGGAATTACCGCCCTTGCCCTCGTCCACAAAGACGTGTGGCTGATCGCGGAGAGCCTGCTTGCGGTCTTTCATGTCAGCACCGACCGGCATTCTGCCCAGTTGTTTCTCGATTTCGCCGATAGCGTCACCGACGCGCGCCTGTGGGCCGCTGCCCGCATCGCCTTCGCCTATGCGGCTCTGCGTTTCACCGAAGCCTATGGCCTGTGGAAAGGACGCACGTGGGCCGAGTGGATCGCCTTCGTCTCGGGAGCAGCGCTGCTGCCGCTTGAGATCCGCGAACTGCTTCGGGGTTTGACGCTGCTGCGATGTTCCTTGCTTGTCGTTAACCTGGCAGTCGTTTTCTATATGCTCTACGTGATCCAGTCCAACCGCCGCGAGCGGCGCGAAGCAGCTTCTGCCGCGATGGAACGCCACGCCGGTTCTACCTAGCGGCTCGCGAGGGAAGCGAACTCAATCACCCGAATGCGTAGTGGCTCAGATACGAGCCGGCGCCTCGTCTTAACTCTGCGTTCTCGGCGGATGTTCTCTGCGAACTTCGCGGTAAACGGGTTAGACGAAGCCGCCACCCCAGAACGCCGCCCCGCTGCACGCTCCATCCGCGCATGGTAGCCTGATCAATCCACCCCCGAAGGAAACATCATGCACAACGGTGACTTGCAAGCCATGGCCACGCAAATCATGCTCGAGAATGGATTCGAGCCGGACTTTCCTGAGCAGGTTCCCGAACAGTTGTCCCGCTTGAAATCTCAGCCGCCGCCAATCGCCGCCGGGGGAGAAGTCCGCGACCTCCGCCATTTGCTCTGGTCTTCCATTGACAACGACACCTCGCGCGACCTCGACCAAATTGAAGTAGCCGAGCCACTCCCTAATGGCGACGTGAGAGTCCTGGTGGGTATCGCCGACGTGGACGCCTTCGTCCCCAAGCAGACTCCAATTGATCAGCACGCTGCCCGCGAGACCACAACGGTCTATACCGGAATTCGCAATTTCCCCATGCTGCCCGAGGAACTTTCCACCGGCGCGACCTCTCTGCTCGAGAACCAGGATCGGCTCAGCGTGGTCATCGAATTTGTCGTCGAATCATCAGGCAGCCTCACCTCGCCGGATGTCTACCGCGCCGTAGTCCGCAACCAGGCTCAGCTCCAATACAACTCGGTCGGGGCTTGGCTGGAAGGCACAGCCGCTGCTCTTCCCAAAATATCTGCTTCCAATGATTTACAAGCGCAATTGAAACTTCAAGATGAAGTGGCGCAAAGGCTCAAGCAGCAGCGCATTCAGCACGGCGCTCTCAACCTCGAGACCGACGAAGTCCATCCCCTGGTGCTCAACGATCAGGTCATTGATGTCGTGAAGCAGCAGAAAAACCGTGCCACCGAGTTGATTGAAGATTTCATGGTTGCGGCCAACGGGGTTGTCGCTCGCCAGCTCGAAAAAATTTCATCGCTGCGCCGCATCGTGCGCACGCCCGAGCGCTGGGATCGCATCGTGCAATTGGCCGCCGCCAAGGGCACCAAGCTTCCCGCGCAAGCTGACTCCAAGGCGCTCAACGATTTTCTGCTTCAGCAAAAGGCAGCCGACCCTGACCACTTCGCCGATCTCTCTCTTTCGGTGATCAAGCTGATCGGTCCGGGCGAATACGTTCTGGAGCGGGCCGGCGACGTTGCCCCGGGACACTTCGGCCTCGCCGTTCAGGACTACACTCACTCCACCGCACCCAACCGCCGCTTTGCCGACGTTGTCACCCAGCGGCTGATCAAGGCCATGCTGGCCGGAAAACAGAATCCTTACTCCGATGACGAACTGACTGCCATCGCAGCCAACTGTACCCAAAAAGAAGACGCCGCCCGGAAAGTCGAACGCGAAATGGCCAAGCGCCTTTCTGCTGTCGCCATGCAGCACCGCGTGGGCGAGACTTTTGACGCCATCGTGACCGGCGTGACCCCGAAGGGAACTTTCGTCCGCGTGTTGCAACCGCACATCGAAGGCCTGCTCGCGCAAGGCCAGAACGGGCTCGATGTCGGCGACAAGCTCCGCGCCCGCCTCATCCGCACTGATGTGCAGCGTGGATACATAGATTTCGCCCGCGCCTGAGCGCGTGATCCAAGCCTGAATCTCAAAGGATTTTGGGAGAGACTGGGGGCCCCGGGCAGAGTCGAACTGCCGACCAACGGTTTAGGAAACCGCTGCTCTATCCATCTGAGCTACGGGGCCGGATTTAGCGGGCCAACTGCGAGGCAGCCCCATTATCTCATGTCAATTGCCGCGCCCGATCAGGGCTTGGCCAACTCGTCCAGCGCCAGGTTGAGTTCGAGCACGTTCACCCGCGGCTCGCCCAGCAGTCCCAGGTCGCGCGGGTAGGTGTGCTTCTGTACCAGATCGCGGATCGCAGATTCGGGCACGCCGCGCTCATGAGCCACGCGAGGAACCTGAAATTCCGCGGCCGCGGGAGAAATGTCGGGATCCAAGCCCGACGCCGAAGTCGTAATCAGATCCACCGGGACGGGCTGGTTGGGATTCTCCTGATGCAGAGTGTTGGCGTCGGCCTGAATGCGGTCAATCAGTTTCTGATTGGTGGGCGCAAGGTTGGTGCCGCCGGAGTTGGCCGCATCGTATCCGTTGCCCGCATTCGACGGCCGCGGATGAAAATACTTCGCCGACGTAAAGGGTTGAGCGATGATGCGCGAGCCGATGGCCTCTCCGTTGCGATGAAGCATCTGGCCGTTCGCCTTGTCATGGAACAGCACCTGCGCCAGGCCCCAGACAACGAGAGGATAAATCAGCCCCAGCAGAATAGTTGTGGCGATCGTCATCAAAAGCGAAGTGATTAAATGCTTCTTCATAAGAATCCTCAGGCCAGTCCGACGGCGGTGATGAACACGTCAATGAGCTTGATGCCCACGAAAGGCGCGATCAATCCACCGACTCCGTAGATGAACAGATTCCGGCGCAGCAGCGCCTCGGCGTTCATGGCGCGGTATTTCACGCCCCGCAGCGCCAGCGGAATCAGCGCAATGATGATCAGCGCGTTAAAGATGACCGCGGAAAGCACCGCCGATTCCGGCGTCTTGAGCCGCATGATGTTCAGCGCGTTCAGCACCGGAAACGTTCCGGCAAACATCGCCGGAATGATCGCAAAATACTTGGCCACATCGTTGGCAATCGAGAAAGTCGTGAGCGCGCCTCGCGTCATCAGCAACTGCTTGCCGATTTCAACGACTTCAATGAGCTTGGTGGGATTCGAGTCCAGATCCACCATGTTTCCCGCTTCCTTCGCCGCCTGCGTTCCGGTGTTCATGGCGACACCCACGTCGGCTTGGGCCAGCGCAGGCGCATCGTTGGTGCCGTCGCCCGTCATGGCTACAAGTTTGCCGCCCGCCTGCTCGCTGCGAATCAGCTTCAACTTATCCTCGGGAGTGGCCTGGGCCAGAAAGTCGTCCACGCCCGCCTCTCTGGCAATCGCAGCGGCCGTAAGCGGATTATCGCCCGTGATCATCACGGTACGAATGCCCATGGCTCGCAGTTGCGCGAAGCGGTCGCGAATTCCGCCTTTGACGACGTCTTTCAAATGAATCACGCCCATGGCTCGCCGGTTCTCGGCAACCACCAGGGGCGTTCCGCCAGAGGACGCGATGCGCTCGACCGCGGCGCGCACCTCCTGCGGCATAGGTGAATTGTTCTGCTCCAGGTAGCGCGTGATGGCGTCGGCGGCGCCCTTGCGAATCTCGCGCCCATCCAGATTCACGCCTGACATGCGTGTCTGGGCAGTGAAGGGAATGAACTCCGCCTCGTGTGTGGCAAATTCCCGGCCCCGCAGTTGGTACTTTTCCTTGGCCAGCACCACGATGGACCGGCCCTCCGGAGTTTCGTCGGCCAGCGAGGAAAGTTGGGCGGCATCGGCCATTTCGGCCTCCGTCACACCGGGGCCACACAGGAATTCGGTGGCCTGGCGGTTGCCGAAAGTGATGGTGCCCGTCTTGTCGAGGAGCAGCGTGTTCACATCGCCGGCGGCCTCAACCGCGCGCCCCGACATCGCGAGAACATTGTGCTGGACGAGGCGGTCCATGCCCGCAATGCCAATCGCCGAGAGCAGCCCGCCGATGGTGGTGGGAATCAGGCACACCAGCAGCGAGACGAGCACGAATACGGTCTGCGGCGATCCGGAATAAACCGCAAACGGCTGCAGCGTGACCACGGCCAACAAGAAGATGATCGTGAGTCCGGCAAGCAGGATGTTGAGCGCAATTTCATTGGGAGTCTTCTGCCGTGCCGCCCCTTCTACCAGCGCAATCATGCGGTCGAGAAAAGTCTCGCCCGGATTCGACGTGATCTTCACTTTGATGTGATCGCTGAGCACGCGTGTGCCGCCCGTGACCGCCGAGCGGTCGCCGCCCGCTTCGCGAATCACGGGCGCAGATTCGCCCGTAATGGCCGATTCATCCACCGACGCCACTCCCTCAATAATCTCTCCGTCCCCCGGGATCAGTTCCCCGGCAGAAACGGAAACCAGATCGCCGGCCCGCAGCTTGGCGCTCGGAACTTCCTCAAGCTTGCCGTCGGAGGCATAACGCTTTGCAACCGTCTCCGACCGTGCCTTCCGCAGCGTTTCCGCCTGGGCTTTGCCCCGGCCCTCTGCCATGGCTTCCGCGAAGTTGGCAAACAGAACTGTGAACCACAACCACAGCGTGATCTGCAGGTTAAAGCTAAACGCCTGGTGGGGATGGAGAATCAACAGCACCGACGTGATCACACTGCCGATCTCAACCACGAACATGACCGGGTTGCCCATCATGTTGCGCGGATTCAGTTTGAGCAGCGAGTTCCAGGCGGCGCTGCGAACCAGAGCGAGGTCCCAAATCGATTTGCGATGGCTTGCCATATGTTTCCTAGAAAGTCTTGCCTACGTGCAACAGCAGGTGCTCCAGAATCGGTCCCAGGCTCAGGGCCGGGAAAAATGTCAATGCTCCCAGGATCAAGATCACGCTGATCAACAGCAACGTGAACAGCGGCGTCGTCACCGGGAACGTTCCCAGCGACGGCGGCACATATTTTTTCTGCGCGAGGTTCCCGGCAATAGCCAGCATTGGAATGATCATGAAGAAACGGCCGATCAGCATCGTCATTCCGATCGCCGTGTCATACCAGAGCGTGTTGATGGTGAGGCCGCCGAAGGCCGAACCGTTGTTTCCCGCTGCCGAGGTAAAGGCGTAGAGAATCTGGCTCAGCCCGTGCGGCCCGGGATTTGTGATGCCTGCCGTCCCGAAGCTCTTGACCATCGAGATTCCCGTGAGCGAAAGAATCACCAGCGGGAAGACCAGCGACACCAGCATCGCCATCTTGACGTCATAGGCCTCGATCTTCTTGCCTAGGTATTCCGGCGTGCGTCCGACCATGAGGCCGGCAATGAACACCGCTAGCACCACGTAGATCAGCATGCCGTACATGCCGGCGCCGACTCCGCCGAAGATCACTTCGCTGAGCATGATGTTGACCAGCGGGACCATTCCGCCGAGCGGCGTGAACGAATCGTGCCAACCGTTGATGGCGCCGCAACTAGCGTCGGTGGTGACGGTGGCAAACAGGGCCGAATTCGCGATGCCGAAGCGGACTTCCTTGCCCTCCATATTGCCGCCAGGCTGCGCGTCGGTCGCGCGCTGCGCGACCGTGGCGGGATAAAGCGGATTACCGTGAGACTCCGCCCAGTATGCGACCGTCACCCCGGCGAGGAACAGGATCGCCATAGCCGCCCAAACGGCCCATCCGTGAGCGGGAGAGCCAGTCATGCGCCCCAGCGTGTAGGTGAGCCCGGCCGACACCGCGAAAATGGAAAACAGCTCAATCAGGTTCGACAGCGGCGTGGGATTCTCGAATGGATGCGCGCTGTTAGCGTTGAAGAAGCCGCCGCCGTTCGTGCCCCATTCCTTGATGATCTCCTGCGACGCGACCGGACCTTGCGCGATAACCTGCGTCGTGACCGTGTCTAGGACCGGCTTGCCGCTGGCGTCCACCACGGGTTTGCCGTCCGCGCCGGTGCGCTGCACTTGCTGCGGCTCGACCAGTTTCACCGTGTCGTACGGCTTCAGGTTCTGAACTACTCCCTGCGACACCAGCAGCAATGCTCCAACCACGCAAAACGGCAGGAGCACCCAAAGGCTGGCGCGCACCATGTCCACCCAGAAGTTGCCGATGGTCTGCATCTGGCGTCGCGCGATGCCGCGAATAAAGGCAATGGCCAGCGCGATTCCCGCCGCTGCCGAAGTGAAATTGTGATACGCCAGGCCGGCCATTTGCGTGAAGTAGCTCATGGTGGTCTCGCCGGAGTACGCCTGCCAGTTGGTGTTGGTGGTAAACGAGGCAGCCGTGTTAAAGGCCACGTGCTCAGGAGTGACCGCCGCGAAATGCTGCGGATTGAGCGGCAGCACTCCCTGGATGCGCTGGATCAGGTACAGAACCAGCATGGAGACGCCGCTGAACAGCAGCAAAGTGGTCGCGTATTCGGTCCAGCGCATCTCGTGTTCTTCGTCCACGCCGGTGACCCGGTAGAGCAGGCGCTCGATGGGCCGCAGCAGTGGGTCTAGAAACGTACGCTCGCGGGCGAACACTCGCGTCATGAACACGCCGAGCGGTTTTGTGACCGCCAGAATCAGCCCCAGGAATACGAAGATCTGCAGCCAGCCATTAATGGTCATTTCAAATCTCCGTCAGAATTTCTCCGGCCGCAGCAGGGCATAGAACAGGTAAACCGCGACCAGCGCGCTGATGATGAGCATGATGAGAGACTGCGTGTCCATAAAACCCTCCTACTTCACCCGGTCGCAAAAATGCACGTAAGCGACCGCCACCATGAAAAATGCGATTGTGACTCCTACCCAAAGAATGTCTTGCATACTTGATCCCCCCCGGCGTTTCGCCGGCAACCATTACCACGAACCTTCCTTGCGTCCCCACCACCACACCATGCCGAGAGTTGCCGTGGTCTGCTGTTTATTGAGAACGCCTTGCACATCCGACAGGAACGACGGCTGATTCGAGAAATCCCGCCGCCACTCATAGCGCATGAGGAAGCCTTCCGCCAGCTTGTAGTCGAACGTGACGGTATTCTCCTTCAACGCCTGCGTGATCCCGCTGAAGATGCCTCCGCGATCCGACATGTACTCTGCCCGGGTCGCCAGGGCAAGCTTCGGCGTCAATTGGTATTGGACGTAGGCGGCGCCGCCCGCCACATGCGAAGGAGCCGAAGACTCGCCCGGCGCAGCATTCTTCCACAAGCGCTGAATAAAATAGTCTCCCTCCAGGGCTGCGGATAACTTTGACGTGGCCTTCCAGGTCACGTAGCTGTCGAAAATATGTGTTCGCCCATTGGGCGCCGGTTGGATTGCGGTAAAGCACAGCCCCGGCTGCACCGGGATGGGTCCGCAGCTTGCGGCTGGCGCCCGGTCCGGATGTTCCTGGCCCAGATAGTAATTCATCGTCCACGTGATGCTCTTGCGCGGAATGGCTGTGAAGCCGAAAAGCTCGTCCTTGAAACCGTTCGTCGCTTCCACCTGGTTCGTCCCATTCACGATCCAGTAGTTCACGCTGAATCGGTCGTTCACCGGGATCGTGGCCCGCACTCCCATGTGATAGAAGGGCAGAAAGTCGAACCAGAGTGCGCGGGAATAGTTCATCTGGTCCTTGGTGTAGTTGCCTTCAATGCCCAGCGAGCTCCCCCATTTTCCGAAGTCAATAGTGACGCCCTTGCCGATAGCTGCGACATAGGTGCCGTAGACCTGGAAGATGTTGCGATAGATCTGCGGCCTGGGCTCATTGGTCGGATTTCCCTGCAACGTGTCGGTGGCCTGTCCAAACTGCAAGTCCAGGCGCCCGCCCCAGCGGCGTCCCGCGCTCCCATCGGGCGCGTGCTCAACAATCACGCTGGCCTGGTTCAGGCTGAATTCGTTGCTCAGGACGTCATAGGCTCGCAGCAGGTTCACGCGCCCTACAGGATCGTTGAAGTTGTACGCGTAGTAGGTGTCCAGCCCGACATTGAGCGTCGTGTTGCGCAGAAGATCAAGTGTTTGGCGATCGTCCGCACTCACGCCGGAGGCTAACGCCGAGCCGACCAGTGGTTGTGGTTGAGTCGCGGGCTCCGTCTTTAAGGCCAAGGCAGCGCCAGCCGGCACCGTAGCACCGCTGCTCCCAACGGCGGTGCCGCCCGCTTGCAGCTGCTTCACGATTTGGTTTAACTCAGTCACTTCCGTTTCCAGTTGTTGCACCCTCCGCTGCAAGTCCTCAGGTGAGCCGGTCGCCGCTACCGAGGCTCTCTGTTGCGCCTGCCCATGGGACACGCAAACTAACGCTGCCAACGCGCATGCGAGATGTGACTTCATGACGCTTCATGCCTTTCTCCCTCATGCTCGCTTGCTGCGGGCTTCCCTTAGCAGGTTTGAGGGACCTACACGGAATCGTCCCCAGCATACCTGTATTCAACATCTAGAACTTCACCAGGATCGCCATGGTGGCGCGATCCTCGGTCTTGCGCAGATCGGGCTGCCATGTCGCGCCGCTCGGCAGAGTTATCAGTGATCCTGGATTTCCGTTGTTTCCTCCCGGAGGTGTGATCCCGCCCGGGCCCGTCCAGTACGGAACGTTTGCGTGCCGGTGATTGAACTCCCAGCGGAACGTGATGTACTGGCTGGGCATGTAATCGTACGTTCCCGAAATGTCCCACGCTTTGAAGGGATCTCCGGGATTCTCCGTGAAGTAGGGCGTTCCCGAGGTTGCCGTTGCGCCATCAATCGGAGGCAACAACACCAGATAGCGGCCGGGATTGTTGATCTTGCCGCCCCCGATCGTCACTCCGTAGCGGTCTTTGTGGAACCACCACCGGTTGTACAGCATGTAACCCAGAAAACTCTGCTTGTAAGACACGATCTGACCGGCGGGATTTTTCTGATTGGTTAGGCAGTTCACGCCCCCGCCGGTTTCGCAGCCGGCGTCGCCGGTAAGGGTGAAGGCCATCTTGTCCAGAAAGCGTTCCGGATGGTCGAAATACTTTATTTCAATGCTGTTATCAGTGTGCATGCGCGTGCGGTTCGGAATGCCCAGCGCGTCAGATCCGACTCCGTAGTTGTTGGAAAGCATGGAAATCCAGCTGGTGGGACGATACAAAACCTGTCCACCCAGGCCGATCCGGCCATTGAATCGGGCGTAGGATTGCCACCCATTGATGATCCAGGGCTCGATCTTCAACTTCTCGGTCGGGAATATCTGAATGCGCATGCCGGTGAAAAACCACGGCGTGTTCGACGATACATAAGAAGGCTGATACGCCCAGTTGTCGAAGTTGTAATAGCTGAACAGGCCCACATACGACATGAAGATGCCTGCATCCACATTGATGCCGTGCAGCGCGTCCCAGTGATAGCCGCCATACGCCTCGGAAACATAGCGGTAGGCGTCGGCCAGATTCCACTGGCCGCGCGAGTAGCTGGCGTCATTGCGCGGCGTGGTCGTGGAATACATCCCGAACTGCGTCATGAGGCGCGCCCGGACGTGGTCAAAGTGAAAATCGCCCCCCACCCCCAGTTGCGTCAGGCCCACTTCGTTGGAGCGGAAGATCTCGCTCGATCCGCCAATCGAGTCGTCGGCGGGATGATTGAAATCGTAGGTGTAGTCCACGTCGGCGCGGATTTCCGGGGTGAAAAACTTCGAATCAAATGCCGCTTCCTTGGTGCGCGGATTGCCGTTCAACCAGCTCCAGTCCGCGAAGGCAAAAGGCTCCGCCGGCGGCTTCTTCTCCGTCGGAGCAGACTCAGACACCAGGGCATTGGCTCCCGCAGGAGGCGTGGCCGCCGCGGACATCAGGGGCAATGCCGTTGCCGGGGCAGCCGCCATGGCAGGGTCGGCCATCGCGGCCGGTTGCGCCGCGCCGTCCCGCTGCTTGAGCTGCGCTTCCAGTTGTTCGATGCGTTTCTTCATCGCATCCAGCTCTTGCAATATCTCCTGCGACGGCTGCGGATGGCTTGCGCTAACTGCCGTGTCGCCCGATGCCGCCTCATTGGCAGACGGACCCATCGCCGTTTGTTGACCATGAAGCAGGGGAAGCGCGAACCCGGCCGCAATCAGCGCGACCAGCGCCGTCCGCCCGCCCATTCTTGTTGCAGACTGATGCTTCAGAGCGTCAAGTTTCATAAGTATGAGTTCTCCTCGTCGCCTGGAAGGGGTGAATTTGGCCAGGTAAACCGTCACGACCGGGGACGGCAAGGTCCATCCCTCTTTCACCAGGGCGACCAGCACGCGCAACAGAAATGCCACCGCGCCGGCGCACAGTACTACGACCGCAACTTGCATAACGCCGCCTATCCACGTGTCGCGATTCTGCACACGATTTGACAGCCCTACCCATAAGGGTGGGATTAAGAATTCATAAAGATTTCGTAAAGAGAGCCGTGCGGATTACTCCCGGGACTTTAGTCCAGTTTGTCGCGCTGTCGAAAGAAGATTCAGCAGCCCCAATCTGCTTCGCCCGGCTTGGCGAAGTACTTGCGGTCCGGATAGGTTCGGGCCCCCGTAGTAGCCAGCTCCAGCAGCGCTAAACGGGCCGCCGCCACCATCAATTTGCGCTCGTCCTGGGAAGTGCGATCCCAGGGACACGGCTCGTCCTCGGGGCCTTGACTTTTGCAGTCATGCGCTAATGCTTCCCGGTAGTGATGGAAGAGCTTCGCCAGCTGTTCCGCGGATACATCCTGAATCGTCGTCATCATCCGTGCCTTCCTGTGCTTCTTTGAATTGCTTCCGGGCCAGCGCCATCGGGCCCGCTCTCGTTAGATTTGATTACGCAAGCCGTAAAGATTGAATAAAGAGTTCGTAGAATGTTCGTAAGAAGAACGAAGTGCCAACAAAAGGATCAAGGAGGGATTACGACAGACTCACTCCCCGGGTTCAAACCGGTATCCCACCCAGGGTTCCGTGACGATGTAGCGCGGCGATGAGGCGTCCGGCTCCAGTTTCTTGCGCAACTGGCCCACGAAGACACGGAGATACTCAACCTGCTCAGTACTTTGCCCGCCCCAGATTGAGCCCAGCAAAGTGCGGTGATTGACGACTTTGCCGGGACGGCGCGCCAGGAAAACGAGCAGGTCAAACTCTTTCGGAGTGAGGCGCACTTCGCGGCCCCGGACGGTTACTTTGTGCGCCGCGGTGTCAATGCGAAAATCGCCAGCCTCGATCACGGGTTCCAGTTCGCTTTCGGTGGAAACACGCCGAAGATTGGCTCGTACCCGCGCCAGGAGCTCATTCATGCCGAAAGGCTTGGTGACGTAGTCGTCTGCCCCGGCGTCGAGCGCTTCCACTTTCTGCTGTTCCTTGTCGCGAACCGAGAGCACTAGGATGGGAACCTGGGAAACGGAACGCACGGCGCGGCACAACTGCACACCATCAATCGAGGGCATCGAAAGGTCGGTGATGATCAGGTTGGGCGACCAGTCTTTCATGATCTCCAGCGCCATCTCTCCGCTGTTGGCCACGCGGATGTCGTATCCCTGGGCCGAGAGACTGGTGCGCAGCACGCGCGTAATCTGCGGTTCATCGTCCACCACGAGAATGTGAGGCGGATCGGCCATCAGCGCGCTTCCTGGGTCACAATGTGCACATCCACCGACGGCGCCTCCCGCAGAAACCGCTGGATCGCCGACAAATACAGATAGCGCTGCCAGCCCGTGCGCGCCGACCGGCCAAAGATGACTTGCGTGATATGGTGTTCGCGCACCAGTTGGGCGACGCTGTCGGCAATGCTTCCGCCGGGGCTGCGAACCACCCGGGCGCCCAGGTTCTCCGCGAAGCGGATGTTCTCGGCCAGAGTTTTCTGATCCTCCGGCCGCGTGTCCCGTCCCACGTCCACGTAGAAGACATACAGTTCGCCGCCAATCGCCTGCGCCATCCGAGAACCGCGCGCAATCAGGTACTGCGCCGCGGGATTGGAACTGACGCAGACGCCGATCCGTTCCCGCACCGTGTGGGCCTGCTGCGCGTCGTCCTTTTCCAGATACGCGTCCAGACTGCGATCCACCACGCGCGTGACCTGCCGCAGCGCCAGTTCGCGCAGCGCAATCAGGTTTCCGGGCCGGAAGAAATGGGAGAGCGCCCGCTGGGCGCGGTCCGCCGGATAAACGTCACCCCGCAACATGCGGTTCTGCAGGGCCTGCGGCGTCAGGTCGGCCAGCACGATCTCATCCACGCGCTGCATCACCCAGTCCGGCACCGTCTCCCGCACCTGCACGCCCGTAATCTGCTGCACCGTGGGGCCGAGGCTCTCGATGTGCTGCACATTCATAGTGGAGAGCACATCAATCTTGGCGTCCAGCAACTCCAGCACGTCCTCGTACCGTTTGGCGTGCTTGCTGCCCTCGATGTTGGTGTGCGCCAGTTCGTCCACCAGAACCACCGCGGGCTTTCGGGCGAGAATCGCGTCCACGTCCATCTCATCGAACACCGTGCCCTTGTACTCGAGCTTGCGGGGAGGAATGCGGTCGAGTTTGGCCGCCAGGTCCGCGGTCGCCTTGCGCCCGTGACTCTCCACCACGCCTACGGCAACATCTTCGCCGCGGCTGGCCCGGCGGATGGCCTCGCTCAGCATGTTGTAGGTCTTGCCGACACCCGGAGCATAGCCGAGAAACAGTTTGAAGATGCCGCGGGCCTTCTCCGGTGAAATCTCGCTCAGCCACTCTTCGGGCGTCTTGGTCATCGCAGCTATTGTCTTTCGCGGGCTCGGAATTGTCACGTCCATCGTACAATGCGGGAGTGAAGACCGGGGCTGGAACGCAAGCGACGCGTTATGCGGTGGTGCTCGGCGCCATCGGCGTGATCACGGCGGTTTATTTCCGGCTGCACATCAATCCAACTACGGTTGCCCTGACGTTCCTGGTCGGAGTGCTTCTCGCTTCCGCCTACTGGGGCTTGCGCTACGCGCTGGTGCTGGCCCTGCTCGCGACCGCCGTCTTCAATTTCTTCTTCCTGCCGCCGGTCGGAACCTTCACCATTGCCGATCCTCAGAACTGGATCGCTCTGTTCGCTTTTCTGGTGACCGCGCTGGTGGCCAGCAATCTGGCCGAGCGCGCGCGCAGTGAGGCGGAGCGGGCCAAGCAACGGCGCCGCGAAGTCGAGCGGCTTTACGGATTGAGCCAGCGGTTGCTGGCTTCCGAGAATGTCCTCGAGCTGCTCAATGCCTTGCCGCTTTATGTGAAGGAGACGTTCTCGGTGGGAGATGTCGTCGTGATGGCCGGGGATCCTCCCGCAGCCTACCGCTCCTCGCTCGACGCTACGTTCGAAGAAAGCGTGCTCCGTTCCACTCTGCTGCGCGGCGAGCCCATCACCCAGGGCGGCATATCGTACGTGCCTCTTAGGCTGGGCATGCGCACCGTCGGAGCCCTGGCAGTCACCGGATACGAACTCTCCCGGGAAACGCTCGATGCGCTGGGGAGCCTTGCCGGTTTGGCCATCGAGCGCGCGAAAGCTCTGGAAGCGCTCAGCAAGAACCGCGCCGAACAGGAGCATGAGCGCCTGCGCAGCGCTCTCCTCGATTCCGTGACCCATGAGTTCCGCACTCCGCTGACCTCCATCAAGGCCAGCGTGACTACGTTGCTCTCGGGAGCGGCTTTGGACGATCAGGGCAGAAGGGAACTGCTTACGGTAATCGAAGAAGAGACCGATCGCCTGAACCGCCTGGTCGGCGAGGCTGCCGAGATGGCCCAGTTAGACGCAGGACTCTTCAAGCTCGATCTTGAGCCGCATTCCATCCAGGACGCGCTCCAGCCGGCTCTGCAGGATGCCAGGTCTTCGCTCGAGAGTCACCCAGTGGAAGTCATCGCCGCCGCAGACCTGCCTAGGGTGCGCATGGACGTCCTGCGCATTCGTGAAGTGCTGATGCACCTGCTGGAGAATGCCGGGAAGTATTCCGATCCCGGTGCGCCGGTCAAGGTGATCAGTGAGGTGAAAGGCGACCGCCTCCTGACCAGCATTTCCGACCGTGGCCCCGGAATAGACTCCTTCGAGCAATCGCTGATTTTCGAAAAGTTTTATCGCGGCCAGCACCAGCGTTACACGGCGCCCGGAACTGGCATGGGCCTGGCCATCGCCAAGGTCATTGTCGAGGCTCACGGCGGCACCATCAGCGTTGTCAGCCAACTGGGCAGCGGGTCGGTCTTCTCGTTCAGCCTTCCGTTGGACAAGCGGCCGACCACATAATGCCGCCGGTCCGGTCAGCTACAATCATCTGCACTTGAGAACTGCACGCAGTTCGCTCAGTCTCGTTGGGAACAGGGGAAACCAAATCTGGGGAACGGAATATGACGGCTGAGATCGCAACCGGCACAAACGCGCTCGACCAGAGGAAGTCGTTCTATAACCGCTTCTTGCTGATCGTGGCCGGACTGGGCGGCCTGCTCTACGGCGTGGATGTAGGCATCATCGCCGGTGCTTACCCGTATCTGGAGGCGACCTCCGGGTTCAATGCCAATCAGCTTTCGATGGTGGTGGCTGCGGTTTTGCTGGGCAGCGTGATTTCCACCTTATTCGCCGGCCTGCTCGCCGACTGGATGGGCCGCAAATCCCTGATGACCCTCAGCGGCATCCTGTTCGTCATCAGCATCCCGATGATCGCCTTGTCGCACGGTTACGGCCCGCTGGTCCTCGGCCGCTTGCTGCAGGGGATCAGCGCCGGGTTGATTGGCGTCGTCGTCCCGCTCTATCTCGCCGAGTGTCTGACGGCGTCAAACCGCGGCAAGGGCACCGGAGTTTTCCAATGGCTGCTGACGCTCGGCATCGTCACGGCTGCCCTGGTCGGCGTTTATTTCAGTTTCCGCGTAGATCAGGTGGCGAAACTCGGCGACTCGGCCAGACTGCTCGCCTTCAAAGACACGGCCTGGCGCGGCATCTTCTGGGTCTCGCTCCCTCCGGGACTGTTGTTTGTGATCGGCAGCTTCATGGTGGCCGAATCGCCCCGCTGGCTGCTTCGCCGCGGAAAGAAAGAGGCCGCTCACGCCGCCCTGCTGCGTTCCCGTTCCACTGCGCAAGCGGACCTCGAGCTTCAGGAAATGGAAGCGGTTACCGCCGCCGAACAAAAGAAGACTTCGGCCGGCACCAATGCCCGGGAATCCTTGCTCCGCCGCAAGTATGTAATTCCCTTCGTGCTCGCCTGCATCATTCTGGCCTGCAATCAGGCCACGGGCATCAACTCGATCATCGCCTATAACACCAACATTCTTCTGCAAAGCGGACTCTCCGACGTCGCCGCCCACTGGGGCTACGTCGTATTCACCATCGTGAACTTCCTGGTCACCTTCGGCGGCGTCGTTCTGGTGGATCGCAAGGGCCGCAAATTTCTGCTTGGGATAGGGACGGCGGGAATCATCCTCTCACTCATTTGCACCGGGGTGCTCTTCCTGAACACCGAGAAACTTCGCCTGGATTCGAAAAACGCCGTCCAGGCCATGGTTCCAGCGGACCAGACACTCACGCTGCTCTACAACGAAGCCCTGGCCGACCGACTCTTGAAACAAACCGGTAGCGCGGGCAGCACTCAGCCCACGTCCCTGGTGGTCATCTATTCCTACGGCGATTTCCGCGCCGCCAGCAAAGCCGTGCGCTCCGACGATCCCGCCGCCAAGCCGATCGAGATCACACGTGACGGCTGTGTCCCGGCCAACAAAGTCGTGGCCTTCTTCTCCAACCCGTTCGGCAATCTCGAGGCCGCGCGCGAAGCGCCGCTGAGAATTGAAAACGCGCTCATCAGCCCGGTTCCCAGCCCAACCAACGGCTGGCTGGTGGCCGTCACTCTTTTTGTGTTCATGGCTTTCTTCGCGATCGGTCCCGGCGTGTGCGTTTGGCTGGCGCTCTCGGAACTGATGCCCACCCGCATCCGCTCCAATGGCATGAGCATCGCGCTGGTGCTCAACCAGGCAGTGTCTACAACGATCGCCGCGATTTTCCTGCCCACGGTAGGCAAGTACGGCTACTCCACCATGTTCTTCGGCTTCGCCGCCTGCACCGTAATCTATTTCGTCACCGCTACGTGGTTCCTGCCGGAAACCAAAGGCAAAACGCTGGAAGAA
Organism: Candidatus Sulfotelmatobacter sp.; assembly: GCA_035266345.1. Lineage (GTDB taxonomy): Bacteria > Acidobacteriota > Terriglobia > Terriglobales > Acidobacteriaceae > Sulfotelmatobacter. The sequence goes on from DATFNP010000007.1 coordinate 59,608, forward strand.
ATCGAAGCCCACTTTGAGGGCCGTTAACAAAGCTCATGTGGGGACAGCCGCCCTCGCCTGTCCTGAGTTAAGGATGTTCATGTGGGGACAGCCGCCCCCGGCTGTCCAGGAGCGAAGCTCCGCAAGCTGTTTGCTCGCTACACCACCAATGATTTAATCTCAGCCCCAGTCCCCATGACTCCCAACAAGAAAAAAAGCCCAACCAACCACAAGCCTGCCCACGCCATGCTGCGGGAAATCTACGAGCAGCCCCAGGCCATCGCCAAGACCGTCGCCAAGCACCTGAAAGACGACGTGATCTTCCCCGGCGAGCTGCAGGCAATCGAGCCCGCTCTGCTGACCCTGGGCAAGCTCATCATTGCGGCCAGCGGATCCAGCCGCCACGCCGGCCTGGCTGGCGAAATCATGATTGAAGATCTTTCGGGCGTGGCCGTGGATGTGGAGTACGCCAGCGAATACTGCTACCGCTCGACTCATGCCGCCGTTGACCCGATCGTCATGGTGATCACCCAGTCGGGAGAGACCGCCGACACCATCGCCGCGCAGCGCGAAGCCCTGACTCGCGGCGTGAATACCATCGCCATCTCGAATGTCTCGCCGGCCACCATCGTCCGCGAGGCCGGGGCCGCGCTGATTACCGGCGCGGGCCCGGAACTGGCGATTCCCGCGACCAAGAGTTTCACGACCCAGCTTACGATTCTCTATCTGATGGCCCTGTTCCTCGCCCGCAAACGGGGCCGCATGACCTCGGAAGTGACCCGCTCCTACCTGCAGCGTCTCGCGCGCCTGCCCGAAGTAATCGAACAAAACCTGCGCACTTGGGATGATCTTGCCGACGAATTTGCAGCGGCGCACTTCAAGGCCGAGAAGTTCCTCTATCTCGGCCGCGGCGTGCACTACGCCATCGCCCGCGAAGGAGCGCTCAAGCTCAAGGAAATTTCCTATGCCCACGCCGAGGGTTATCCCGCGGGCGAGCTCAAGCATGGCCCCAACGCGCTGGTGGACGAGAAGCTACCCGTCGTGGTCCTAGCCACGTGCGACCAGAGCGATCCGGATTCGATGCTGCGTTACCGGCGAACGCTGGAGGTAATGAAGGAAGTGAATGCGCGTCGCGGCCCGCTGGTCACCGTCGCCACCGAAGGCGACAGGGAAGTCGCCACCATTGCCGATCACGTGTTCTACGTGCCCGCCGCGCCGGAGCTGCTGCTACCCATTGTTGAGGTAATTCCCCTGCAGCTCTTCGCCTACCATGTCGCCGTGAAGAAGGGATACGACGTGGACCACCCCCGAAATCTGGTGAAGGCCGTGATCACCGAGTAGGGGAGAGCAAGGTCCGAACCCTACGCGTGCACCATAAACCGGCTCAATACCGACTCCAGAAGCTCCGCCTTCTTCCTTAGCACAGCTTTGAAATGATGGTGGTCGGTGTGCGAAACCTCCACCAGAAGCGTGCGATGCCGCTCCTCAAGAATCTCCTGCACCAGTTCTCTTTCCTCTTCACTCAGCGTCAACGAAACCGCACTTCCGGTCATAGCGACCTCCCGGCGTTTTTGCCGCACATTATCTTAGGTTCCACCCAGACCGAGCGCAGTGATCGCAGACACCTATCTTCTTCACCCTCCCGGAGGCTGGCCCATCTCTTCTTCCTCCGCCTGGTGGCTCTCCACCGACAGCTTCCGCAGCGACAGCCGCTCGTGATGCGAGAGCAGCAGCCCCACCGGCACCACCGCCGCAAACGTCACCAGCCACAGCAGAATCCCGCAACTGGCGGCCATCTCCGGAGGCACGTCAAACACGCTGGAGAGCGTCGCGATCGTCGCCATCTGCGATCCGCCACCCACCGCCGGCAGTTGCAGCATCGAGCCCAGCATGCTCGCGAACATCAGAATCAACAGCTGCGACACCGGGATCTCCAGCGCGTCCACTCCGTAGGAATGAGTTACTTCCTGATACGACAGCGCGATCACGTACCACATCCCTACCGAAACCAGCGTCAGCCACACCAGCGACAGCGGTCCATGAATCGTGTTCAGCCCCATGCCGAACTCCCGCACCCGCAGCCCCAGCCTGTGCCCCAGATTCGACGACAGATGGGAGAACCTCTGCTCCACCCATCGCGCCGCCGCCTCACCATTGCGGCCGATGACCACGGCTGCCAACGTTGTTCCCGCCACCAGCGCGGTCAGCAGAAACCCTGCTTCCTTGAAACGAACGTAGTATTCCGGATGGGGAATCGAGGGCAGGGCACTGGGCAGGAAAATCGCGAGCATCATCAGGATCGTGAACGCTCCCAGATCGAAGATGCGTTCCACACCCCACACCGCCAATTGTGACGAGAAAGGAAGCTTCGTCCGCCGCGCGATCAGGAACGGACGAATAAACTCTCCTGCTCGCCCCAGCAACGCCAGTCCGGTGAATCCGACCAGCGTAGGCGACAGCAGGTCAAGCGTCCTGGTTTTCGGACGCACTGGCTTCAAAAAGATTTTCCAGCGCCACGCCCGCATCGCATACGCCAGATAGATCAGCGCGATCCCGTGCAGCACGTGTATTTTCTTGATGCGGTGAGTCTGGCTCCAGAACGTCCCCCAGTCGAAGGTCCGCCAGTGCCGGTATTGCAGATAAATCAGAACTGCCAGGATGAGGAACACCACCACGCTGGCCAGAATGCGCTTTTTGTCCATGAACGGGAGACACTCCGCGCCGCGACCCCGGCAACGCGAAGCGGGAAACGGCAGTTCCAAGGTAAATGACCGTGCCAAACCGGTCAAACCAGATGTGGCGCGGGCTATGTGGCGCGGGCGACCCCGCCCGCGCGGGTGTTGATCTTGCCTTTGACGTTGCCTTTGAAGTTGCAGTGGGCCGCGAATCGAAAAGAACTACGGCCGCTCCCGTGTTGAATTCGAATTCGCCTGAGCCACAGCTCCGGAGTTCCGGGGCTTTGCCCTGGAAGTCTTCACACTCTTGGCAGGAATCTTGGACTGAGCCGCCGCTGCTTTCTCCTGCGCTGTTTTCTTCTTATTGAAGTCCCTCACCACGCGCGCCACATAAGCCCGTGTCTCGTAGTAAGGAGGCACCCCGCCAAACTGCTCCACCCGCTGCGGCCCCGCATTGTAGGCGGCCAAGGCCTTCACCATATCAAAGTTGTAACGCTCCAGCAGTTCCCGCAGGTATTTTGCTCCGCCCTCGACGTTCGCCTCGGCGTCGAACGCATTGGGCACGCCCAGCTTCGACGCCGTTCCCGGCATCAACTGCATCAACCCCTGCGCCCCCTTCGGCGACACCGCCCGCACGTTGAACCCGCTCTCCGCCTTGATGACGCTGTTCACCAGATCCGGATCCAGCCGGTACCGCCCGCTGGCTTCGTTCACGACCTCCGCCAGATTCGTCCGCGGCCGGCTGGAAATTGCCCTCGAATCCTTTGCGCTCCCGCTAAAAGGCGAGGAGGTCGAACTCCTTGAGGAAGCCGGAAGTCCAGAGCCCGAAGCCGGAAGCCCCGACCCCGAAGCCGGAGGCCGCGAAACAGCCGGCAACTCCGGCGCTGCCTCAAAGTGCTCAATCTCCGCCGTGGGGACATCCACGTAACTTGATCCCTCGGCGTTCGTATAGAGCCGGGTAACGTCGCCCACCACTTCCCGCCGCTCATGCCGGATCGAAAAGCCGTTCTTCAACACCGCCACTTCGCCCGCAAAACAGGGAGCCACCGCCAGTATCACGATGCCCACAGCCCGAACTAAATGCCAAAGTCTCATCCCAACCCACTGACCACTAGCCCCTGACCCCTGACCCCTGGCCCCTAACCACTGACCACTGCTTCCACCGCTGCCGCCACTCCGCACTCATCGTTGGCCAGAGTCACGGCCCATCCCCGTCCGCGCAGCTCTGCGCAGGCATTTCCCATGATAACCGGATGCCCCGCAAACTCAAGCATTTCCACGTCATTGTGATTGTCACCGATGGCCATGACCTCGTCGCGCCGGTAGCCCCGGTGCTCTGCCCACCGCGCCAGTGCGTGCCCCTTCGAACAGCCTCCGTTCAGCACGTCAATCATGGACAAATCCCGCGCCGGATACTCCGTGCGCAACACTGTAATCTCTCCATCCAGGCCCGCGCGCTCCAGCGCCCGCAGCGCTTCGTTCATTCTCGCCAGCGTCCCGCAAAACATGGCCTGCACCGGATCGCTCACCAGCGCCCGTTCGATCGGCACGACGAACTCGATGAATTCCATATTCTTCTCCACCCAGCGCCGGATGCTGGCCCCGATTTCATCCAGCCGCTCCAGCACGATCGCGCCTTTCGTTTCCTTGTCAAAGGTCAGAACGGTATTACCGCGGAATTCCTGCATCGCCCGGCACAAACGCCGGCAAGTCTCGGCCGGCATCAGGTCGCGATGAAACGGCTCCCCGCCGAGCGACCGCGTCACCGCCCCGTTGGAAGTGATCAGCCATAAATCGAACCCCAGCTGTTTTGCGATGGGCAAGGCGAACGAATGCCGCCGCCCGGTGACCAGCACAACTTCAATTCCCGCCGCATGCGCCCGCCGCAGCGCCGTCAGGTCGCCCGCAGAAATTTGAAATTGGGGATTGAGCAGCGTGCCGTCAATATCGGTCGCCAGCAGCCGGATGGAAGGCCTGGAAAGCTTCACCACCCGCAATTTTACCATCCGAATCTCGCTGCCCGGGCCGGGTCAGCTAATTCTCAATGAGTGTAACGGCTGATTGCGACAATTACCCGGCAATCAGGCCTGCCTCTGATTTGTGTGTGGGCTTACCTCCGCATTTCCCGTATCCCTTGCGCACGGGCGTAACGGGCACGGTGATTGTTGTCACTGACAGTTCGATGATTTCCATGGTTCCATTGTCATAGGGTTTCCAACGCACTTTCCATTTTCAGAGGAGAGAGCTATGCAATTCCACCTGGAAACAACCGACGAGCTGAAACTGCTGGCGGACGTTTTGCTAGAGCAAGACGCCCGACAGTACGGTGAGATTTTGAGCAAGGTCCTGGACCGCGACTTCCGATTCGACTGCGGTGAACTCGAACAAACTGCCGACCTCCTTGCTGAGAAGAAGCGTAGCCTAAAAGAGGAAATCGCTCGGCAGCCGAACCCCGAGTTGAAGACGGAACTGCAGCGCCAACTGGAACTGCTGGAACGGGTACTGGATAGGGTGACCGAGGCTTGTGTCATGTCCTAAAGGCTGTCCAGTCGCCCGATTGCGACAGCGAGGCGGCCGCTATGCTTTTGCCCGGAGGTACCTAATATGGCTGACAAAGTTTGTCCGAAGTGCAAAGAGCCAATGAAACTCGATGGAGTGGGGTTCTTTCAGTACGGCGGCCTGGGCATTGTGTCTGGCAAGAACAAGCCGCAGGTTGACGTCTACTATTGCAAGTGCGGTTACGTGGAACTATGGCATCATCTCCTGGCATCCGGGGGCGAAAGTCCGTTATCCACCTAGGCAGCGCCCACGCTTCTTCTGTGCTGCTGGCGTTCAAATCTTGAGATATCGCCCGATGCCCCATGTCCCGCGCCTTTTGCGAGATGGCCTGCCCTGAGCGAAGTCGAAGGGTGGGGATTTCCCATCCATCGAGGCGAGTACCCCATTTCTACTCTCGCAGCCGCGCCAGCAAACCGCTGGCTTTCCGAAACCACGCCCGCTCCCGCCGCCGCAAATACCCAGGCATGGTCGGCTCCTTGTCCAGAATCTTCCGCGCCCAGTCCCGGGCCTCGGCAGTCCCCGTGCGACTGCAGAAACACTCTTGTTGGAGTCTGTTCCCAATTCCTAATCCGGTCAGGCCGCCGCGGATTCGGCGGGAAGCACTTCGGGGAATAGTTCGCGCGTAGGGTCCACTCGCAACCAGAGCATCACGCCTACGCACAACAAGCCCACCATCGGGACGAAGGGCGTGTTGTAGTTGCCGAAATGGCCCACAAGGTAGCCAAAGACCACAGCAGAAAGGGCTGAAGCTGCGTTGCCCGCCGTGTTCATGAAGCCAAACACGGCGCCTCCATGTTTGCGGCCTACGTCGAGACAAAGGGCGCAGAGGCTGGGCTGCTGAAACAGAATGCCGCCGTAGGCGAGTGAAAGGAACACCAGCGCCAGCTTACCCCCCGGCGCGTAAATCGCCGCCGTGAAGAACAGTGCCGCCGAGCTGAGTCCGACGACGCCGATCCAGCGGCGGGCGTTGCCCAGGCCATGGCGCGTTACCAACCAATCGCCCACCACGCCACCCAGCGCGTTCGCCATAGCCCCGACCGCATAAGTGAGCGAGGACAACACCAGCGCGGCTTCGGTGAATCCGCGGCCCTTCACCAGATACGTTTGCAGCCACGCCTGGAAAAATCCCAACGAGTACACATAACAGGCGCCGATGGCAGCTATGCGCCACAGCGCCGGAATGCGCAACGCCTTGGCCCAGGGCATGCCGTGGTGTGGTGAACCGCGCGGCGAGCCGATTTCACGGAGTTCAGCCTCGCTGACTCCCGCCATCTCATGCGGCGAATCACGAAACCACACATACCAGGTCACGCTCCAAACCAATCCCAGGAAGCCGAACACGAAAAAGGGCACCCGCCATCCATAGCGCGCTTGAATCGGCACCACCAGCAGTGGCGACAAGGCGGCGCCGATTTGACTGGTCATCCATACCACGCCCCAGGCGCGGGTGCGCTTGGCAACCGGCATCCAGCGGCCAATCACCGCTGACGCATTAGGATAGGCGCCGGCTTCGCCGGCCCCGAAACAGAACCGCACGACCAGCAAAATGGGGTAGCTCGAAACGGCCCCGGTCAGCGACGTGAAGGCCGACCACCAGGCAACCACGCGGGTGAGGACGCGCCGCGGGCCAATCCGATCTCCCAGCGCGCCAGTGGGGATCTCGAATGCGCTGTAGGAAAGGAAGAAAACGCTGGTGACCCAGCCCCAGGCTACGGGGCTGATATGCAATGAGTCCTGCATGCGCGGGCCCGCGACCGCGACGCAGACGCGGTCCAGATAGGTGATCACGGCGAGCAGCGAGAGCATGCCGAGCACCCGGTACTGGTATTTCATGAACGCGCCCGCAGCCGCGCCAGCAACCCGCTGGCCCTGCGAAACCACGGCCGCTCCCGCCGCCGAAGATACCCGGGCATGGTCGGCTTCTTGTCCAGAATCCTCTGCGCCCACTCCCGGGCCTCGGCAATCCGTCCCTGCGACTGCAGAAACAGCGCGTAGTTGTAATACGTCTCCGAGATCGTCGAAATCCGCGTCGCCTCCCGGAACATCGCATTCGCCTTCTCCGCCTGCCCGGTCTGTGCGTATGCCCACGCCAGCAGTCCCTTGGCGCGATGGAAATCGTAGTCCGGGTCCGAACTGACCGCACGCTCCAGATCGGGCACGGCGGCGGGGAAGTCTCCCAATTCGATCTCCGCTACGCCCCGCCGGTAGAACGGATCGGCATGGTCCGTGCGCGAAGAAATAGCCTTGTCGTAACAGGCGCGCGCCTGCGCGAAATTGCCGTCATCCAGATAAAGCTGGCCCAGCTCTTCGTAATTTCCCGCCGAAGGATTGTCCAGGATGGCGCGCTCCAACTCGTGAATCCGCCGCCGCCGCGGGAAGACCTGGAACGAACTGCGCAGCAGTCCGGCGTCTGGAATCACTTCGACCACGATGTAAACCAGTGCTCCCACCCAATGAAACAGGATCACCCAGATCCAGAAAAAATCCGGCCGCCGCCGGATGAAGTGGACAATGGCCACGATCCGCAGCGCGATCGCCCACCAGGAAAAGGCAAAAAAGAGAAACGATCCCATGCGAAATCGCACTATAGCACGGCTAGCGCCGCACTCAGAGCCTAGCCGCGAAGCGGCGCAAGAATGCAGCCCACAGCCTGCCCTGAGCTTGCCGAAGGGGCGCAAGCCGTGGGCGCAAAGCGAAACAGGAACAAGCCCCGGAGGGGCGAAAGAGAAGCTTCGTCTCGGACTCCGTGGTGACCCCACTTATTTCTTCGCGTCCGCACTCCCCACCACCGCCGCCGCGCTCAAACTATCCTTTACCGCCTTCGGCAATTTGTCCGCATTCGCCAGCAACAAACTCACCTGCCACATTTGCGTGGACGACAAAGACTTATCGAACCCCGGCATCCCCGTCATGCGGATTCCTCCCGCAACTTTCCAATACGTCTCGCCCGCCGGATCGTCGGTCACACCGGTCCCTTCCAGCAGCATCGGCGGCTTCGGGAACATTCCCTTGGCAATCGCCGTCTGCGCATGCCCCGGCAATCCATGGCAAACCGCGCAGTTTTCTTTGTAGATCTGCGCCCCCGCCGTGTAAGCCGCTTCGTCCGCGCTGATCGGCACTGTCTTCGGCATCTCCTTGTCCACCCGGGCGTGCAGGGCCTTGCTTGCCAGCATGTGCTCAAATGGCATCTCCGCCGCCGAGGTCGCCACCGGCGCGCTGCCTGACGAAAAGTAGAAGTAGACCATCAAAGGAACCGCCACCAATCCCACCACCAACCCAATGACAAATTTCTTCATGCACGTTCTCCTCTGGAATAAAAGCCGGACCTTGTGATACTAACCGAAACTGCCCAAATCGTGATCCCGCTCACAGACTGTGGGCCGCCCTCGCCCTAGCATAAAAGCAGAAGAACGAATGCTTTCTGACGACCATCGCCGTCCAGGAGGTGCGTCATGCTATTGCTTCTCGGGCTTCTTCTCTGCTTCTTTGGCGTGGCTCTGATTCTTCTCCTGCCCGCGCTCTGGGAACGCGAAATCCACCATCAATATTCCGCGCCCCGGGCCGTCACCTGCCCCGAGACGCACCAGCAGGTCGGCGTCGTCATTGACGCCGCGCACGCCGCCTCGACCGGACTAAGCGGAACTCCCAAGTTCCGCCTCGCCGACTGCACCCGCTGGCCCGCGCGCATCCACTGCGGACAGGAGTGTCTCCCCGAAGCCCTGCAGAACGAGCCCTACACCAAAGGCGAAGTGCATCTGCCCAAGACCAGCCGCCAGATCTTTCATCTGCCCGTGCTGCTGGCCGCCTTCGGCGCCTGGTACGTCGGCATGCTCTGGCACTCGCATTACCTCTTCCGGGAGCGCTGGATGGCCGCCCTCGGCCTGACCACGGCCGATTGGAAGCAACTGGTCTCCTGGTATTCTCCGCATCTTCTGAGCATCGCCGCCTGCCTGCTGTTCGCCTATGGCGTGGCCTGGCTGCGGACCTGGCTCCCGGGAAAAGGCCTCTGGCAGGGGATTCTCTCCTCCACCTTGCTCTGGGCCGCGCTGGCGCTCGCGACTCTGCCTTCGGTCTATGGCCTCTCGCGCGACCTGCTCGTAATCGAAGCCGGCTACACGCTCGTAGCCACAATCGCAGTTGGGGCCATCATCGGCAGCCTCAGCGGAAAACTCGTGCTCTCCGATCAGGAAGCGAAGTAAAGCTGGATGCCCATTTCTCGCGTTCTTTGCGAGAAGTGGGGATTTTGGCGTGACCCGGAACACGGAAGCCGGTGCTAAACTCACCTTCGTCATGCTGACGCATCTCGAATGCACCCGCTGCGGCGAGCACTATCCCGCCGGCCGGCCGCAATCGGTCTGCCCCAAAGACGCTGGCATCCTCTATGCCCGCTACGATCTCGGCGCGATCAAAAGCACCTTCTCCGCAGCCCGCCTTGCCGGACGCGCTCCCACCATGTGGCGCTACGACGCCGTTCTTCCCGCGGCCGATCCCGTTTCTCTCGGCGAAGGTTTCACTCCCATGCTCCCCAGCCGCGAATATCCCAACGTCTTCATCAAGGACGAAGGCCTCAACCCCACCGGCTCCTTCAAAGCGCGCGGACTCTCGGCCTGTGTGACCATGGCGCGCCGCTTCGGCCTGAAGAAACTCGCCATTCCCTCCGCCGGAAACGCCGCTGGAGCCCTTGCCGCCTACGCCGCCGCTGCTGGCCTCGAAGCGCACATCTTCATGCCCAAGGATGTTCCCGCCGCCAACCGCATCGAGTGCGACTACTACGGCGCCCACGTCACGCTGGTGGACGGCCTCATCAGCGACTGCGCCCGCAAAGTCGCGGACCTTAAGGGTTCCGATTCTTGGAATAAAGACGGCTGGTTCGACGTCTCCACCACCAAAGAGCCCTATCGCGTCGAAGGCAAAAAGACCATGGGCTACGAAGTCGCCGAACAGCTTGGCTGGAGATTGCCGCAGGGCATCATCTATCCGACCGGCGGCGGCGTCGGCCTGCTCGGCATGTGGAAAGCCTTCGAAGAAATGGAAGCTCTGGGCTGGATCGGTCCGGAGCGGCCGAAGATGATCACCGTGCAAGCCTTCGGCTGCGCGCCCATCGTGAAAGCGTGGGACGAAGGCAAGCCCAGCGCTGAAATGTGGACCAACGCCGCCACGCTAGCCTCCGGCCTTCGCGTTCCCAAGCCCTACGGCGACTATCTGATCCTCGACATCCTGAAGAAATCCAAGGGCGCAGCGGTCAGCGCAACAGATCAAGAGATTCTCGAGGCCACACGCCACTGGGCCAAAGTCGAAGGTATCTTCGCCGCACCCGAAGGCGCAGCCTGCCTGGTCGCGTACCGCAAACTCCGCGCCAACGGATTCTTCAAGCCCGAAGACACGGTTGTTCTGTTCAACACCGGCAACGGCCTGAAGTACCTCGATGTTCTAGACGCCAGTGTGGCGCGGGCGCCCTCGCCCGCGCAGCCGGCGCAATCGAACAAGCCCGCCCCCCGCCAAATCGGCGGCATCATCGGCCCGTACTAGAGAATTCGATTCTCGTTTGTGCATTGTCATCCTGAGCGAAGTGATTGCGAGAGCGAAGCGAACGCAAGCGCGCAGTCGAAGGACCTTGCGTTCTGTTTCTCGGACGCCATTTATGTGAGCCTCCGCACGGTCTTGCCTCTGTGGTTAAATAAAAGCTCGCATGACCGACCGTCTCTACTACCACGATTCCTTCCTCTACGACTTCGACGCCGAAGTCCGGGAGCTCACCGACACCCCGCGTCCAGCCATCGTTCTTGACCGCACCGCCTTCTATCCCACCAGCGGCGGACAAATCTTCGACACCGGCTGGATCGCCGCCGGCGATCCCAACAACCCTACCAAGCTCCGCGTCACCGAAGTCGCCGACTCCGAAGACGGCAGAGTCGTCCACTACCTCGAAGCTCCGGTGAAAGACTTGCACCCCGGAACCCGCGTCCACGGCCAGGTTGACGCCGCCCGCCGCCGCGACCACATGCAGCAGCACTCCGGACAGCACGTGCTCTCCGCCGCCTTCATCCGCCTGTTCGATCTCCATACGGTCTCGTTCCACATGGCCGACGACTACTGCTCCATTGATCTTGATACGACGGACCTCGACACGCCCACGCTGACCAAAGAACAAGTCGAATCCGCCGAGCGCCTCGCCAACGAGATCATCCTGGAGAACCGCTCCGTCGCCGTCCGCTTCGTCACCCGTGACGAGGCCGCCCAACTCGGGCTGCGCAAACTTCCGCCCGCCGAACGCGACCAGCTTCGCCTCATTGACATTCGCGATTTTGACCTCACAGCCTGCGGCGGCACGCACGTGCGCAGCACCGGACAGATCGGTTCGATCCAGCTGCGCAAGACCGAAAAAGTCCGCCAGGGATGGCGCATCGAATTTGTCGCCGGACAGCGCGCTATTGCCACGGCCCGCCGCGACTTCGCTACGCTGACCGAAACCGCCGCGCTGTTCTCCGCGCACATCTACGACGTCCCGCAGCAGGCCCGCAAGTCGCTCGACGAGATCAAATCCCTCCGCAAGCAGCGCGAGCAATCGCTGGAGGAACTCGCCGCCGCTCAAGCCGCCGCGCTGCTCGCCGAAACTCCCGAAGCCAACGGACGCAAACTCATCGTCCGCGCCTACAGCGACCGTGACTTGAATTACATTAAGCTGCTGGCGCAGAAACTCACGCGCCTTTCATCCAACGCGATCGCGCTGTTGGCGACCACCTCCCCGCAACCCTCGCTCGTCTTTGCGGAGTCGGCAGGTCAGCCCTTCGACATGGGTGCGCTGATGAAGGAAACGATGACGGCGCTAGGCGGCCGCGGCGGCGGCAGCAAAGATATGGCGCAGGGCGGGGTGGTCAACGACGCAGGGGTTGAGGCCGCGCTCAAGGCAATCGCTCAAAGGCTTTCGAGCGACTTGGGAAAACAGCAGTGATGGCCGAAGAAATTGGAATTCGCAATCGATCCGTCCACGTTTCTGAAGGCGAAACGTAGGCGTCCGGTCGTTCCCTGGTGGCCTAAGCCGTCAGGTTCGACCGGCGGGACCGCTCCCACCAGACTTTCGGATCATCGGGCCGGTTCAGCATCTTCGACAGTTCCTGCTTGATCTCGCGCAGTCGGTTGGTGCGCAGCTCAAGGGCAGTCTGGTCCAACGCGGTATGTCCGCCCTTTTCCGCGCAGCGGGCATTCATGTTCCGCAAATCGGTGATTTCCTGGCGGAGGCTGGTGAGATGTTCTGAGATGTAGGCCATCTCCTTCATCTTACCCTGTATTTGCCGGATCGCCCGATAATTCGTCAGTGCGACTCCTTCGCGGCCGCGTGATGGTCGTAACTGATGACCCGGGTGATGATCTGAGTGCTACCCGCCGGGTGCCACATCCTTAACGTCGCGCAGTTTGCGACGGTAGAGCCTGCCGCAGCCGAAGGGGTGGGGCTTTTGACTTTCAGTCCCCAAAGAAAACCCCGCCCAAGCGAAGCTTGTGCGGGGCACACTGAAACTCGATGGACCGGGGGCACGCCGCGGTTATTTCTGGATCGGTTTCGCGTCGGGCTCCGTGGTGATTTTGACGGGGTCGTGCTGACGTTTTCCAGTCGCCTGGCCGCTGGCTGCATCGCGCGGCTGCGTGCCATTCGAGGACTCCGTCGCTGACGTCAATTTCTCGGTCGCGTGGCCCGAGTTCTTGGCCGTTGCGTCCGGCACTCCATCGCCGTTCACATCTCCAGCGGAAACGGCCGATTGACCCTTGCCCGTCTTCGGATCGGTGTTCTTGGCCGACCCATTGGTCCAGTCGTCGTTGGACGTCTTGCCGCCCTTCACCACGGTGGGAGCGGTCTGGCCCGAAGAAGCATCGGTCGACAGCGACACCGGCTTGTGCATCCGCTTGCCGGCCGTCTGGTCCGACGCGGCCGGCGCACCCGCACCCTGCCCCTGTGTGGGTGCCTTTTCCTTACTTTGTTCCGACTGCGCAACGGCCACTGCGGACAGACACGCCAATGCGCCTGCGATCCATATCTTGTTCATCTTTCTCTCCTTAGATGTGCGGGACCGAGCGTGTGAAACGCTCGACTTGCGGAAAACTACCGAATGCATGGCCTCGCCCCACTCGATGCCAATTCATCGATGTTCGAGGCACGGAAGGCGAGGTGCAAGTTACCGTGGTACTAAGCGCCCTCTGGCGAATCAGGGCTCACATCCTGAGAACGCCGCCGGGAGAAATCCGGGGACGGGGGAAATCCGGGGACAAATCCGGGGACAGACGGACAGGAAAACCTGGGGACAGACGGAAAACCTGGGGAAAACCTGGGGGGGAAAACGTGGGGACAGGGGGGAAAACGTGGGGGGAAAACGTGGGGACAGAAAACGTGGGGACAGACGGGTGGAGTGCACCCCAAAACTGAGACAGAGAAAATGGTGACAGTTCTCGAAAAGGAGAACGCATGTCACAAGAGAAAGCGAAGCAGCCAGAGTACGGGATGGAGTTGAAGCTGGCGGCAGTACGACGAGTTCTGGCAG
>DATFNP010000008.1:0-28176 GCA_035266345.1 Candidatus Sulfotelmatobacter sp.
GGGGTCCGGATGCGGTGGCGAAGAATGCTTCGACATCGTTTTACGGAAATATCGTGGCGCTGTCCGAGTCACCGAAAAAAGAGGGCCTGATTTACGTGGGCACCGACGATGGATTGATCCAGGTGACAAGCGACGGGGGCTCGAACTGGACGAAGTATGAGAAATTTGCGGGCGTTCCGGAGATGACGTATGTGAGCCGGATGGCGGCCTCGAACCACGACGCGAACACGGTTTATGCGGCGTTTGAGAATCATAAGAACGAGGACTTCAAGCCGTATCTGCTGAAGTCCGTGGACGCCGGGAAGACGTGGACGTCGATTGCCGGAGATTTGCCGGAGAACGGTCCGGTGCTGGCGTTTGCGGAAGATACGGTGAATGCGAATCTGCTGTTTGCGGGGACGGAGTTTGGGGCGTTCTTCACCATTGATGGCGGGCAGCACTGGGTGCGTTTGAAGGGCGGACTGCCGACGATCGCGGTACGCGACATGGTGATTCAGGCGCGCGAGGGAGATCTGGTGATGGCGACGTTCGGGCGCGGGTTCTATGTGCTGGATGACATCACGCCGCTACGGCAGATCAAGGCGGAGTCAGTGGAGCAGGCCGCGGGCATGTTCCCGGTGAAGGATGCGCTGCTGTATGTGGAGCGGCATCCGCTGGGAGAACCGAAGAAGGGATTTCAGGGGGATGCGTATTACACGGCTGAGAATCCGCCGTACGGCGCGGTGTTTACGGCGTATCTGAAAGACAAGGTCAAGACGAAGAAGGAAAAACGGCAGGAGGCGGAGAAGGAAGCGGCGAAGAAAAATCAGACGCTTCCCTACCCCGCTAACGATGAACTGCGGGCCGAGGCCGAGGAGGCGAAGCCGGAAGTTTATTTCGTGGTGTATGACGAAAGCGGGACGGCGATCCGGCGGGTGGACGGGAGCCCGGAAGCGGGATTTCAGCGGGCGGCGTGGGATCTGCGCTATGCGGCGCCGAAACTGCGGGGACACTCCGAGGACGACGAAGGCGATTTTCGTGAGGCGGGCGAGCAGGGCCCGTTAGTGCTTTCAGGGAATTATTCGGTGCGGATGTTCGAAAAAGTTGGCGGGGCGGTTACGGAACTGGCGGGTCCGCAGTCGTTCAAGGTTGCAACCGAGGGCTCGGCTGCCATGAGTGCGGCGGACCGGACGGCGCAGGAAGAGCTTTTGCGCAAGGTCGCGCGGCTATATCGCGCGGTTTCGGGCGCGGTACATACGGCGGAGGATGTGCAATCGCGGATGAAGACGATCCACGAGGCGTTGCACGAGACGCCCGCGGCTGAGAAACAACTGGGCGCAGTCGCGGATGCGATCGAGCAGCGCAACCGGGAAATTCTGCGGGCGTTGCGCGGCGACGCGGAACTGGCCAAGAGGAATGAGCCGATACCGTCGTCCATTGGCGACCGGGTGAATTCGGTGATGGAGGGAGAACGGTTCTCGTTGGCCAAGCCGACGCAGGGGCATGTGGATTCCTACAATATCGGGGCGGCGGAGTTTGCCGAGCAACTGGGGAAACTTCACGCGCTGGTTGAGGTTGATCTGGCCAAACTGGAAAAGGATATGGAGGCGGCGGGGGCGCCGTGGACTCCGGGGCGGGTGCCGGATTGGGCGGAGAAGTAGGGCTGGCCACGGATTTTCACGGATCAACATCCAAAAGCGCGAGCTGCACTCGCTGGACAGCTGAGGGCGGCTGTCCCCACATGTGTGTGCTCGTTTTTTCCGATCCGTGTGACCGGCGGCTATTTTTTTCCTCAGGGGCGGGTTGCTTTTTTCGCGCGGGGCTGTGGTACACTCGCCGCCGACTGTTGCTAGCGCTGTGGGGCGCCGAGCGACCGGGGTGGGGAAATCGTTTCGCGTTGTGGTTAAGGTCGGGAGGGCTGTGGAATGGGCCTCGCGTTAATGGTTTTGATCTGGCTGATCACTCTGATCAGCACATACTTCTTCGTGGCCAAAACCTGGTGGCTGCCGGCGGGTGCGGCGGCAGCGGCGCAGTGGATTGACGGCCAATTCGCGCTGACCTTCGTGCTGATGGGGATTATCTTCCTGGCGGCCCAGTTGGGACTCGGTTACATCGTGTGGAGATACCGCGAGCAGCCAACATCTCCTCCGGTTACGTATTCTCACGGCAACACCAAGCTGGAAGTGATCTGGACGGCGCTGACGCTGGTGCTGTTCATTGGGCTGAACCTGATGGGCAGCCGGGTGTGGGCGAGCCAGCGCTTTGAACCGGCCGAGACGGGCGCGGTGCAGGTGGAGGTGACTGGGATGCAGTTTGCCTGGTACTTCCGCTATCCCGGGCCGGACGGAAAGTATGGGACCACGAACCCGAAGCTGATGGATCCTTCTGCGGGCGGGGAGGCGGCGATCGGCATGAACATGGCGGACGCGGCGGCGAAGGACGACATCGTGACAGGAACGATGTACGTGCCAGTGAACCGCGAGGTGGACCTGAGCCTGCGGGCGGTGGACGTGATCCACAGTTTTTTTGTGCCGGCGCTGCGCTTCAAGCAGGACGCGGTGCCGGGACTGAACATACACATGCACTTCAAGCCGATCGTGATCGGCGAGTATGAGATTGCCTGCGCCGAACTGTGCGGGCTTGGTCACTACAAGATGCACGGCGTGGTACACGTCGTCAGCCAGGAGGATTTTGACAAGTGGCTGGCGGCACGGGAGGCGGAGAAACAGTAAAATGGCGACCCCAGCTACGGTTCACGCGCACGCTCCTCAGGGTTTCATTCGAAAGTATATTTTCAGCCTCGACCACAAAGTCATCGGCATTCAGTATTTCTTCCTGGCGCTCACAGCAGTGTTTGTGGGGATGTTCCTGTCGCTGCTGATGCGCATTCACATGATCTGGCCGGCTTATAGTCTGCCGCTGGTGGGCGAGATCAAGCCGGAGCAGTATTTGAGCCTGCTGACCATGCACGGCACGATCATGGTGTTTTTCGTGCTGACGACGGCGCCGCAGGGAGGATTTGGGAATTACGTTCTGCCCATTCAGATTGGAGCGCCGGACATGGCGTTCCCGGTCCTGAACATGCTTTCGTTCTGGACGACGTTTGTGGGCTTCGTGGTGATCCTGGCGGCGTTCTTCGTGACCGGAGGAGCTCCGCTGCATGGGTGGACGGGATATCCGCCGCTGAGCGCGCTGTCGTCGGCGGGACCGGGTGAACAACTTGGCGCCGACCTCTGGATCACCAGCATCGCCATCTTTTGTGTTGCATCGCTGATGGGCGCGCTGAACTTCATCACGACGACGCTCGACCTGCGGGCCAAGGGCATGACGATGATGCGCATGCCGCTGACGGTGTGGTCGTGGTTCATCACGGCGATTCTGGGGCTGCTGGCGTTCGGCGTGCTGCTTTCGGCGGGCATTCTGCTGCTGCTGGACCGCAACCTGGGGACGAGTTTTTACGTTCCGCTGGTGGTGGTGAACGGAGTGGTGATGGGCCACAAGGGCGGATCGCCGCTGCTGTGGCAGCACCTGTTCTGGTTCTTCGGGCATCCCGAGGTTTACATTGCGATTTTGCCGGGCATGGGCGTGGCGTCCCAGATTCTTTCGACGTTCTCGCGCAAACCGATTTTCGGGTACAAAGCGATGGTCTACGCCATGCTGTCCATCGGGTTTTTCGGCTTCATGGTGTGGGGCCACCACATGTTCATGAGCGGGATGAGCCCGTACTCGGCGTTTGCGTTTTCGATTCTGACCATGTGCATTGGGGTGCCATCGGCCATCAAGACGTTCAACTGGCTGGGCACGATGTGGAAGGGCCATCTTCGTTTCCATACGCCGATGCTGTACGCCATTGGATTCGTGTCGCTGTTTGTGTCGGGCGGGCTGAGCGGGCCGTTTCTGGCGCAGCCGGTGCTGGATATTCAACTGCACGACACGTATTTCGTGGTGGGGCACTTCCACCTGATCATGGGCGTGGCGGCGATTTTCGGCATCTTCGCGGCGACGCATTACTGGTTCCCCAAGATGTTCGGGCGGATGATGAATGAAACCTGGGGCAAAGTGCATTTTTTCATCACGCTGGCCGGAACGTATGCGATTTTCATGCCCATGCACTATCTGGGCATGGCGGGGCAGACGCGGCGGTATTCGCAGTTCACGGAAGTGGCGTACCAGACCAAGCTGATCCCGCTGCAGACGTTCATGACGTACGCGGCGTTTATCACCATCGCGGCGCAGTTTATTTTTGTGATCAACCTGTTCTGGAGCCTGTTCAAGGGACCGAAGGCCAGCGACAATCCGTGGGAAGCGACCACGCTGGAGTGGACGACGACGACTCCGCCGCCGCACGACAATTTTGGCGGCGTGACGCCGGTGGTGAACCATGGGCCGTATGAGTATGGCGTGCCCGGGGCGGCGAAGGATTATGTGATGCAGACGGATCCGCCGATGAGTGGGGCACATTGAGGAAAATCCCCACTTCTCGCGCAAAGTGCGCGCGAGAAATGGGGCACCCACGCACGACTAACTATCTATGGCGACTTACACACCAACGACGCCGAGCATAGGCCGAGGGCAGAAACCGCCGTCGCCGCCTTTGGGCGGAGGGGATGGCGGGCGGGGCGGGAACGTTCCGAACTTCATTCCGGACTATGGGGCGCGGCTGCGGCGGGCGCGGCTGGGGCTGGTTTGCGGGATTGCCACCGTGTGCATGGTGTTCATTTCGCTGACCAGCGCTTACATCGTGCGCAAGGGACTGCCGACGTTTGACGATATGTCGAACACCTACGTGCACGATTGGGGCGTGGTGCGTTTGCCGTGGGCGCTGCTGGCAATCAATACGGCGGTGCTGCTGATGAGCAGCCTGACGATGGAGTTGGCGCGGAGACAAGCCGCGCGGCAGGCGGCGCTGGCTCCGGTGAGCGGGTTTCCGGGAGTTTCGCTGGGGAATGAAAGGTCGTTCCCGTGGCTGGGGCTGACGGTGCTACTGGGGTTTGGCTTTCTGGCAGGGCAGTGGCTGGCTTGGGGAGAGCTGCACAACGGCGGGTTTTATGTGAATACGAATCCGAGCAGCTCGTTTGCGTTTCTGCTCACGGTTACGCATGCGGTGCACCTGGCGGGAGGAGTGATTGGGTTGCTGTGGGCGGTGAGCGCTTCCCTGCTGCAGAGGCCGGCGGAAGCGCGGCGGATCGTGGTGGATATTACGGCGTGGTACTGGCACTTCATGCTGGTGCTGTGGGTTTACATTTTTGCGTTGCTGGGGCTGGCGAGGTAAGTCGCTCAGCGGCTAAAGCCGCGAGGAATTGCCTCGGAGACGGCTTGGCTTAAAGCCGCGCCTTTTCAGAACAGCGAGTGAAAGGGGAACTTGAGGAATGTCTGATGCCGCTGCTGTCGAACACGGGATGCCGGGAGCGTATGAGGCGCCGCTGTTTGGAGCTTATTCGAAGAAAGTAGGCATGTGGCTGTTTCTGGCTTCCGACTCGCTCACGTTCGGGGCGCTGCTGGTCGCCTTCAGCTATAACCGGATCTCGATGCAGGCCTGGCCGACCCCGTTCGGGAGGGACAGTATTACGAACGCGACGATCATGACGGCGTGCCTGCTGTCGAGTTCGCTGACCATGGTGCTGGGCGTGTTCGCGTCGCAGCGCGGCGACCGGGCGTGGACGCGCTACTGGCTGCTGGCGACGATGATATTCGGCACGGCCTTCATCGTGCTGCACGGCATGGAGTGGAGTAAGTTGATCGGCGAAGGGCTGACGCTGCCGGGATTCCCCAAGACGGCGGGGGCGTCGGGCGAGTTCGCGGCGGTGTCGCAGGCGGTGCCGCAGTTTCCGGCGACTTTTTTCGGACTTACCGCGATGCACATGCTGCACGTGACGATCGGAGTGATTTATCTGGGCGTGGTCGCGTTCCGCAAGTGGTTCCTGCCGATTCTGGGAGTGATTTATGTGGCGGGATATTTTCTGATTCCGGCGGACAACGTGTTTCACTACGGATTCACGCGCTGGGGGTCGCGCTGCTGGTTTCGGCGGTGATCCTGTTCCTGAAGCCGAAAGATTACGACGCGCACGATGTGGAGGTTTCAGGGCTGTACTGGCACTTCGTGGATTTGGTGTGGATGTTTATTTTTCCGCTGGTGTATTTGATGTCAACCAAGATCGTGTAAGAGGGCTGCAGCGGAAGTGGAGTGGTAGCCTCGGCGGCTGGAGCCGCCGGAGAAACGACGGGTAACGCAGCGCTGAAGCGCTGCGCCACCCAAAGTCAGCGAGGGATTAACGATGCACGACGCCGCAACGCATGACGACAGCAAGGGGCAGTATTTCTGGGTATGGGGAGCGCTGCTGGTTCTGACGGCAGTCGAAGTGGTGCTGGCCTACCGGCAGGTGTTTGAAGCGGTGCGCATGCTGGAAGTGCTGCTGTTTTTGTCGGTGATCAAGTCGGCGCTGATCATCGGCTACTTCATGCACCTGAAGTTTGAGCGGGCGCTGATGCGCTGGCTGCTGGTGCTCTCGGTGACGGCGTGCTTTGTCATCATGTATTTCTTCTTCTTCCCGGATGCGGACCGAATCTTGAAGCTGGGAGTAAAATAAGAAGATGGTTTTTACCGCAAAGGACGCAGAGGTTTCGCGGAGAGCGCCGAGAAAATCTTCAATGAGGTTGGGTGGGCTGCTGCTGACTTTCGTGCTTGCGCTGTCATCCGCGCCGGCTTTCGCGCAGGGGTGCGTGATGTGCTACGCCAGCGCGAAAGGCGCGCCCAAGGATGGGCAACTGGCGCTGAGCCGGGCGATTCTGGTTTTGCTATTGCCGCCCTTGGGGGCAATGACTTTCGGCGTGGGAGCCGCGTTCCGCTACGGAAAGCGCCGCGACCGCGAAAACGGCGACACGGGAGACTGACTGCTGGCGTCGCATTCGTGACAACTTCTGTACTTGTGCCGGCAGAGAGACGTAGCGAGCTACGTCTCTACGATTGGTAACAATTCGCCAACCTTAACGATCCCTTATAATAGAAGATTCGGTAGGCCTCGCGGAGGCTGCTGGGTGAGTGCCCAGCGGAACGCGGGGTGGTTCCGGCTGGACCCGATGTCTTACGCCCCCAAGCCCGTCCCCAATGTCGTTCCCCGACCTACGGAAAGTATTGTTGTACGCGGCGCCCGAGTTCATAACCTCAAGAACATTGATTTTGAGATCCCCCACAATGCGCTGACGGTAGTGACCGGCGTGTCTGGGTCGGGTAAGTCTTCGCTGGCGTTTGACACGATTTACGCCGAGGGGCAGCGGCGGTATGTGGAATCGTTATCGGCGTATGCGCGGCAGTTTCTGGAGCGAATTGAGAAGCCGGACGTGGACGCGATTGACGGGATAGCTCCGGCGGTGGCGATCCGGCAGAAGAATACGACGCGGAATCCACGCTCGACGGTGGCGACCGCGACGGAAATTTACGACTATCTGCGGCTGCTGTTTGCCCGGGTCGGCCGGACGTATTGCGCGAACTGCGGGCGCGAAGTGAAGAAGGACACGGTGGACGAGGTCGCGGATGCGATTCTGGCGCTCGATCCGGAAACGCGGCTGCAGGTAGTGTTTCCGCTGCAGCGGGCGGGGGTGGCGGTGCAGGAACCTGAGGGTAAGGCCGCACGTTCGCCCAAGTCAACAAAATCGCCGCCCTCTCGCGAAAAGCGCGAGCAGGCTGGGGCACCCGCGGAACTGAGTGAGGCTCTGAAGACCCGGCTTTTCGAGCTGCGCAAGGCGGGGTTCAACCGGCTGTATCAGGCGGGGCAGGTTTTCGAGTTCTCTGCGCCGGAATCGTTGCTGGACGTTAATTTCGAGCAGCCGGTTTTTGTTTTGGTGGACCGGCTGGTCGTTTCTGCGGAGGCGCGGGCGCGGGTGGTGGATGCAATTGAGACGGCGTACCGGGAAGCGGGAGAGGTGATTTTTGAACTGCCGGTAGTTGGGGACCAAACCGAAGAGGCGGGCAAGAGTGCCCGCCCCACATTGCGCTTCGCTCAGCGGTTTGAGTGCAAGGTTTGCAACCTGCGGTACGAGGAGCCGGAGCCGCGGCTTTTTTCGTTCAACAATCCTTACGGGGCGTGCCCACGATGCCAGGGGTTCGGAAATACGATTGATTTTGATCCGAATCTCGTGATTCCCGACAAGACGAAAAGTCTGAGCGAAGGTGCGATCGAGCCGTGGACCAAGCCGAAGTATCGCCCACTGTTTACCGATCTGAAACGGTACGCCAAGCAGGCCGGGATTCCGCTCGACCTGCCGTGGGAGGAACTGGAGGAAGAACACAGGAACCTTGTGCTCAACGGCGAGGGAAGGTTCCTGGGGATTCGCGGGTTCTTTCACCATCTGGAGCGCAAGAAGTACAAGCTACATGTGCGCGTGTTTCTGAGCCGCTACCGCGGATATTCACTGTGCCCGGCCTGCAATGGAACACGGCTGCGGCTGGAAGCGCGGCAGGTGAAGATCAGCGGCCGCAATATCTGCGAAGTCTGCGCGCTGACCGTGGAAGATGCGTTGCGTTTTGTTTCGCAGCTCGAGCTCACGGCGCAGGAAGCCGACATTGCCGACAAACTCTTGCAGGAGATTCGCGAGCGGCTGCGCTTTCTGAACGACGTGGGACTTGAATACCTGACGCTGGACCGGCTTTCTTCGACGCTCTCGGGTGGTGAAGCGCAGCGCATTCAACTGGCGACTTCGCTGGGATCGCGGCTGGTGGGCACGCTGTACGTACTGGATGAGCCTTCGATCGGGCTGCACCCGCGCGATACCCACCGGCTCATCAAGATTCTGCACGACCTGCGCGATCTGGGGAACACGATTCTGGTGGTGGAGCACGATCCCGACATAATGCGGGCTGCCGACCGCATTCTGGACCTGGGGCCGGGTGCGGGCGAGAATGGCGGCAAACTGGTGGCGGGTGGGACGTACGAGGAAATCCTGCACAATTCCAGCTCTCTGACCGGGCGCTATCTTGCGGAAGACCTGCGCATTCAGGCGCCGGTGTCGCGCCGCAAGCCGGGGGCGCAGCGGATCACGCTGCGCGGGATTCGCGCCAACAATCTTAAGAATGTGGAGATCAGTGTTCCGCTGGGGATGATCGTCGCGATTACGGGAGTTTCCGGATCGGGCAAGTCCACACTGCTGCATCAGGTGTTGTACCGGGCGCTGGCCCAGGCCAAGCAGCAGGCGGGCAATGGCGCGAGCGGAACTGCCGCGACTCCCTCGGCAAGCTGGGAGAGCCTGATGGGGGATCAGTTCATTGATGAGGTGGTGCTGGTGGATCAGTCGCCGATCGGGCGCACGCCGCGATCGAATCCCGTGACCTACATCAAGGCGTTTGACGCGATTCGCGACCTGTTCGCTTCCCTGCCGGAGGCCAAGAAACGCGGCTTCAGCGCGGGACATTTCTCGTTCAATATTCCCGGAGGCCGTTGCGACACCTGTCAGGGGGACGGGACCGTTACGGTGGAAATGCAATTTCTGGCCGACGTGGAATTGATTTGCGAGGAATGCAAAGGCACGCGCTACAAGCCGCAGGTGCTGGAGGTGCGGTACCGGGGCAGGAACATTCATGATGTGCTCAATCTGACGGTGAAAGAGGCGCTGAGGTTTTTTGCGGAAGCTCCCAAGATCACGGAGAAGCTGCGCTCGCTGGAGGAAGTCGGGCTGGGATACCTGCGGCTGGGGCAGTCGGCCACGACGCTTTCGGGAGGCGAAGCGCAGCGTATGAAGCTGGCGGCGCACCTGCAGCCGGCTTCGCGGGAAGCTAGCCGCGGCGGCGATGCTCCGCCCCGGAGGCGGCTGCTGTATATCTTCGACGAGCCGACGACGGGGCTGCATTTTGACGACGTCAGCAAACTCCTAGCGGCGTTTCGGCGTCTGATTGAAGCAGGGGGATCGATCCTGGTCATCGAGCACAATCTGGAAGTCATCAAGACGGCGGACTGGGTAATTGATCTGGGGCCCGAGGGCGGGAATCGCGGCGGCACGGTCGTGGGCGCCGGGACGCCAGAGGCCATCTCCCAACTGCCCGGATCTTACACTGGGAAGTATCTGGCACGTGTTCTGAACGGAAATGGCAATTCGCACCACAATGGCCGTTCGTAGGCTCACGATCGCTGTGCTTCTGGCCGCAGTGGGCGCGTGGTCCCATGCTGAGGCGCAGGCCACGGAAAATCCGCAATCTTCCAGCCCGCAAACATCTAACCAGCAGTCATCGAGTGGAGACGCTGCTTCCAGGCAGACGGTCCAGCGCAAGACTGGAGCGAATTCGAGCCAGACGATCCGGCATACGCGGGTTCTCGAGGAAGGCTCCGTGCCGCCGGAACTCACGCACGCCGAGGAACTCATTCAGAAGCATGACTCCGCGGGCGCCGAGCCGCTGCTGCGCAAAGTGGTGGAAAAGGATCCGGCCAGCTATGTGGCATGGTTTGACCTGGGGTTCGTGGAGAACGGGCTGGGCAAGACGGAGGAGTCGATTGCCGCGTATCGCAAGTCGGTGGCGGCGAAGCCGGACGTCTTTGAGTCGAACCTGAATCTAGGGCTGCAGCTAGCCAAGACGGGGCAACCCGATGCCGAACAGTTTCTGCGCGCCGCCACTCAGCTCAAGCCCACCAGCCACATGGCCGAGGGCCAGGCGAGGGCGTGGATTTCCCTGGCGCATGTGCTCGAGGCGACGAAGCCGGAAGAAGCGATCGCGGCTTACCGGCAGGCGGCGGTTTTGCAGTCGAAAGACCCGGAGCCTCATCTGGGCGCGGGACTGATTCTGGAAAAGCAGGGCAAGTACTCCGACGCCGAGCAGGAATACAAAGAGGCGCTGGCGCTGGATGCCTCGTCGGACGCGCTGACCGGGCTGTCGAACATTTACATGCGGGGGCGGCGTTTTCCCGAAGCCGCGCAGTATCTGCGGAAACTGGTGGCCGCGCATCCTGAGGAGGCGGGAGCGCACGTACAGCTCGGGCGGGTGCTGGCGGCGGAGGGCAAGAACGACGAGGCCATTGCGGAATTGCAGGTGGGGGCGAAGCTGGCTCCTGCGGACTTGAGGGTGCAACGCGATCTGGCGGAACTCTATTCCACGGCGGGAAAGAATGAGCAGGCCGAAGCGGCGTTTCGAGCGCTGATCGCGGCGTATCCTAATGACGCCGAATTGCACAGCGGGCTGGGACGGAGCCTGCTCCGGCAGCGACGTTTTCCCGAGGCGCAGCAGGAATTTCTGGCCACGGTGAAAATGAAACCCGACCTGGGCCCGGCCTGGGGCGACCTGGCTTTTGCCGCCAGCGAGAATAAAGATTACGTGCTCACAATCAAAGCCCTCGACGTCCGGGCCAAGCTGTTGCCGGAGGTTCCCATCACGTATTTTCTGCGGGCGTCGGCCTATGACCATCTTAGAGATGTGAAGCAGGCGTCGGTCAATTACCACCTCTTCCTCAACACCGCCATGGGGAAGTATCCTGATCAGGAGTGGCAGGCGAAACACCGGCTGATCGCCATCGAGCCGAAGAAGTAAGCTGGCCGCGGGGTTTGGACGATGCTTCGGGTGAGCTGCCCATACCGATTGTGGCGTGCAGGAGTGATGCCGGCGCTCGTCGTGCTGGCGCTGGTAGCGGGCCTGATGCCGGCGCCCGCGCTGGGTGTGGATCCCTCGGTTGAGGAACTGAAGGCGAGGCTTGCCACGGCCAGCGTCGGGGACCGGCCTCACCTGTGCGTCCAAATTGCAGAGAAGCAGCTGACCGCCGCCGCCCGGTTTTACGCCGCTACTGACATCGAAAATGCGGAGGCGGCGCTGACGGATGTGGTGGCTTTCTCTGAGCTGGCGCGCGACTACGCGATTCAATCGCGGAAGTATCAGAAACAGACCGAAATTGCTGTGCGCGGCATGGCCCGCAAGCTCAACGACCTGGCGCATACGCTGGCGCACGACGAGCGGGCGCCGGTGCAAGACGCCATCAAACGCCTGCAGCGGGTGCGCGACGACCTGCTGGTTGCCATGTTTCCCAAGGGTGCGAAATGAATGCCTCTGTGCTGCGCGGCGTGGCCAGGATAGTCGTAGTGGTAGCCTTCGCCGCCGGTGTGCAGGCGCAGCGGCATCGCGATCCGCTGACCCAGCCGGAGATTGACCAGATTCGCGACGCCAGCTGGGAACCGCAGCAGCGGCTGAAACTCTATGTGGAGTTTGAGCGGGCGCGACTGGTCAAGCTGGAGCAGATGAGGGCCGACCCGAAAACCAAGGACCGAGCGCGGCAGACACACGACATACTTGACGATTTCCAGCTGCTTTACGATGAACTGAACGACAACATTGATACCTACGTGGACCGCAAGGACGACATTCGCAAGCCCCTGAAGCTGGTCATCGCGGCGGATACCGAATTCCAGGCCAAGCTGCGGGCACTGAAGGATGCGGCGGACGTGCCGGCGGAGGAAACGCGCGAGTATGAATTCGTGTTGACTAATGTGCTTGAGACCGTGGATACGTCGTCGGAGGATCATAAGAAAGTCCTGGCGGACCAGGAAGAGGCGGCGAAGCGTAAGAAATTGAATTCGGGATCGAGCGTGAAGGGTGGGGGGAAACCGGAGTGAACTGAGGGGTCAGGGGCTAGTGGTCAGGGATCAGTCGGCAGGGTCAGGAGACGTGGCCGGCGATCAAGATTCGATGAATCCGTCCGGTGCGGAACTGTTCGGCTGAGAACTGGCCCTGAGCCCTGACCCCTGATCCCTAACCCCTGACTCTGCTAACCTAAGCAGACTGTGCGCGAAGGCCTGCTGGAAATCTTTCAGGAAACTTACCAGGAACTGCGGCTGGGGACTTCCCTGCCCGAGCTGAAGATTGAATTCTTCGCGTTTGCCAACATCAACAATACGATCCGGCTGCGGGATGGCCGGTTGCTGGTGCGGTTGTCGGATCTGCTGGAGGGTGCGCCGGACGGGGTTCTGCGGGCAATCGCCCATATTCTGCTGGCCAAGATGTACCGGCGGCCGATTGATCGCGGGCAGGCGGCGCGGTATCGAAAATACGTGGCCAGCCACGAGATCGTGCGCAAGGCGCACCTGGTGCGGCAGATACGCGGGCGCAAACGGCTGCGTCCGGCGCGTGGGCATTTCTATGATCTGGATGAGATTTTTGAGGAACTGAACCGGCGATTCTTTCACGGGCTGCTGGCGCGGCCGCGCATGAGCTGGAGCCAGAGCAAGACGCGCCGCATCCTCGGACACTACGATCCGGCGCATAACGCGATCATCATCAGCCGCATCTTTGACCATCCCGCCGTGCCGACGTTCGTGGTGGAATACATCGTCTACCACGAGATGCTGCATCTGAAGCATCCGGTAAAGCTGCTGGGGAGCCGGCGGTGCGTGCACTCGACGGAGTTTCAGGCGGAGGAAAAACTGTTTCCGCGGGTGGCGGAAGCGAATGCGTTCCTGAAAAGGTTATGAGTGTGATGGGCGCATGATACGGAAAGGCCCAAGCGGTAAGCCTGGGCCTTTTTTTTCCCGACTGTTCATACGACGATGATGATAGAGCTTAGTCGCCGCTGCCGCAGGAGCAGGTGCCATGGCCGCTGCCATCAAGAGCGATGGCGTAGCAGTCAATCAACAGGTTGTCGTTGTAGGAGCCCAAAGCGCGATCCGAATACTCGGTCTCGGTGATCGCGAAGGTGGCGTTCTGAATGTGCGTTCCCCAGGCGCGGAGCGTCGGATAGACGTAGTTCTCGAGGGGACTGCAAACGCCATTGGAAGGAACGATACCGGAGACAATCGACACTGTGCCCGTGTGGAGTGTAACGCCGGTCAACGGGTTCGCGGTGATATCACCATTGACAGAGAGCGTACGCAGACCGTCCGGGGTCACCAGGCAGGCGCAGCACTCTGACATTTCCTGATAAGGATCGAACACGTAAATCTGAGCGCAAAGGTTGCCAGCGTAAGAGCCGGGATTGGAGATGCGAACTGTCCCGTCCGGCGCACCGGCGGTGTTTGCGTTCGAGAAATAGTTGACCTTCAACAGGTCGGTTGCCCCAGTGGTGGTTTCGGGGGTCTTGGAGCCGTTGAGGGTCCAAGCGAACCTTTGGGCGCTCGCTGTCTGCGTGCCCAGTACCCCAACCACGAAGACCACAAGGGTGAGGATCAAGCAAAGACGAAATAGCCTCATTGTGTTTTCTCCTGGAAGTTTCTTCACCGCGGGTGGGGGATCCCGATCGATGTGCTTCTACTGGCCCGACTCTTTGTGAGTTGCAGAACTCCGGGCAGCGGAAATTTACCACAGAATCAAGGCGATGCATATTGGCAGAAGGAACTAACTTGGCGGCCTAACCCAACGGACTACGCCGAGAGTTGGTACACGGTTGCGACCTCAACGCGCTTTCGGAGGATTTCATCCAGGAGGCCTCTTCCAGGTGCGGGAGCAATGAGTGCCAAGGCCTTGTTCCAGGGCCGACTGCCGATGCCGCGGAATCCGCGAAAGCGGCGGGCTAGGCCGTATAGAATTGAGAGGTACAGGAGAGCGAGCGGCCATGAACGCACAGCAGAAAGGCAATCCCGAGCACGATCCGGCCCAGGCAGCAACCCATATTGCAAGCGCTCACCAGATTCTGAAAGCGCTGCAAGAGAAAATCGGAAAGCACCCAGAACTGGGCGCGGCCATTACGAAACTGGAGATGGCGCTGAATGTTCTGGCGATAAAGACTGGCGGAGTGCTGTAGCGGGGATCTGGCCAGGAGCCGACACTATGAAGAGCTCGCGGCGCGCTTTTGTTGGGGCCAGTCTGGGAGCGGGTCTCGGAGCAGGAGGCTTACCCTCCTTTGCTTGAAGCGGCTACGACAGTCGCGGGGTGCCGGTTGCGTCGCCTCGTGCTCTAAGATCACAGAGCTTGCCTATCCCCGCAGTCCAAGCGCTTCCCTGCTTCCAGGAGCATTTCAAGGGCGGAAATGCGCCGTGTGATTGGAATCACAAGCGATTGTGAGGCGGCGGATTGACGGGTTCGGCGCCCGCGGCATATCCTTGAATTTGAAATTGAAATTCATTTTCATAATCATAAGGCGCTTCTAATGCTACAGGCTTTCATCATTACACTGCGCGAGGGGGTGGAGGCGGCGCTCATCGTCGGCATCACCCTGGCCTACCTCACCAAGATCGGGCGGCAGGAACTGCGCAAAACCGTCTATGCGGCGCTGGCGGCGGCGTTTCTGGGCAGCATCGGCGTGGCCATCGTCATTTCCCGCACCCACCTGAACGAAGACGTTTTTGAAGGCTGGATCATGCTGGTGGCCGCCTTCTTCGTCGTCACCATGGTTATTTTCATGATGAAGACAGGGCGCAAGCTCAAGGGGGAGATCGAGGGCAAGGTCGGGCTGCTGGCGGGCAATGACGCCTGGTTCGGGCTGTTCGTCTTCATCTTCCTGATGGTGCTGCGCGAGGGCGCGGAGACGGTGCTGATGCTGGCCGGCGTATCGCTGAACTCGACCGAACTGATGAGCTTCCTCGGCACCTTGCTGGGCGTGCTGGCGGCGATCGCGTTTGGCGTGATGTTCGTGAAGGGCAGCGTGCGCATCAACCTGCAGAAGTTTTTCCGGGTGACCACGGCGATCATGTTGCTGGTGGCGGCGCAGTTGGTGATCTCGGGTTTGCACGAACTTTCGGAGAGCGGCGTCATCCCTTCTTCGAAGGCCGAGATGGCGGTTGTCGGGCCGATCGTCAGCAATGACTGGTTCTTCTTCGTGACCATCTTTGCGCTGGCGGCGCTGATGGTGCTGTTTGACGCCAAGCGGCGCGAGCCGGTTCTGGACTCGGCCTCGCCGGCGGAGCGGCGCAAAGCGGCATGGAGCGCGCGGCGCGAGCGGTTGTGGATGGCTTCGGTCTACACCTTCTCATTCGTGTTCATCGTCATGGTTACCGCCGAATTCATTTATTCGAAGAGCGTGAGCGCGCTTTCGCCCGCGACTGAGGTCAGTTTCGCGGGCGGCCAGGTGAAGATTCCGCTGGCGCAGATTTCCGACGGCGACCTGCACCGCTTCCAGGCGAAGGAGAATGGCACGGAGGTTCGCTTCTGGCTGTACCAGAAGCCGGACGGCAAAATCGCCACCGTGTTTGACGCCTGCGAAATCTGCGGCGCGGCCGGCTTCTACAAGAGCGGCAACGGCGTGATCTGCAAGAACTGCGCGGCGCCGATCAATCCGCAGACGGTGGGCACAGCGGGCGGGTGCAATCCGATTCCGCTCAAGGCCACGCAGACGGCCGATGCCGTCATCATCCAGGAGGCCGAGGTTGCGGCGGGAAGCCGCATATTCGGGCAAAAGTAAGCGATGTTTGTCCGGCTGGTTTACGAATCGTTCCGGCGGCAGAAGCGGCGCAAGGTGCTGGCCGGAGCGGCGATCACCCTGGGCGTGACCGTGGCCACGGCGATGATTGCGGTGGCGACCGACATCGGCGACAAGATCAACCGCGAACTGCGCACCATCGGCGCCAACCTGGTTGTGACTCCGCAGGAAGATTCGCTGGACGTGGAAATCGGCGGCGTGAATCTGAAGCCGCCGAGCGATGGCGCGTTCCTCAACGAAGCCGACCTGCCCAAGATCAAAGACATTTTCTGGCGGAACAACATCACCGGGTTTGCGCCCATGCTGCCGGTCCCGGTTGCCATGGAGCGCGACGGCAAACGGCAGGATGCGACCCTGGTGGGAACGTACTTCGCCAAGCGGATTTCCCTGGGAAATGAAGATTTCACCACGGGCGTCCGCAGCACGCACACGTGGTGGAAAGTGTCTGGCGCGTGGCCGGATGACAATTCGCGCGACGTTCTGGTCGGGGAGAGGCTGGCTGCACGTTTGGGCGAGAAGGCTGGAGATCAGCTCGTGCTGGCGGGCCGCGCGTTGCGGGTGAGCGGGATTCTTTCGACCGGAGGAGCGGAAGACGACCAGGTGGTTGCGCCCCTAGCGCTGGCACAGGAAATTCTGGGCCGGCCGGGAGCGGTGCGGCGGGTTTATGTGAGTGCGCTGACCAAGCCGGAAGATGCATTTGGCCGCCGCGACCCCAAGAGCATGTCGGGAGCGATTTACGAGCGCTGGTACTGCACGCCGTATCCGCAGGCGATTGCGCTGCAACTGGGAGAGGCGATTCCGCATTCGCACGCCGAGCAGATCCGGCAGGTAGCGCAGAATGAAGGAGCGGTGCTGACGCGCATTGAGGGCCTGATTTTTCTGATTACGCTGGCGGCGCTGTTTGCGTCGGCACTGGCGGTGTCGGCGGCGATGGCGACGGCGATTTTTGAGCGGCGGGCGGAAGTTGGGCTGCTGAAGGCGCTGGGCGCGGGCAAGCTGGCGGTGGCGGCGGTTTTCTTTGCCGAAGCACTGCTGCTGGCTTTGTTCGGTGGGTTGATCGGGTTCGGGGCGGGAGCGCTGCTGGCGCACCAGATCGGGCAATCCATTTTCAATTCGCAAATTTCGATTCAGCCGGTGCTGTTGCCGGTCATTCTGGCGATTGCGGTGATTGTGACCTTCGCGGGCAGCGCGGCGGCCATCCGGCGTGCGGTGGGGATGGATCCGGTATTCGCCCTGCGAGGTGAGCTATGAGCGCGCCTATATCGCATCCGGCGCAGGATTTGGCGGCCAGCCGGGCACACGTTCCGCATACTTCCATGCTGCTGCGCATGCTGGTGCGGGCGGCGGTGTTGCGGCGGGGCCGCGCGGCTTCGGCGCTGTTTGCCATGGTGGTGGCGGCAGCGGTGGCCACGGCGATGCTGAATCTTTACGTGGACGTGCAGGCCAAGTTGCGGCGGGAGTTCCGCAACTATGGGGCGAACGTGATTCTGGTCGGCCGGGACGGCGCTTCCCTGCCCGCTGATGCGTTGGCGCATGTGGATTCGGTGCTGGCGGGACACGGTATCGCGGCGCCGTTTGCGCTGCTGGTGGCGCGCGCGAGCGACGGGCAGCCGATTGTGGTGGCGGGCGTGGATTTCGAACGCGTGCGGCAGTTGGATCGGTGGTGGTCGGTGAGCGCGTGGCCGTCGGAAGTCCCCACCCTTCGGCAAGCTCAGGGCAAGCTTGCTCGCGCAGAAAACGCGCGAGAAATGGGGCACCCAGGGCTCATTGGAGTGCGCGCGATGGCGGTTGTGGCTCCAAAGAATCAGGCGCTGAAAGATCAGAGCTTTGATTTGAGTTTTCAGGGGAGCACTTTGCATGTGGAGCCTGCAGGCACGGTTCAGACCGGGGCGGCGGAGGACAGCCGCATCTACATTTCGCTGGTGGATTTTGTGGCTTGGAGCGGAGTGCAGCCTTCGACGATCGAAGTAGCGGCAAACGGCGATCCGGAGGAAGTAGCTGCGATCATGAATCAACTGGCGCAGGCGGTTCCGGCGGCTGAGGTGCGTCCGGTGCGGCAGATCGTGGAGGGCGAGGCGCGAGTGCTGGGCAAGACGCGCGCGACTTTGCTGGCTGCGGCGGCGCTGATTATTCTGACGTCGGCGTTATGTGTGCTTTCCACGCTGATGGGATGGGTGTTTGACCGGCGGCGCGATTTCGCCATCATGAAGGCGCTGGGGGCTTCGGGACGGCTGCTGAATGGATTTTTCGCGGCAGAAGCGGCGGCGCTGGGCGCGACCGGGGCGCTGATTGGCTTCCTGATCGGTATCGGGATTGCTGCCTGGATTGGGCGGGTTAACTTTCACGCCTCCGTGGCGCCGCGGTTCAGCGTGCTGCCGGTGGTGCTGGCTGGTAGCATGGTGGTGACGCTGTTGTCGGCGATTCTCCCGATCTCGCTGCTGCGCCGGGTGCAGCCAGCGGTGATTCTGAGGGGAGAGTGAAGTGAAATGATTCAGATCAAGGACGTCACAAAACTCTACCCTGCCAAGGAAGCGGGGAATGGATCGGGCAAGGAGAACGGCTCCATTCATGCGCTCGATCACATTTCCCTGCACGTGGCCAAGGGAGAATGGCTCTCAATCATGGGGCCGTCGGGATCGGGGAAATCTTCGCTGGTGAATCTGATCGGGTGCCTGGACCGGCCCTCGTCCGGTGAAATCTGGCTCGATGGACAGAACGTGGCGGGCATTTCGTCGGCCGATCTGAATCGCGTGCGGGCGGAGAAAATTGGATTCATCTTTCAGCAATTCCATCTGATTCCCTTTCTGACGGCAGTGGAGAACGTCATGCTGGCGCAGTATTTTCACAGCATGACCGATGAGAAGGAAGCGATTGAGGCGCTCACGCGGGTGGGGCTGGGCGACCGGGCGCATCATTTGCCCTCGCAGCTTTCGGGCGGAGAGCAGCAGCGAGTGTGCATTGCGCGGGCGCTGATCAACGATCCGCGGATTATTCTGGCCGACGAACCGACGGGGAATCTGGACGCGCAGAACGAAGAAATTGTGCTGCGCCTGCTGCGCGAGTTTCACCAGCAGGGGCGAACCATTGTGATGGTGACGCACGATCCGGTGGTGGCGCGGCTGGCCGACCGGCGGATTGAGCTGCATCACGGAAAGATCGCGGCGCAGGAAGTTTTCTCCATGGCCGACGAGGAGCAACTGGACGAAGTTCTGGAAGAGCTGTGGGTGTTGGAGGAGCACGGCGAGATCGCCGAAGTGGAGCGCATGGAAGTGCATGGAGCGCTCCCGGTCAGCATGGCGATTGAGCGGATGATCGAGCTGGAGCTGGTGGTTTCCGCGCCGCATCCGCCGCAGGCGCACGATCACAAGCCGTTTGTGAATCCGTGCCACGACGCGCTCAAGCCGATGTCGGCGTCGGTGGGCGACGGGACGGCCATCGTGGAACTGACGCCGCGAGGGCGCGAGCGCGCGGGGAGCATCATCCGGCGGCACCGGCTGGCGGAGCGGCTTTTCACCGACAGCCTGGCCATGGACAGCGAATCCGAGATCGAGCAGCAGGCGTGCAAGTTCGAGCACATTCTCTCGCCCGAGGCTACGGACAAGATCTGCGCGTTCCTGGGCCATCCGCGCACTTGCCCGCATGGAGCGCCGATTCCGGCGGGGCCGTGCTGCGGGCGTGCCAGCGAGTTTTCTGGGTTCGTCTCAGGTGCAATGAAGGGCGAACGGCCTTCGTAGATCCAGCTTCGTAAATCCAGCCATAGGAACACTTCTCATCACCGCAGCAGCTTCTTCCCGGCTGCTATCATCGGAATGCTGCCTGCCAACAGAATGACTGCCCGGCATCCCACTATCGGCGTATTTGATTCCGGCTTTGGGGGACTGACTGTCCTTAAAGCTTTACTTGAAGTAATTCCCGGGGCCGATTATGCCTACTTTGGCGACACGGCGCGGCTGCCTTACGGGTCGAAGTCGGTCGAGACGGTGGCGCGATACGCCGTCGAGGCGGCGCATTACCTGGAATCTCACGGGGCGCAGATGCTGGTGATCGCCTGCAATACGGCGACGGCGCTGGCTTTGGACCGGATTACGGCAGCGGCTCATGTGCCGGTGGTGGGGGTGGTTGAGCCGGGGGCGGAGGCGGCGACCTCGGCAAGCAAGAACCGGCGGATCGTGGTGATTGGAACCGAGGCCACCATCAGCAGCCATGCGTACCGGAAGGCGCTGGAGGCCCGCGGATTGCAGGCGCGGGAAAAAGCGTGCCCGCTACTGGTTCCTCTGGTGGAAGAGGGATGGGTGGAACACTCCGTCACCGAGCAGGTCGCGCGGATCTACCTGGCGGAGGCGTTTGCCGACGGTTTCGCGGATGCCGATGTGCTGGTTCTGGGCTGCACGCACTATCCCCTGCTGAAGCCCTTGCTGCATCGCGTAGCGCCGGGCCACGTAAGCATCGTGGACTCGGCTGAATCCACGGCCCGTGCAGTCGCTGCGCATTTGCGGCAGCTTTTGCCAGCCACGCCTGCAGACGAGAAAGAACGGCGTGCCGCGCCACGGCTGAAGTTCTTCGCTACCGATTCGGTGGAGAAATTCCGTCGGCTGGGCGAGCGATTTTTGGGGCATCCTATCGAGGACGTGCAGCACGTGGATCTGAAAGAATAATTTGGGCGCAAGACTCGGATAGAAGACTCCAAACAACCTGCACGACAATCCAATATTCCATGCACGCACTCGACAACGTGATCTGGCAGGCCCTCACCACGCGGCAAAGCGCGTTTGCCGAGACGTTCGATGAGGCGCGCAGATTTCCGCGCGAGGTCACTTCGCTGACTGCGTTTCTTGAGCCCAGCCTGCGAGGGTACGCATCGCTAGCGGGACTGGTGGGCCCGGGCGGAACCGCGACCTTATCGCTCGCCGCACCCTACGAGCCTTTGCCGGGGTGGGACGTGGTCATTGCGTTTCCGGGTCTGCAGATGGTCTGCGAAAGCGGCAACGGTGCGTCCGGGGCGCGGACAGATTCCACACTCGCGATCGCGGAACTTGGCAAGCAAGACTCACCCGAAATGGTGGAACTGGCTGCGTTGACCAAGCCGGGGCCGTTTGGGATACGGACTTACGAACTTGGGAAATTTCTTGGCATGCGGTCGGAGGGACGGCTGATCGCGATGGCCGGCGAGCGGCTCAAAGTACCGGGTTACGCCGAGGTCAGCGCCGTGTGCACGCACCCGGAGCACACGGGCCGAGGTCATGCCCGAATTCTCATGATGGAGATCATGCGGGGCATCCGCGATCGCGGGGAAACGCCATTTCTGCATGTGAAACAGGACAATGTGCGGGCGGTGGAACTGTATGAACGATTGGGATTCCGTACGAGGGGGGTGGTGCAATTCACGGTGCTGAGAAAAGTTTGAGGTTCGCGAGTTTGACTCGCGAGGGTAACCTCGGCGGTTCAAGACGGTGGCCTGATCGCAGCGCTGAAGCGCTGCGCTACCCCAAGGCGCACCGCCCAAATCCAGACTTTTAGAGGGTGGTCTCAGTACAGGTGAAAGTCCACTTCCAGTGCGATTGCGACGGCCACGGGGTGACCATCTTTCTCCGCCGGTTTGAAGCGATATTTCGCGGCGACCTCCAAAGCTTTTTCGTCGAGCCCCATTCCCAGCGAGCTGACAATGTGGATCTGCCTGGGCACGCCGTCGGCGCCGACCACCATTCCCACCACACAGTTGCCCTGGTATTTCGCCTTCCTGGCCTCTTCGGAGAACTCCGCCTCAGGCTTATTCAGTGGAATCGGCGGACTCACCCCGTTGCCCACGTGGAAGATGCCTCCGCCAGTGCCGCCGCCTTCGCCCGGGCCAAAGCCCGGACCGGTGCCTGATCCGACGCCGCCGCCGCTGCCTGTACCAATGCCGCTTCCGGAGCCAGTTCCATTGGACGGGATGACGGCGTGGGCCATGGGATCGCCCAGGTTGGGCATGGTATTCGACGCCAGTTGAACCTGAGGTGGAATCACGATGGTCGGTTCGACGGCCAGCTTTGGATTCAGGTTGCGAATCACAGCCGCGGGGGGTGTGATCTGCTGCATGGAGAACTTGGGCAGCCGACCCTTGCTGGCCGCCAGTACGTCGCGATCGCCGCCTCCACCGCCTCCGCCCACTTGGGTTTTGCCGGGCTTCAGAATGGGCAAGTCACCGGGATCAACCAGGACGGTCACTTTGGCCGTGGGAGTGGCCGCCTTCACGACGTGCCGCCCAATCAGAGTTCCAGCGACAATGACTGCCGCGATCAGAATGTGCACGCCGGTCGAACCCAGTGCGCCGTTTCTTCTATTGTTGTAGAAGCCCCAGATGTCTTTGACCGGCTCCGGCTTCGATTCCAGCTTGAGCGGAGGGAGTTTCTTGGGAAAGAAGAAATCGTCCAGTTGTTGGGTGAGAGATTTCCACAGGGGTTCTTCAAAGCTCTGCGCGCCCAGACAGAGGTGCAGTTCTGGCTCCTGGGCTGCTGCGTTCGGATTAATCTGTACCGTTCCCATAATTCCGGTCTGGGTGATGCTCGCCGCCAGGGCTGGGGAAGCTAGCTTAACTGCCGTGGAATCCCCTGCTTACAGAGATGAGCGATGCCCGCGATAAGTTGCTTTCATTTCAGCTCGATTTTGCGGATGAGGTACCCTTCGGCCCTCCCCGACACAATCGGGCCAGTTCTCCCGCTGCTTTATAAAATTGTAACTCTACTCGCGGGTTTCCGACAGTGCATTTCGATGGGACGGTTACCTCGGAGAGACATGTCCTGCCGCCGGTCAGGCGCGGTTTGGTTCCGCCTCGCCGGACGCCTCTTGAAGGCGTCATCCCAAACCCGGCGCAGTTCAGCCAGGTGAGGGATCTCGCATGCGGGATTTTCTGGATGCGGCGCCGGTCTGCACGCAAGACCCTTCGCTCCGCCTGAAAAACGGCTGCGCTCAGGATGACGCCCCGGAAAATTGGCTAATCCTTTTTTCCAAACCAAGCCACTACATCAGCCCGCATACATGGACGTTCCTTGCCCCACTCCCTATAATGAAAAGATTCAATCATTTGGGAGACGCGACGGAGTGCCGCTCGAACTGAAAGCGACCATCAACCTGCCCAAAACCGCCTTCTCGATGAAGGCCAACCTGCCCCAGAACGAGCCCAAAATGCTGGAGCGCTGGGAGCAGATGGGGCTGTATGAACGCATCCGGCAAGCGCGCAAGGGCGCGCCGCGGTACATCCTGCATGACGGCCCTCCTTATACCAGCGGGCCCATTCACCTGGGAACCGCGCTGAATAAGTGCCTGAAAGATTTCATCGTCAAGTCGAAGACCATGGCGGGTTTTGACGCGCCCTACGTTCCCGGATGGGACTGCCACGGGCTACCCATCGAGATCAAAGTGGACAAGGAACTGGGCGGCAAGAAGCTGCAGATGCACCCCTCCGACGTGCGCGCGGCCTGCCGCAAATACGCCCAGAAGTATCTCGACCTGCAGCGGACGCAGTTCAAGCGCATTGGAGTCTTCGGGCGCTTCGACCGGCCCTATTCGACCATGACTCCGCAGTACGAGTCGGTGGTGCTCTCGACGTTTTATTCGTTCTATGAGAATGGGTTCGTTTACAAGGGACTGCGGGCGGTCTACTGGTGCATGCATGATGAGACCGCGCTGGCCGAGGCGGAAGTGGAGTATGAGAACCACACCAGCCCGACGGTGTGGGTGAAGTACGGACTGCTGGACGATCCGGCGAAGATTGATGCGGCGCTGGCGGGGAAGAAAGTTTCGACCATCATCTGGACGACCACTCCATGGACATTGCCGGCTTCGATGGCGGTGGCTTTCCATCCGGATGAGGAGTATGTGGCGCTGGAAGGCGGGGCGAGCGATGAGGTCTATATTGTCGCCCAAAAACTTGCGCCCCTGGTTGCAGAGCAAACACAAATTGACAGAATTCCAAGTGGTGGCAAGAGAACCCATGTCCTAGCACGGTTTCCCGGGCGGAAGCTGGAGCGGCTGAACTTTCAGCATCCGTTTCTGGATCGCAAAATTCTTGGTGTGCTGGCCGACTACGTCACCATGGACACGGGCACGGGCGTGGTGCACACGGCGCCGTCGCATGGCGCGGAAGACTTTGCCACGGGAGTGAAATACGGGCTGGATGCGACCAGCAACGTGGACGAAAAAGGCATCCTGCGCAACGGACTGCCGGAGTATGACGGCCAGTACGTCTTTAAGGCGAATCCGCTGATCATCGAGCTATTGCGGAAGCGCGGAGCGTTGCTGCATTCGGACAAGATGGAGCACTCGTATCCGCATTGCTGGCGCTGCCACAATCCGGTGATTTTCCGGGCCACCGAGCAGTGGTTTATTTCCATGGAAACGCCGATGCCGGGGGGAGCGGGAGCGAACGATACGCTGCGGGCGCGCACGCTCGAAGAAATCAAGAAGGTGAAGTGGGACCCGGCGTGGGGCGAAGAGCGCATGGCCAACATGATTGCCACGCGGCCGGACTGGTGCATCTCGCGGCAGCGGGTGTGGGGTGTGCCAATCGCGGTGTTTCTGTGCGAGGGCTGCGGCAAGCCGCTCAACGACAAGGCCGTCAACCGCAAGGTGGTCGAGCTGTTCGCGAAGTCGGGAGCGGATGCGTGGTTCACAGCGGAGTCCGATGGAATGCTGCCCGCGGGGACGAAGTGCCCACACTGCGGCGGCGTGAAGTTCGAGAAGGAAACCGATATTTTCGACGTATGGCTGGAGTCAGGCGCGAGTTATCTGGCACTGCTCGCCGAAAATTCGATCGCCGAAAAGAAGCAGGCGGACGAGCCGGATTATCCCTGGCCGTCCGACCTCTACCTGGAGGGCGGGGACCAGTACCGCGGCTGGTTTCAGTCTTCCCTGCTCTGCGCCATGGGGACGCGCGCCACGCCGCCGTACAAGGGCGTGGTGACGCCCGGCTGGACGCTGGACGAAAAAGGCCAGGCTATGTCGAAGTCGCGGGGCAATGATGTGGATCCGGTGGACATTGCCGGACGGCTGGGCGGAGAGATCGTGCGGCTGTGGGTGGCGTCGGTGGATTTCCGCGAGGACGTGGTGGGGTCGGAAAAACTGATGCAGCGGGTGGGCGAGAACTACAAGAAAATCCGCAATACGTTCCGCTACATTCTGGGAAATCTCTACGATTTCGACCCGGT
Organism: Candidatus Sulfotelmatobacter sp.; assembly: GCA_035266345.1. Taxonomy (GTDB): domain Bacteria; phylum Acidobacteriota; class Terriglobia; order Terriglobales; family Acidobacteriaceae; genus Sulfotelmatobacter. The sequence goes on from DATFNP010000008.1 coordinate 25,475, forward strand.
GACAGAAGAGGTGCCGTTTGAACAAATGGAAGAACTCGACCAGTATATGCTGCGCCAGGCCTGCGTCTTTGCGGCCGAGGCGCGAACCTGGTACGACGACTTTGCCTTCCACAGGATCTATCACGGGGTAAATCACTTCTGCATTGTGGACCTGAGCGCGTTCTACTTCGACGTGCTCAAAGACCGGCTTTACATCTCGGCGCCGAAATCGCGGGCGCGACGCAGTGCCCAGACAGCGATCTGGTGCATTGGCGAAGCTTTGGCGCGGCTGCTTGCGCCCATCGTAAGTTTTACCTGTGAGGAAGTCTGGCAGCATTTGCCCAAGACTGACACGCGTGAGGAAAGTGTACACGTTGCGAAGTTCCCTGCCCCGGCCGACATTCTGGGCGACGCCGCGGTTGCTGCGGAGGACGCCGCGTCCGGCGCAGACTGGGCAAGCCTGCGCTCGGTGCGCGACGAGGTGCTCAAAGCGCTGGAAGAGGCTCGCAACAACAAGCTCATCGGCACAGGACTTGAAGCACAGGTGGCGATCACGGTGGCGGATCCGGCCTACCCGGTGCTGAAGCGCTACGCGGATCAGCTTCGCTATCTGTTCATCGTTTCTGCGGTTACGCTGGCGCAGGGCTCGGGCAACGGGACGGGTGGCGTGCATGTCGAGGTCAGGAAGGCGGAGGGCGCCAAGTGCGACCGCTGCTGGAACTATTCGACGCGGGTGGGCGAGGACAAGACGTATCCGACGGTGTGCGAGCGCTGCAGCGCGGTGCTGCAAGAACTGGAAGCGCAGCGTTAATTGATGACCAAGAACTCCGCCCGTTTCGTGCATTTCTTACTTGCCCTGCTCGTAGTCTTCGTAGACCGTTGGACGAAGCACCTCGCAGCCTCACGCATTGCGCTCTACGCCCACGTTCAGATCATTCCAGGATTCTTGCGGCTCACGCACACCGAGAACACCGGGGCGGCATTCAGCCTGTTCGCCGATTCACCGGCGCACTGGAAGACCGGGCTGCTGATTGCATTTTCTGTGGTCGCGATGGCAGTTGTGTCAGTGCTGCTGTGGAAACAGACTCGAGCTTTGACGATGAGCGGGATCGCGCTGTCGTTGATTTTGGGAGGCGCGGCGGGGAATCTGTGGGACCGCGTTGTCAGCGGGCGTGTGGTGGACTTTTTGCTGTTCTATGTGAAGCAGTACCAGTGGCCGGTGTTTAATCTGGCCGACAGCTCGATTGTCATTGGGGCGGGGTTGTTGGTGATCGAGATTCTGTTCCACAAGACGCCGAAGGACGAAGCGCCGACAGGCTAGCCGCGGCGGCCAAAGCGGCTGGTGATTCTTGAGGCACTGACGGCGCAGCTGGGAGCCGCGCCCTGTCAAAACTCGAATCGAGAGAAGTGTCTGTGTAGCGGGTAGGGATTCTTCGACTGCAGCCGTTCGCTTCGCGACCGGCCGCTCCGCTCAAAATGACAAGTGAATGGGTGGCCGGTTCTACGGGGCTCCGTAAAGCTGCCGGTAGACGCCCGCGTTGCGCACGATGGCCTGGACGTACTCGCGGGTTTCGGTGAAGGGGGTGGACTCGACGAACTCAGGCGCATCGCGGTACTTGCCCTGTCCCAGCCACTCGACCACGCGGTCGGAACCGGCGTTGTAGGCGGCGAGGGCATACTCAAAGGTTCCGCCGAACTGGTCCACCATACCGCGGAAGTAACGCGTCCCCAACTGCAGATTGACTCCCGGGGTGTACAACTGGCTCGGGCTGTAGCGCTTGAGCTTTTCCTGCTTGGCAACGAGCTTGCCGGTTCGCGGCAGCAACTGCATCAGGCCCACGGCGTTGGCGCGGGAAACCGCGGCCGGGTTGAATTCCGACTCCTGCCGGATCAGAGACGCCACCAGATACGGATCGAGGTTATTGCTCTGCGAGAACTTTTTCAGGTCCGTCCAATAGGCGCGGGGAAACAGCGCTTCCCAGTACGACCGCGGCAGGTCGGGAATATCCACCGCGAAATAACTAGGGACGGAATGCTTCATCAATTCAATGGCGCGGTCATAATGGCCAGTATCGGCGAAGAGTTGCGCGGTTTCGGACGGTCCCCAACTGCCGCCGTCGGCGCTGGCCGCGGCCTGCACCTCGCGCGCGGCAAAATCCACCAGGCCGCCGTTGGCGAGCAACTGCGCCTTCTGCAGGTGCAGATCGTCGGCGGGAGGGTCAGAGGGCGTGACCCGGGCGGCATCGAGCGGCGCAATGCGGTCGAGCACGGCGTACTGTTCCGGCGGATCCATCGTCTGGGACGAGACGACGGGGTTCTTCATCCGCTCGCGGCCCAGCACGGCGTAGTAATAATTCCGGTAGCGATCGGACAACTTCTGGTAATAGGCCCGCGCCATGGCGGGCTGGTTGTCTTCCTCGGCGAGACGGGCGCGCCAGTAGAGTGCGTTAGATACCTCGTTGCCCGCCGGATACCGCTCAATCTGCTCATCGAACTGTTTCTTGGCTTCGTCGTTGTGGCCCTGGCGCAGGGTCAGCCACGCGGCTTTCCAGTGGGCGTAGGAGGCATGCGATCCGTTGGGGAAGCGCTGCTGCAATTCGCGGAACGCGTCGAGGGCCTGGTCGTACTCGTGGTGAACCAGGTGCAGATTGGCCGCCGACAGCAGCGCCTGCTCGAGCCAAGGGCTAGTGGGCGCGGCTTGCCGAAGGTCGTTCACGGTGCGA
>DATFNP010000009.1:0-7418 GCA_035266345.1 Candidatus Sulfotelmatobacter sp.
TTGCGAGCTTGGAAGATCCGCTAACTGGAATTGCTGGAGCATGCCGTGGCCGCGGCCCTTACTGCGGTGAATTCAGAACACGCAACAGCCCATTTTCGCCACTGCGGCTATGGTCTATAAATACTCAGAAAATGGTCTAAAACCGGCAGTCAAGCCCTAAGGCTTGATCACCTTCACCACCAAGTAATTGACGGATTTCACTTCCTTGAACCAGTGCGGCGTGCCCGCCGGGATCACCACCACGTCGCCTTTGCTCAGGTGGCGCGATTCGCCGCCTTCAATGTCAGTGCCGAGCCACTGGCCCGCCTTGGTCATCTTGCCGCCCAGCATTTTTCCGCCGGTTACGAACGTCGCTTCACCGTCGGTGATGTAGATCACGTCGGTTTCTTTGTCGTGCACCTCGACCTGGCCGGGTCCGCCGCGGTGTGCACCGGAGACCGTGTAGTCGGAACTGCTCGCGACTGGGCCGCCCTTGGCCAGCGCCTCGGCCATCTTGTCGTGATCCATGTACGTGACGGCCGGCGTATCGGCCGCGGTTAGCAGCACAGCCGACCCAAACGCCATCGCGAGCAAAGTGGGAAATACCCAGAGCGTCTTCATTTTTCGTGGCCCTCCTCCGGCCAACCATTATATGCTGTAGTCATAAGGTTTCTCATATGCAAGCTCGTCATCCTACTAAAAAACGATGCTGGGCGAGCATCGCCGCCCTGATTCCGCTGCTAACCGTACTTTCAAGCGCGCAATCCGTGGGCGATGCCTCGCGCGGCTCGGCTTTATTCACCAAACTAAAATGCGTTGCTTGCCACACCGTCCGCGGACAGGGTGGCGGCACGGCGCCCGATCTCGGCCAGCGCACCGGGGGCTCCTACACGCCGTCGCTGATGGCCGCGCGCATGTGGGATCACGCGCCGGAGATGTGGTCGGCCATGAAGGAACAGGGAGTCCCGCGGCCGGAACTGACCGAGCAGGATGCCGCGGATCTCTTCGCGTACTTTTACGCCGCGCGATACTTCGATCCGCGCGGCGATGTGGCTCGCGGGCGGGCGCTGTTCGCTTCGAAAAAGTGCACGCAGTGCCATGCGACCGACGCCTCGGGCTCCGGGCCGGGGAATCTGGTGAGCGCGTGGCGCTCGGCCAGCGACCCGGTGGTGCTGGTCCAGCAGATGTGGCGGCATTTCCCGCAAATGCAGACCGCCTTGGCGGGCAAGAAAGCGGCCTGGGTCCAACTCACCGCCCCGCAACTGGCGGATCTGCTGGCGTACGTACAGGACACTCAGAAAGCCGCGCCGAAACCTTTGCAGTTCTCCACGGCGTCCTCCGCAGCCGGCCAGCAGCTTTTTGAAAGCAAGGGCTGCGCGGTGTGCCATCAGAAGGGCATGGCGCTCAATCGCAAGCTGGTGGACCGGAATCTGACCGAGGTGGCGGCGGCGATGTGGAATCACGCGCCCCGGATGCAAACGGCGACGGGAGCGGCGGCCCAGCGCGACATCAACGAACAGGAGATGCGCCAGATCCTGACCTATGTATGGGCCAGCCAGTTTTTTGAGCCGCCGGGCGATGGCTCGAACGGGCGCAGGATTTTCGTCTCCTACAATTGCGCCGCCTGCCATGAAAACGCGCTGGTGCCGTCGCCCAAACTGCCCGCTTACGGGAAACGCTATTCGGTCGTGTCGATGATTCCGGTGTTGTGGAAACACGGGCCGGTGATGCTGCAGCGCATCGAGCAGAAGAACCTGCCGTGGCCGCATTTCCAGAAGAACGACATCGCCGATCTGGCGGCGTACCTGTCGGGCCCAGCGGGCGCCCCGGCGGCGCAGCGTTAAGACCGCGGCTATTTGTCCGATGGTGCACGAACTCCGGCCGATATGGGAATGGTAGACTCAGGCGTAGTAAGCGGCTCCTCAATGGCTATGCCGGCACAATGGCGGCGGACAGACCGGATTCCGAGCAAGTGACGGCGGCGAATGCAAACACCTAAGCCTCTGCATTCCCGCATTTTCGATTGGCTTTCCCCGGTTGTCTTCCTGTCGAGCAACCCGTTCAGCCTGATTGGCGTGGTGCTGGTGACCACGGCAACGGTGTTGTGGGTTTACCTGCTCCCAACTCTACTTCGGGGCGACACCAACAATCCCTACCTCGGGATTCCGGCCTTTCTGATCCTCCCCGGAGTGTTTATCTGTGGACTGATCCTGATTCCCATCGGAATCCTGCTGCGGCGAAGAAGCCGCCGCCGGCAGGGGCTGCAAGTGGCCAGTATTCCGGAGCTCCGGCTGGACAGCCCCGAGTTGCGGCGTGTGCTGGGCTTTGTCGCGGCCGCCAGCTTGATGAACGTGATCATCGTCAGCCAGTGGGGCTATAGCTCCATCAACTACATGGACAGCGCTGCCTTTTGCGGCCTGACGTGTCACAACGTCATGCAACCGGAGTACACGGCGTATTTGAATTCTCCCCACGCGCATGTCGCCTGCGTGGAGTGCCATATCGGCCCCGGCGCCTCCTGGTTCGTGAGATCCAAGCTTTCCGGCGTGGGCCAAGTGTTCGCAGTCACGTTCAACGACTATCCCCGGCCCATCCCGTCGCCGGTCGAGAACCTGCGTCCCGCCCGCGAGACCTGCGAGCATTGCCACTGGCCCGCGCGCTTTTCGGGAGATCTGTTTGCGGTTCGCACCTCGTATGGTTCGGACGAGGCAAACCACCCGGCTTCGACGGTGTTGCTGATGAAGGTCGGCGGACGCACCTGGAGAGGGAGCGTGGGCATTCACGGCGCCCATGTGGATGAGAATGCCCGGATGGTCTACACGGCCGTCGACCGGCAGCGGCAGATGATTCCCCAGGTGACCTATACGGCGCCGGACGGAAAAGTTACGGTGTACAATTCGACCACGGCCAAGGTCACGCCCGCGGATCTGGCGCGCGGGGAGAAGCGCACCATGGATTGCCTGGATTGCCACAGCCGCCCGACTCACATCTACCAGTTGCCGGAGCGGGCCGTGGACCTGGCGATGGGGCAGGCGCAGATCAGCCCCAAGTTGCCCTACATCAAAAGGGAGGCCGTGGCAGCCTTGCGCCGGAACTACCCGGATCGCGATACCGCGGTGCGTGAAATCGCGGCGGCGCTGGATCAGTTTTACCGCACCAACTATCCCGCCGTGTACAGCAGCAACGCCGCCGGCATCAAGAACGCGAGCGACGCGGTTCAAACCATCTATCGGAACAATGTATTTCCGGAAATGAAAGTAACCTGGGGGACGTACCCCAACAACCTGGGGCATATGGATTATCCGGGTTGTTTCCGGTGCCATGATGGCGATCACATGAGCGCGGACGGACGCTCCATCCCGGGCGATTGCAATACCTGTCACGATCTTCTTGCGGTGGAAGAGAAGAATCCCAAAATACTTTCCGACCTCGGCGACAGCGGGAGTGCGCCCCAGGGAATCCAATGAACCCGCAGGTAATCCAATGAAATTGGCGACCGCAGTTTTGTTCGTGCTCAGCCTGACCGGCGCGGCCGGGGCGGCGGGGATCGATTGCCTTTCCTGCCACGCTGAAAAAGCGTCAGCCAAGAAGAGCGTTCACGGAGCGCTGGCCTGCGCCGACTGCCACGCGGCGATCCGAGCTTTTCCCCACCCGGACAAGGTCGCGCCCGTCAATTGCGCCTCCTGTCACGCGGGCAACGCCTCCGCGCTGGCGCAAAGCGTGCATGCCGGCGCAGGCGGGCCCACCTGTCTGAACTGCCACGGCGACCCGCATTCCATCCTTCCCGCGAAAGATTCGCAATCGACCACCTATCCGGCGAACTTGCCGCGCACATGCGGCTCCTGCCATGGGAACGCCCAGCTCGCCAAACAGTTGGGGCTGCAGGAGGTGTATTCGCTCTACATGGACTCGATCCACGGATTCGCCCTCACGCGGGATGGATTGCTGGTGGCTGCTAGTTGCTCCAGTTGCCACGGGTCGCATGACATCTTGAGCAGCAAGGACCCGATGAGCAAAACCAATCACGTGAATGTCCCGCAGACGTGTGGAACATGCCACGCGGGGCCGCTGCGCGATTACACCTCCAGCATTCACGGCCAGATGCTGCAGGCCGCTCCGGAGGAGGCCCCGGTGTGCACGAATTGCCATACGGCGCATCAGATCGCTAAAGTCGGCACCGCGGAATGGCAGATGAAGACTACCGCGACTTGCGGCGGCTGCCACAAAGATGAATACGCGACCTACCGCGATACCTTCCATGCCCAGGTGTCCGCGTTGGGTTATCAGCAGACGGCGCGGTGCTGGGATTGTCATGGCCACCATGACATTCTGCCGCCCTCGGATCCGAAGTCGACGGTAGCGTCCGGCCAGTTGGTCTCCACTTGCGGCAAGTGCCATGCGGGGGCGAGCGCGAGTTTCGTGAAGTACGATCCGCATGCGGATTCGCACGACGCGGTGCATTACCCGGCGCTGCATTATTCCGCCGTGTTCATGAACCTGTTGCTCGCGAGCGTGCTGGGATTCTTCGCACTGCACACGCTGGCGTGGTTCATTCGATCCCACTCCGGCGGGAACGCCGGGACGAAGCCCAAGGAATCTCCCCCCGAGTAGGAGGCGCTCACATGGACGACGCTAACGCTCGCTACTACATCCGGTTTTCGCTCGCCCAGCGCTATTTGCATTGGGCGCTCGCGGGCACCTTTCTGGGACTCGCCTTCACCGGCATGACGCTGCGCTTCAGCACCGCTCCCTGGATGCAGAGCCTGGCCCGGGCCGTGGGGGGATTTGGCTTCGTCCTGTTCTTTCACAAGTTCTGCGCCCTCATCCTGACCGTGACCTTCCTGACGCACGTGGCGGACCTGGTGTACCGGATCGTCGGCAAGCGCGAGTGGAGTCTGTTGTGGGGACCCAACTCGATGGTGCCGCGCTGGAAGGATCTGCAGGACCTGATCGGAAACCTGAAGTGGTTCGTGCACCTGGGGCCGAAGCCGCGGCTCGACCGCTACGCTTACTGGGACAAGCTGGATTACTGGGGCGTGTTTTGGGGCATGGCGATCATCGGGTTTTCGGGCTACGCCATGTGGTTCGGGTCGTTCTTTGCGCGCCTGATGCCGGGATCGTGGCTCAACATCGCGCTCCTGATTCACGGCGAGGAGGCGATTCTGGCGACCGGCTGGATTTTCGTCATCCACTTTTTCAACACGCACCTGCGGCCGGAGAATTTTCCGATGGATCTCACCATCTTCACCGGACGGCTTAGCGAAGAAGAGTTGAAGAAGATGCACCCGGAAGAATACGAACGCCTGGTCAACAGCGGCGGGTTGCAAGCGATCGCCGCGGAAGCTCCGCCGCGCTGGCTGAATAACTTCGGGCGGTCGATCGGCGCGGCGGCGATTTTCGCGGGGGTGGTCATGCTGATTTTGATGGCCGTGGCGTTTATCCGGGAGTGAATTTCCTCGAACGGGACCGGATTCTCTAGCTGGCGCAAACGTTGCCGGCGGGCTTGAGGTCGCGGGAGATGACGGGTGGGCCGGAGGCTTGAAATGGGCGGCTTCGATTTTTAGGAAGTCTTTGTGCGTCAGTGCTTTGGCGAGGCCTCGGGTTCGTTTTGTAATTCTGTTCCGCACGCTGGCGAGTGCCGTCTCGGGTTCGTTTGGTAGTTTTGTTCCGCGGGCCGGCGGGCGGGGTCTCGGGTTCGTTTTGTAGTTTTGGCGGAACTCCCGGAGCGCGCCGCCCGCTAGGCAACCCCATTCAGTTGCGGCGCGACAACACTGGTGCCGCTGGTGCGTCATCGTAGTTATCGCATCTTATGGGAATGAGATGCCCAATGGTGCGTAGGCACAACCGTGCACCAGATTCGAATACATCGGCTGAACCTTGTAATTGTGACCGTTAAGCTCTACCAGACCGTACAAATCTTGGAAGTTCACGCATACATCGCCGATCTCATAAAAAAGCAGGACCGCTACACTTTTGGTGAACCAGGCGTCGCCGTCCGGATCGGTAATCGTTTCGATGAGCTCGTGACCCAAGACGTTTGCCGTCGAATCCACGACGAGCCCATTCGGGCTTGGTGGCTCGACGGTGCAGCCGACAGCGTTCGTGTAGGGCAGAACCGTGTAGAGAATGTGACCGATGTTGGAATCGAAGCTGCTGTGATAGCCGCAGAAGACGTTTGTTGAGCATGAAAGAACCGTCGGCGAGATGCACACATCCTGTCCCGCCGGAAGAAAGATGTGATAGATGTGGCTGTACCCGGTTCCATAAAGCTCGGCGGCCATATATGCCAGCGTCTGCATGTCGGAATCGTAGAGAATCTGCGGCTCGGCGTGGTTGTATACGACGCCCCCGCCAACGGTGTAGCGATTGTCGGCGTATGACCCCACGTATTGATCCGTGATGTGGATCATCTGGCTTTTACCAAGGTCACTGAGGAAATTAGCGGGAGTTCCCCAGCAGGCCGGCGCGACGGTCGTACAGGAGTTTACGTAAACGCCGTGAGATTGCGCGGACGTAACCGTTGGCCCACCGCCCGGCCAGAAGTTCCCATACCGGTCTACGAAGGCTTGGTCGCTGAGATCGGCCGGATAAAATCCCGGTGGTGGAATTGTTGGGATGACCGGCGGCGAGGCTAGCAGGGCGGCAGCAAAGAGCTGCCTGGATAAGGCGAACAAAGCACGGCTATCGACGTTCGGAAGTGTGAGCGGATGGATCGGATAATGAACTCCCGACGTCGCCGCGGCGGTGGTGGACTCCGTGGCGACTCCAAGGGTCTTTAGGGGTTCTTGCGCCTGTGCGCGCTGGAGCATCACGGATAGCAGAACTCCGGCCAGAACAACGGCCTTGAGAACTCGAAGCAGTTTCATAGATCTGGTTCCTCCTGTCAGTTTCAAACCCGCATTCTCGATAACTCGACCGTGCAAGGTGCGATTCGTGGATCGAGTTGCACGTCCTCCGAAACCTGGAGTTGGCTTTCTAGCCGCGAACCCGCTCAACCAGCGTCCGATCACGACAACCAACGATCGCTTTGTTTTGACTTTCATTCTGTCCTCCAATGGATGAAGCGAGATTGGAAGGAGGAATTAGCGAAAAAAAGAGCAGGGTCTTTTTACGGAAGGTGAGCCGCTTTCGAGCTGGCGGTGCACGAAGGGGTTGTTCGGAAGCTGGCTATCCCAGCGCTTCCAGAGTTCCAACCGGCGGGCGCTAAAGGCTGCGGCGGTCGTCAGCGCGGCCAGTGCGACGATTGAGAGCAGCGAGGGACTCGTGGGTGCGCGAGAGCTTGGTGGCGTGCCGCAAGTCCTTTAGACCATTTTCTGAGTATTTATAGACCATAGCCGCAGTGGCGAAAATGGGCTGTTGCGTGTTCTGAATTCACCGCAGTAAGGGCCGCGGCCACGGCATGCTCCAGCAATTCCAGTTGGCGGATCTTCCAAGCTCGC
>DATFNP010000010.1:0-74694 GCA_035266345.1 Candidatus Sulfotelmatobacter sp.
TCTACACAGCTGAGCGAGAGGCAAGGGACTCAAACGCCGTCCCTTGCCCCTCGCGCTCCCCCATCCCGGCTCAAACCGGAGATGGAAGGGACGAAAGTTGTCGTATTCTTACGTGAACGAAAGTAGGGGGCAGGTCATGGCCATACCCATCGTCAATTGTTTCTCCCGGGATTGTATCGATCATCTGACCGAATACGTGTTGCGCCGTAGCACCGAGGACGTCACCTTCTGCACCTACGATGGCAAACGGGACAGCTGTACCCTCAACAACGAATGGGACCACATTCATTACCACGTTAGTTGGACTTCGATCATTTGCCAGGCTTGCGGCCGAAACCACAGGTCCCAGCACCTTTCCCGCTTTCCCGGCGCCCGACGCAACTAGTCCAAAAACGTCCGTGGCAGCCGTGGGGGGAAACCTGGGGACAGACGGCACGTTCCCCAATTATTCCCTCCCGATATGGGAATTGCGGCACAATGCAAGCCATAAGGACTATCGTGGGACAGCATCATCTCTGTTATTTTCTTACTATGGCTCGGCTGCCGCGCATCGTTGTCGCGGACGTTCCCCATCATGTTACGCAGCGGGGGAACGCGCGACAAGTAATTCTCGCCACAGATGCGGATCGCGTCACCTACCTTGAGTTGCTGCGGCAGTATTCCCAGCTTTATTGTCTCTCCGTGCTGGGCTATTGTCTGATGTCCAATCACGTGCACTTGATCGCAGTTCCGCAGACCGGCGATGCTTTCGCCAAAACTCTCAAAAATGCGCACGGATGCTACGCATCCTACTGGAATGCACAGCACTCATCGACGGACCACGTATGGCAGGGGCGATTCTACTCCTGCCCACTCGATGAATCCCATCTGTGGGCAGCGCTTCGCTACGTCGAGTTGAATCCGGTGCGCGCGGGGATGGTTTCGGGTGCCGAGCTGTGGAGATGGTCCCGCTGCCGCACATTGCGGCGCTGCCCGCCCAGACCCGATGTTAGAAATGCAGCGGTGGAGGAGGCGATGGACGGTGAGGGAGTGGGGCCAGTTTCTGGCTGACGCGGAGTCGGCAGGCGATGTGATCTCACTGCGCCAATCCACTCACACGGGCCGCCCGCTGGGGACTCCGGAATTTGTGGCTGCACTGGAGCAATTAACGTTACGCCCACTCGCTCCTCGTAAGGGTGGCCGTCCCAAGAAACCTTCAACGGATTCCCGCCAGCCCAGCCTCACGTTTGTTGCTTAGTCTGGAAACTGGGGAACGTCCCGTCTGTCCCCGGTTTTATGCGGTTTGGTCCGCCCTTCGCACAGAACGCGAAGGGCGGGCACCCGCTTGGGAACGCGGCAAGCGCTATGCCTTGGTCACGTTCGCGGCTGACCAACTCTTCACAAATTCTCCCAGCCGGTCCAGGGCGGCGGGAAATCTGTCGGTCATGGCCGCGAACCCAAGGCGAAAATGCGAGGGCGCATCCCAACAATCCCCGGGGGCGAGCAGGATGCCCTGTTCCGCAGCCGCCTGGCAAAAGGCGCGGCTGTTCTCTTCACTGACCAGCCAGGGGAAAGCGGTCACTCCACCACGAGGAGGAATCCAGCCCAGCGTCTCGCGATGTTCGGACATGAATGCGGCAAGCTGCCGAAGATTCCGGGTTGCGGTTGCCTGCGTTTTCCCGAGGACGATACTCCGGTGGCGCATGGCAATCTCCGCCAGCATTTCTCCGGCAGTATTGTTGGAAATGGAAAAAATGGTGCGCGCATTCCAGTAGAGCACGCGGCGCTTGGGATCGTGTTCGATCATCCAACCGGTCCGCACCCCGGATAGTGGGAAAGCTTTCGAGAAATCATGGATGACGGTCGCATGCGGCAGACGGGAAGCCGATCTTGTCGCCTGTCCATGATAGATAGGGTGGTAGACCTCATCGCTGACCAGTTGAATTTCACGAGACGCGGTGAAATCGTGCAAGCTGTCCAGTTCCGCATCGCTGATCGTTGAGCCGGTGGGATTGTGGGGACTGTTAATCAGAACCAACTTGGTATTTCGATCCACCAGTTGCTTGATCTCCTCGAGATCGAAACGGAAGTCGTTCTCCTTGCGAACCGCGTAGTAGCGGGTCTCGATCCCAAGCGATTCGGGCAGGGCGGAAAAGGGCGGATAGCCTGGTTGAGGCAGGACAACGTTGGCTCCAGGTTCCGCGGCCAGCCAGAACAGAACGAGAAGCGCCTCCGAGGCGCCGGTTACGACTTGGACAGTTTCGACATTCACTTCGTGCATGTCGGCGATGGCTGCACGTAATCCCTCGGCTCCTGCTGGGCGGCTGTAGGCCAATTTGTGATTCAGGAAGCGCTGCCGCTCCTCCTCACTGGCGAGGCTCAGGATCTCATTCAGGGTCCAGCGCGGTCCTTCGCTGGAGGCCAGGTTGAATTCGATGTCGTGCTCGTAACGGTCCAGCCACATGTCCAGCAAGAAGGGTTTCAATTGCATGCCGCACCTCGAAGGGATAGATCAGCCGAGCGTCAGGCCGGACTCACAATAGTTTCACGCGTCCGTGCCGCCCACCGCTTCGGCTTCGCTCAGGGCAGGCTCTTTCGCACAGAACGCGAAAGGATGGGGCACCTGGGTTGATTGTGCCAGCGGGGTCAAAATCCCCGCCCTGTCGCAAAGGGCGCGACAAGGACGGGGCACCCGCCTTACGTTTACTTGGCTTCGTAGACGGTCTTGCCGCCGACTACGGTGCGCAGGACTTTCGTCCCGAGTAATTTTTCGGGCGAGGCTGCGGTTACGTCGCGGTCGAGGACGACAAAATCCGCCAGCATCCCCGGGGTGAGCTTGCCTTTTTCTTTCTCCTCGAATTCGGCTAAGGCTGAGCCGGTGGTATAGGCGGCGATGGCCTGGTCCATGCTGATGCGCTGCTCGGGGAAAAACTCCTGCTTGCCATCTTCGCTTTTGCGCGTGATGGCGGCGTAGAGACCGCGGAAGGGCGAGATGGGCTCCACAAAGTAGTCGGTGCCGTAAGCGAGGCTGACGCCCTTGTTCAGAAAGGCGGCCCAGGCGTAGCAGGTCGCGGCGCGCTTGGGGCCCAGGCGGGCTTCCGCCCAGCGCATATCGCTGATGACGTGGCTGGGCTGCATCGAGGCAATCACTCGCAGATCCTTGAAGCGGGCGATCTCGGCGGATGTGGGGCACTGCGCGTGTTCAATGCGCAGACGATAATCTTCTCCGCCGTTGGCCGCTTTCACGTTCGCTTCGCGGGCCGCCTTCTCGGCTCCGGCGAAGGCATCGAGCGCCATCTGAATGCCCCTGTCGCCGATGGCGTGGAAGCCGATCTGAAATCCGGCCAGCAGGCGCTCCTTGGTCATGGCATTCAACTTTTCGGCATCGTAGCGGGCCAGGCCGGAGTTCTTCGGATCGTCCGCATAGGGCTCAAGCAATGCTGCCGTATGCCCGCCGAGCGAGCCATCCATGAAGCCTTTCAGCATGCCGGTGTGCAGCATCAGGTCTGATTGAGGATGCGAGTTGCGTTTCTTGTTGAGTTGCGCAACGGGATCGTCGAAGGGCAGCCACTCGCTGATGCGGGCCGTCAGTTTACCTTCCTTCTCCAGTTCTTCGTAGATCTGAAAATCCTCCCAGAAGGAGTTGTCCTGGGCGGAAGTCACGCCGTGTTCGGCCAGATCGGCCAGCGCGACTTCAATGCCCTGCTTCCTCTTCTGGTGCGTGGCCTTGGGAATGACCACCCGCATGGCAGCTTGCGCCGTGTCCCGCAAGATGCCGGTGGGTTCGCCGCTTTCGTTGCGGTCAATGTGTCCGCCTTGCGGATCTTTGCTGGCGAGGGTGATGTTGGCCAACTGCAGGGCGCGCGTGTTGGCCACGGCCAGGTGCCCGTCCACGCGATCGAGGAACACGGGATGTCCGGCCGAAACTTCGTCCAGATCCCAGCGGCTGGGCAGCGCTTTCACCGGCCACAGGCTTTCGTCCCAGCCTCCTCCGACAACCCATTCACCGGGCTTGGCCGCCTGCACCTTGGCGCTCAAGCGCTGGCGGAGTTCGTCGAGGGATTTGACTCCTTCCAGGTCCACATCGAGTTTTTGCTGTCCGGCATCGGCCAGATGCAGGTGCGAGTCGTTGAATCCGGGCATGACGAAGTGTCCGCCGAGATCAATCAGTTCGGTTTGCGGGCCCTTCAGCTTTTGCAGATCCAGCGTTTTGCCCACCGCGACGATGCGGTCGCCGCGCACGGCGATGGCTTCCTGGCGCAGGATGGAGGCAAACGGAGTGTTGGCCTGGACGCCGGTGTAGACGTTGGCGTGAATGAAGATGGCGTCGGGCGCGGGCTTGGACTCTTCGGGCTTTTGAGCTTGCGCAACCATGCTGGCGAGGAGGACGCAGGTCGAGAGTGAGCAGACCAGAGACCTTCTGCCGGACAATCCAACAGAGAGCAAGGAGCGAACCTCAGGGGCTAAAGCCCGGGCAGAGAACAAGCCCCTTATCGCAGCGCTGAAAGCGCTGCGCCACCCAAAATCTCTTTTCTTGCTGAGGCCCAACATCCCTAACATCGAGGTCCAGTTCATTCACCCACCCCCGCCAGCGCCAGCATGGTCAGCAGAATGCGCTTGAGACCGAGCTCGCGTCCATTGGAATCGAACCACTCCTGCAAAGTATGTGCGCCGCCGCCGGAGCCGCCGCCGCCGATGGCGACCGCCTCCAGCCCCAGAGACAGCGGAATGTTGGCATCGGTGGAAGCGCGTTGCACCTGCGCCGCGTTGCCCAAGTGCGCGTCCACGGCGCGGACGACCTGCAGAATGCGCGCCCCCGCGGGCAACTCGCCCGCCGGGCGGTTGCCGATCACGACGACTTCGCAACTGACGCCCGCGGGACGCTTTTGCGCCGCAGAGCGCATTTCGGCGGCGAGAGTTTCGTCTTCGACGGCGCGATTCAGGGCCAGACGCATGGACTGTTCCAGCCGCTCCATTTCCGCCATGGAAGTGGAGCGGATATCCACTTTCATGCTGGCCGACTCGGGAATCGAATTGACCGAGGTGCCACCGCGAATCACGCCGATGTTGAAGGTCGTTTTCGGCATGGCCGGCACCGGAGTCGCGGTGAACATCTCAATGGCTTTGGACAAAATTACGATGGGATTGGGCGCGCCGAAATCACTCCAGGAGTGGCCGCCAGGACCGCGCACAATGACTTCAAAGCGGCGGCTGCCCAGCGCTTCGGCGACGATGGTGTCGGCGCCCGCGCCGTCGAGCACGAGGCTGTAGGCGATGGAATCCTTCCAGCGCGGGGTGGAAAAAATGTGGCGCATGCCGCGCAGGTCGCCTTCGCCCTCTTCACCCACATTGCCGATAAATACAAACGGCAGCGCGTGGCGGATGCGCACCGCCCGCAGCAGCGAGGCGAGAGCCAGCAAGGCGGCCACGCCCGCGCCGTTGTCGGAGACTCCGGGACCGTAGATGCGGCTTCCCTGCTGGCGGATGTTGAGCGGCGTGTTGGCGGGAAAGACCGTGTCAATGTGGGCGCTCAGAGCGACGTAGCGGCGGCCGAAACCGGGATGCGTGCCGAAGACATTGCCGACGTCGTCTATGCGGACGTCGTCGAGGCCGACTTCACGAAAGCGCTCGGCCAGCCAGGCCGCGCGCGCCGACTCGCCGAAGGGCGGCGCTGGGACGCGCGCCATCTCCATTTGCCACTGCGCCAGTTGCGGCTCGTTGGCGCGGAACCAGTTGAAGGCCGACCGCACGTCGGGCGCAGCGGAGAGACGGGCGATCTCCTGGTGAATTGCAGGAGCAAGTTCCGGCATGTCCGCGCGCGGAGAGTTGGGGCTCATGGGAAGTTATTGCGTCAGTTTACAACGTGGGGGGAGGGATGAGGGATTGGCTAGAGCGGGACAGGAGCTTGCGGTGTCAACGTCGCGGGGTCGCGACTTTTTGTTCGACCGCGGCGACCAGCATTTTCGTGGCCGGCACCTCAATCCCGTGGCGAGCAGCGCCGCGCAGGATCGGTCCGGCGATAGCGTCGAGTTCGGGCGGGTTGCGCTGCTCCACGTCTTTCTGCATCGAGCTGCGCATGTTGCCGGGCATCTTCATGACGCCGGCGATGACGGCATTCGCGTCAATTTTCGCGCCCTCGGCGACGGCGACTGCGCTCGCTTCTTGAATCACCGACAATCCGAGGTTTCGCCAGTGGGGATCGGCGAGAATTTCGCCCGTGCCTTTGCCGGAGGCGGTGGTGGTCAGGGCGAAGGCCGCCAGAAAAACGAGCTTGCTCCACATCAGCGTAGGCTCGTCGTCCACGAAGCGGCCTTCGAAGCCGATCTGCTGCAGATGTTCGAGCGTGCCCGCGAGCAAAGCCTGCCCCTTCGAAGAAACACTCAACCTAGCGAAGGGCGAGCGATGCACGATGTGTCCCGGGGCGACGCGTTCGGATTCGACGGCGATGGTAGCGGCAATGACTTTCTCCACCCCGTACTTGGAGCGCAGCAGCGCGAGATGGTCAATGCCGTTGAGCAGCGGGACGATTGCGCCGACCGATTCGGGATGGGTGAGCGCCTTGAGGGCGGGCTCCAGTTGAGTGGCTTTCATCGTCAGCCAGAGCACGTCGGCCGGGGGAACTTCGGCGGCGCGTGAAACCGGCACGCTGAAGTTTCCAAACGCGCTTTCCAGTTGCAGTTGTGCGGGATATTGGGCGAGCGAGTCAGGTCTCACCACCATCGTGACCGAAGCGCCCGAGCGCGCCAGGCAGGCGCCCATCAGGCCGCCGATTCCACCGGCGCCGAGAATCGCGTGTTTGAGTTGATCAGACATTTTCATCTCTGCGTCATCCCGACCCCCGCGCTTTCACCAGCTGGGCGAGGGATCTCGCGCGTGCAACTGGGAGCGCAGCGTTGTGCCACGGGAGATCCCTCGCTTCGCCTGAAAAACGGCTCCGTTCGGGATGACGCCGCAATTTAATGCAACACAACTTGATGCCAAGCATTCACATCAAGCCGGCTTCACCGGCACGTGCACGCAGTCCAGAATCTCGGCCTCGGTGAGAGTGTGGTCACTTTGCTTGGCGCGGGCGAAGATGCGCTCCACCACGTCGTCTTTCACAGCAATGCCGTGACGTTCCAGCCAGAAAAGCACATTCGATTTGCCGCTCATGGGGCCGACGTCAATGATTTGATCGAGTCCGAATACGTGCGAGGGCACGCCGGAATAGACGGTGTTGGCGAGCACGACGTCATTCTTGTGATAGGCCTTGATGATGGCGGCGGCGTGCACGCCGGTGGCGGTGCGGAAAGCGTCGTCGCCGACCACGGGATAATTTTTCGGGATAGGCACGCCGGTGGCGCGCGATACGGCCTGGCAGTACTGCTTCAGCTTGGTCAGGTCCTGCTGATCCCAGGGCGCGATGCCCATCAGCTTGAGGTTCACCAGCATCTGGTCAATCTGGGTGTTGCCGACGCGCTCGCCGAGGCCGATGGCGCAGCCGTGAACGGAGTTCGCGCCGGCGATGATTGCGGCCATGGAGTTGGCAATGGAGAGGCCGCGGTCGCTGTGGCCGTGCCAGTCCACGCGAATCTTTTCCCCGGAGGGCTTGACGACTTCCGCGATGACAAACCGCACCAACGCCAACACGCCCATCGGCGTGGCGTGTCCGGCGGTGTCGCAGATGCAGATGGCGCGCGCGCCGCAGGCGATGGCCGTTGAGTAGAGGCGCTTGACGGTCTCGGGATCGCAGCGACTGGTGTCTTCGGTGACGTACATCACGTCGAGGCCGAGCGAGACTGCGTACTTGGTGGCTTTTTCGGTGGTGCGGAGGAGAAATTCGTCGGTCCAGCCTTCGGTGAAGCGGCGGATCGGGCTTGATCCGATGAAGGTTGCGGCCTCGATGGGCAGCCCGGTCTTCTGCACGATGTCGGCGATGGGACGAATATCGTTTTCGTGGGTGCGGGCGGCGCAGTTGGCCCGGATCTTCATCTTGTGCGTGACGATCTCGCGGGCCAGCGCGGTCACGGCCTCAACGGCGCGCGGCCCGGCGCCGGGCAGGCCCATGTCGAGCGAGTTAATGCCGAGGGCCTCCATCAGATGAAGAATCTCGATCTTCTCGTCAATCGAAGGATCGCGCACGGAAGGCGACTGCAGGCCGTCGCGCAGGCTTTCGTCGTTGATCAGAATCGGTCCCGGCGGCTTGAGTCCCGGCGGGTGATTCTGGTTCCAGTCGTAGATGAGGTCGGAGGTGTTCATGGGAAAACAGCTGCTAGCTTTTAGCTTCTGGCTTCTAGCCTCCAAGAACTCATTTGAAGCCCAGTCCTATTTCGATGAGGACGCGCGCTTCACAACAAGCTTCGACGCGGACTCGATACATACGAACCGCATCACACCCTTGCGTTCCGGGGTGAAGGGACACACCTCAAATTCTCCGTAGATGTCTTCGTCTCCATGTTCGAAGCTTAGATTGCGAGGGCTAATAGGGTCCGCGTCATCGAGTGTCGGCCCTGCAGTGACGCCTAGCATCCGCTTTGTTCCTACGGGCCAAAGGCATAAACGCACTGTATCTGCCCCTAAACTGAGCCTCCCGTGAACCGAATAACAGGCGCCGATGACCTTTGGGTTTCCCTTACACTTCGGTTCGGCGGCAAACGCGGAAATCACAAGCACGAGTGTTACCAAGAAGCGCTTCACGTTGAGTTCTCCAAAGCTAGCAGCGAGGAGCTAGGAGCTACTTCTCCTTCGGCGGCAGCGTCAGGCCGAACACCGAAAGCTGTCCCGTGCCGGCGACGTTGACCTTGGCCTCACCGGGATGAGGCAGGTAGAGCGTCTTGCAGTTTTCGCAGCGGTACACTTCGGCGCTCGTGCCCCAGGCCTTCTCGATGTCGCCGCACTCGCGCTCGACCGCGTCGGTCGTGTAGGACCAGAGCTTCAAATGGCCGCCGCAGAATTTTCCTTTTGCGTCCTTTTCGTTGCAGGCACGCTGGCCGGCCTTCTTGATCTTGACCTTGTGGTTAGGAAGCTGCTGCAGATGCGTGGAACTGGAAGCGGGGACCTCGCTAGTCGCCAAAGGACGTACCCTCGTTCGGGCGGCGCCACGCCGCCGGATTCGGCCTGATGCGGCCATTGTAACCGAAAATGTGGGGCTGACGTTTAGCTGCGAGGTTTGGTACGCGAGAGCTGTGCAGAGGCAGTCGAGCTACGCTCGACCGGACCCTTCGTACCTCAGGGCAGGCAGCCGAGGGCGGCTGTCCCCACATGAGTAATGGCTCTGCTAGTCTGGAGATCGGATCAAATGGTGGTCGCGGTCCGCCCACCTCATTAAGAATCGCATGATCACGATCGTTTCGGGACTGCCGCGCTCGGGCACTTCTTTGATGATGCAGATGCTGGTGGCCGGGGGCCTGACGCCGCTTTCGGACGGCGAACGCCGGGCTGATGCCGACAATCCGCGCGGCTACCTGGAATGGGAGCGGATCAAGCAACTGCCGAACGATCCGGCGTGCATCGCCGAAGCCGAGGGCAAGGTGGTGAAGGTGATCTCGCGGCTGCTGCTTGCGTTACCCGCTGGCTACGAATATCGCGTCGTTTTTATGCAGCGGCCGCTGGCGGAAGTGCTGGCCTCGCAGGATCAGATGCTGCGGCGGCGGGGAACGTACAAAGAAGGGGCGGATTCGGCCGCCATTGCGGCAGCCTTCGAGAAGCATCTGCGCGAAGTCTATGCGTGGATGGAGGGGAAGCCGCATGTGAAGGCGATACGGGTTGCGTATCACGAGGTGCTGCTGGATCCGAGAGGCGTTGGGGGGAAGGTGGCAGAGTTTTTGGGGGTTGAGTTGGATCTGGAGGCGATGGCGCGGCAGGTGGACGCGGCGCTGTACCGGAATCGCGCGAATTAGTCAGCGGCAGGGGTATCCAGAACCTCAGGGGCTAAAGCCCGCCGCAATAATCACGTACTTATCGCAGCGCTGAAAGCGCTGCGCCACCCAAAACCGGAATCGTTCCGATGTGCAGCCCGCCGTTTCCTGTGTCCGGACAATCTGTATCTGATACAGGTCTAGAACTCGCGTTTGGGTATGGCCTGGTCGGGGCCTACGCGGCCTACGGTAATTTCGGCCTTGTGGTAGTTCTCGGCTTTGATGGGCGCGGCGGCCATGCGGCGCAGGATGGCGATCTGGCCGATGTGAGTAAGGGCATCAGCGACGGGGCCTTGAAACAATTTTTCCAGCGGAGCTTGCACCGGCGAGTCTGAGGCCAGGAAGTCGTCGAATTTTTTCAGGGCGGCGAAGAATCTCTCGACTTCCTGATCCCATGGTTGAGGCTTCGAGTCCTGCCATTTTTGCTGGCCCTGGGCAATGGACAGCGCCCAATCGAAGAGATCGCCTACGTGCGCCAGAATCTGCCCCGGGGTGCGCACGCTCTCAGCGGCGTGAAAGTCAGCGAATCCAGAGGGCGCGTTGCGCACGGCTTTGCCGCCGCGGTAGGCCAGCGTTGCCAGGGTGTGGCGGAACAGTTCGCGCTTGGGATCGGTTGGGTGCTCAGTCATGCCCACAAGATTACACTCAGGAGCGGGAGGCGAACATGTCCAGGGAGGAACAACCAGCGAAAGTCCCCACTTCTCGTGCAAAGAGCGCGCGAGAAACGGGGCACCCGGCGGGCGCGGTGAGCCGGGGAAACGCCGAGCACTATCGCTGGGGAAACGATTGCGATGGCTGGCATCTGGTGAAGGACGCGGACCTGAGTGTGATCGAGGAGTTCATGCCGCCGGGCGCGGCCGAGGTTCGGCATCATCACCAGCGGGCGCAGCAGTTTTTCTACGTGCTCACGGGCGAGATTCTCATGGAAGTCGAGGGGCACACCACGCTGGTCCCGGCCGGGAGCGGGATTCGGGTTTTGCCCGGGACGAGGCATCAGATCCGGAATCCGTCGTCGAGCGCGGCGCGGTTTCTGGTGATCTCGCAGCCACCGAGCCACGGGGACCGGTTTAACGAATGAGCATACGGGGGCGGGACGCCCCCGCGACAGCCGCCGAGACGGCGGCGCTACTGTTTCCGCTTGGGGCGCTACAGTTGTTTGCGCGTGACTACTCCGGCGGCGCGGAGAGCGCCGCGGAGGCGTTGGCCCAGGCCGCGCGCGAATTGCATATCGAGAAAACCTTCCATCTGGCGGCGGAAGCTCTCGCCATAGCCGTGCCACCAGAGTTTCTTCATGCCGGGCAGGCGGTCGGTGTCGAGGTATTTCACCCGCACCATTTCGTCGAGGCCGAAGCGCCCGTGGGTACGGCCCACGCCGCTGGCCTTGACGCCGCCGTGGGGAGCCTCGCTGATGCCGAAGCAGGAGATCACGTCGTTGACCATGACGGTGCCGGCGTGGATGCGGCGGGCCAGGCGCTCGCCGCGGTTGGCGTCGCGCGTCCACACGCTGGCAGCGAGGCCGTATTCGGAATCGTTGGCGAGTTGTACGGCGGCGGCGTCGTGGTCGAACCGCATGACGGGCAGCACCGGACCGAAAGTTTCTTCGCGCATGATGCGCATCTCGTGGGTCAGATCGGCCAGCACCGTAGGAGCGTAGAAGTTCGGTCCCAACTCCGGCAGGCGCGTCCCGCCCGCCAGAACCCGCGCCCCGCGGGCCCGAGCATCGTCCACGTGCGATTCCACAATGCGCACCTGGCGCTCCTGGATCATTGGCCCAACATCGGTGTGCGAATCCATGCCGTCGCCCACGCGGAGCTGTTTGGTCTTCTCGGCGCACGCCTGGGCAAAGGCGTCGTACTGACTGCGGTGCACGTAGCAGCGCTCCACGGAGAGACACGCTTGGCCCGCATTGACGAACGCTCCCCACACCGCGGCGCTTGAAGCGACGTCTATGTCGGCGTCGTCAAGAACCAGCATGGGATCTTTCCCGCCCAGTTCGAGCACCACCGGCAGCAAGCGCTCGGCGGCGGCGGCGGCGATGCGCCGGCCGGTGGTGACACTGCCGGTGAATACCAGCTTGTCAATGTGAGAACGCACGAGCGCCGCGCCGGCCGGGCCTTCGCCGACGACGACCTGGAACACATCTTCGGGCACTCCGGCGGCATGAAGAAGTGAGGCCAGTTCAAGCGCCACCAGCGGCGTCAACTCGGACGGCTTCAGCACAACCGCGTTGCCCGCTACCAGCGCGGCCAGGGTTTCCGTGGCGGGAATCGAAAATGGGTAGTTCCACGGCGAGATGATTCCGATGACGCCATGCGGTTCGCGCACCAGGCGACCGTTTTTCAGCTTGGTGACCAGGTTGCCGTGGGGCACGGGCTCATCGCGCAGCAGGCCGAAGGCGTTTTCAATGAGGAAGCGGGCGGCATCAAGCACGACGAGCACTTCAGTCACCAGAGACTCGACCAGAGGCTTGCCGGCTTCGCGGGTGATGGCGGCGGCGATCTCAGATTTTTTCGCGTAGAGCTTCGCCTGGAACTCGCGCAGGATGGCGATGCGACGCCGCAGACCCAACTCGGCCCACGCCGGCTGTGCGGAGCGCGCGCGCTCCACGGCGGCAAGGACTTCGAGTTCGCCGGCGCAGTCGAGCTCGCGCAGAATTTCGCCCGTCGCCGGATTCACCGACGCAATCTTTCCCGATGCAATCTTGCGCGCTGCGATTTGGAGATCGGTTGCCATGAGGAAATCTTAGTCCGAAGAGACGCGGCTTGCTACGGCTTCGCTTCCCTGGCCGCAAATCCGACCCGGACCTCAGGGGCTAAAGCCCGCTCTCAGTCGGTCCCTAACAGCAAGGCTAAAGCCGTACCCTTCCCGAGACCACCGTGCCCTACGCAAAACCAGATTCGCTACCCAAGACCAGCGGTGCCCTGTTGTGGGAACAATTTAGTACTCCACTTAGTACTCCACCCCGACCAGGTACAATCCGCTCGCCGGCGCGGTCGCGCCTGCGGCTGACCGCTTGCGCGCTTCGAGGATGCGGGTTACGTCCTCCACCTGCAAGGTTCCTTTGCCGACCAGAATGAACGTCCCGACCAGATTGCGTACCATGTGATGAAGGAATCCGGAGCCGCGCACGGTGTAGATCAGTTCGTCCGCGGAGCGCTCCCAAGTCGAGGCAAAGATGTGGCGCACGTTTGAGGCGGGTTCGTCCTCGCGCCCGCGCGCGGGGTCCACCGCTGCGAACGAAGTGAAATCATGTTCCCCTACCACCAGCGGCGCGGAGCGCGTCATCGCTGCCTCATCCAACGGATAGGGATAGTGCCACACGTAGCGCGCGAGAAACGGCGGGCAGATGGCGGCACGGTAAATCCGGTAGCGATAGGTTTTGGCCCGCGCGGAATGGCGGGCGTGGAAGTCGGGCGGGGCTTCGGCGACTTCCAGGATGCGCACGGAGGCAGGCAGAATGTCGTTGAGCGCCTTGAGGAAATTTTCCGTGGGGACGGACGACTCCGTGACGAATGTCATGACTTGGGCGAGAGCGTGCACGCCGGCGTCGGTGCGGCCGGAGCCCTGCGGCAAGACCTTTTCTCCGGTAATGCGTCCAATGGCAGAGGCGAGTGTGCCCTGAACGGTAACGGCGTCGGTCTGCACCTGCCAGCCGGAAAATTCGGCTCCGTCGTACGAGAGAATCACTTTGAGATTGCGCATGCAGAGATCTTTCGAGTCCGGCGCTGGCACCGGTTCATCCAAAGCAGTTCGGGCCTGGGGCTGCCGGAGCGCAAGCGTCGCCAGCAATGTACCAGTTCTGAGGCGGGCACGGTGAAATACGGCCCCTTCCAGTCAGATATACTTGGAAGTTTCCCGGCGGAGCGAGTTTATGGACGGCAAGTTTCAGGAACCTTCCGTCTATGTATTGCGTATCCAAGCTTGAGCACGTCCTGAACAGGTTCGTGATTTCAGAAGGTTTGGCTGTCTCAGGCGGAACCCAGGCCATAGCAAGCCTTAATCCATCGGTCTTAATGAACGGAGACAAGTAGATGCCAGTTGCACGTTTAGCCTCGACCATTCGGCTCACCGTTGTTGCCAGCCTGTTTGCGGCGCTGACGATTGCCTGCTGGGCGCAGGAGCCGCCCGCGGCGCCCGGTCCGCAGCCGGCCTCGGACAAGCCTCTGCCGGCGTTGAACTACGCCCAGCCGGTATCCCATTTCCCCAACCCGATTGGGCCCTATACGGCGCGGCATTTGGCCGCGCCCAATCTGGCCAACACGGCGCGCATTGATGGGCTCATGCACGACGGCAAGCTTTTTCTGTCGCTGAATGACGCGATCGCGCTGACGCTGGAGAACAATCTGGACATCGCGATTGCGCGCTACAACCTGAACATTGCCGACACGGACGTGCTGCGGGCCAAGTCCGGTTCTTCGATCATCGGCGTCCCCTTGGGCATCGTGCAGAACACACCCGGCGGCGGCGTGGGCGGACTCGGCACTCAAGTGGGCTCCGGCTCCGGGGGAACGAGTCTGGCCGCGGGCGGCGCCGGCGCCGGCGCCGGCGGCCTCACCGGTTCGACGCTCGGATTAGGACCGTTGATTACGAGCTTTGACCCGGTGCTCACGGGAACGCTGCAGGAAGACCGTTTCCACATCCTACCGTTAAGCACTTTTAGTCCCGCATCTCCGCAGAACACTACGACCGGTAACTTCTCGTACGTGCAGGGGTTCTCCTGGGGAACTAATCTTGCGGTGGGGTTTAACAACACGCGCGTCGCAACTGGTGACGCACCGACCACCTCGCTAAGTCCGCAGGTCAACTCCAACTTCAGGTTCCAACTCACCCAGCACCTGCTCCAGGGCTTTGGCTTCGCTCCTAATAACCGCTTCATCCGCATCGCGAAGAACAACCGGGAGCTCTCCGACGTGGCCTTCCGGCTGCAGATCATCACAACCGTGGACCAGATCGAGAACATGTACTGGGATCTGGTTTACGCCTACGAGAATCTTCGGGTGAAAGAGGAATCGCTGACTTTCTCGCAGAAGACCCTCTCCGACACGAAGAAACAGGTCGAAATCGGCAGCCTCGCGCCGATTGAAGCAGTGCGTGCACAGAGCCAGGTGGCAGCGGACGATCAGTCCCTGACGGTGGCCAAAACCAACCTGCAGTTGGAACAATTGCTGATGAAGAATGCGTTGAGCCGTACCCTGCACGATCCGATTCTGGCTGGAGCGGAAGTCATCCCGACCTCCACCATGGAAATACCGGAGAACGAGCAGATCCGCCCGACCGAGGACCTGGTCAACGAGGCGCTCCGTCACCGGGCCGAACTGGTGGAGTCGCGCATCAGCCTGAACAGCCAGGAAATCAGCAACAAGGCCGTGCGCAGCGCTCTGCTGCCTACGGTGGATCTTTATGCTTACTATGGCGGGGCAGGCCTGGGCGGTTCGCAAAACCCTGCGAATGTTTGTGTGGACCCGACCAAGCAGATCGCATGCGCCACGGCTAGTCCTAACTCGAACCTGTTCCAAAGCCCCCTCGCGCCGACCGTCAGCTACGGCGGCACGCTCAACCAGCTCATCAACTCCACCGCGCCCGACAAAGGCGTTGGCCTGCAGCTCAACATTCCGCTGCGGAACCGCGCGGCCGAGGCGGTGCAGATTCGTTCGGAGCTGGAATACCGGCAGTCGCAGATGGCCCTGCAACAGACCGAAAACCGCATCAGCATAGAAGTTCGCAATGCGCAGTTCGGAGTGGAGCAGAACCGGGCCAGCGTGGCTTCGGCGCAGGCTGCGGTGGACTATGCCAAACAGTCGCTCGACGCCGAGCAGAAGAAGTATCAGTTCGGCACATCCACCACGACCGCGGTGCTGCAGACGCGCAGCGCATTGGCGACGGCGGAGTCCACGCTGCTGTCGGCCACGGCCGCTTATGAGAAGTCGCGGCTTGAGCTGGACCGAGCCACCGGCGAGTTGCTCGATCACGCGGGCATCAGCATTGACGACGCCGCCAGGGGACAGGTCTTGCACTTGCCCAATGTGCCCTACGTTGCGCCCCGCAAGGATCTGCCGGCGCTGCAGCAATAACAGCAGGCCTCAGGCGTCGGACCTGAGGTCAGAGGTCTGAAGTCTGAGGTCCGCTTCTCCTCACAATTCTTTACAAAACGCCCTCGCCGGCCCTGAACCGTCTCCCGTTAAGATGAACTGACCCCGCTTTCGTCTTTTGCAATCTACGCTGGCATCATGGAATCTTGATCGTGAAAAATCCGCGCCTGCTTTGTGCAAGGAGAAGACTCATGTCTTTACCGCGTTTGATTTCTGTGGTCCGGCTGCCGCTATGGGTTACCGTCATTCTGTCAGGGATGGTTCCGGTCGCGCTCCAGGCCCAGCAGACCGCACCGGCATCGTCGTCGCAGGCAAGTCCTCCGGCGGCGCCGCAGCCTGCGGCTCTCCCGATTGTTCATCTGAAGGACTACTCCAGCCCGCGTCCGGCGTTTCCCCGCGTGCTGCAGCCGTACCAGGCGCAGGAACTGGCGCAGCCCAGTCTGGGGAACTCGGCGCGCGTCGGCTCGCTCATGCGAGACGGAAAAATCTATCTCTCGATCAATGACGCGGTGGCGCTGGCGCTGGAGAACAATCTTGATCTGGAGATTGCGCGCTACAACCTGAATATCGCCGAAGCCGATCTGCTGCGCGCCAAGTCCGGGGGCAGCATTCTGGGCGTCAGCACCGGCATCGTGCAGAACACGCCCGGCGGAGGCGTGGGCGGACTCGGAGGGACGGTCGGCTCCGGCACCGGCGGGACCACGGTAGCCGCCGGCGGCGCCGGCACCGGCACTAACGGCCTGGTCAGCTCGACTTTGGGCATCGGCGCGCCCATCACCAGCTTCGATCCGCAGATCACCGGGACGTTGCAGCTGGATAAGAACGACACGGAATCGGTGAGTTTAATCAGTCCCGTTCCAATCGTCTCACAGAACACGTACACCGCCGACTTTGCCTACACCCAGGGATTTCAGTGGGGCGGCGTGCTTACCGGAGCCTTCAATAACACTCATGTCACCACGAACAACCCCATCAGCCTGCTCACGCCGCAACTGGGGTCGAATTTCCAGTTCCGCTTCACGCAGAACCTGCTGCAAGGGTTCGGATTCCTGCCTAATACCCGATTTATTCGTATCGCCAAGAACAACCGGGAAATTTCCGACGTGGCCTTCCGTCTGCAAGTCATCACCACCGTGGATCAGGTCGAGAACATGTATTGGGATCTGGTTTTCGCCTACGAAAATGTGCGAGTGCAGCAGGAATCGCTGACCTACGCGCAAAAGGCGCTGGATGACGCCAAAAGCCAGGCGAAAGTTGGGACCATTCCGCCGATTCAAGTGGTGAGCGCGCAGAGCACCCTGGCCACCGGCCAGCAGAACCTGATCGTGGCGCAGAATAACCTGCAGCTTCAGCAACTGCTAATGAAGAATGCGGTCAGCCGCAGCGTTGAGGATGCCGTACTCGCCGAGGCCGACGTAGTTCCAACTTCGGCCATGCAGATTCCGCAGGAGGAGCAGGTCACGCCCATTCAAGACATGATTAACGAGGCGCTGCAGCATCGCGCCGAACTGGTGGAGTCGCGCATTGACCTCAATTCGCGCGACATCAACAATAAGGCCGTCCGCAACGCGCTGTTGCCCACGCTTGACGCGTTTGCGTATTACGGTGGATCCGGCGTAGGCGGCAATGTGAATCCGGCCCTGCTGCCGCCAACCTGTGATCCGACAAAGCGAACCTGCTTCAGCGGCTCCAGTGCTCCGCCTCCGTTTGCCAACGGAGGCCCCGTCGGTTACGGCGGCACTCTAAACCAACTCGTGAACTCGACCGCGCCCGACAAGGGCATTGGCTTGACGCTGACCATCCCGATTCGCAACCGCCTGGCGCAATCGAACCAGGTGCGGGCGGAACTGGAATACCGCCAGGCGCTGGTGCGCCAGCACCAGCTGGAAAATCAGGTGCGGATCGAGGTGCGCAACGCGCAGTTTGATGTGCGGCAGAACCGGGTCGCGGTGCAGGCAGCACAATCGGCGGTGGACCTGGCGCGCCAGACGCTCGATGCCGATTTGCAAAAACTGAAAGTGGGATTGACCACGCAGACGGCAATCCTGCAGGACGCGGCCACGACCACCACGGCCGAGTCGAACCTGGTTTCAGCCAAAGCCGCCTATGAAAAGTCGCGCGTGGAACTGGACCGCGCGACGGGATTGCTGCTCGATCACGCCGGAATTGACGTGGCGGACGCGACCAGCGGCGAGGTCCGGCATTTGCCCAATGTGCCGTACGTTGGGCCGCGTCCGGATGCTCCGGCGGCGCAACCGCCGTCCAGTGGGCCGTCTGCGCAGCCGGGCGGGCAGATGTAGGGGCGGTTCATCGTTCCTGAACAAATAGAGTCCCCGGAAATCCCCACTTCTCGCGCAAACAGCGCGCGAGAAATGGGGCACCCGGACCGACTGTCGCAATGGTTGAGATTTCCCTGTGAGACAATACCGCGTCGAAACTGATCTGAGTCGAAGTTGATTGGAAGCTGGGCTGCGATCTATGACGATTTCCGTGGCCATCGTGGCAATGGATGAAGAGGCGAACATCGGACGCACTCTCGCCAGCGTGCGCTGGGCCGATGAGATCGTGCTGGTGGACTCCGGTTCGAAGGACCGCACCTGCGAAATCGCGCGGGAACACGGGACCCGGGTCGTGGTCGAGCCATGGCGGGGGTATGTGGCGCAGAAGCAGTACGCCGTTGATCTGTGCACGAAAGATTGGGTGCTGCTGCTCGATGCCGATGAGGAAATCAGTCCCGCCCTGGGCGAAGACATTCGCGCAGCCATTGCCGACCCCAACGCGGTGAGCGGATACTGGCTTCCACGCAAGAATCTGTTTCTCGGGCGCTGGATGCGGCACGGCGGTTTTTATCCCGATCCCAAGCTGCGGCTGTTTCGCCGCGGGCAGGGATTCGTTACCGGCCACGATCCGCACGACCGCTGCGAACTGAAACCGGACGCTCCCCAAACCACGCGCAAGTTCAAGAACGCGATGGTGCACTATACCTATCCCAACCTCAGCCTTTACATTGGGCACATGAACCGCTACTCGTTGCTGGGCGCACAGTTGGCGGTGGCCGAGGGACACCGCAGTTTCAGTTTCGCCGATATCGTGGTGCGGCCGCTGGCGACGTTCGTTTACAACTATTTTTTTCGCCTGGGATTTCTCGACGGCCGCGAGGGGTTGCTGCTGCACCTTTACCACGCGGTCTATGTTTCGTGGAAATATGCCAAGGCGTGGGAATTGTCGCGCAAACAGTCGTGACAAGACGCGCCCGCAGCGTCTGCTCTCACTTGGAGCGCTGCTTACGTTACTCTCTCGATGCCGTCCAATCAGCGGAGGCTTCCCATGTTTTCGTTGCCTTTATTCCGCATCATTCCCCTCTGTCTTGCCATGGTTGCTCCCGCCGTTTACGGCCAAGTCGGTCAACCAGACTCCAGTTCCGATCGTATTCAACTCAAGCTCAACACTGAAGAAGCTGAGGCAGTGCTTGCAATCCTGGACAAACACGCCGCCGGAACGGCCGTAATGGATTCAGACTGGCAGCGCCTGTTTGCTACCGAACCCTACGTCCGCCTGAAGAAGCGCGAGGCCAGCCTGCATCGTGACTTCACCGACGAGGATTTCAAGAAATTTGTGCTATCGCCGGAACTGTCGGCCAAATCAACAAGGCTGCGCCAGACGCTCGATGCATGGAAGCGCGCCGATCTCGTCGCCTCGGCGCAGCGGGCGCTCACTTACCTTCCAGACCAAGCCTATATCCACGCTAAGGTGTTTCCCGTGATCAAGCCCGTGACCAACAGTTTTGTCTTCGAGACCACGGCAATTTTCCTGTATCTCGATCCTGAGGAATCGGCAGCACAGTTTGAGAACATTGTCGCGCACGAGTTGCATCACATCGGTTATTCCAGCATCGAGTCACTGGTCGAGGCCAAGCAGAAGGACGTGCCGCCCAGCGCCAAACCCGCGGTCGAGTGGATCGGCGCGTTCGGCGAAGGCTTCGCCATGCTGGCAGCCGCGGGTGGGCCGGATATCGATCCGCAAGCCACGAGTTCTCCGAAAGACCACGCCCGCTGGGCGCACGATATGGCGAACTTCAACCAGGATGTGGCCGCGCTCCAGGAGTTTTTCTTGGATGTCATTGACCAGAGGCTGGCGGGCCAGGACAAGATTAATGAAAAGGCCTACACGTTCTTCGGGGAGCAGGGCCCCTGGTATACGGTGGGTTACAAGATGGCAGTCATTGTTGAGAAGCGATTTGGACGGAAGGTTCTGATCAACTGTATGGTGGACCCGCGCGAGTTGCTGTTTCGCTATAACCACGCGGCGAAGGAAATCAACCAGCGCGGAGAAGACAAGTTGGCGTTGTGGTCTCCCGAACTAATGCAGAAGATTGGCGTGCGGCTGGCGGAGGGCAAATCCTAGTTTCTCTGGGATAGCTCTCCACGCCCGAACGTCCTCGCGCCTGACCGACCGGTCGTTCTAATGGCGGCTTCCCGCCTTGCTCGTTGGCCCGCGCTTCCCTATGATCGGGAGAGAACACCGGGGTTTGCATGGAAAAGAAGCCGTCTTATACGGTCAGCAAGTCGTCCCACCGGCCGCAGGTGGCCGAAAGTCCGCTGACTGACGTTTTCGACAACCGCCATCCTTCCGAGGGCGAGAAACAGTGGGCCGAGAAGACACTGGCACCCACGCTCGAAAAAGCTCCCGAGCGCCCGATCGGCGCACCCACCGGGGTGAATCTCGATGACCACGGACAGGCGCGCTTCACCACGATTTCCGGCGTGCCCATCCGGCGGCTGTACACGCAGGCCGATCTGCCGGCGGACTGGAGCGAAGAAAAATATCTTGGCTATCCCGGCCAGCCGCCTTTCACGCGCGGCATTCACGCCACCGGATATCGCGGCAAGCTTTACACCATGCGGCAGTTCTCCGGGTTCGCCTCGCCCGAGGAGACCAACCAGCGCTACAAGTATTTGCTGGAGCACGGCGGCAGCGGGCTTTCTGTGGCCTTCGATCTGCCCACGCTGATGGGCTATGACTCCGACCATCCGGCGAGCGAAGGCGAAGTCGGCAAGTGCGGCGTGGCGATTGACTCGCTCGAAGACATGGAGATTCTGTTCGGCGGCATTGACCTGGAGAAAACCACGGTTTCGATGACCATCAACTCGCCGGCGTCGGTGCTGTGGGCGATGTATCTGGTGGTCGCCGAGAAGCAGGGGGCGGACTGGAAGAAGATTTCGGGCACGATTCAGAACGACATTCTCAAGGAATACATCGCGCAGAAGGAATATATCTATCCGCCGGCGCCTTCGATGCGGCTGGTGATTGATACGTTCGAGTTCGGCTCGGTGTTTACGCCGCGGTTCAATACGATTTCGATCAGCGGATATCACATTCGCGAGGCCGGCTCGACCGCGCTGCAGGAACTGGCGTTTACTTTGTATGACGGCGTCGAGTACGTGGAGTGGGCGCGGCGGCGCGGGCTCGATGTGGACGAGTTCGGCCCGCGGCTGAGTTTCTTCTTCAACGCGCACAACGATTTCTTCGAGGAGATCGCCAAATACCGGGCGGCGCGCAAAATCTGGTACCGCGTGATGAAAGGCCGCTTTGGCGCTAAGAACCAGCGCACGCGGGTGATGCGCTTCCACACGCAAACGGCGGGAGTGTCGCTGCCGGCGCAGCAGCCCATGAACAACATTGCGCGCGTGGCCCTGCAGGCGCTGGCGGCCGTGCTGGGCGGGACGCAGTCGCTGCACACGGATTCATACGACGAGGCTCTGGCCTTGCCCACGGAAGAAGCGGCGCGCATCGCTCTGCGCACGCAGCAGATCATTGCCTACGAGTCGGGAGTGGCGCAGACGGTGGATCCGCTGGGCGGGTCATACTTCTTAGAAACCTTAACGCTTCAAATGGAAAACGGCGCCTTCGACTATTTCGGCAAGCTCGACGCCATGGGCGGCATGGTGAAGGCCATCGAGCGCGGCTATCCGCAGAAGGAAATCGCCGAGTCGTCCTATCAGTACCAGCGCGCAGCCGAGGCGCACGAGAAAGTAATCGTTGGAGTCAACGAATTCGTCATCGAAGAGGAATCGCCGCACATTCTCTACATTGGCGAAAGCGTGGCGCGGCAGCAGTCGGCAAAGCTGAAGAAGCTGCGCGCCCGGCGCTCGAATGAGGAAGTTCAGCGGACACTGGACGCGCTGAAGAAAGTCGCTGCACAGGATCCGAAGGCGGGATCGAACGGCAGCGTGTCTGCCGCTAACACGATGCCCTACATCGTGGACGCAGTCCGCGCCTACGCCACCGTGGGCGAGATTTGCGAAGCGCTGCGGCAGGTGTACGGCACGTATACGGAAATGAGCATCACGTGAAGGACCTCAGGGGCTAAAGCCCAGTCAGGAAAGCAGGCCCTTATCGCAGCGCTGAAGCGCTGCGCCACCCGAGAAAATCTGTTGGACGACTTATCGCAAAGGCGCTACGCCACCTCAAAACCTGCACTACCCATAGTCTATCGGATGATTTACCGCAGGTTCAGGTCTTGGTAGTGACCGAAACTGGCGAGCGAAACCTGGTCGCCGCCGGGGATGTAGAAACCGAACTTGCCGGCGGAGAGATCGGTTCCGGGCAGCGTGTAGCGATCAAGAACGACCCATGTCTCGCCCTGCTTGATCTGGTGGACGATCTCGGTTGGGGTCACGCGAATCTGCAGGGTGTGGAAACTTTTTTTCTCGCCCTTGTGCGGAATCTTGGCATCTGTCTTCTTGCCGTCGCGGACGTCGGTGCGATAGAAGTTGTTGTCGTCTATCTGGAAAAGGACGCAGTTGTTCGGGTCGGTGTAGTTGACCACCCACTGCAGCTTGTGGGCGGCGAGCATGGCGCCCTTGGTTAGCATGGCAGAGAAGACGAATGTGCCCGCCGCGGGGGCGTTGTAGAGGACATAATCGCCGCCCTTGCGCACAAACACTCCGTTTTCCTGCTTCCATGCCGCCGGGTCGCTCCACTTTGACATGCCTTCGGGAGCCAGCGACAAGTCGAGATTTCGGGACTGGCCGGCGGTCGTTTCCAGCGTAGAACTGCGCACCAGGCCGTCGGCGGTCCGAGCCGAGAGAGTGTAGGCGCCGGCGGGCAGGCTGAGGGCGCTGCCGCTCGCTGCCTTCACCGGGGGTTCGCCCGCCCGGGTTAGCGTCACCTGCGCCTCGGCGGGAGTGAAGTTGATGTGCAGTTCGCCGGGCGCTGCCTCGAGAGTCATCTCGGAGGCGGCTAGAGCGACTGCGGCTCCCACGACAAAGTGCTTGTGGATTTGCCGCGGCTTGAAGCGGTCCTTGCGCAACTCAATGACGTGATCGCCGGGCGTGACGGTGGCGAGGCTCAGTGTGCCGTCAGGCTGCACGGTTCCGGCGATGACCTGGTCAATCAGCACGGTTGCGCCCGGCGGACCGTTCTGGATAGTAAGCGACGCCATGTGCGGCACGGGAAGCAGGCCGAAGACCAGCCGGCCCTGATCGCCCTTGCGAATGCGAATCTTCTGTTCGGGGACATCCTGATAGCCGGCCTTGGCGACCCGCACGGTATATTCCCTGGGCTCGAGGTTGGCGATGCGCAACTGGCCGCCCTGAGTGAGCTGATCGAGCGCTTTTCCGTTGAGGAAGACGCGGGACTTGTCCTGTCCGGTCACGACCACGAGGGTGCCGACGTTCTGCCCGGATTCGACAAAGGCAGTCAGGGCGGGGGCTGCCGCGACCTCGATCGCCAGCTTGTATTGCTCGCCGCTATAGCTCAGGTCCAGTTCATGCGCACCTGACGTGACGGAGGCGAAATCGGCGCCTTGATCGGGGACGTCGAGTTGCGCCTGCCCATCGAGGCTCAGCTTGGTCCCAGCGTGGCTGGAATAGACGTGAACGTGGTCACCCATGCTGCTGACCATTACGGCCAGAACGCCTTTGGCGGTGAGGGGCGGGTTGATGACAGGCAAAGTTCCCGCAGCGGAAGTGAAGGCCGCCGTGAAACTGCCCGATGGGGCTTCGAATTTCAAGGTGTGATCGCCAGCCGGGATTTTGTCGAGCGCCCACTGAGCGTCTTGCAAATCGGCCGGGGCCTGGTCGTCGAACGCGACCTTGCCCTTGGCCGTGTCGGAAGACAGCTTGAGGACGGGCAACGGCGGCTCAGGCGGAGGGGCCACCACCGGCGGCGGCTGCACTAATGCGGCTTGCGGAGGCGGAGCAGCTTCCTCGGCCGGCTTGTGCCGCCGGAGCAGCGATACGACCACCAACAAAAGCACGAGAGCGGCGCCGACGGCGGCGAGCGTCTTCGGAGAAAGTGCGCCCGGGAGCTTCGGCAGCTTTACGGCTGGAAATTTCTTCACCGGTGCAGAGACCGACGAGGCTGGGGGAGATGAAGTTCCGGCCGCCGATCCCGGAGGAGCCGCCGCGGCTTGAAGTTGCGCCACCTGCTCGGGTGATGCACCTACGGTGGGAGCCGAGGCGAACGAGACCGTCGCGCCCTCTGGGGCCAGATTCTGACTTGGCGTCCCTTGTGCGGGCAGATCTAATTTCGGCAGGCCCAGCTTCTCTAGAACATTGTTGATGCTGGTCAATACCTCGTTGTCGTCGGGGTACTTGCTGGCCAGCGCGCGAGCCTGCGCGCCCAAGGTTTGACGGACAGCGGGGTCGGTGGCGGAACTGGCTTCCTCTTCCAGACGACGCAGTTCCTCCAAGTCGCGGCGGCGGGTTTGCCGGCGCTGCGCCTGAAGATCGCGCTGCACCGCGTCCCGAACCTGGATCAAGCGCATTTCCCGCGGATAGAGCGCCAGTCCTTCCTCGATCCGCGCCAAAGCGGCGGCCAGATCGCCGGCGGTTTGCAGCTTGCGCGCCTGCGAAACGCACTCACCCACGTAGGTTTCGCGCTTCTGATCCTGAATCAGGGTGCGCAGGGTCTTGGCCATGGGATGCGAAGGATTCAGCTCAAAGGCTTCCTTGGACAGCTTCTCGGCTTCCTTCCAGTCGCTTTCGACCAGGGTTTGCGCGTATTCCACGAGAGCATTGGCCAGCACCGCGCGGGCCAGGGGATTTTCCTCGTCGAGTTCGTTAGCCCGCCGCAACAACTCGATGCCCTCGGCGGCTTTGTGCTCCGCGCACAAATCCTGCCCTTCGGTCATCAGCCGCTGGGCTTCGGTGCGGCGCTCCACTCCCTGATGGGCGAGTTTCTCCAGTTCCTTTAATTCCTCGTCGTTGGGAAACTCCGTGGAAGCGTTCTGCAGCAGGTCGAACACGCGCCCGTAGTCGCCGGCGTGCATGCAGGAGTCAATCTGCTCGATCAGGCGGGTGCGGGCTTCGATGCGGGCCTGCTGATCGCGTTTTTTCTGCAGGCGGTCCACTTCGAACTTCAGGCCGGGGTATTGCAGGTAGATGGTCCGCAGAATTTCCCAGTCGTTCAAGGCGTCGCCGAAGGCGCCTTGTTCCTCGTGCAAGTGGGCGCGGGCCACAATGGAGTTCACCAGGTCGCGCTTGTCCTGCACCAGGCGCAGGGCGCGCTCGAAATGGGACTCGCCAGGGTGCTGCTCCAGAGCTTCGCGCAGAATGCCGACACGTTTTTCCAGATCCGGCTCGGCGTCCACCTGGCGGTCCACCGAAGCGATGAGGGCAGAGAGTTCCTGCCGCTGCTGTTCTTCAATGTCGTAGCGCAGAGCCTGAAAAATAGCGTTGGTCGGGTACTTGGCAAGATAGCCCTGGCAGGTGGTCAGAGCCTTGGCGAAATTGCGCTCCGCCAGTTGCTTGCGCGCGTCGGCATAGGCGGTGTTCATGGCGTCGTGTTCGGAGCGCACCTCGTTGTAGAAGCTCTGGTAACGGGCTCCGCCCTCGCGATTGACGGAATCGGGAGCCTTGCGGTCGAGTTCGAGCACCACACCCAGTTTGGCCAGCGCGCTGCTCACGTCGCCCTTCTGCCATGCGTCCATGGCCGAGCGATAGACCTGCTCTTTATCCTGACGGAGCTTCTTGTATTCCTGCTCCTGGCGGTCCACTTCGGCCAGCAACTGCAGGGCGCGGGCTTCTTTGGGGCGAAGCTGCAGGACGTTCTGCAGCGCTTCCCGGGCGTGGGGATAGGCGTGATTGTCAATGTGCTGCCGCGCCAGCCGGTACCAGTTTTCAATCTGGCGCTCGCTGCGGCGGTTTTCGATCTTGCTCTTCAACGCCAGCGCGGTGGCGTTGTCAGGCTCAATCTGCAAGGCCTCCTGCAACTTCTGCAAAGCCAGTGGATCTTCCTCTTCTTCGAAGCGGGCGCGGGCGTTGTCCAGCAGTTGGGCCAGCGTCTTGCGGCGGACGGCATTGTCGAGCTGGCGGCGTACCGAGCCGATTTCTTCATCGAGATGGCCTTCGGCTTCCAGTTCGCCGAGAATCTCGCCGGCGAATTGCAGGTCGGCATCGGCCAGCGCTTTGGCCGCGCGTTGCAGGCGGGGCCGGGTGCGCTCCGGGTCGAAGAATTCAATGGGCTCATTGCGCAGGGCCTTGCCCAGCGTGTCGCCCATCTCGCGGGCGCTGGCGAAGCGATGCCAGGGCTGCTTGGCCATGCCTTTGTGCACCACGCGGCTGATGCTCTGGTTGACGGCGGAATTTACCTCCGAGGCGGGCGGCGGGCTCTGATGCAGGATGGCGTCCACCACCTCGTCGGCGCGGGCTCTTTGGAAGGGATTTCTCCCAGTAAGAGCCTCATAGCAAACCACGCTCAACGAGAAAATGTCGGAGGATCCCGATAGGGGCTTGAGCTGAATCTGCTCGGGAGACATGTAGAGCAGCGTGCCTTTTTGAGCGCGCGTGGTGTGCGCGTCGGACATGTGGGCCACGCCAAAATCAATGATTTTGACGGAATCATCTTCCATGACGAAGATGTTGCTGGGCTTGAGGTCGCGGTGCACCAGTCCGCGCTCGTGCGCCGCCTGGAGGCCGCGGCAGGTCTGGGAAATGATCTCGACGATGCGCTCCACCGTGAGGCGGTGGCTGGCTTTGCGAATGAAGTAATCGAGAGTCGTGCCGGGCAGAAGCGGCATGACGAAGTACGGTTTTTTCTGGCCGTCTTCTTCAAATTCACCGATGTCAAAAATCTCGACGATATTGGGATGGCTCATCGAGGCCAGGACGTCGCATTCCTTGTAGAACAACTGCAGCGACGCAGGATCGGGGATGTCGAGAATGGTTTTGACCGCGACTTCGCGGCGCACCACGGTATCGTAGGCGCGATAAACCAGGCCCATGCCGCCTTTGCCGAGGATCTCCCTCACCTCGTAGCGTCCAGCCAGTTTTTTCGGCGATCCCGGGGTGTCCATGCGCGCCCTCCCGATGCAGGGGCCCCAGTATTCTAAACGATCTTGCGGGCGGTGTATCCGGCTCAGGAGTGGGGGTAGCGGCTTGCGGAGGGCGGCGTTTCCCGCGGTCTGGGGAAGTTTTCCGCGGTCAAGATGACGTTCGTAATGGAAATCTACCTTTGAGCGCTGGAGTGCAGCCCCCGTCTGCCGACGTGTTCAGCAATGGCATTACTGTCTCATCGGCAGGGTTGGTCATGGGTCTTCGTGGTGTCCGTTTTCCCTTTTGTTTTCTTTGCCAGAGGCAGCGATGACGCCCCGGTAGCCACGTACCGCAACTCCGCAGCCGAAGTAAGGATCTCGTTTTTTGCCACCGACGAACACAATCACACGGTAGAAATTCTGCAGCAGAGTGACTTCGCCGTGGTGGATGGGGGAATGGTGGTCCGGAATTTCCGCAGCCTGGCGCGCGCGGCCGAGACCCAGCTCGGCGTTGTTGCCGTGATGGATGCCAGCGAATCGGTCAAGCCCCGTTTTCAGGCCTCGGTGAACGACGTGCTGCAACTGGTTTCCGAGAGGCCACCGGACAAGGACGCCAACTTCTCTGGCGTTTCGTTCAGCATCGTGTCGTTCAGCGGCTTGCGGCCCGAACTGCTCTGCGCCGACAATTGCCGCAGCCAGATGGCGGGACAGCGGCTGGTTGCCGTCCAGGCTGCGGGAGCAACGCCGCTCTTCGACGCGCTGGTTTATGCCGCCCGTTTTGCCTCCAGCCGGCAGACCCCGGGCGTACGGCAGGTGCTGATCCTGTTTTCCGACGGCAACGACACCATCAGCAGAGCTTCCGCCCGCGAAGCTCTGGAGGCCGTCATCGCCAGCGGCGCCCTGCTCTATACGGTGGATATGAACCAACCCGGGCAGGACCCGAAAGCCAGCGCCGCCCTGCAACAAATGGCCGAAGCCACCGGCGGCCGGGCTTTCTCCGCCGCGAGCGGCGCAGCCAGCATGCTGCAGGCCGTGCTGGCCGACTTGCGCGCCTCCTATGTCGTCACGTACCAGCTTCCCAGCCGCATGGCTGGATTTCACTCGCTCCGCATCCTTCCCCAACACAACCTGAACCTGCGATTCCACAGCCGGAGTGGCTATTACTATGAAAAAAGTATTCCGTAACGCGCGCACGCAATGCCCTTTGTGGCTGA
This sequence comes from Candidatus Sulfotelmatobacter sp., assembly GCA_035266345.1. GTDB lineage: Bacteria > Acidobacteriota > Terriglobia > Terriglobales > Acidobacteriaceae > Sulfotelmatobacter. The sequence goes on from DATFNP010000010.1 coordinate 28,436, forward strand.
TTTTGACCGTTTGCAGCGTCCCCGCCGCTTGGGCCGGACCCTTCGGCGTCTATCAGCATGGCACCGTAGTGAGAATGCGCATGGGCGACTGCCTGCCCGCCCATCACGGGTTCATGGTTGCTCTCGGCGGCCAGGCGGCGCAGATGCCCGCGGATGTTTGCCCTGAGTACACCCTGATTTCCGACAAAGTGGTGTTTGTCATCGTGGGCAAGTCGTCCGATCAACTGGTCCCGCTGGCCGACATCATTGATTTCCGTTTTCGAAACAACGAACTGGCCGTGCGCGTGGACGACGCCCAGCGCGAAACCAAATTCAGCATCAAGGAAATGATTTTGCGCTCGGAATGGGACTTGTTGCAGGAGCAGGTGCAGAAGCACATCGAGGACCGGTTCAACACGCCGCCGCAGCCCGCGGGCAACCCGCCGGCAACGCCGGCCAGCCTGCCAATGGCGATGCGCCAGGTTCCCACGTCGGTTCCCTAGCAGGGAGCGTGAGCTCCGGAGTTGTGTTGCGAAGGCTGACGCTGAAAGCACCGGCCGGGCGGATTACTTCGCGTCCACGACGGACTCGGCCTTCCGAATTGCCTTTTCATGGAGGTCCCAGCCATGAAGGGCTTTGCGGCATCCCTCGCGGGCGAGGCTGGTGCTTAGTTGCCGTTCTGCTTCGTCGAAGGTTGCCTCCGCGTCCATCCGGGCGCCGTAAGCGTCGTCGTCGGCTTGCTTGATCTTCTGGGCAATGAGAGTCGCCTCCGGGGTGATTGCGGACGGCGGCTTCTTGGAGTTGCGCGAACGAGTCCCAGCGGCCTGAGGAAGCAGGGCTTCGTAGGCAGCACGGACGTCTTCGCTCCAGCACTGTTTGACGGCCGCACTCAACTGATCGAGTGCGGCATTGGCCTCGTCGGCGGTCTTGCGCACTCGTTTCTTTTCACGCAGCCACTTCATGACCGACCAGGCCATCGCCTCGGTCATCAGGGCCTTCGCAGTTTCGACTTCTGCAAGCTCTTCCATTCCAGCCTTCCCAAGGAAAACAGACCATAGCCCGGCCGCGCGGAAAAGTCCAGCGAGCGCCGCACCGCAATATTCTTAACCAGCCTGTTGACTATGACGCCTGCGAATACTATATTATTGACATTGCTGCATTGCAGCAATGGAGGCAATTTATGCGAACCCATACGAAACCCCACGAGGAGCACTCGCCCATGGCGATCCTGACGGAACTGGCCGTCGAGGGGACCTCGAGCCTGGTGGAAGCGCAACGAGCTCTGCTCACCCTGGCACAACAAGAGAACGACATCATTCTCAACGGCGTGAAGGAACGGATTGGCGGCTTTCTGCCGGCAGTGGCAATGACCGACCTGGTCCAGCGCAGCCTTGATACCCTCATCGGAATGCAGCAGGAATTGCTTACCAGCACCAGCAAACAGACGCTGCAGTGGCTGGAGGCGGAAAAACCCGCAAAAGGCGAACGCGCCGCTCATTTGGTCGCGCTGGCCCGCGAGGGAGTGGAAACCTTCACCCGCGCTCAGAAGAAGTTCCTCGATGTCGTCTCTCAAGAAGCAGCGAGGGCGATGAAGGGCAAGCCGGAGCACGACGGCAAGCCCGTGAAAAAGACGGAACTGGCGCACCTGGCGCAGGAAGCGGGAAACGCCTTCATCGAGGCGCAGAAGAGACTGCTCGATGTCATGGGCCAACAGATGAACGTGAACCTCGACCTGACCACACGAGGACTGGGGATGATCTCCCCTTCGCGCCTTATGCCAATGGCGAACCTGACCGGCCAGGGCGTGAGGAACTTCGTGAATGCGGAAACCTCCCTAATCGGATCGCTGGTGAAGTCCCGCAAGGAAGTGCACGGCCACGCTAAGCACGGGCGGGGCCGCACGACTCGCGCGAAGGCCGTGGCGGTTTAAGCTGCGCCCTTTTTGGAGCGTGAGGGGCGTTCTTGCTTGGAAGGGGCCGGATTTGCATTGGCACGGGAAGGCGGCGCTGGGGCCTTCGCTGTGAGCCGGTTCAGCGCTGCCTGCTCCCAGCGTAGCCACAGGCGGCTGGTGAAAAGCAGTGCGCTGCACTGCAGCGTAAGCCAATCGCGCGTTTTGAGCGGTGAACGAAAGGCAGAGCGGTTGGCGATCCAATGCTGGGCGACGTGACGCGCCAGGGTGAAACCGATTCCGGGATCGGAGCCGACGATGTCGCCCAGTATTCCTTCCAGCGTGAACATCACTTTGGAAAGCATGATCAGCGATGCGGGAAACTTGATGCCCTTGAGCGCGACACGCTCCAGGAGCCGCATCGCGTCGGCTCCGCTGGGCAAACTTGCCGGCGGCAGCCCGCTGAAGAATTCGGTCATCGTCTCGCGAACGATTCTCCCCCGGGCCGAGTTCATTCGAATGGAGTGTTGACTGAGAGCCGCGATCTCGTTGGAAGTGCCGACCGGATCGCGCAGGCTCACCATCAGAAATAAGAGTGCAAGATGCCGGCGCTGCTCCCGGCCCAGACGCTCCCGCAGGGCCCAGTCGAGGATGACCAGTTCGCCGGTGCGGTTGTTGTAGAGCAGGTTGCCGGCGTGTGGGTCGCCGTGGAAGACGGCGTCCTGCGTCGCGGCAAAAAGAGGCACGGCGACCAAGGCTTCCACAAGCTGCTCCGCCACCTTGCGCCGCCCGGTGGCGGGCAAGCGAGCAGCCGCGCTGGTCACCTTGATTCCCTGCTCTTCCGTAAGCGCCGTGATGGTGGGCGTGCACAGAGGCTGGATCAGTTGCGGCACGCGAACCCCAGGGAAAGAGCGATAGAGGGTCCCGGCTTCGACCAGCGTTTTCTGTTCACGGGCAAAGTTGACCTCGTGCCGAAGCAGGCGCTGCACTTTCCGAAACGTGTCGGGGATGAGGTGCGCCGAAAAACCGTAGCGGTGGTGCCGGTCGCCAAAGTACCCGGCCAGACCCTGAAGATAGTCCATGTCTTCGGCGAAGAACTCGGGAATGTGCGGCTTGAGAACCTTGAACACGCCGCGCTGGCGGCGACTGGTGGCGGGATTTCTCCAGGTGAAGCGCACAACTGCACTGACACTGGCTTCTTTGAGTATCTCGGGGGCGATTTCGACCGCGAAGGTTCTGAGCCGCGACCCGAGTTCCCTTTCGATGATGGTGCGCATGTCCTCCGGTTGGACATCGCGGATTCCGTTTTCCAGCTTGGCCAGCGCGTTGCGCAGAGCAGGATGAAGGTGCTGGTTGCGCGCTATTACCTGGCCCAGTTTTTGCAGGCCGGGCACTTTTGCAATGAGCCGCAGCAGGCGCAGTTCGGCCGATGTTTTGGGGGGCAGCTCGATTTGCTCGAGGAGCTTTGGGGCGAGGCGCGCCGGAGAGAGGCGGGTCACCACAAACATCATGGCGTCCCGGACCGGCGGACGCCAGTTGGAATAGGCGGGTGGAACCAAAGCTTCCACCGGGACAATCTCATCCACGATCCATCGCGCCATCGTGTCCCGCAGCGATTGACCGGCCGGGCTTTTCAGCGCCGTTTCAATAGCGTTGATTTTGTCTGCGGTAGTGGCGTCCGGAGGAAGAAAACTCTCCAGAGCAGTGCGCAACTGCTCGGGCGCGAGTTGGCGCAGACCGGCTGCGACAGCGGACGGATCCAGCATAGGACTCACCTAACTTCCACTATTAACTTCCACTATCGTCCGCTGCGTCGGGCTGCGCTGTGACTGGCATCACCCGATGATCGGGGGGAACGTGAGATAGTCTTGTGGCTGGAGCAAGAAGTCTTGACCACTCTCAACGAAGCATTTTCCAGGTTGTCTACCCGGCGGCGCTACGAAGTCTGGTTCGTTCGTATGGGATTGGCGGACGGCAGCGGGGCGTGGTGGTTCCGGTATCTGCTATCGAATCCGGGGCGAGGCGGCTGTGCGGGGAATGCGCAAGGGTCGCCCATTCAGGTGTGGGCCACATGGTTCCCCAAGGGCGGCAAACCGCAGAGCTATATTCAGGATTTCCGCTACAGGGGTCCGATATCAGCGGCAAAGCGAAGGCCCCATTTCATTTTCGAATTGGCGACAATGTGATCGAAGAGAATTCCTGCCGGGGGACATTGCGAGTTGACGGTCACACGATTACCTGGGATCTGCGCTACCGTTCCACCTTTGGCGTGACGCTGAGCAATAAGGGCTGGATCGGCTTTTCGCGCACGCCGCACTCCGACGCGGTTTTTTCAGGGCAGATCAATCTTGATGGCCGCAACTTTGCCGGCGACCCCTTGGGATTCGGACTGCAGGGCCACAACTGTGGCTACCGGCATCGCAACTTCTGGACCTGGGCGCACGCGTATTTTCCCCGGCCCAGTGGGCGGGCCAGCACTCTCGAAGCATTGGTCTACGATATGCCGTTCGGACTGGTGTTTCGCAAAGCAGTGCTGTGGCACGATGGCACGCCGCATATCTTCCGGAACTTGCAGGAAACTGACTGCGGCCGGGAGAGCATGCAGTGGAAGTTTCGCTGTTCCACGCGCGATGGAGTGCTGCTGGAGGCCGTGATCGGTGGAGGGCATGCGACCTGGCATCAGCTTTCCTATCTGAAAACGGATTGCAGGGGCAGTTTCACGGTGATGAACAACAGCCTCGCGTCCGCTTGTGTGACCTTGGAACGTGCGGGCGCAACGACTGAAACACTGCAGACGAACGACGGCGCGGTGCTGGAGATGGTGGGGTCAGCTAACTCAGGGTGAACTTACGGTGGTGAAAACTAGGTGAGCGACTGGGCCCTGGCCAACCGCTCGGCGACGACGGCGTAGGCCGCCGGGTTGAAGGCCATTCCGATGTGAGTGCCGGGGACTTCCACGTCCACTTCCGGGTTACTGGTGATGCAGTAGCGCCAGTCCACGATGCCGTCATGGCGGGTGTAGATGGCGGTCTCGAGCATGGAGGCGGGAACCTTGCGCCGGAGCGAATCCAGAAAATTGCAGGTGCAGCGTCCGGTATAGCAATCGGGGAGTACTTTGCGGCCGTGCTCCTGCAGAATGCCCAGGCGAACCGCCTCTGCGGCGCGGAGAACGGTGCGATGCGCCACCGTACCGCGCATGGGCGCGGCCAGCGTAATGACCGAAGCCACGTCTTTCGGCCGCTGGCCCGCCGCTGAGCGGGCGATGATCCCTCCCAGGCTGTGTCCGATCAGGTGAATCTTGCGTCCGGTTTCAGCCAACGCTTTGTCCATGGTCTGGCTGAGGCGGCGCCGAATCAACAGGTTTGGACATTCGGCGTTGAGGCCGATCCCGGAAAAATATGGCGTGTATCCAATGCGGCGGAGCCAGGCAAACAGCTCGGTAAGGTAAAGATCCGTGCCCAGAAAACCAGGGATGATAACGACCGCGGAGCCATCCCCACGCGGCACCCCAAAGCCGTAGTAAACAGGCGCGGCGTGCAGGATGAGAATCTCGGCGCCGAAAAGAGCCTCCGTCCAAAGGGAAGTGCTGGCTTCCGGATCGTGCCGGGGGGCGGATTTGCGCCGCTTGGCCCTCGAAGGACGCGCGGTTGCCTTTTTCACTTTGCGCCGCAAGTTCGTTCCGGAGGCCCGGTCCCGCGTCGTGCAGGTACAGGCCTTGCTGCACTGCGGAAATTATAGCGCCCGGTTCCGGACGATCCAAGTCCTTTTCGCGACTCAGTTCAGCGCTTCCGGCGAGAACTGCGTTTCCGGCGTGCAGGCTTGCTCAGCCGAGCCTCAAGTTCGGCCACCCGCTGGCGCAAGGCTTCAACTTCCGAGTCCGAGTTCGTTCCACCGGGCGAGGAAACGGTCGTGCCCAGGAACCGTTTCATCATGTCCACCGGAGAAAGGATGGCGGACTGAACTTCGCTGAGCCGGCTGTGCACGGCATCCTGCACTTTCTCGTAGGTGTCGAAGGCGGACTTCAGGTACCACATGAGAAACTCCTGCCGGACTTCATCGGACGCAATGATCAACTGCCGCAACAGTTCGAGGGGTAGTCCGGTGGGCCGGTCCTTGGCGTCTTCGGTGATAATTTGGGTCAGGATGACGCGAGTCAGGTCTTTGCCGGTTTTGGCATCCACGACGCGCACTTCCCTGCCCGCACGAATGTGCGCGGCCAGATCATCGAGGTTCACGTAGCGGCTGCCGGCGGTGTCGTACAACCGGCGGTTGCCGTATTTCTTGATGACGATTACGGAAGGTGGCACGATTTCCGCCTCATGTTGCCCTGCACAAGTCTGCAGGAATATCTTGACACAACTCCCTTAGGCTCGTATAGTTTACCTGATGCTGCAGTGCAGCATTTTGGAGGCTTTATATGGCAACAGCAAAGGCGCATGAAGTCAGTGCCCCGAAGGAATCCTCGGCTGTGTCCCTGCTTTCGGGCTGGGCGCAGCAGGGAGTGCAGACCTTCTTCGCCACGCAGCGGATCCTGCTCGATCTGGCGATGCGGCAGAACGCCAGCATGATGCACGCCATCCGGGAACAGCTATCCGATCCTCATCACTCTCCGGCCACTATTCTCAGCGAAATCACCGGGGACGGCATTGCCAACTTCCTGGAAGGACAAAAAGTACTTCTGGATCTGGGCAAACAGCAGAATGAAATCCTGATGACGGGCGTAAAGCAGCGGGTGGGAGACTGCCCGCGCCGGCACGCCATGATTGACCTGCTGCGACGCAGCGTGGACACGTTCATCCAGATGCAGGAAGAGTTTCTGAAGATCGCGAACAAGCAGACTCACACCTGGGTGCAGGAAGCCAAGGCCGGCAAGCCGTACCAGCCGGAGCATCTGGTAGACCTGGCGCGCGAGGGCATGGACACCTTCGTCAAGACACAGAAACAATACCTGGACATCATCGCTCAGGAAACCGCCAAAGCGACGAGCGGCAAACCGGTCAATGGCGCTGGAAAAAAGATGAAGCAGACAGAGCTGGCGGCGCTGGCACGGCAGGCATCGGAGTCATTCGTCGAGGCGCAAAAACGGCTGGTGGACGTTGCGGGCAAGCAGATGACCGCTAACGTGAAAACTGCAGGCAAAGGCCTGGAACTTCTGCGGCCGTTCCCGTTTCTTTCTTTCAACGAACTGACGCGCGAGGCCGTGAAGAGCTACGTTGATGCCCAGAAGGCATTGATGGAGGTAGTGGTGAAGTCCCCGATTGCGCCGAAGCCTGTGGGGAAGGCACCGCATCACACCAGGAAGACAAGACAGGCCCACGCCAAGGCGGCTGTGGCCTGACGCAGTTGCACCCGTCTCACCAAGCCAGGCGCGGGGTCCGCCATGTGCCACGGCCACCCGCGCTTGGCGTGATGTGTCAAAAGCTGACGTTTCTCGGCCGCGGCGGCACTCCCCGATTGCGTCCTCCTCGGCCCGGGACCCATCGATCCCGGTCGCTCTGCCCCTTATACCTGCACCCCGTGTGACGAGAGTCACAGTGCGCCGTGACAGGCGTTGCAGACCAATCCCACCCCTGGGGTTCTACTCTTAAAACCGAGGCTGACGAATGGTGCCCGCCGGAGCCCAGGCCGCCGACACCCTAATGTTCTTCTCAGATCCTTGTACGAAGAATCCTCCGAGGGCCCGGCTGCGAAGTTTCAGGCTTGAGATCTAACCGGCAGACTCTTGCGGGCGGGAGAAGCGGCAACCTCCGAAGCTGAGATTCTTACAGTTATGCTTCGAGCTTAGGCAGACATCCTTGCGCCCGGAACGTTTTCGCGCAAGGGAGGCAGTCATGATCGCGACTGAAAACCTGCAAGAACCGGTTCAAGCTCCGCTGGCAGCAGAAATTCTCAGCGCGGAACGAATTGCTTACCTGGAAGGGCTGGTGCAGCAAGCCAGAACCGCTGCGGCTGTCTTCAGCCAGTTCACCCAGGAGGACGTTGATCGCATCGTCAGGGCGATGGTGCTGGCTGGACTGGAGCAAGCACAGCCTCTTGCTCAGTTGGCAGTAGAGGAAACCCGGCTCGGGGTAATGGAAGACAAGGTCATCAAGAACATGGTGGCCACCGAGTTCGCCTACAACTACGTTAAGGACAAACGCACGGTCGGCGTCATCCGCGAAATTCCCGAGCGCAACCTGACCGAGATCGCGGAACCGATCGGCGTGCTTTTCTCGGTGACCCCGATTACGAATCCAACCTCCACGGTTCTCTTCAAGTGCATCATGGCCATCAAGACGCGGAACGCGGTCATTTTCGGCCCGCATCCGAGGGCCTGGCGCTGCTGCTCCGAGGCGGTAAGGATCATGTATGAGGCAGCGGTGAAGCATGGCGCTCCCGAGGGGGTCTTCACCTGCTTGGAATCGCCCACCATCCCGGATAACACCTATCTGATGAAGCACAAGGATGTGGCCCTGATTGACGCCACCGGCGGGCCGGGCGCGGTAAAGGCGGCCTACAGTTCAGGCAAGCCAGCGCTTGGCGTCGGGCCCGGGAATACGCCCGTGTACCTGGAGAAAAGCGCGGACATCAACACAGCAGTCGTGGACATCATCATCTCGAAGACCTTCGATAACGGCACGATTTGCGCCTCCGAGCAGACGCTGGCGATTGACGACGAGATTTATGACCAGGTGCTGAAGAAGTTTGCAGACCTGGGAGCACACATTTGTGACGAACCGGAAACCAGGCTGCTGGAACGCACAGTAATTGATCCGCAGACCGGATTCATGCAGCCCTTGGCGGTGGGACAGAAAGCAACCGCCATCGCCCGTTTCGTCGGCATGGCCGTGAAGCCGAAGACCAAGCTGCTGATTGCGCCTATTCACGGCGTGGGGCGGGAGCATCCGTTGTCGGTAGAAAAACTTTTCCCGGTACTGGCGGTCTACCGGGCGAAGTCCGTCGCCGACGCGCTCAAGACTTGCGTGGATGTGAACCACGCCGGGGGCCTCGGCCATACGGCAGTCATCTTCTCGCGCAATGACGAGGTCATCCGCAAGTTTGGCGAGGTGATCAACGCGGGGCGGATCATCGTGAATTCGCCGGGAGCGATCGGAGCGCTGGGCGCCGTTTACAACGATCTCGTGCCCACTTTTTCTTTCGGGTGCGGGACCGGCGGCGGCAACAGCACTACCGACAACGTCAACATCTATCACTACCTCAACATCAAGCGCCTGGCTCGCAGGACACAAAACCATATGTGGTTCCGAGTTCCAAATCAGATTTATTTCAACATGAACGCGGTGGAGAATCTGCGCCACTTCCCGTCGCGCTCGACCATTCTCGTCACCAACCCGGCGCTGGAGCAAATCGGCCACGCCGACATTGTCCGGCGCAACATTGACCCCGCGACTCATGTTCATGTCTCGGTGATTCCCGATGCGGAGCCTGAGGTTCAGGTCATCCTGCAGGGCGTGGAGGCGCTGAAGTTCTACCAGGCCGATCAGATCATCGCGCTGGGCGGTGGATCCGTGATTGACGCCGCGAAGATCATGAAGCTGAAGTACGAATCGCCGGAAGCCGACCTGGAAGAACTGGCCGCTCCCTTCCTGGATTTGCGCAAACGAGTGGTGGAGTATCCGACGGAGAAAACCAACCACGCGCGCCTGGTCGCCATCCCGACAACCAGCGGAACCGGAAGTGAGGTCACTCCGTTTGCCGTCTTGACCGACAAAGCGCGCGGCCGCAAAGTGACGCTTGCCGACTACTCACTGAGCCCCGACGTCGCGATTGTGGACCCGCAGTTTGTCATGTCCATGCCGAAAGGGCTCACGGCCGATACGGGCATTGACTGCCTGACCCATGCGCTGGAAGCCGGAGTTTCGAGTTATGCCTCGCCCTACACCGACTCCAACGCGATGCAAGCGATCCGGCTGGTGTTCAAGTACCTGCCCATCGCCTACGAGAATCCGCGCGATGAAGAAGCCCGCAGCATGATGCACAACGCCGCCTGCATCGCGGCCATGGCATTTTCCAACGCATCCGTGGGTGTGAATCATGCGCTGGCCCATGCCTTCGGTGCACGCTTCGGCGTCGCGCACGGCCGGGCCAACGCGCTCATGCTGCCCCATGTGATTGCTTACAACGCGGCCGTGCCCACCAAATTCATGCCCTCGCCTTACACGCAGGGGTATACGGCGCACAAGAAATACGCCACCATGGCCGATTTGCTGGGTCTGGGCGGGCACACGGTGGAAGAAAAAGTGACGAATCTGATTGCGGCGATAGAAAAGTTGCTCGACCAACTGGAATTTCCGCGGTCGATCGCCGAGCTTGGAATTTCGAAGGAAGAATTCGACCGGGCGGTGCCGGAATTGGTCAAGATTGCATTTGAAGATCCGTCCTGGCGCTCGAACCCTCGCATGCCGTTGATGAAGGAACTGGTCGAACTGTTCGGGAAAGCGTATGAGGGGCGGGGACTGGCGAAGGCGGGCGGTTCGCCCCGGCAACAAACCGTGTAGCGAATGGCGGTGCCTATGGCTGTAATTGCTGTGTTTCTGAACATTGATCAACACCGTGTGGCGCCAGCCTTGCAAGAAGCGGCAGAGAAGCTGAACGGCGCAGAGGGCGAAGTGATTTTGGATTTCTCGTCCGTGGCCCGGGTAGATTCGAGTGCGCTGCAAGCGATGGAAGAACTTGCCCGCAAAGCCGAGGGCACGGCCGTCAGGGTCGTGTTGCGCGGCGTGAACGTGGATGTTTACAAGGTGCTCAAACTGGTGAAGCTGACGCGGCGTTTTTCTTTTCTCAACTGAACTGCGCGTGCTTCGTCACAGGAGCTGAATTTAGGAGAACTGCGAATGACGAACCATCACGAAAGTGACCGTCTTTCCTGGGGTGACACAGTTTTCCTGCATTTGGAGCGGGAAGGCATGCCACTCAACGTGGCGAGCATCTGCACGTTCGAGGGTGAGATTTCCTTTGAAGATTGCGTTCAGTTCATCGAGTCGAAGCTGCCGCTCCTGCCTCGTTATCTCAAGCGTGTGGTGCCGGCGCCGTTCGGCTTCGGCCTTCCCAGTTGGGAATACGACCCCGAGTTCAATCTCCGCTTCCATGTCCGGGAATTGACCGTGAAGCATGGAACCGAGGCCGAGTTAAAGGCCGTTGCCGGCAAGTTGTTCAGCCAGGTGATGGACCGCCGGCACCCGTTGTGGGACATGACTGTGATCAGGGGGCTGAAGGGCAATCGCACTGGAATCATCATTCGCATGCACCATTGCCTGGCTGACGGCATTGCAGGGGTAGGTCTCATGAATGTGCTCCTGGATGCGAACCCGGCCGCGCCGCGCCTGCCCCGGAAGAAGCTGAAGCTCCGAGTCCCACCGCCACCCGACCCGTTGACTTCGCTTACCGCCGGAGTCGTGGATTCGTATTCCGATTTCGTCAAGCGGATTCTCTCCGCGCTTGCCGATCTGCTCAGCATGGCGGAGCGGGTTGCGGCGAATGGCAGGAGCCTAGCGACCGATGAGTTCGCCCGCCTGTTCCCGGAAATTAGTGCGTTTACCGAGCGGCTCCGCTTCAACAAGCTGTACCGCGGACCACAAAAGTTTGCCTGCACTGAGATTCCGCTGGCGGATGTCAAAGCCATCCGGCAGAAATGCGGTACCAGCGTCAATGACGTGATTCTGTCTCTGGTGACCGCAACCATCCGGCGCTACTGCGAACTGCATGGCGACCGGGTGAAGGGAAAGCTGCTGCGCATCATGGTGCCGGTGAATCTGCGCGGCAATGGCAGCGCTGCGGAACTGGGCAATCGCATTTCCCTGGTTCCAGTGACCATTCCACTGGATATCCGGCAGCCACGAAAACTTCTTCTGGCCGCTCATCAGCGGACGGAATTTCTCAAGCGCATGCACGCGGCTGAACTGGTAAGTCTCGCCGGGGGATTGATTGGAATGTTTCCGACTTCGCTGCAGGGCTTGGCCGGACCGCTGGCGAGCCAGTTGCCGATCACGCCGTTCAACCTGGTCTGCACGAACGTGCCCGGGCCACAATTCCCGCTCTACCTGCTGGGCCACAAGATGCTGGGTTGGTATCCATACGTTCCGGTCGGAGGCGAGATGGCGGTGAACTGCGCCATCCTGAGCTACAACGGGACGGTGTACTTCGGGTTCAGCGGGGACGTGCAGGCAGCGCCCGATCTGAAACAGCTGGAGAAATTGCTGCAAACGAGTTTCACGGAGCTGCGAGAGGCGGTTGGAATCAGGCCGCCGCAAAAGAAGCGAGCGTTGCGGAAACGGCGGGTGCCGGCCGCTGCCGTGCCGGCAAAGACCGTGCCTGCGAAGACCGCCGCGGCAAGGACTGCGCCAGCACCAGTTCTAAGTACGGCAAGCTTTTCGCCTTCGGAATCGAAGCGAATACCGGTCCCTGCGCCAACCCCTGAACAGGAGAATGCCCTGAAACAGTTCATCGTGGCGTAAGTACTGCAAAGTAGTTGGGTGTAAACCGTGGTAGGCATCCATTTACCCTCGCGGATTGCAGATTCGTTAGTCCACAACTGCAACCCAATCCCAAACATTCATGCTCCCGGGGCCGCATGTTTTCCCTGCATAGCCGAAAAGCTTCAGGCCCCGCGCGTTCGCGTTGAACGCGGTCTTCATTTTTTTCTCAGTGCTTTAACTAAATCCCACGAGGTGGAATATGGCATTGATGAGACGTTTGCTATTTTGCAGTCTTGCGATTTTCCTGTGTCTGCCGGCATTGGCGCAGCAGACTGATATTAACCGTTACACCTTGTTCACCGGTTTCGATTACATGATCAGTCCGGCCCGAAACCTCACGGAGCGCGGATTCGAAACCGACTTCGGCGTTACTGCGAAACCCTGGCTGGGTTTGGGCGGAGATTTTGGCGCGTTGGTCAGCGGCGCCGGAACCATCAACGGGAGCGAAACGATCTACGCGCCCTTGCTGCTGAGCCTCAAGCCCCCTTTGGGTCCCATTGACCCAAGCGGGATCAGCGTCGCCTTCAAGTCAACCACGTACACCTTTGCCGCGGGACCGCAGATTTACATTCGCAAGTGGGAGAAAGTGACGTTTCTTCTCCGTCCCGGCCTCGGAGGAATCCACGAGCATGCCGATATCACCTTCCCCCTGCCATTGGTAGGCCTGTTTACGGGGTTGGGAGTCCCGCTCCCCAGTGCTCACCAGACCGATACAGAGTTCTTCTTTGGCCTGGGCGGCGGGTTCGACGTCAACGTGACTCGCAAGCTGGGCGTACGGTTCGCGACGGACTGGGTGAACACGCACTTGTTTTCCAACTTGCTGGTACCCCGGCAAAACTATGTCCGTTTCTCCATTGGCCCAACGTTCCGCTGGGGGCACTTGAAGTGAAGTAGAGACATGAATCCTCAGACCCTTAACGACATTTTCTTTGCGGTCGTGGAACGCGGGCACGAGCGGCTAATGCTGGTTCGCGAGCCGACCCATTGGGCTCCCGTCAGTTCGCAGGAGTTTTACAGAAATGTGGCCGGAGTAGCGCGGGCGCTCCGGCATTGGGGCCTGAAAAAGGGAGATCGCCTGGCCATCCTGAGCGAAAACCGGCTGGAATGGGCGGTCGCGGACTTCGCATCTCTGCTGTTGGGGGTTGCGGTGGTACCAATTTATGCCACGCTCACTGCCCAGCAGACGGCCTACATTCTGTGCGATTCCGGGGCACGAGTTGTCGTCGTCTCCACGCAACAGCAATTGCAGAAGGTCCTTTCCATTAAGGCGCAAACTGCCGTGGAACACGTGCTGGTGATGGATGAGGTAGACGCTGCCCACGTGACGCGCATGCGGGAACTGATGCGCGACAACGGAGCAGATCCGGATCTGGAGGCCCGCGCACGCTCAATCACTCCCGACGATCTGGCATCCATCATCTACACCTCCGGAACCACGGGCACCTCCAAGGGTGTGCAGTTGACCCACGGTAATTTGACCTCGAACGTAGTGACCTCGCTGGAGGGTTTTGAAGTCCGCCCGGGGCATATCAGCATGTCGTTTCTGCCGCTGTCGCACGTGACGGCGCGTCATGTGGATTTCGCCTTGCTCTACCGCGGAGTAACGCTGGCGTATTGCCCGTTTATTGAGCAGGTGCCTCAGGCCCTGATGGAGGTGATGCCCACCATCTTTGTCGCGGTGCCGCGGGTGTACGAAAAGATCTACAGTCAGGCAGAACAGAAAGCCAGCGGGTTTGTGAAGAAGGCGGCCTATTGTTGGGCGCTATCGGTAGGTCGCGCTCACCGGCCCCAGATTTTGGCTGGCAACACGCCCACCTCGCTCCGTTGGAAGCTGGCCAACCGGCTGGTGTATTCGCAAGTGCGGGCGCGAATGGGCGGCAACGTGGAAATCTTTGTCTCCGGCGGAGCGCCTCTCGGAAAGGAGCTGGCCGAGTGGTATGCGGACATGGGGATTCGCATCCACGAAGGATATGGCCTGACCGAAACCTCGCCGGTGATTGCCCTGAACAACCAGCGCGCCCACAAGATCGGCACGGTGGGGCGTCCCTTATCCAACGTCGAAGTGCAAATTGCGCACGACCGGGAGATTCTGGTGCGTGGCCCTTCGGTGTTCCGCTCCTACTGGAACCGGCCTGAAGAGAGCCAGAACGCGTTTGTGGACGGCTGGTTCAAGACGGGAGATATCGGCGAACTGGATGAAGAGGGATTCCTCTCGGTGACCGATCGGAAGAAGGACTTACTGAAGACGTCAGGCGGGAAGTTCATCGCGCCGCAGCCGGTCGAAAACTCCCTGAAGCTGAACGCTTTCGTAGGAATGGCGGTGGTGCTGGGAGACCGAAGAAAATTCGCTTCGGTGATTATTTCGCCGTTGTTTCCTCTTCTGGAGGAGTGGGCGCGAGCCAATCACATCGTCTTTTCCTGCCGGAAAGAACTGGTGGCCCATCCGAAAGTCAAGCTGCTCTACGACGGCATCGTTGGCGAGGTGAACCGGAATCTGGCTCGCTTTGAAACGTTGAAGAAGGTCCTAGTGGTGCCGGACGAATTCACCGAAGCGAATGGCATCCTCACCCCGACGTTGAAACTCCGGCGGAAAGCCATTGAGGAACGATATCGCCAGCAAATAGAAGACCTTTACGCCGAAGCGAAAGCAGAAGCTCGTATCGTGGCGTGACGGCAGGACGCCTGTCCCTGCTCAACAGCGCCTTTCGATCACTTTGCGGATGCGGTCGAAGGCCCAGTCAATCTCCTCCCGCGTGATAGTGAGCGGCGGGGCGATGCGCAGCACCTTGTCGTGCGTTTCCTTGCACAGGATGCTTTCCTCTTTGAGTTCTTCGCAGTAGGGACGCGCTGGGCTTCGCAGTTCGATGCCGATCCAGAGTCCTTTGCCCCGGACTTCTTTCAGATCCGGGCTGCTCAAGGTTTGCAGGAGGTTCAGGAAGTACGTCCCCAATTCCGCGGAACGCTCAACCAGGCCTTCCTCCACCAGCACACGCAGGGCGGTTCGCGCGACGGCGCAGGCCAAGGGATTGCCGCCGAACGTGCTGCCATGGTCGCCGGGGTTGAAAACGCCCAGAACTTCCTTCGAGGCCAGCACGGCTGACACCGGATAGAATCCTCCCGAGAGCGCCTTGCCGACGATTAACACGTCGGGCTTGATGTCCTCGTGCATATAGGCGAACAGCTTGCCGGTTCTACCCAGGCCGGATTGAATCTCGTCGCACATCAGCAACACCTGGCGCCGGCGGCAGATCGCGGCGGCCTCTTTCAGAAATCCCTGCGGCGGAATGATGATGCCCGCTTCGCCCTGGATCGGCTCGACAAGAAAGGCACAGGTATTGGGCGTGATGGCATCGCGCAGAGCCGCGATGTCGCCATAGGGGATCACCTTGAATCCAGGAGTGAACGGGCCGAAGCCATCGCGATACTGCTCGTCGGTGGAGAAACTGACGATGGTGACCGTGCGCCCATGGAAGTTGTTGGCGCAGACAATGATTTCGGCTTTGCCGTCGGGAATGCCCTTGACCTTGTATCCCCACTTGCGTGCTGCCTTTACCGCGGTCTCAACCGCCTCCGCACCGGAGTTCATCGGCAGCGCCATATCGAAACCCGTGAGTTTGTGCAGCTCCTCGCAGAGCAGCGGCAACTGGTCGTTGCGAAAAGCGCGGGAAGTGAGCGTGACCCGGAACGCCTGCTGGATCAGTTCATGCAGAATCCGGGGATGGCAGTGGCCCTGATTGACCGCCGAGTACGCCGCGAGGCAATCGAGGTAGCGTTTGCCGTCAACGTCGTACACCCAGACGCCTTCTGCGCGCTCGATGACGACGTCGAGCGGGTGGTAGTTGTGGGCGCCAAACTTTTCTTCGAGCGCAATGAGTTGCTGCGAGCGGGTGGTTTCCATCAGCGGCATTGGTATCTCCTCAGTCCAGGGTTATCTCTGATCCGTTTCCAACAGCATGGTCAGCAGCGCCATGCGCACGAACAGGCCGTTGGCCGCCTGCTTGAAATAAAGCGCCCGGGGATCGTTATCCACGGTCTTGTCCAGTTCCACGGTCCGGGGAAGCGGGTGAAGAATCAGTGCGTCTGGCTTCATCTTTCCCAGGACGGTGGAATTGATGGCGTAACGCTGTAATTCGCGCCCATCGCGCACTCGTTCCGGACGGATACGCGTCTGGTAGACGACGTCCACCTCCCCGATCACGCGGTCAATGTCCGACTCGACCTCGTAGCGAACGCCGTGTTCGTTGAGGTAGTCGAGAATGTCGGGTTTCATCCGGAGTTCTGGCGGACTGACAAAGAAAATCTTCACGCGTTCGAACTTCGCCAGCAGATAGGCTAGGGAACGCGCAGTACGCCCCTTGTCGAGCTCGCCGATGATAGCCACGCTCAGGCCGACGAGCGGACGTTCGCGATAAATGGTGTACAAATCCAGCAGTGCTTGCGTGGGATGCTGACCGCCTTCGCCGTCGCCCGCGTTAATGATGGGGACGGGCGAAACCTGGGCTGCGCGCCTGGCGCCTCCAGCTTCGGGATGCCGGACAACGATGATGTCGGCATAGCTGCCGATGATGCGAATCGAGTCCTCTACTTGCTCCGCTTCCACCTCTGACGAAAACGCTCCCGCGTGTTCTGTGGAGAGAACTCTTCCGCCCAGCCTCTGCATGGCCGCCTCGAAACAGAAGCGGGTGCGGGTGGAGGGGCGGTAGAACAGCGCAGCGAGGATTTTGCTCTGGTAGTCGAGCGTGCCCCCGCGGGCGACCACGCGCTCCATTCCACGGGAGCGCTGGAACAACTCCATGAGCAATGGCACAGTGAACTGCTGGGACTCGACCAGGTGCCTTAGTTTCATCGCGTCACGCTCCGATTCCGGTTCGCGAAAGTGCGGGGTGCCAAGTCTTGCGCGTTCGAGCGTTGTGTTAGACATCGTCAGCGTCCTCCCACCGGCAGTTCGAAGTGGATCTGCAGCTCTCTGGAGACGACGTCAGCGTCAGGAACAACATGCGTACCTGCCCGGCCGGCAATGGCTTCGCACAAATGGCCATAGGAAGTAATCACAACTTCGCTGCCGCCTGCTCTCAGGAAATGCAGAGCTGACTCCACCTTCGGGCCCATATTTCCAGGTGGGAAGTGGCCCTCGTCGAGGTACCTTTCGAGTTCGGAGGCAGTCACGTGGATTAGGGGCCGCTGGGTCGGCTTCTTGTAGTCGAGATACACGAAGTCGGTGTCGGTGGAGATGGCGAATATGTCCACGCCGAGTTGCGAAGCCAGCAAGGCCGAGGCCCGGTCTTTGTCAATGACGGCCTCCACTCCACGAAGATTGCCGTTTTCCCGCACCACCGGGATTCCACCCCCGCCGCACGCCACCACCAACACTCCCTCGCTCATCAGCAAACGAATCACGTCTATCTCGACGATCTCGACCGGCTCGGGCGATGGAACAACGCGACGATAGCCACGGGCGGCATCCTCTACGATCTGCCAGCCCAACTGCCGCTGGCGCTCTTCCGCCTGGGCACGCGAATAGAAGGGGCCAATCGGTTTGGTGGGATGCTTCATGGCGGCGTCGCTAGCCGAAACGATGCTCTGCGTCACCAGGCTAACCACGGGAACGTGGAGGCCGGCGGCGGCCAGTTCATCATGCAGCGCCTGCGAAAGCATGTAGCCAATTTCACCCTGGCTGGCGGCGCCGCATACATCGAGAGTCTGGCCCGGCACCTGATCAGCGGCCCGTTCGGACCGGAGCAACTGCGCTCCCACCTGCGGGCCGTTCCCGTGGGTCACAACCAGGTGATACCGGTCGCGAATGAGCCCGATGATCGCCGCTGCTGTGCGCCGTGCGTTGGCCATTTGCTCGACAATGGTCCCCTTCTCTCCGGCTCGGATGAGGGAGTTGCCGCCGACGGCGATCAGCATAGTCTTCAAGTTAGGCTCTCGACCTCGTTTCTCAGGCATGTGACAGCTCGTGAGCCGGTACTTCTTCCAGTTCCGGCACCTCGCGGTACTGCATGAGCTCCAGCAGAATCGCTTTCTGCGTATGCAAACGGTTCTCCGCCTGCTGGTAGACCACGGAGTGCGGGGAATCGATCACCTCATCGGTGACTTCATCGCCGCGATGGGCGGGAAGACAGTGCATGAACACGGCATCAAATTTTGCGTGGCGGAACAGGCGGGAATTCACCTGATAGGGAACAAACACCCGGCGCCGCTCTGCGGCCTCCGCCTCCTGACCCATGCTTGCCCACACGTCGGTGTAGATGACGTCCGCGTCGGTCGCGGCTTCGACCGGATCATGCGTGAGCGTGCATGTGCCGCCAGTCCGTGCGCCACGGCGTGAAGCCCAGTCAACCGCTTCGGTCTTCGGCTCATATCGCGGGGGAGTAGCCACGTACACGTGCGCTCCGAGCTGCGCCCCGGCGAACATCAGCGAATGGCAAACGTTATTGCCATCGCCGATGAAAGCCACTTTCAGGCCTGCCACCTCTCCCTTGAGCTCCTGGATCGTGAAATAGTCAGCCATCGCCTGGCAGGGATGGCTGTAGTCGGTCAGGCCATTGATGATGGGGATGCTGGCATACTCTGCCATGCGCTCAACAATGTCGTGGGCGTAAGTGCGGATCATGATGGCCTGCACCATGCGTTCCAGGTTCTTGGCAATGTCGTAGACGGACTCGCGCTTGCCCAGGTTGATTTCGGCATTCGAGAGATAGAGGGAGAAGCCGCCCAGTTGCTGGATTCCCACGTCAAACGAGACGCGGGTGCGCAGCGACGGCTTTTCGAAGATCATGGCCAGCGTCTTTCCCTTCAGCACCGCCGTGTGAGCCGAAGGATGGGCTTTGATTTCGCGGGCAAGATCGAGCAAGTAGCGGATTCCTTCGGGTGAAAAATCCTTGATGGAAAGAAAATTATGGCGACCCATGGAGTGCCTCACTTCTCCGGGCAGGTGTTACGCTGTGCCCGGTCTGGAACTCGGCGGGATTCCGGCGCTGGGGTGGTTCGCCCTCCGCTAAGGTGTGGGTAGCGCGAGGGTTAGGCGGATCTTGCCGAGGATGGTCGGGAACGAAGAGGAACGGCCAGTGTAGAACTTCAGGGATGGCCCGCTGGTGTTGCTGCCGCTCGCCGTAGCTCATTGGGAACACGGCAACACCCCTTTTGCTATCATCTCTTTTTCAGGTCCAAACAGGCAGTGAAAGGCGTCACGGCGCGGGGTGATGGCGGTCACGGGCGTTCTCGAACGGGTTGCTCCGAAGTTCTTTAGAATCTAGGGCTGTTACACCACTCTACGAACGTCCGCAGCGCTTCGCCAGATGTCCAACTCCCGATTTTTTGTGTTTCTTCCCGTGCGGGAATCTCGATGGACCGCATCGAAAAAATGATTGCGGACAACCCCATAAACTTATTGACCTGACGGATTGCCCGTCGTAGCCTGATCAGTCATGTTGTCTCATTTCCATCACCGCCATCACCATCACGCGCATCGCGCGGCGGCGGGGGTGCATACCTGAGATAGCCAGCACTCTAAGAAGTTCCGGCCCGCTGACGCGATCACGCTCAGCGGGCTTTTTGTTTCTCTGAGAAAGGAAGTAGAGGAATGAATCCAAATCTTGATTTCGACAAGATGGGCGGACTGGTTCCCGCCGTGGTGCAGGACTCCGCCGACCGCGAAGTCCTGATGGTGGGATTTATGAATCCCGTGGCGGTCGAGCGCACTTTGCAGGAAGGGTACGTGACCTTCTTCAGCCGGACCCGCAACCAGCTCTGGACCAAAGGCGAGAGCTCGGGCAACCGGCTGCGGGTGGTCTCGGCACACACGGATTGCGACCGCGACACTTTACTGCTGCGAGTGGAGGTCGAGGGAGCCGGACTGGTCTGTCACCGTGGCACCCGTTCCTGCTTCACCGAACCTTTTCTTCAGCCAGCGACGACAACGACAGCGGCTTTCCCGACGACGGAGAAAATCCGATGAAGCTGCGTATCGGAATTCCCAAAGGAAGCCTGCAGGAGGCCACCTTGCAGCTGTTCGCGAGCGCCGGCCTTCCCATATATACCAACGGTCGCTCCTACTTTGGCAGCACTCCCGATCCAGAGATCGATTGCATGCTGATTCGGGCTCAGGAGATGGCCCGTTACGTGGAGCACGGAGCCCTGGATGCCGGCTTGACCGGTCTTGACTGGGTGATCGAGAGCGGTCTGGAAGTCGCCACGATCAGTGATCTGGTCTATGCCAAGCGCAGCCGCGGCAAAGTGCGATGGGTGCTGGCGGTACCGGAGGACTCGTCGTTTCAAGCGGCGGAAGATCTTTCGCAACGCATCGTTGCCACAGAACTGGTGAATGTTACGCGCCAGTACTTCCGCAGCAAAGGCATTGAAGTAAAGGTGGAGTTCTCCTGGGGCGCGACTGAAGTGAAGCCGCCCATGCTGGCCGACGCCATCGTCGAAGTGACCGAAACGGGCAGTTCGCTGAGGGCCAACCGCCTGCGCATTCTGGAGACCGTGCTGGAGTCGAACACGCAACTGATCGCCAACAAGAGTTCCTACGCCAACAGTGAGAAGCGCCGCAAGATAGACAACCTTGCCCTCATGCTGCGAGGGGCCATAGAAGCCCAGGGCCGGGTCGGGCTGATGCTGAACGTGCGCAAGGAACATCTTGCGCCTGTACTGGCTGTGCTGCCCGCGCTGCAGAAGCCGACCATTTCCCACCTGAGTGACGAAGATTGGCTCGCCGTCAATACTGTGATTGACGAGTCCGCGGCCTGGGAAATTATTCCGCGGCTGAAGGAAGCGCAGGCTGAGGGCATCGTGGAATATCCACTGAATAAGGTGGTGCTGTGATGCGGCTTCTCTCTGGCCGTGCTGCAGTTGCGTCAGTGCAACGTCTCGCGGCGCGTGGTGCGGCGTCTGCCCGGTTGGAGCCTGCCGTGCGGCGCATCGTGAGCGATGTTCGCCACCGGGGGGAGCGCGCGCTTCGCCAATATGCAGAGCGATGGGATGGGTTGGGGCGGAATCAATCTATGCGAGTGTCGGCTGCCGAAATCGAGAAAGCCCGGCTGGCTCTTGGTCCCCAGTTGCAAAAGGCGCTTCGGCAGGCTGCGGGGAACATCCGCCAGTTCTGCGAGTGGCAGAAGCCCTCCGCCTGGAAGCGGACGCACGGAGGACTTTCGCTCGGACAACTCGTGCGCCCGCTGGAATCTGTTGGCTGCTACGTTCCCGGCGGACGTTATCCGCTGGTTTCGACTCTGCTGATGACCGTGATTCCGGCGCAGGTGGCTGGCGTGAAAAACATTCGCGTCGTTTCGCCCAAGCCTTCGCCTGGAGTGCTGGCCGCAGCCACGATGCTTGGCGTGCACGAGTTTTACCGTGTCGGCGGCGCACAGGCGATTGCCGCGCTGGCCTACGGCACCACAACGATTCCGCGCGTGGACAAGATTGTCGGGCCGGGGAACGCCTACGTGACGGCGGCCAAGAAACTGGTCTCCTTCGATTGCGCGATTGATTTTCTGGCTGGACCCACAGAGGCCGTCATCCTCAGTGATTCGGGGGTTCCACAATTCATTGCGGCCGATCTGGTGGCGCAGGCCGAGCATGATCCGGACGCTCTGGCCGTGTTCATCACTACGTCTCGCAGGTTGGCGCGGTCGGTCGCGCTGAACCTGATACACATGGTGAAAGATAATCCCATCGCTCAGCAGTCGCTCCACCAGCGTGGCGCAATCTTTGTGGCGGCCTCACGTGAACAAGCGCGGGAGTGGGCCAACCTGCTCGCGCCCGAACACATCACTGTCGCTCCTGACGATCTGCCGTTCATCCATAGTGCGGGCTCAGCCTTCGTGGGCGATTACTCGCCTCAAGCTGCCGGCGATTACGCTTCTGGCCCCAACCACGTTTTGCCGACCTCAGGACAGGCTCGTTTTCGGGGCGGTCTGAGCGTACTGGATTTTGTGAAGCTCATTACTGTTCAAGAGCTTTCGCGCGAGGGGTTACGACGAATTGCGAAAACGGTCGAGCTTCTTGCCGAGACCGAAGGCTTGCAGGCGCATGCTCAATCGGTTCGCGTGAGGTGTAACCATGCTTAACCCGCGCGCGGCCATTCGGACTCTTCCTTCGTACCATCCTCCGCTGGCGGGACGCGAGGGACTGCGTCTCGATTTCAACGAAAACACGGCCGGGTGTTCGCCGCGCGTGCTCGAACGCTTGCGGCAGTTGGGTCCGGAACAACTGGCGCGATATCCCGAGCGCGCCCCAGTGGAATCGACCGTTGCCGACTTTCTTGGAGTTACGGCCGCGGATCTGCTGTTAACCAACGGCGTGGACGAAGCAATTCACTTGATGTGCGAAACCTATCTTGAACCTGGCGACCAGGCGCTGATCGTGGTGCCGACCTATTCCATGTATCGGATTTACATGATGGCGGCCGGCGCAGAGGTGATCAGCATTGCCGCCGCCAAAAACTTGCAGTTTCCCACCGCAGAATTGCTGAACCAGATCACGTCGCGGACGCGCTTGATCGCCATCGCCAATCCCAACAATCCCACGGGCACGGTTGCATCGTCGGAAGACCTGCTCCGCATCGCCCGCACCGCTGGGGACGCCGCTGTACTGGTGGACGAGGCCTACTTCGAGTTCTATGGCCAGACCGTGCTGCCGAGGTTGCGGGAATGCCCCAATCTGTTCGTGGCCCGTACTTTTTCGAAAGCCTACGGATTGGCGGGTCTTCGCATCGGCGTGCTGGTGGGCGATCTGGAGCAGATGCGCGCGCTGCGACGTGTCAGTTCGCCGTACAACGTGAATGCCGTGGCGCTCGCGTGCCTTCCCGATGCGCTCGCTGATCAAGATTACATTCGGCAATATGTGGCTGAAGTGCGCGAAGGGCGATCGCGTCTGGAGTGCGCCCTTGCGGCCGCAGGAATTCAGTTCTGGCCCAGCCAGGCGAACTTCGTGCTCGCTCGCGTCGGTCCGACCGCCGCGTTCGTTGCAAACCTGCGGCGGCGCGGCATTCTGGTTCGCGACCGATCGAGCGACCACGGCTGCCAAGGCTGCGTGCGCCTCACCCTCGGCCCGCGCGAACACACTGATCGCCTGCTGGCCGCGCTCCAGGAAACGTTCAATGAGCTTGGAACCGCTCAAGGAGCGCCCCGACCATGAGAAAAAGCAGCATCCAGCGCTTCAGTAAGGAGACGCGCATTCAAGTCTCCCTCACGATCGAGGGCCGTGGGCGTTATCAGGTCTCCACCGGCATCCGCTTCTTCGACCACATGCTCGAACTCTTCGCCCATCACGGCGGCTTCGACCTGAAACTGAAGGCCACCGGCGATCTCGACGTTGACCAGCATCACACGGTGGAAGATGTGGGAATCGTACTCGGGCAGGCGTTCGACAAGGCGCTGGGCAGCAAGCGCGGCATCCTGCGAGCCGGCTATTTTCTGATGCCCATGGACGAAACCATGGGCATGGCCGCCGTAGATTTCTGCGGTCGCACCGCCGCGGTCGTGGACACCAAAGTGCGCACACGCCTGGTCGGCGACTTGCAAGCGGAACTGGTCTACGACTTCTTTGAAGGCTTTGCCCGGGGTGCGCGAGCCAACGTGCATGCCCGCGTGCTCTACGGCCGCTCCAGTCATCACAAGATTGAGTCCCTCTTCAAGGCCTTTGCCCGCGCCCTGCGCGCGGCTTGCTGGCGCGATCGCCGCATGGTTCGCCTCCTGCCCAGCACGAAAGGAGTGCTGTGATGATTGCCATCGTGGACTACGGCGCTGGCAATTTAGTTTCGGTGAAGAAGGCGCTGGACTGGCTGGGGCAGGAGTGCGCTATTTCTTCCCAACCTGAGCAGGTGGCGAAATCTTCGAAAATCGTTCTGCCTGGCGTAGGTCACTTTGCTTCGACCGCCGCGCTCGCGCGGTCGGGACTGCAGGCTGCGATTCGCGATGCCATCGGGCGAGGTGTCCCTTTCCTCGGCATCTGCGTGGGTATGCAGTGGATGCTCGAGCACAGCCAGGAGTCGCCGGAGACACCAGGACTGGGACTGTTTCCCGGGGAGTGCGAACGTTTTCCACCAAGCGTGAAGTCGCCGCACGTAGGCTGGAACCAACTCGAGTTGAACCCGTCCTCCCGGTTGTTTCGCGGAATACCGGCGTTGCCCTTTGTCTATTTCACGCACTCTTATCGCATTCCGGTGAGCGAAGCCACAGCCGCATGTTGCGACTACGGCGGGCGATTCTCTGCGGCACTCGAACGGGACCATCTGTTCGGAGTGCAGTTTCACCCGGAAAAATCGGCAGACGTGGGTTTGCAGTTGCTGAGCAATTTTTGCGCACTCTAAACATGCTGACCAAACGCATTATCGCTTGCCTCGACGTGGACGGCGGCCGTGTGGTCAAGGGCGTGCAGTTTGAAGATCTGCGCGATGCTGGCGATCCAGCCGACCTGGCGAAGGCGCACAGCGAGTCTGGAGCGGATGAAGTTGTCCTGCTCGATATTTCGGCAGCCCACCAGCAGCGCGCCACTCTGCTCGAAACTGTACGCCGCGCCGCGAGGCAGTTATTCATTCCGCTTACGGTGGGCGGCGGCATCCGGAGTTTGGAAGACGCCGCGGCCGTGTTTTCGACCGGGGCCGACAAAATCAGCATTAATTCCGCCGCTCTCAGCAACCCAAATTTGATCACGCAGATCGCGGAGCGCTTCGGTTCGCAGGCGGTCGTCGTGGCCATTGATGCCAAGCGCCGTGCGAACGCGGCAGCATGGGAAGCGTTCACGCACGGTGGACGCACGGCCAGCGGCCGCGATGCCGTCGAATGGGCCCGCGAAGCGGAGTCCCGCGGAGCCGGCGAAATCCTGCTGACTTCGATGGATCGCGACGGCACCGCCTCCGGCTTCGACTGCGATCTGACGCGAGCTGTGGCCGACTCGGTCCGAATTCCAGTGATTGCGTCCGGCGGCGCAGGGGATGCGCGGCATTTTGCCGAGGTTTTCCGCGAAGGGCACGCCGATGCCGCGCTGGCAGCCTCGATTTTTCATTACGGCATCCACCGCTTCGCTGACCTCAAACATCAACTCAGCCTTCAGGGAATCCCCATGAGGTTGCCATGCTGATTCCATCCATTGACTTGATGGGCGGCAAAATCGTGCAGCTCATTCAGGGCAAGCAAAAAGCTCTCGAGTTCGACAATTTCCAGGAGTGGAGCGCCCGTTTCTCGAAGTATCCCGTGGTGCAAGTCATTGATCTCGACGCCGCCTTGGGCCAGGGCCACAACGGCGATCTGGTGCGGGATTTTGCAGGCCGGCTTCCCTGCCAGGTCGGAGGCGGAATCCGCTCGCTGGAATCGATCGTGGCGACTTTGGAAACGGGAGCGCGGCGCGTAATTCTGGGATCGTCTCTCGTCTCGCAGGGTGCGATCAACATCGCGTTCGCTCAGGCTGCTGCCGCGAAGGTTGGTCCCGAGAAACTCGTGTTCGCGGTGGACTCCCGGGGCGGGCGAGTTGCCATCAAAGGCTGGCGCGAGACGACGAGCATCTCCACCGTTGAGATGATTCGTGTCCTTGAGCCCTTCTGCAGCGCATTTTTATACACTCACATTGAAACCGAGGGTCTGCTGCAGGGAATCCCGCTCGAGGTTGTCCGTGAGCTGCGCAACGCCACGTCGCGTCAGATCATCGCAGCCGGAGGCATCCGCGGCAAAGAAGAGGTCGCCGAACTCGACGCCATGGGCGTGGATGCGGTCGTGGGGATGGCGATCTACCAGGGGCTATTGGAGGTTTGAGGCAAAGCTAGTTTTGAGTTCTTCCTGGCCCGAGCGAGACCTGCGGCGAGTCCTCTCCGAACGATTTTCCTGTAGCCAGCCTTGTCCATGCACTCCATGACGGTCGCGGCAATGCCACCTGGCGTGGCAGCTTCGTGGAGTAGGGCATCCAGCGAGATGTTGCCTTGGCGCCAGGCGGTCACTGCGTCCCCAAGCGCGTGAGCGGCCGCGGCCAGTGCGGTTTTCCGGTCCAATCCCAATTTCCGCGCTGCATCCGCCAAAGCTGCCAGCGCATGATAGCCGTGGCTGCACGAATACGTTGCGGTAAAAGCGTCGAACTTGCTTTCTGGAATTTCGAGATTCGCCCCGACGTTCGCAAACAGATTCCTGACTTCGCGTTTTGCCGCCGGAGGAAAGCCGCGGTCGAAGGTCACGGCCGTCAAGCCGCGCCCGCTGCGACACACCGGACTGGGCATGGCGCGGGCCCAGCGGACGGGAGATCCCAACCCCGCCCGCAAACTGGAAAGTGGAATTCCAGCCGCAAGGCTGACGGCGATGACCAGGCGCTTGAACGGCCGACTCCCCTCGGCGATTTCTCGTAACAGTTCAGCCACGGAAGCGGGACGAACTGCAATGATCAGCACCTTTGCCTGCTGTACCGCGCGCCGAAGATCGGGCTCCGTGGCGACGCCATAGGTCTTTTTCAGACGGCGAAGCTTCTCAGGATGGTGGTCGTGCACGAGAATCGGGCGATCATATTTCGCCAGCTGTAATCCGGCTAGCAGCGCGCTGGTGATGCGGCCGGCTCCGACAAAGACGGTGGCCATCATTCCAGCCCCATCATGCCAGCCCCGCGCAGGCGCGATCGGCCGCCCGGATCAGTTTCTCGATGTCGGCTTCCGCATGCGCCGTGGAGATGATCCAGTGCAACCCGTTGGACGGCGTCATGTAGATGCCGTGCTCAAGCAAAGAGTGCACAAACCGCGAATAACGGTTCGTGTCTACGCAAGCGCAGTAGTCGCGGTAATCGTGAATGGCGTCGCGATCGGTGAAATAAATCTGGAACATCGGACCGAATCCCTGCACGATAGCCTTCACCTTATGGCGGCGGAACACGTCGCGCAGGCCGGCGATGGCGGCGTCTCCCATCGCATGAAGCTCGCGATACGTGCCTGGCGCAGATAACAAATCCAGATTCGCCGCCACCACTTTCATGGTCAGGCGATGTCCGTTGAACGTTCCGTAGTGCAACACCATCTTGTCGCTCCAGCGCATCCGATCGAGAATCGCACGCGGGCCCGCAACTGCGCCCACCGGGAAACCGGCCCCCAGCGCCTTGCCGAAGGTGCTGATGTCGGGCCGGATTCCGTAGTATTCCTGGCACCCACCCGGCGCGTAGCGGAAGCCAGTGACCACTTCATCGAGAATTAGCAGGGCGCCCGATTCGCGGGTCAGTTCGCGCAGGCGCTGCAGGTAGCCGTCCCGCGGCGGGATGCACCCCATGTTGGCCATGAGCGGCTCAGTAATCACCGCAGCGAGTTCATACCCGTGCCGGTGCATGATGCGCTCCATCGCCGCAACATCATTCCAGGGGGCCAGTACCACGTCATCAAAGGTCGTGAGCGGGATGCCTTCCGAGTCCGGAATTCGAGCCGGATTGTCGGGTGTGCCTAATGCCTCAGGAGCGTGGCCGTGAGCATTCAGAAGATACGGATCGTACCAGCCGTGGTAGTGGCCTTCGAACTTCAGAAACTTGGTGCGGCCGGTGTGGGCGCGTGCCAACCGCAGCGCCAGCATCGTGGCTTCACTTCCGGTGTTGGCAAAGCGGACCACTTCCGCGGATAGCACCATGTGCCGGAAGCGCTCCGCGGCCTCAACTTCGGCGGATGTGGCGGCGGCGAAGTGGGAACCCTGTGACATCGCCTCGCTCACAACAGAAACCAGCGTGGGATGAGCATGCCCCTGTATAAGAGCGCCGAACGACATCATGAAATCCACGTACTCGTTGCCGTCCGCGTCCCACACGTGCGAACCGCGGCCCCGCTCCAGCATGATTGGGCCTCCGGAGTATACGGCGGCGCCTCGGGAAGGTGAGTTCACACCTTCGACAAGAGACTTCTGCGCGCGCTCGAATAGCTGGCGCGAGGCAGTCCGGCTGAGGGTTGTGTGCTGGGTCATGTTCAGTCCGCCGTGCCGCCGCCGTCTACCACCAGTGCAGCTCCGGTCATAAAGGAAGAATCGTCGGAAGCGAGAAACAAAACGGCCTTGGCAATCTCGTCCGGGGTGCCGATGCGGCCCAGCGGCCGGTTGCCGCAGCCCGTCAGATAATCCTGCCATTCCATCCCGCGCAGGCGCGCATCCTCAGGCAGCATCGGTGTGTCAACATCGCCGGGGCAAATACAGTTCACGCGAATTCCCTGATGGCCATGATCGATCGCCATAGCCTTGGTCAGCAGGACCACTCCTCCCTTGGAAGCACAGTAAGCCACGGCCTGATCACCGCCCACAATGCCCCATCCCGAACTGTTATTGATGATGACGCCGCTGCCTTGCGCGATCATGTGCGGAAGGGCGGCCTTCGACATTAGAAACGTGCCTTTCAGGTTGACGTCAATCTGCAGATCCCATTCTTCTTCGCTGCACTCCAGCGTCGTATGCGGATAGAAGACGCCCGCATTGTTGAAGAGGATATCGAGTTTGCCGAAAGCGTGCAGGGTTTCGTCCACGGACCGGCAACAATCGGCACTCTGGCGAACGTCGGTGCGGATGAAGATGGCTTTGCCGCCGTCTTGCAGGATTCTGTCCCGCACCGCTTGCCCCCGCAGTTCGTTTCGGCCCGTCACGGCGACGCAGGCACCCTCCCTGGCAAAGAGGATCGCCGTAGCCTCGCCGATGCCCGAGGTCCCGCCGGTGATGAGGGCAACTTTGCCGGTCAAACGCATATTTCTACTTGTAATACGAGCCTCGCGACAGCGGATTCAGAATAGAACGTCAGAGGCAAGGATGGCTAGCGCCCTTAATCAGTCCGTTGTGCGGATTTCCAGAATGGTTGTAGGATCGTCGGGTTGAACGGGTGTTACTGAACCCGCCCTGATTCGCCGGAGTGAGCCATGAACACCTTCCCGGTTTTGTTGGCTGCGCTTTGCGTGTTTGCCCTCGCCTATCGCTACTACAGTGCGTTCATTGCCGCGAAGGCCCTGGCGCTTGACGATCGCCGCACGACTCCCGGCCACACCTTCGCCGATGGGCACAATTATGTTGCCTCGCCGCGATGGGTGCTGTTCGGGCATCACTTCGCGGCCATCGCGGGAGCGGGCCCGCTGGTCGGACCTACTCTGGCGGCGCAGTTCGGATTTGCTCCCGGCTTTCTCTGGCTCTTGATCGGCGCTGTCCTGGCGGGGTGCGTGCAGGACTTCACCGTGCTGGTGGCTTCCGTGCGTCACCGGGGCCGCTCTCTGGCCGACGTCGCGCGCACCGAGATCAGTCCTTTTGCCGGCTTGGTGGCGATGATTGCCGTTCTCTTCATTCTTTTGGTGACGCTCGCCGGGCTGGGTATTGTCGTGGTCAACGCGCTCTCCAACAGCCCCTGGGGCGTTTTCACCATCGGCATGACGATTCCGATCGCGGTCATCATGGGATTGTGGATGTTCAAGAGCCATGCTGGAAAAATCACGGTCACCGGTCCCAGCATTCTCGGTGTGGTGTTGTTGATCAGCAGCGTAATAGCGGGACGCTGGGTAGCCCAGACCGGAGCGGCGGGAGCGCTCACCTTCACCCCGCATCAGATCACCATTCTGATGGCCATCTACGGCTTGGTCGCGTCAGTTCTTCCCGTCTGGCTGGTGCTGGAGCCGCGCGACTATCTCTCAACCTACGTGAAGCTGGGGACGATTTTTGTTCTCGTCGTTGGCGTTTTTGTGGTTCATCCC
This sequence comes from Candidatus Sulfotelmatobacter sp., assembly GCA_035266345.1. Lineage (GTDB taxonomy): Bacteria > Acidobacteriota > Terriglobia > Terriglobales > Acidobacteriaceae > Sulfotelmatobacter. The sequence continues at coordinate 58,434 of DATFNP010000010.1, forward strand.
AATATCCAGTTTCCGAACTTCACGCAGTTCGTTCACGGCGGCGGCCCCATCATCAAAGGCCCGCTCTTCCCTTTCTTGTTTGTGACCATCGCCTGCGGCGCGATTTCGGGCTTTCACTCGCTGGTCTCGTCGGGCACCACGCCGAAGATGCTGGATAAAGAAACCGACGCGCGCTTCATCGGCTACGGCGCCATGTTGGCTGAATCCCTGGTAGGCATCCTTGCCCTGATCGCAGCCTGCTCGCTGCATCCGGGCGATTATTTCGCCATCAACACGACGCCGGAGGTTTTTCACAAACTGGGCCTGTCCACCGTCAATCTCGACATGTTCTCTCGCGAGGTGGGCGAGAAACTGGCGGGACGCACGGGAGGCGCCGTTTCGCTCGCCGTAGGCATGGCGCAGATCTTCAAGGGCTTGCCCGGAATGGACCGCCTGATGGGCTATTGGTATCACTACGCCATCATGTTCGAGGCGCTGTTCATTCTGACCACGGTGGATACGGGGACGCGCGTTGCCCGCTACGTGCTGCAGGAACTCATGGGCAAGATTCACAGGCCCTTCGGCAACAGCGCCTGGCTGCCGGGAAATCTACTGACCAGCTTTTTTGTGGTGCTGGGCTGGGGATACTTGATTTACACCGGAAGCATTTCCACCATTTGGCCGCTGTTCGGGACCGGCAACCAATTGTTGGCAACGATAGCACTGTCGGTCTGCACCACCTTCTTCATCAATATGGGCAAAGCCCGCTATGCCTGGATCACTTTCGTCCCCATGTGCTTCGTGGGTGTGACAACGGTGACTGCCGGGGTACTCTCGATCAAGAATATTTTCTGGCCGCTCACTTCGAAACCGGGCCAGGTGTTCACCGGCTATTTGGACTCGACGCTGATGACCATCTTCATTGTGGGCGTGGTGCTGGTCGTGTTCGATGCGGTGCGCCGCTGGCTGGCGGTGCTGAATGGCGCGCCCGCGCCAAAAGAGGCGTTTGGCCCTCCGATCACCGCGGGCGGCGAGGTCAAGATGGGTTGCTGCTGAATCACATGGACACTGGCTCGACTGGCACGCCTTCCGTTGTTTGGATATACTTCTCCGGCCGCTGCGTAGGCTCGCCGCCGCGTATAAGAGGAAACGAAATCCAGGACCAATGATGCCGGGGATTGTTGTCCTTGATCGAAAAAAGGAACGCGGAGGTCGTCTGTCATCTCTTAGCCGGTTCGCGCGGTGCTTGCTGGTTGTGCTTGCGTCCGGCTTTAGCGGCAGCGCGCAAACGTCTTCCCCGTCGCCCGCTCAGGGTCCCACGCAGGATTACCTGGTCTATGTAGTTTGCGAATCTGCCGACAAGATTGTGCTCATTCGTTTTGGCCCAAGCGGCGCGCACATTGAAAGCCAGACCCGCACCGGCCTCATGCCCATGGATATCAATGGGCCGCACGGCATCGCTGTCTCTCCCGACAAACAATATTTCTACGTTTCCGAAGGCCACGGCCGACCCGAGGGCTCGGTCTGGAAGTATCGGGCTGGCACCGATACGGTGATCAAGTACACTAGCCTTGGCCTGTTCCCGGCCACCACGGACATCACTCCTGACGGCAACTTCATCTACGTCGCCAACGCCAATTTCCATGGCGACATGGTTCCTTCGTCCATCTCGGTTGTTGCCACCGACCAGATGATTGAAGTGAAGCGCATTCCCACCTGCACCATGCCGCACGGGTCGCGCCTCAACCACGACGGAACAAAACACTACTCAGCTTGCATGATGGACGACATGCTGGTCGAGATTGACACCCGAAAGTTTGCCGTGGACCGCTACTTTATGCTGGCCCCGGGCAAAGAGATGGGAATCACCGGCGCCCCTGTCGCGCATGCCATGTCTGGCGAGAAAATGTCCAACGAGATGATGTCCGGCCAGAAAATGTCCGAGCACAAGCCATCATGCACGCCCACCTGGGCGCAGCCCTCGAATGACGGATCAATCGTCTACGTGGCCTGTAATCAATCGAATGACATCGTTGCCGTCCGCACCGACACCTGGACCATGGCGCGCCGGTTTCCCGCCGGAACCGGCGTTTACAACCTGGCGATGACCAAAGACGGACGTCTGATTGCCACCAACAAGCGTGGGCAATCGGTGTCCATCTTCGACCCGGTTACCGGGAAAGAACTGGCGCGAATTCCCACGCAGCGGAAAATCGTGCACGGGGCAGTGGTTTCGCCGGACGACCGCTACGCGTTTATTTCGGTCGAGGGTGTGGGCTCTGAGCCAGGCACCGTCGAAGTGATTGACCTGAGCAGTTTGAAAACCATCGCCACGGTGGATGTCGGCGCCCAGGCGGCGGGCATTGATTTCTGGAAAACGGAACCCAGCAAGCCGTAGCGGCAGATAAAACGTTGCTTCAACGCCGGAGGGCGAATGTTCAAGCGCAGCGCATTGGTAGTGGCAGTCGCAGTGATGGCTCTTTCAGTGCCAACCGTGTGGTCGCAGAACGCGGCTGCCCCACCGCAGGAAGCAGCTCCCACCACCTCCGTAGCTCCCGCGAGCGTAGAGATCACTCCCAGCACCCTGGACGCTCACGTCGGAGAGAAGGTCAAATTCAGCGCTGCCGCCAAAGATGCCGCGGGAAATCCAATTGACGAAAACCCTTCGGTCTGGTTTGCCGCTCCCTTCGACCTCGCGGGCGCGGACGAGTCCGGCGAAGTGACTTTCCATGCCCCCGGAGTAGTGACGGTAGGCGCCGTAATCGCGGGGAAGGCCGGATATGCCACAGTCAACGTCGGGAACTCGAAAATCGCAAGCCTGGAAATCGAGCCGCCAGCATACCCGATCGTTACCGGGAGCGCCGAAAAGCTGACGGCCATCGCCCGCTCTTCCAACGGCGATCCCCGAACGGACGTGGCCATCAAATGGGCATCGCAGAAACCGGCGATTGCCACCGTGGACTCGGCCGGATTAGTGACCGGCCTGGCGCCGGGGAGCGTCACAATCAAGGCCACGGCAGAAGGCGCGAGTGGCTCGGCTACATTTCAAGTGGTGCGCGACGCTGTCCGCAAGTTGACGGTCAAGCCCGCCACCGCTGAGGCGCGCACCGGCGACGTCGTTCACCTCAGCGCTACCGCGCTCGATGGCGGCGGAGGCCACTTGAAAGATCCGCTCGTACAATGGTCCATCAGCGGCAGCGGCGCCGCAGTTTACTCCGACGGCGCGTTCGTGGCGGAGAAAGCCGGCACCTACGTGGTCACGGCCAGCAGCGGCCAGCACAGCGCCGCCGCGTCGGTCGTGGTCCGCCCGCGCAACGTGGAGCGCGAGGTCGAAGTCGTGGCTCACGTCCCCATGCCTGACCTGCAGATGTCGGAAGAGTGGATTATCGGCCATCACGCCTATCTTGCCACCGTCGCGGATAAGCTTTTCGTCTACGACATCGCCGATCCCGCCAACCCCAAGCTGCTCGACACTCTCAAAGTTGATGCCCGGCTGATCAACGACATCAGCACCACGCCCGACGAGCACATCGGAGTCTTCACCCGCGAAGGCGCCTCCAATCGCAAAAACGGAATCGTTTTCCTGGACACTTCCGATGCGTCACACCTGAAAGTTCTTTCCGAATACACCGCGACGGTCAGCGGAGGTGTGCACAGCGCTTACGTTGACGGCCATTACGTTTACCTCACTGACGATGCCACGGGCTCTCTGCGCGTCATTGATTTTCAGGATGCAAAGCATCCCAAGGAAGTCGCGCGCTGGCAAACCGAGAACCCCACCGTCGTCACCATGAATACCAAGATGGGAGCGGTGACCAGCGGCCGTTACCTGCACGACCTGCAGGTGAAAGATGGCCTCGCCTATCTGGCCTACTGGAGAGATGGATTGATCATTCTCGATGTAGGCAACGGCATGGCTGGCGGCAGCCCCGAGAATCCAAAACTCGTCAGCCAGTACCGCTTCAACCACTACGAGCTTTACGGAGACGGCTGGCTCGCCGGCACGCACAGCGTGTTCCGCTACAAGAATTATCTGTTTGTGGGCGACGAAGTATTCCCCGCGATTTTCGAACTGGACGACAGAGACCGCATCCCCGTGCGCGCCATCTGCCACGTCATGGACGTCTCCGACATCAAGCATCCGAAGGAAGTCGCGCAGTACGAAGTACCGGAGGGCGGCTCGCACAATTTCTGGGCCGCGAACGACATGCTCTACGAGGGCTATTACAGTGGCGCCGCCCGCGTGCTCGATATTTCCGGTGAATTGCGCGGCGATCTCTATCGCCAGGGCCGCGAAATTGCCCGCTTCTGGACTGGAGACGCCAAGGGCTTCCGGCCGAATCTGCCTTTCACCTGGGGAGGCCAACCCTGCTCGGTGGCTTGCGACAGCCCGCTGCTCAACAGCCTGATGTACTTCAACGACATTCACTCAGGCCTGTGGATCACGAAACTGGGCGAACCCAAGTTCCAGGGCTCGACCAGCGCTCCTCCTGTACGAAAGAGCGAACGGACCATACACTAGAGCGAAATTGGGCGCGGCTTTCTTAGCGGCGACCAGCCTGGCGCACCCGGCCAGGCTGTCGCGCCGGAGTGCGCTACAGAAATGGCTTTCCGTCGAAGTGCTATCGTTTGTATCCAATCTTGCGCAGCAAATCGTGCCGCCACGCAATATCGGCTTGCTCTTCGATGCCTTTCGGAGAACTTCCGTCAATGACGCCCAGCACTCCACGGCCCTGCTCGCTCTCGGCGACGATGATCTGGGCGGGGTTAGCGGTTGCGCAGAAGATGGAACAGACCTCAGGAACGTTGCGAATGACGTGCAACACATTAATCGGATAAGCGTTTTGCATGACCAACACAAACGTATGGCCCGCGCCCAGGGCTTGCGCGTTGCGCACGGCGCAATCCCTCAGGGTCTGGTCGTTTCCCTCAGAACGGGTCAGGCACGCGCCCGAGCTTTCATTGAAGGCAAGGCCAAACCGGGCCTGCGGGACGGTCGTACTCATCGCCTCGTAAAGGTCTTCAACGGTCTTAATGAAGTGTGCCTGCCCCACGATGATATTGGCGTCCGCCGGAAACTCCATGGGCACGGCCTTCATCTCCAACATGACGCCCTCCTTACTGCCCAAGAGACTGGTCCTTACGCAATCCGCTTGCGGTCACTGTGTACCCGTTCGAGATAGCGGCCTGTCCTGAGGTCAACGCGGACCCACTCCTTGGGCGCGATAAATAAGGGAACCTGAATCGAAACACCGTTCTCCAGGGTCGCCACCTTCCAGGCACTGTCCTGTTGTGAGTGGGTAGGTGGCGCGGTAACAACCACGCGAGCTTCCACGATCTCGGGCAAAGCGGCACTGAGCGGATTCCCTTCAAAGAACTCTACGGGGACGACCGTGCCAGATTGCAAGAAGTTCACGGCCGGCCCCAGAATCTCGACGCGAATCTCAACCTGCTCGAACGTGTCGGGATCCATGAAAGTGCGGGTTTCGCCGTCGCCAAAGAGAAATTCCATGTTGCGTCGCTCGGTGTGCAGTTCTTCCAGGCGTTCCTGCGGCCGGAAGCGGGCTTCCCACAGTCGGCCCGTAACCACATGGCTTAACTCAGCCTTTACAACACCGCCAAGTTTCGCCGCTGCTGCCTTGGATTCGACCTTCAGCACCCTATATATCTGTCTTTCAACTCGGACGACCATTCCTTCCGTCAGTTCTGCAGCGGTCACCATATCGCTCTCCTGAGAAAAAAGCGGCCTTTGTGAATCTCCCTCAATGCCGGCGCTCCTAAGGACACGGCGAGAACAGCACGCTCGCGGACACAACACAATCATGTGCGTAGCAGTCAGTCCCGCTCGAGCGTCACGCCACCTGCGGGCGTGGCTTGTCCTCCGGCGTTTCGATATCGTCAATCTCCTGCTTGGTATGCAGAAACACATAGACGCCGAGAAGCGTCAGCATCAGCAGCGCCAGCACCATCACCAGAATGGCGAAAGCGGTCATGTTGCGGACCGGACCGGTGAGCTCTTTCGCTTCCTGGCTGGCCAGCACTATCCAGGGCAGATTCGGATAAGCCTCCTTCAACCCTGTATCGGCGAAACCGATCAGGTAGGACTCACCGCTCGGCAGCGTGGCGAAGATGTATCCACCTTCCCGGCCCCGCAGGCTGCCCATGGCATCACGGATGGCCGTATACTCTTCCGACTTGATCTTCATCCCAGGAGTGACACCGGGCGCCTCCACCACGGTTCCATCTTCCCGCACCAGGAACAACCGGCCGGTACGCCCTATCTGCCGGCGGTTGAATTGAGCGAACAGCGACGAAACATCAGCCATCGCAGCTACCGCGCCAATAAACCTTCCTGTACCCTCCTGCAGGATGGGGTAGGCGATACTGATGTAGTAAAGATGACTCTGATCGTCATAGCGCACATCCGACACGTGGATTGCGCCGCTCCCTCCGGAGGAGAGTTGCTGCCAGGCTTCCCGGTCACTCTGAGAGTAATGCACCGGGCGGTCGGTTGCGGCGACAGTTGCCCCGTTCACATCGGCGATCGTGATTTTCAGCAGCGTGGGATTCAGCTCACGGATACGGCGTAGCTGGCGAGCCAGGTCAGACGTAAGAATCTTCTCGGACAATCCATCCGTCTTGGCGCTTTCCCATGTTTCCTCGATGGCGCCGATCTTGGTGCGAACCGCCTCCTCCGAAAGACGCTCGTATTGTCGGTTCGCCAAGGTAACTTCCTGTACGGGACTCGGCGTGTTGGCGATCACGCTGACGTCCCTCACGCATCCAGCGATGAACCCAGAGGCGGATTCTGCTGCAGTGAGTGTCAGAGAACGGAAGTTCTCTCCGTTCATCTGGCGAATGTGGCTATCTCCTTGCAGTGCCACGTAGAAGCCGAAGACAGTAAGCGGAACGAGAATCAAAATGAGCCCAATCAGCAACTTCTGAAGCGATGTGCGAAATTCCAGGCTATCGAGGGGCATGGACTTACCTCCTCTTTCGTCTGCCGCTTAAGATGACCACGGCAGGATGGCGCTTATGGTTGGATCCCGCGCGCCAACGGATTAAACTTCAGACACGAATAACGTTACCTGTCGGGTATTTCGCTGTCTGTGACTTGCCGCACAGTCTAGAGTGCTCCCATTTGCGGAAACGACCACTATGAATGCAGTTCACTCCGCAATCCCCCACCCTTTTCTGCTAGGCTGTTTCGTTCATCCACCGGGCATGGTGGGCTCCGGGGGAGTTCTCGTATGAACGAAAATGTTGCTTCTACTTTGCGGCTGCTCGATGAAGATGTTGGCGGAACGTGAGGCGGCAGGAAGCCGTTAGAGCATTGAGCGGAGGACGAATATGAAAACAAAAAAAGGTGTGATCGGAATCCTTACCGGTGGTGGTGACGTACCCGGCCTCAACCCCGCCATCCGCGCCGTAACCATCCGCGCGCTGCGCGAGGGCTGCGAAGTAATTGGCATTCGTCGAGGGTGGGCGGGACTGGTTGACATCGTCCGCGACAAGGACTACGACAACAGCGAGAACTTCCAGGTTTTGTCGGAGGTTCTGGTCAACCGCACCGGCCGGACCGGCGGCACGTCCCTGCACACCTCGCGGACTAACCCCAGCAGGGTGAAGAAGGCCAGTGTTCCGGCACATCTGCAGTCCACATACAACGCCGAGAAGAACGATCTGACCCCCGAAGTTCTGAAGAACCTGGATTGGCTCGGCATTGACTATCTCATCCCCATTGGCGGGGACGACACGCTCAGCTACGGCGTCCGCCTATATCAGGAAGGCGTGAGGGTAGTCGCCATTCCCAAAACCATGGACAATGATGTTCCCGGCACCGACTACTGTATCGGCTTCAGCACCTGCGTGACGCGCACGATTTCCATGACTAACAGCCTGCGCACCAGCGCTGGCTCCCACGAACGTTTCATGGTTCTTGAAGTGTTCGGCCGCTATGCCGGGTTCACCGCCATGCTGCCTACCATGGCCGGAGCCGCAAACCGCTGCGTGATCCCCGAACACAAATTCGACATCGAGCGGCTCACCGAGTTATTGGTCTCGGACCGCCAGAAGAATCCCAGCCACTATTCCGTGGTCCTGGTTTCGGAGGGAGCAATGTTCCAGGGCGGAGAAATGATCTTCGAGGCGGAGACCACTGACGCTTTCGGCCACAAGAAACTGGGTGGCATCGGGGACTTGGTGTCCGAGAAACTGAAAGAGCTTTCCCCCAAGTACAACAACGGCAAAGCCATTGACACGATCACCCAGAAACTCGGCTACCTGGTCCGCTGCGGGGATCCCGATGCCATTGATTCCATCGTCCCGATGGCCTATGGCAACCTCGCCCTGGACCTGCTCCTGAGAAAAATCCACGGACGGCTCGTCGTCCTCAGAAATGGCCGCTACGACAACATGCCCATTGACACCGTTACGGCTTCGAAAAAAGTGGTGAACGTAAGAGAGCAATACGACGTGGACCGCCTCCGGCCCCACTACAAGAGCTTCGAAATGAAGCCGCTTTTCATCATGACCAGCGAAATGGGTTAGGGCCTCACTGCTTGGCTCGCCAACGAGCCCCGGCACCAACACTGTAACGCCAGATACGCTGTTTCATTCTCCATCGCGATATGTGACAATCGCTCGGCACGATTTCAAAGTCTCTGAGATTTTTCGACGGAGTAAGTTCTGATGTCTGACCAGGCAGCCGCGAGCCGTCTGACCCTTGCCGTTGCCCATGCCGGCGACAGCGTGGTTGTGCGATGCAGTGGCAAGTTGGTGGCGGGCGTAAACGATCTGCTCTACCACGAGGTCAGCCAACTGATCCCGGGTTCCAAACGGATTGTGCTGGACTTGACGGATCTCATCCACATGGACAGCACCGGCCTCGGCACGCTGGTACGCCTGTACGTTTCCGCGAAGTCCGTGGGCTGCAAGTTAGAACTTATCAACCTGGGCCCAAGGATCCGCCAGCTGCTAAGCCTCACCAATCTCTTGTCGGTATTCGCGATCGTCTGCGAGCAAGACGTCCGGATGAGATGAACCACGAGTTGCGCGGCGAGCCGATTCTCAAGAACGCCTGCAAGTTTCCTGATAGCTCTCAGCCGGGGTACGTTCCCGTAATGTAACCTTCCAACTCCTGAATGGTTCGCGCCTGACCGGAGATAATCCATTTCACCAAGTCGCCAATTGAGACCACTCCAACTACACTGTCCTCCTGCACGACGGGCAGATGGCGAAAATGGTGCTTGGTCATAATCGCCATACACTCATCCACAGAGTGCCGCGGGCTCACAAACACAACGGGGCTGGTCATGATCTGCCGGACCAGTGTTTCTTTGGAAGAGTGGCCCATCAGTATCACTTTGCGGGCATAGTCACGCTCCGACAGGATACCGACCAGTCTCTGGTTGGAAATGACAAGCAGGGCGCCGATACCGTGCTTGGCCATCTTTTCAATCGCTTCATACACCGACTGATCCGGCCCTACCGACAGAACTTTATTCTCGTCCTTGCTTTTCAGCAGCAATTCAATCGTATCGGAAAGTTGCATCAGGTCTCCTTTATCCGCCAATCACGTGCCGGCGCACTCCCGTGGATTTATAGAGACTTCAAAAACTCCAGGATCGCCTCCTGGTCTTCTTTCTTCAGCTTTTCGAACTGCTGAGTCACATGGGCCGCCTCTCCGCGGTGTCTGAGGATCGCGTCGCGGAAGGTCAGGGATTCGCCGTCGTGCATCAATCGCGGACGCAATCGGACTCCCCATAAAGGCGCGGTGCGTATCTTGTTCCGACTGCTTTCGAAATCCTGCTTCGAAAGATACCCCGACATCATCTGAAAAACTTTGCTCCCGTAGTGCTCCCGGGTCGCCTGCAGGATTCCATCGCCCGTGCCGACGTCATGCATCAGGAAATCGCCCCAAGGATGAAATGCGATGGAGCCGAGCGCGTCTGGAATCGTAAACGTTCCGCCGTTGATCTTCGTTCCAGCGGGAGCAGTAGTCAAGGTTTGGACGTGGCAGGTTGCGCAACCGACCTTGTCAAATAAGCTTTCGCCCTTCTGTGCAACAGGGCTGCTCGCGAGCTGGGAGTCACGCGCGGGTGCTTTTGTGGCTCGAATAAACCGGGCGAAGTGATCGATGTCGGAAAGGCCGTCCGGTCCCGGGGTGTCATTCGGTTCCGAAGCGGTGTTACAAAGTTTGGTCACCTCATCGGGTTGAAGGCGGTTTGTGATGCCCATCTCATTGAGGTAGGCGTCGCCGGCGAATGACAGCAGGCTGGCGTGCTGGTCTTTCCAACCGAACCTGCCTACGCTCATCTGTCCAGGAGCTTCCACAATAGGAACCTGGAGCACCTGTCCGCAAATTTTCCGATGCGAAGATTTGCACTGTTGGGTGGCCATATCAATCAGGGTTTGATCAGCAAGCGCCTCGACGAATCCATCTCCCAACAGATTCAAGGAAAGGCGGAACGTCCGGATCGTTTCAGTTTCCGGAACTCGCTCCTGAATCTCAGTGTCAGGAAAAGCCGCGTTGGGACAGATCGCGCGGTCATTCACCAGAGACCGGCCAGAAATCACTTCGGCTCCGTGAGCGATGGGGATATCCGGATTACGAAAGTGTCCCTCTGGCCCCTGATGGCCGACACGCAATTCCGAGACCTGCGAAGAGGCGCCGGAAACTGGACTCTGGTGGCATTCGCGGCAGGACTGCGCGTTATAGAGGGGTCCGAGGCCGTCACTGAGTTGCTCGACTTCCTCGAACTTCATTTGATCCGCCTGATGGGTGGCATCGTCGGTGAAGCCGTTGCTTTTGTTGTCAAAACCGGTGGGCGCTTCGGTTGAACGGGAGCCCGAAGGGGCGAGAATAAGACTACCGAGGACCAGACTCAACACGGCCGAAGGGATCAACAATCGCATGGCTCATTCCCCCTTTTCCAGGATGCCTCGCGACAGGCGCTAGTATCGAGGGTTATATCCACTCGGTCAGGACACGGGCCCGCCCGGCCTCCGCCGAAATGTGAGCCCGTGCCGAACCTGTAAGACGAAGGTTCCATTATGGATACCACCTTTACCGGCTTCTGTCCAAGACAGAAAATGTCATGCCCCAAACACGATTCATCAACCACCTTTCCGGGAGAAGCACCTCATCGAACAAGTTGTGGGTGCGGGCGACGGCAGGGACCCTTCCCATCCGGTGACCATTGAAACTCAGCAACATCTTCCGAGGTGAAGTTCGGGATCTGGTGTCGGGCTAGCCATTGTCGCCCTGGGTGAGTTGCCCTTTGCTGTGAATTAAGCTGTGGAGAAATGGGGGGATTTAACCGTCCATTCGCTAAGCGTCAATAAATCAACGGATTGTATCCTCGGTGGATACCGCCTTGAATTTCAGGCTTTGCACCGAAAAGCGGCATTGACAACTCTGAAGTAAGTCTTTAGGGTGACGGCCGTCGACGGCTGAAAGGGTTGGCTTAACTAAACTTTTGCCAGTCCGAAGTAGGCTGAGTGATCAGCTCGGCTGGGGCAACCTGAAGAGCAGCCAGACCTGAAAAAACCGACGGCCTGCGAGGGGCAGTTGGGGTCTGGGACCGCGAAAGTGGTGATCGCATCAAGGGCTGTGACGGTACGTGCCTCCACGCTGTTGGCTCCCTCGCAGGAGTTGGCGGCTAGAGCATAACCAATGTCACAGCCTTTCCCTTTTTCTGCGGTTCCCTTCTTCTCTCAGGGCACGACGAGAATTTCAGGCTCACTCCCGAATTGTTAGTAGCCCCATTTTCAACAAGAATTGTGAATAACGATTTGAAATGGGACTTGACTCGCGCTGTCCATGCGCACTTGACCCCTTTGCACAAGAACTGATTCAAAGCCCTGTTCGCGAGTGCGCGATTGGCGAATCTTGTCGAGGCCAAATCATGTGCTTTCACCGCCGCTAAATCGAGTCAGCGCCGCAAGGATCCAACCAGGTCGATGTACTGCTGCATTGCGTCTTCCGCAGCGGTGCCTTTGATGGCGCTCCAGGCATCGAATTTGGCGCGGCGGACGAAGTCGAAGCTGCCCGGCTGTTCGCCCGTGGCGTCGCCCTGGGTGGCCTGTTTATAGAGTGCGTATAACCTCAGCATAGTGTTGTTGTCCGGGCGTTCGGCAAGAGCGTTCACGTCCTGTTGAGCTTGCGCAAATTGAGCCGGCAGATCAGACATGGATTCTCCACATGCCGGGCGTCGCCACGCTGGAGCCCGCTTGTTTCGCTGAGGTCTAGCGCTGATTCTCCGACGACTCCCGGCCTGCTTTCTTTCTGGCGCAACCTGTTCCGAAGTTACAGTGACTGTACGCACTGTTGTGGGTATCAGCCTTAGACTCTTCGTTAAACCCGGCGAACAGGTTCTCCAGGTCGGCGAGTCGTCGCTCTAGATCCGTTGTTTCAATCGCGACCCAGCATCGTCGGGGATGAGACGAGGGTTGATTGATGGGTACAGCTCCGCAAAGACCAGCGTTCGTTGCCTTCCTCGGGTTCGCTTTCCAACTTGGGCGACGAAATGCCGAAAGGAACGCTGTAGTCAAGGCAGAAGTTCGGAATGATTCGCGGCCTGTTTCATCGCTAGCAAGATTCCCAGGACCCGATAGAAGCCACGCTCGTAACGGATTGTGCCCCATGGAACCCATTCAGTTCTTCTTGCGACCAGACCGATTCCAGACGAAGGTCGCGACCCCGGCGGTCAAGGCTCACGTAAAGAGCCTGGTCGCAAATACCTTTACCTCATCGTCATCTGCCTCAATATCGAAGATGACCAGCACGACAAAGACGATAACGAGAACTGCAACAAATATTTTCGTGTTGTCTCCGACCTTCATTCTGTGTTCCTAAACAGCCTCGTCACTTCATCGAAACGGTCAGTCTACTCCCGAACTTGCTTCATTCCGCATCGAAAAAGCGCCGCCGAAGTCGCAAGCACGGGCATTACCTGCCTCCGAAGAAAAAGGGCGGACTTCGGGAAAGGAACATCACCCCTGGGCGGCACCTGTGCGGGGTGCGGGCGGGACAGCAACGGGATTGCCCAAGTCAATGAACTGCGGTCAACAACTAGGCTGAGAGTTAGCGGAGGGTTTGGGGCATGCCCGATGGCGGTCTTAGAACTTGTTCAGAGGACTGCCGTACACGTACGTCGGAAATGTGGCCGGCACCATCTCGAGTTGCGGCAGAGAACTGTGCGCGTTTGTGATTGTCTGGTTCGTATTGCCGGGAACAAACAAAGTGGGCGGTAGCTGCCCGGAGGGGAAGGAAAAGGCGCTGGGGAGGTCGGTCATCAGGCCCGACGCCGCAAAGGGAGGCGCATACGAAGCCGTTGTGTTGGGGGGAAGGTCCTCATTCATCGCAACCGGCACCCCCGCACCGCCGGTCTGCCAATTGGGCGCGGTCTGACTACTGAAATAAAGCTGGGTGTTGGGGCCGGTCTTACAGATGTTGTTGGAGTAAAGTCCTTGGGTAGTCAGGACCTGGAATGCTTTGCCATCCGCTGCGAATTGTCCGTCCGTTCTCCAATAGATGTTGCCCTGGAAGTTCTGGAAAGTGTCATAGGCGTGTTTGCAAGAATCCGTGCATCCTTGGACCACATAGAACGACGGGTTGCTGCTACTGCTCCGATCAAAATAAAAGATATTGTTGATGACGTCGACCTGCTTGATCGGACTGCTGGGGCAACCCTTCGGCCAGGGGGACGCCTGAAACAGCATTCCCTGATTTGCAAACGCGAAAATGTTGTTATTGAAGGTGTTCTGCGTTTCCGTTGAGGATGCTACCGCTGCGATAGCGAACGCGTGCGCGGAAAGGTTGTAAACGACGTTATTTGTGACCTTGACGTCTGCCGATTGTGCGTCCAGGTCTATGCCCCATCCGCCGTAAGCCGAGCCGGCTACTGCAACTCCGGCAGTGGCGGTGTTGTCGATGATGTACGAATCGGTAACGTTGTTGACGATATTGTTGGTGATCGAGTTTCCAGTCCCGCTCGATGTGCTACTACCGACGTTGTAATACAGGGCTCCCCCATCCGAAGTGACGCCCTGCATGACGTTCGAGATCAGATTGAAGCTGCTGATAATGTTATTTCCGCTCACGTTAATCCCGCCCTGCGTCGGACCGCATCCGTCATAACAAATGGAAATTCCGGCATGGTAGCCATCCGTGATGGTGTTGTAGGAATATTGGTTGTTATTTCCATTCCCCTGTGCGATTCCTTCACCGTCGGCGAAAACCCGCGAGTAGCCCTGGATCAGATTGTTCTGGGCCATGACGTCTTGGATGACGGTGGCGGTTGTGTCGGTAGAGCTTGGAGTGTGGCCAATGCGGATTCCGCTGTCTCCAATGTCGTAGAACATCGAGTTTTCAATCACGACACAGGAAGGCGGGTTGCTTCCCGAGCACGCGGGCGTCGCCGCTGTTGCAGCTGCGAGAATGCCGGACGCCGAAGTATGTCTCACCGTCACGCTATTGACGGTCACGAACTGACAGTTTTCGCAATCGATGGCCTGCGGAAGCGGCATTTCTCCATTGACGTCGTTGTTGAACCCAATACCGTTTGGATAAAAATTATCCGCTTCAAAGGTGAGGCCCTGGAACGTGACATAGTTCAGGCCAGTTGCATAGATCAGACTTCCACCGATGTAATCTTTCGCCGGCGCGCCCGGGATAGCGCCTCCCAGTTGCGGGATCACGATGTAGTCGGTGGTCGGATTTTCGTTTTGGTTGGCGATATAGTTCAGCACCCACGGCGTCGTGTGGCGATCCAGGAACCAGATGCCCGTAATGCCATCCTGAGAAGAGGTGGGTGTGAGCGCATCGTTGAAGGCATCCCAGGTGTTCTCAATGATGTAGCGATGACCAATGGTCGGGCCGAGGTGGTTGTAATTCCCGTCCGTACTGGCCACAGTCCCGCCTCCTTTGGTGGGACCAAGCAGGAAGATGACGTTGTCAGACGTATCGACGCAGTTCACCCTCATTACGTCCACTGTCCAGCTATTGAACAAGGTCAGTTCGACATCGCCTGGCGGATATGAATTTGCGGAGTTTGGCGTACAGGGACTGGCCGGGTTTCCGCTGTAGCTGCCGTTCAGGTTCTTCCACACCTGGATCGGGTCACCGCCACTGGTGTTGGTGTAAATAAACCGGTCGAGACATTTGGATACCGTGCTGTTGTTGACAATGCCCGACTCATACGGACAGCCTTTACCGAGCGGGTCGCTCGGCGCAATCGTGTTCTTAACTCGCAGGAATGTTCCCAGATTGCACGATGCCAGAGTGGGGCTTGGCTGTCCCGCAGGCGTGGACGGGGTGCTGACGCACTGCCCGTTCTTCATGAAGTACCCAATGCTTGGGTATGGGGACGTCCCGTTGTCGTGAACACGGGAGCGCATGCGACGCTGACCGTTGTAGTACAGGTATTCAAAGGGCTGAAGGGCAACGCCGTTGGCAAGCTTCGCAGGCAGCGACGCCTGATACCAGTTTCCAGTGTTGGTCCATTGCAAACGCAGGCCTGCCCCCGATATTGGATCGCTATTCGCGGGCACCGCACCGCTGATGACGGGCGTCTCGCCCGGATAATTCTGCCAGGTTACTTGAGCGCTGGAGGAAGCACCGGAATCCGCAGACGTAAAATTTAGGGCCCCGGGATGGGAATTGGCGGTGGACGGCGTCAGAGCGAGGTAGTAGGTACCGTTTCTCACTATCACCGTAGCTGGTTTTGGCGCCTTCTGGACCGCATACTGCGCCCGGGACAAGGAAGCAAACGGGCCATCCGAGTTATTTGAGTTGGGAGCTGCCAGACCTCCGCTCCATGAATCGTTCCCGTTGGGCGCCACAAAGAACGTATTCCCTGCATAGACTGTCATGCTCGCAGTCGAACTCAACAGGTTCGCTCCCCAGGTTGCCTCGATTGAACTGGAACCAGCGGCCAGGCTCGCCGCTAGGCCAGTGCTGCTGACCGTCGCCACAGCCGGATTCGAAGAAGTCCATGTCACCGTGCTGGTAACATCCAGTGAACTGCCATCGCTGTAGAACAGGGTCGCGCTGAGCTGCAACTGGGCGCCCGCGGAGACTGTTGCGTTCCCCGGGATAACCGTTAACGAAACTGGGACAGGCGCATTGACGGTAAGCAAAGCCGAGCCCGTAACTGAACCAGCACTTGCTGACACAGTTGTAGTTCCGACCAGCATGCTGGCTGCAAGTCCGGTGGAACTCACGGTAGCGACATTCGGCACTGACGATGTCCAAGCTGCGGACTGCGTAACGTCTTGT
>DATFNP010000011.1:0-54031 GCA_035266345.1 Candidatus Sulfotelmatobacter sp.
CTTCCGCCTTGCGACCCGCCTCCAGTTGCTTCAAGGCCCCGATCATCTGCGCCTCCGTGTGCCTGCTCTTCGACATACCTTCTTCCCCTTTCTTTCGCACAAATCATACTCAGGTTTGTTCGGAAAGAGGGGATCAGGTCAGCCACACGATGCCGAATCCTGCCTTCAACGAGCAGAATATATGTCGAGACTTAGGATGTAACTAGTCTTGGCGCTGCAGCCGCAGCCAGAAGTGTCTTGACAGAAACGGGAGAGATTGGACGTTATTCATGCCTGGTTGGAACTCACAATTGCCGCCGTCTAGTCTCTTAATACTTGGAATCATCTCATTTTGCGCGGCGGTGGTTTGGACGTGCACCGGAAAAGCGAGGACACGCTTTCATGGTTGGGTCTACCGCGCCCAAGAGCCGACTGTGTTTTGGTTGGTAGTCGCAACGTATTATCTCGGTGCTCTTCTTTTTGTTGGACTCTATTTATATGGGGGTCCATGACCTTCCGGACTGGGTCGACTCCGCGTTGCGTTCATCCATCGGTGGATAGCCCGGAGTCCCACAGATGACGGACCATCGATCCGGTCAGGGCGGGGTTCAGTTCTGACCTTTAGCTCATCCTCTGACGACCTACGCTGCTCAAGCAGGATTGAACTAAAGGGATTGATCCGACTCCGTTGCGGCTCCCATGCAGGCTCTCGGGGGCCACGCGGGGGGAAATTGGTAATATCAATCTGGCTTGTAGGCGCAGCCTAGGGCAAAATCAATGAGAAATACATGCTTTGGTTGGGTTATTCTCTGCGTGTTAGCCGTCACGTTGGGTTGCCGGGCGCCTTCCACGGACTGGAACGGTACATGGAAACTGAATCCCTCGAAGAGCAGCTTTCAGGGCCAGGTTTTTACTATCTCAATTTCGAGGGACGGCGAGTATCGCTTTACCGATGGAAGCTTGAGTTTCACTTTTCGTTGTGATGGGAAGGATCGACCGATAGGGAACAATCGCACACGAGCCTGTGTGAAGAGCAGCGCCACTGCGTTGGACCTAACCCAAAAAGAAAATGGGGTAAAGATGAGTGCGGGTCATTGGGAGCTTTCAGCTAACGGAGAGGTTTTTATGTCGACGGCGACCACATTTCGTCCGAGCGGCCCTGTTACTACAGGTCAGATGGTCGCCTCGCGTATTTCGGGTTCTAATGACTTTGCCGGCCAGTGGCGTAACACGAGGTACCTTCAGCAGCATGCCGATTTGACACTGAGGCTCGACAGTAAGACGTTGCATATCAGCTATCCGAGCGCAGGGCAGTATGTTGACGCACCATTCGACGGAGTTGACGCGGCGGTGCATGGGCCTCACGCTCCAGAGGGGATGACCTACACGGCACGGCTGGTTGGACGACGCGAGATTCACACTCTGACGAAGCGCAATGGCAAAGCTCTCACTCAAGGCTCCCTGGAACTGAGCGACGATGGAAGGGTCATTACGGAATCTTGGTGGAACCCAGGTCAACCAACTGACAAGGGTACGTTTGTCTACGAAAAGAAGTAGAGATGCTGCAGCATCGGTGCAAAATAAGACAACTACGTGGAACAAGGATGGCAGCGTAACCGTCACAGCACAGGGCGGGCATTGAAAGAGTCTCCAGGTCTCTGGAGGAAAGCGGCTTCAAAGTCCAAAGGGAGGTGAGAATACCAACGGACATTTGCTCGATAAAACACTTTTGGTCGCAGATCAGCTTCTATCTAACGGTAGCTCGGAGCCGTCACAGGCCGACGAGTCTCATCCGCCAACCTCGACTCAAACCACGGCGCAACCTACAACGCCGGACCCGGCGCCAAATAAAGATGAGGGTAACGCCAAAGCTCGTGCTACACAGGCTTGGGAAGCTGCCTTAAACTTTACCCTGGCGAAGGTCAAGATTGCTGCTGCCGTTAAGACAGCCACGACTTCTGAAACTGGAGCCGGGGCCCTCCTCACTTTTTACTTGGGGCTTTCCGCATCGGGAAATGTCGCTGCAGGGGGGCTTCAGACAGTCGGTGTTTTAACGGGTGAGACTAAGGCGACCGAAACTGGTGCGGAAGTTGCTACGACGATGACCAGCTTCTTAGGTTTCGGTACTTTCGCTCTGACCGGCAATTTGAATAAAGCCGCCACGGCGGCTGCAGTGGAGGGAATCGTCACTTCCCGCCCGAAGGACCTAGCGGAAGGGGGAACCCTTGAGCGAGCGGCCAAAGCGATTGATCTTCTCCAGAGTGTTCAGAGGGCGGAGGGGGCCATTAAGAATTTTCTCTCCCCAGGATCTACCGACTATTCCATGGTAACGCCATGATCCTATTGGATCAGGTCACGTTATCGACCCTGAAAGGAGTGATCCAAAAATGGAGAAATGGCGACAAAATCGCGCTGTGTACACGATGGTAGCCTTGGATACGGTCGTTGTTCTTCTTGCCGTTCTGGCTGTGCTGATCAACCCACGGGTTCTCACGCTGTTAGCATCGGTCTGCTTTCCAACTCTCTTGGTCCTCAATTATCTGTTTCTCCGCCGTAAACTCGGGAGGATTGGGCCGCCTGCTGCAGAAGAGCGCAGTACGCCTTACTCGGGTCGGTTCTCTATCTATGCGTGCTCAGCCATCTTTTTCGCTGGAACGCTCTATGGACTACTTATGATTATGCGAGGAGACCTTCCTCGAACAGTCTTGCCCCTATTGCTCGTTCCCTTGTCGGTTGCGATTTATTGCCTGAGAACCGCTCGCGGAGCCGGGACCGGAAGGCCAAACTGAGCTGTCCGCGCAGGGGTTGTCGTAAAACCTGGGGACAGACGGGACGTTCACCGTTTTCTGTAGGCGGATTGCAAGAATCTGTGGTGGTGCTACGGGCAAACACGTTCCGAAGTGCGGTGGCCGCCCTCTAATCCTTTTCCACTACCACACTTAGCAGTCTGCGGCTCTCTTCGTCCCCATCAAACGATTTTCCCCTTTCGTGCGTCTAATAGCCTGCAGCCCCTTGACGGTGGTTAACGTCAGCCCTCGCGCACGGCTCCGGCCGCAGCGCGTAAATGGGTATAATGGAAGGGGTTTCTGGTTTTGGAGGGAAGTGGACCTATGGATTCGGGCGCAATGTGGATGCGCATGCGGGCTCATCGCTGGGCCTATACCTTGAGTATTCTGGCAACGCTATCGGTCGGCATTCTGATCGGGACCGTGATTTCGTTTTCGGTGAAGGGCAAAGAGGGACAGAAGACGGGCGACGCGACGCCGCTCGCCATGCCTTCGTCCTCGCAGCCGGCCAACGGCTTTTCGCAGCAGCTTTCGAATGCTTTCGCGGGGGTCGCCAAACAGCTGGAGCCGAGCGTGGTCAACATCAACACGGAATCAACCATCAAGAACGTGCACCGGCGCCGCGGCGGGCAGGGCCAGGATGACGAAGAGGGCGGCGGCATGGACGACTTCTTCAACCATTTCTTCGGTGGTCCCGGTGGCCAGGGGGGAATGGGCGATGGCCCGATTCGCGAGCGCTCCCTGGGCTCCGGCGTTATCGTTGACTCGAAGGGATACATCATCACCAACCGGCACGTGGTCGAAAAAGCCGACCGGGTTCGCGTGCGCTTCCAGGATGATCCGCCAGGCGTGCAACACGAGGCGAAAGTGATCGGCACCGATCAGGAAACCGATCTCGCCGTGATCAAGGTGGAACTCGACCGTCCGCTGCCCGCCGCCAAGATGGGCAACTCGGACAGCATGCAGGTAGGCGACTGGGTTCTGGCCGTGGGCAGTCCGTTTGGATTGTCCGAGTCCGTCACGGCGGGCATCGTTTCCGCCAAGGGGCGCGACATCGTGCCCAACCGCCAATTCCAGACTTTCATTCAAACCGACGCTGCCATCAACCCGGGCAACTCCGGCGGACCGCTGGTCAACATGAACGGGGAAGTGATCGGCATCAACACCGCCATTCTGAGCGAGACCAACGCCTACGCGGGCGTGGGCTTCGCACTGCCCTCGAAGACCGTGGTGGAGGTTTACAACCAGCTGACCGGGCCCGACCACCGGGTTTCGCGCGGCTCGATCGGCATCATGTTTGACCAGGTCGAGAATCCCGCTATCACCCGCGTGTACGGTGCAGGATCGGGCGTGACCATCTCGACGGTCGTGGCCGGCAGTCCGGCGGACCAGGCGGGATTGAAAGTCGGTGACACCATCACCACGGTGGACGGCAAGAAAGTCACCAAGGGCGCCGAACTCGTCGGCGACATTGCCGCGCGCAAGCCGGGATCCAAGGTGAACATGGGCTTCCTGCGCAACGGCAAATCGCAGGAAACGACGGTCACGATCGCGGATCGCGCCAAGCTGTTTGCCGCGCGCCTGGGCGAGGATCAGGAGAACGACGACTCCAGCACGCCCAAGCAGAGCAAGTTTGGCGTGACCGTGCGCAAAGTGACGCCGGAGATGGCTGACCGCCTCGACATGCCCGCGGGCAAAGGCGTGATCGTGCAGGAAGTGAAGCCGGGCTCGTTTGCCGAAGACGTCAACCTGGGCCGCGGCGACATCGTCCTGGAGGTCAACAAGCAGCCGGTCAACAGCGAAGAAGATTTCGCCCGGATTGAGTCCAGCATGAAGAGCGGCCAGGACGTCGTTTTCCTGGTTCGTCCGCGTGGTTCCTCACGGCAGGACGGAACGATCTTCGACGCCGGTACACTTCCGTAACCTCATTCGGCCCAACGGGAACTGGTACTGTACGCTCGAATCAGAGACGATTACAATGCCAGTCCAGTTGGGCCGTTGTGTATTTTGGAAGTAGTTCTGATTTTCTTGTGTTTGCAAGTGGATTTGTTTTTGGGTGGCGCAGCGCTTTAGCGCTGCGAAAAGAGCCGGATTTTGAATCAGGGCTTTAGCCCCTGAGGGTAGTCGGGCAGGATGATGACCTCGTTTTCATCTGCAACTCGGCGCACATCACGCCGCGCGGCCTGCGCGCTGATCCTGACGTGCGCCCTGGCTCCGGCCGCGGTCGCACGCCAGCAAAGTGCAAGTGGCGACACGGATGCGGCGAAGAAGCCAGCGACCAAAACCACCGCAAAGACCACAACGCACAAGCATCCCAGTACTTCTTCCAAAGCATCATCCACTGCAAGCACAGCGAAATCCGCCCGCGCCACTCACACTTCCGGAAAACGTTCCTCGCATAAGAAGAAGTCGGTCCGCGCGCGCGGCCAGCAGAAGATTGACTCCGAACGGGCCACTGCGATCCAGCAGGCCCTGATCCGCGAACACTATCTCAGCGGAGAACCGGCTGGCTCCTGGAACCAGGCCAGCGAGGAAGCCATGCGCCGCTATCAGAGCGACCACGGCTGGCAGACCAAGGAAGTTCCCGATTCGCGTGCTCTGATCAAACTCGGCCTGGGGCCAAGCAAGGATCATCTGCTGAATCCGGAGAGCGCCATGACCACCGCGCCCGAGGCTCTCACCCCAGCCCAGGATAAAGCAGCCCAGGCCAAGCCTTCATCTAAACCAGCGCCTGGCCCGAGCGACGCGTCGAGACCGCGGTAACCCCCAGCCGATCTTCATGGCTTCGCATTCATCGTTCTGCACATCGTTTTGCACATCCGTGACGGAAGCAGGTGCACCATAAGTGGTGAAGCCTGCTGCAAGGCGATGATTCTTCAAGTTGTTACGAAGTTGATGTCCTGTGGAAAGTAATCGCTGCAAATCAATGAAAACAAGCCATTTAAGATGGCTGGTTAAATCGCATTAGCGCCCCCTGCAGGGCCGCGGAGAGGGGCCCATCCTTAGAGTCGTCCGAGTCCGTTTCCGCCCAGCAGCCGAATCCGGAATCGCCGCGCGTGGCATTTTACAAAGCAAGCCGGAGCCCGACGCCCTGACCCCTGACCTACCCACTCTTCCGCGAACTCTCCACCACCGGCTCGGGGAAATACGGCAGCGGCTGGTTGGTGACGATAGCTCGCGGGTTGATCTCGACCAAAGCCTGGGCAACTTCCTCACCGTAGACCTCGGCCGCGGCCTCGCGCGCTCTGGAAAGCACTGGAGGACGTTTTTCCATGTCATGCGCGTCGGTGGCGAGCACGTGTACGGCCTGACGTTCGAGGAGCCAGTGCGCGGCGCGGCGGGCGCGGTCGCCCCAGAATCCGGTCAGAGACGATCCCGTCACCTGTACCACGCAGCCGCGCTCGGCCCATTCCACCACGCGCTGCAGGTTCTCGCGCAGGATCGGGTTGCGCTCGGGATGCGTGATGATCGGGGTGAGGCCGCAATCGCCCAGCTTGAGCAGGGAATCGGTGATTTGCTGCGGGATGCTGTAATTGCTGAACTCGACCAGCAGGTAGCGCGTGTTCCCGATGACGTAGCGCGCGGGATGGGCCATGGCGTCCTGCAGGTTGTCGTAGGAAAGATGAAAGTCACAGCCCAGGCTGAGTTTCGGCGCATCGCCGACCAGGCCCTCTAAGTGCGCGACCAGCCCCTGCAGATATTCGCGGTCGTAGTGATAACGGTCGTTGGCGTGGGGCGTGGCGACCATGTGCGTGATGCCGTCGGCCGCCGCGGCGCGGCACATGGCTACGCAGACGTCCCAGGACTTGGGGCCGTCGTCTACTTCAGGAAGAATGTGCGAATGAATGTCAACCACGATGAATACGAACCCCGGCACGCCGCCAGTGTTGCGGTGCTTTGATTTAAGCAGAATCAAGGGGAAAGAGAAAGTCAAAGGCTTCAACGCAGAGGACGCAGAGGCTTCCAAGGCCGACGATTCCCGGAAATGTTCTCTCACCAGATGGTCAGCACGGCGCGGGAGTTGCGGATCTCCTTATCCGCGGTGACGAGGGGCAGGTCCTCGATCAATGCGGTCGCGCCGATGACGCGGTCCACGGGATCCTTAGGATAACTTTCGGGCAGTTCGAACGCTTGTCTCGCGATGTTCGCCGTGATTGGGAGCAAGGTGAAACGGAGTTCGACATCAGAAAGAAAAGTCTCCAAGTCGGGGGTCAGATGAATTCGTCCGTGACTTGAGAGCCGGGCAATTTCCAGAAGAGTGATGCTGGAAATTGCCAGGCCGCGGCCTTTTTTTCGGGCCTCCTGAATCGCCGCATGTGCCCTTGAGGAGATGCGATGATGGTCATGCGCCAGCCAGATCACCACGTGCGTGTCGAGCAGTATCAATACAGATCGCCCCACTCTTCCGGACTGAATGCCGGAGAGACAATGTCCCCCTTTATTTCGATCGTGCCCTTGAAGAAGCCGAAGATGTCGTCCTTTTCCTGCTCGACCGGGACGAGCTTGGCCACGGGCTTACCGCGCTTGGTGATGACGACGGCCTGGCGCTTGGACTGAACTTCGTCCATGATGGCGAGGCAGCGGGCTTTGAAGGTGCCGGCGGGGATGGTTTTCGTCTTCATGAAAAGCTTGTGATCATGGTCATTATACCATGGTCATAAGCGGCGCGGTCCTTCGCGGGAAAAACCGAGAGTGCCCCGTCCTTAGTCTCTGCGTTCTTTGCAGAGACAGGGCGGGGAAGTTGACGTTGCGGGTGCTCGTGCCAGTGTGAAGTCAAAGTCCCCACCCTGTCGCAAAGTGCGCGACAAGGGTGGGGCACCCTCAACGATTCCCGTACCGCTCGCGAATGAACTCCGCGATCCCGGCGTAGGCCTTCGTCAGCGTCTGCTCGTCCGGCAGGAACACGATGCGGAAATGCTGCGTGCCGGGTTTCTGGCCGAAGCCGGAGCCGTGGACGACCATGACGTGCTTCTGGCGGATGAGTTCCTTCACGAAAACTTCGTCGCTCTCGGGAATGTTGATTTTGGGGTAAGCATAAAAAGCCCCGCGCGGGGCGACGCAACTGACGCGCGGCGTCGCTTCACACCACTCTTGGGTCAGATCGCGGCGGGAGCGCAGTTTGCGTTTCACTTCCACGAGATGATCCTGCGGGCCTTCCAGCGCGGGCTTGATGGCGTACTGCTCGGGATGGTTGGCGCAAAGGCGCGCGCGCAGCAGGCGATGCACGCCTTCGGTGTAAGTCTTCACCGCGGCGGCGTCGCCGGAGACGATGCCCCAGCCGATGCGCCATCCGGGGACGAGATAATTCTTCGACATGCCCCCGAAGGTCACGCAGGGCACATCGGGCGCGACAGAGGCAAAAGCGATGTGCGGCGTGTCCTCGAGAATCAGTTTGTCGTAGATTTCGTCGGAAAACACGATCAGGTTGTGGCGGCGCGCGAGTTCGGCGACTTGCTCCAGCATCTGCCCCGTACAGAGCGAGCCCGTAGGGTTGTTCGGATTGATGAGAACGATGCCGCGGGTGCGCGGCGTGAGCTTGCGTTCGATGTCGGCCAGTTCGGGCTGCCAGCCGTCGTCTTCGTTCAAATCGTAAGCGTTGAGTTTGATCCCCAGCTTGCAGAGCACCGCCGAGTAGAGCGGATAGTCGGGGCTGGGAGTGAGAAAGTCTTCGCCGGGATTCACCAGGGCGGAGAGGCAGAGGTCCACGGTCTCGCTGACGCCCGCGGTGACGAACACGTCGCGCACTGTGGTGATGCTCTTGCGCGCGGCCTCGCCGCGAATGGCTTCGAGCGCTTCGGGAATGCCGGGCGACGGAGCGTAACCGTTCTTGCCCTCGCGCATGGCCTGGTAGACGGCATCAATGATGTGCGGCGGCGTCTGGAAATCGAAGCTGAGCGGGTCGCCGACGTTGAGCGGCAGAACCTTGTGTCCCTGCGCGATGACTTCGTCGGCCACGCAGGCCAGGTCGCGGATGGCATAGCGGACGTTGTCGAGGCGCCTGGCGGCGGAGATCTCACGAGCTTGGGTGATTGGCATGAATCAAATTCTAACCGCCGAGGACGCAAAACCAAAGGCTTCAACGCAGAGGACGCGGAGGACGCGGAGAAATTGCGTTCCACAAATCTCTGTGCCCTCCGCGCCCTCTGCGTTGAAAGCCTTAGTCCTCTCTATCAATCTGGGCCTTCTGCAGCTTGTCGGAATAATCCACGTAGACCGACTTCCACTCGGTGTAGAAATCAATCGCGCCGATGCCGCCTTCGCGGTGGCCGTTGCCGGTTGCTTTTGTTCCTCCGAATGGAAGATGAACCTCGGCGCCGATGGTGGGCGCGTTGATGTAGGTGATGCCGGCATACAGGTCGCGAATGGCGGAAAACGCCTTGTTGACGTCCTTAGTGTAAAGCGCCGACGACAGGCCGTACTCGATGCCGTTGGCGATTTCGATGGCGTCGTCGAGGCCGTCGCACGGAATGATGGAGACGACCGGGCCGAAGATTTCTTCCTGCGCGATGCGCATCTTGGGATCCACGTCGGTGAAGACAGTGGGTTCCATGAACCAGCCGTATTGGTAGTCGCCTTTGTCGAGGCGGTTGCCGCCGCAAACCAGCTTGGCGCCTTCATTCTTGCCGATCTCGACGTAGCTGAGGTCGGTCTGAAGTTGCTTCTCGTTGACGGCGGGGCCCATCTGCACGGTTTCGTCGAGGCCGTTGCCGACTTTCAGCTTCTTGGCGCGCTCGACGTAGCGCTCGATGAATTCGCGGTACACACCCTTCTGCACGATGATGCGGCTGGTCGCGGTGCAACGCTGGCCGGTGGTGCCAAACGCTCCCCAAAGCCCGCCTTCGATGGCGAGGTCGAGGTTGGCGTCGTCGAGCACGATCACGGGATTCTTGCCGCCGAGTTCGAGCGAGCAATGCTTGAAGCTCTTGGCGGCGATGCCGCCGATGATGCGGCCGACTTCGGACGATCCGGTCAGCGATACGGCGCGGACGTCGGCGTGCTCGGCGAGCGGGGTGCCGACCATCGAGCCGAATCCGGCGACGATGTTGATGACGCCCTTGGGCAGGCCGGCGTCGCTGAGAGCGCGCACGAGATTGAAAGTCGAGAGCGGCGTATCCTGCGCCGGCTTGATGACGCAGGTATTGCCGCAGACGATAGCCGGCAGAAGCTTCCACGACGAGATCGCCATGGGGAAATTCCAGGGCGTGATCATGCCGCAGACGCCGATGGGCTGCCTGACCGCCATGGCGAACTTGTTGGGCATTTCCGAGGGCACGGTGGGGCCGAACAGTCGCCGGCCTTCGCCGGCGTTGTAGTAGGCGGCGTCAATGGCTTCCTGCACGTCGCCGCGGGTCTCGGCGAGCACCTTGCCCATCTCGCGGGTCATTTCGCGGGCGTAGTCTTCCTTGCGCTCGATCAGAATCTCGGCGGCGCGGAATACGATTTCGGCGCGGCGCGGGGCGGGGACGAGGCGCCATTTGGTGAAGGCGCGTTTGGCGGCGTCCACGGCGGCGTCCACGTCGGTCTTGTTGGATTTCTGGAAGATGCCGACCAGGTCGCGGGTGTCGGCGGGATTGCGGTTTTCGAAAGTCTCTCCGGTCGAGGACTCGACCCACTCGCCGTCAATGAAGTTCTTGAAAACCCGGGTGCGGTCGTGGCTGAGGGTGGCGGGGGTGGCTAGAGTGTCGGTGGCCATAATGGGTGCCTGCTTTCTGGACGATGATTGCCTATGTGATGCTACAACCGGTAAGGAGCGGGCGGCAAGGGAGTGGGCCTAGCGGACATCGATCTTGGGTTTGGCAGGGGCGAATGGCAGGTCGAGGGGAGGCGCAGGGCTGATCCATCCTTCGCTGGCGCCAAGTTGGGCTGCATTCATGTTCTCCACGGTGGCTGGAACTGTTTGACACCCATCCCCAAATAGCAGCAGTCTGTCTCCCAGGTGGATATTGTCTGATGCATCCACAACGAGCGGGAATTCTGGCCACCAATTTTCAAGTTGAAAGGGAACTCGGGACAGTCGACGCACTGTCATGAGGGGCACTGCGCCTTCCAGTTCCAGCTTGATGACCTTCACAAGATCTACGCGATGGGTCTGGCGGCTGAGGACCCGAATCATGGCGGGCGTGCACGGGGCGCGACCGTTGTGTGCGGCTTGCGCTACTTCTGCACGCATCTCCTTCCAAGCCGTGGGAAGAATGTCCGCTTGCTCCGTGCAGTGGCGCCAGCGGGTGAGGCATGCGAAGTTGAGGTCGGTGAGACGCAACACGTCTTGTGGATCGGCAAAGGGCGTGAAATTGACCCAGCCCGCCCTGCAACTCGTGCACGCGGTCGGGCCACCGATCTGGTATTCCGGATGTCGAGCCGATACCCACGTGAAATGATCGTCGGTCCCAATGCTGCCCTCCAGGTCATATTCGACATTCCTGCCGTCCGATTCTGTGGATAAGGTCTCGATGGCCAGACCTATGCCTTTTCCCCACAATAGGTTGTCTCGAACGCGGAGGAAAGCACCCGCCCCGGCAACGCGCCCTCCAAGGCCGTGGTAAACAGCACGAACTATAAGATGATTCAGTAGAAAATTGAGATGCCGAGTGCCCATGTTGCCGACGGAGATTTGCAGATCGCACGAAGATGCTCGACAGACTGCTTCTTTGGATTCATCCAGCCAACGGTCTTCCAGACGCCGTGCGTCTTCGTAAGTGCTCTTGCGCAATTCGAGCGAGCGAATATCGGAGAGCAGGCGCTCGGCGCGGAAGCGGAGCAGATATTGGTCGAGACGAATTCCCAGGGCGAGCAAGAAGATTGCTATGCATAGCAGCGCCGCGAAGCGTGCGAGGGTGCGCGCGATCTTCCTTCCCATGAGTTCAGTAGACACCGGCGGCGCGTGGGGTGGTCAAGAAAGTTGGGTCACTAAGGTAACGGGGCTGGCGGCGGCGATCAGGCAGTACCACGCCGCCGTGAGTGAGCGGCAATTGCGCGATCGAGAGTCACGGTAGCCTTCTTGGCTGCTTTGTCGAATTCCTCGTCGGACATTTTTTCAGCCGCCTCATCAATCAGCTTTCCGAAACTATCCAACAGTTCATCCTCAGCGGACTTTTGCTTGCGTGCTGGCACGGTTGCCATGTCGGATCCTTTTCTAGGAGGAGGGTTGTTGTTGGCCATACAGTGAACCGTAACCGCCAACAGGCTAGATCATTTTACTTCGGTAACCTTTTAGATTACGAGAGGACGTGCCGGGTTGCGCGATAAACCCTGTTTTTGCAACGCGGCTGCGATGGCCTTATTGATTCACATTTTTCATTGTGATTAGCGCCAGCGTTTGACCATAGGCCAGCCTTGGCTCAGCGTGCCGAACTTCGGTCCTCTGCAGATATAGACGCCGATTTCTGACTCCAGCGCCCACGGATTGTCGGCGGACGTGCCTACGAATTCGACCTGGGTAAAGAGTTGTTGCAGACGCTCTTTCCTGTCGCCGAGCACGATCAGGCAGTTGCCGGAGTAGCCGCGCGGTCCCCAGAGAAAATAGGTGCGGTCGCCGCTGAGAGCTGGCGGCAGACCGTCCTTGCGGTCGAAGAAGTCTATGGCGCCGGCCTGGCCGTAATCCTGGGCGAAGATGCCGCAGTCGCCACCCTTGCGTTCGGCGGCGGGAATACGGTTCCAGGCGACCTCGGCTTCGTCGGCGATCTCCTTCCATCCGAATTGGTCGGAGTACCACTGCGGCAGCGCCGCATGGGCATGGGCGTGCTCCATCACGGGAAGTTTGAAGGGGAGAGTCTTGGCGTAGGCGAGGAACCTCTCCGGCGAAAGGATAGGAACGACTACAGGCGCGAGATGCGCTCCGCTGGCCAGCAGCACGACGACGATTGCCGGCTTCAACCACTGCAAACGCGGGGGGCGGTTTTTCGTACGGGCGTTCGCTCGACCGGTGCCCTCTCGTCCGTCGTCCTTTCGACCTTCAATCGCCGACTCGATCACCACCGCGCCCGCCGCGAGCAGCACGGGATAGATCGGCGCCAGGTAGTAATTCTTGCCGTGCAGCACGAAGAAGCTGGCGTAACAAACCAGATAGCACCAGCCCAGCACGCGATAAGGCTTAAGCCTCGCCGAGAACAGAAGCGCGAACAGTCCCGCAAGCCAGATCGGCGCGGTCAGCGGATTGACCAGCAGCGTCTGCTGGAAGAAAAAGGCGAATGGCCCGAGCACCACGTCGCGGCCTTCCGCCTTGATGGCGTGCATCAGTTGTACGAACGGCCAGTCGTAGTGAATGTTCCACAGCAGGTTGGGCAGGAAGATCAGAAAAGCGGCGAGCCCACCGAGCCAGATCCATTTGCTCAGGAACACGCGGCGCTGCTCGGTGAGCAGCAGGCCCACGACGATTCCCAGCCCGAAGACGGCAATGGAATATTTCTCCTCCAGGCCGAGGCCGGCAATCACGCCGAACCACAGCCAGTAGCGCGGGTCGTTTCTCTTCACCGCGAGAATCACGAAGTAGGCGCAGCCCATCCACAGGTTGGGTTCGAGGCTGTTGGTGCCCAGCAGGCTGCCATTCGAAAGATACTGCGGCGCGATGAGAGCGCAGATCGCGCTCAGCAGCAGGGCGTAGCGGCGTCCGCCGAGCTCGCGGGCCAGCACGGCGGTCTGCACGATCAGCAACGATGAGGCCAGCGCCGGGATGAGGCGGATGACGCGCAGCGCGTCTCCGAGCAGCGCGCGGCAGAAGTGAATCAGGAAGGGAATGAGCGGCGGCTGGTCCACGTATCCCCATTGCAGGTGGTCGCCGCACGACATGTAATCGAACTCGTCGCGAAAATAGCCGTAGCGATTGTTGAAGTAGATGTGAAGCACCAGGCTGGCCAGGGCGATGGCCCAGACGACGCCCATGCCGTCGGCAAACCACCGGCCGCGGCTGGGAGCGGAGGGAGTGCGGGTCTTTGCGGCCATAAAGCGGTAGTCAAGAATAGCCGACCCGGCGGGAGCGTGTCATCGGCCGACAGGAGCGAGCGGAGTGTCCGGGTGAAACTCGACAATGATGAAGCGTGCGGGATCACGGCCTTTGTTGGCTACGGCCGCGGCATCGTCCGCGGGAATCCAGGCAACGTCGCCGGGAGATTTGCGGATGCGGGTTCCATTCGCGGCCTTGAGATCGAGATCGGACACTGCAATCACGAGCTCTGCTCCACGCTTTTCCGGAGCCGGGAACGAGTCGCCGGGTTGCAGCAGAACGTCGGCTACGATGGCGCCTCCCAGGAATAGGGAAGCCGGAAAACTGATCGTTCCACCCTCTGGCGTATTCCAGCCAATGTTAGGGTCGAGGAACTCGACCGTAATGTTGCGGTAGTCATTCGGCCGGTCATTGCGGTAGCCGCCGGCGACGCCATTCTCCTGCTGTTGCGGTGTCTGGCAGACGGAACTCAAGCAGCGGAAACTGGTTTCGCCTTTGTGCACCTGGAAATGCTGAATTGGGGATTTGCCTTCGTCCCAAATGATGATTTCACCGTCCTGCAAGGCGACGGTCATGAAACTGCGCCGGAAACGTACTAAGGCGGACTGGTCCGGATGCAACGTCAGAGCGAAGACTTGCACCTGGTCGTTTTGGAGCAGCAGGCGATAGTGCGGCTCGGCGGCAAGGTCCGTGGCCTCTTGCGCAAGGGCCAGCGACGAAGCCAGCAGAAGCGTCGTCAGGATGCCCAGCTTCATGCCTCGATTGTAGGCCAGACACCGGTCTTGGTTCGGTAAAGATTTGTGTGTTGGCGGCCTTCTGGAGCACATCGGCAGCTATCATAACCCGTGAGACCGGCGAGCCATTGCCGCAGTCCTCCTTGCCGGAAGTCATTAAGCGGCCACCAGTCGGATACCCAACGGTTGCAGTTCACTGGGCTGGAAAAGCAACGAAGCCAGTGTTCGTGCTTGATGCGGTTGGGTAGTAATATCCGGCGCTCTGGGAGAAATCGTTGCCCCCCTGTAACGCCGTTCCGGCGGACCCAGGGTACGAGAACGAGGTAAACAACACTCCCCCACTATAAACGTAGCCGTAGGTCGTCGCGTTCGCGTAGTAGTAGCCTATGAGCTCTCCGTTGTCGTTGTTGCCCTGGGCCCAAGTGCTGGTGGCTCCAGCATATGCGAAGGTAGTGTATGGGCCCAGTCCACGTTGGCGGCACGGGATTGCGCCGGCGTTGGCGTTCGCTAGTGACGCGTCGTCAATGTCCTCGTTGATCTTTAGGGCGGTGCCACCCCAAGTGACACCGGCTTGGTCAATTAGGAACTGATGGATTCGCTGGCCGTTTGGCCACAGGCTGTCTTTGATCCCCTGGTTCCAGATTGTGGCCTGAGGAGGGGTGTTGCCACCGGGAGTCCTCGCTATCCAGATGTCGTCAGGGACGGTGCTGGTCTGGGAGATGTCTTTGTTGATGGGCGTGGCGTTTGCATAGACGCCTGCGGAATGGCCACCGTTGAGGTGCATCTCGGTGTCCCATCCGTCCACGTAGGCCTGAACTGCCTGTCCGGCAGCCGTTTGTTGCGACGAGGTGCAGAGAGTTGATACGTAGTAGTTCTCAACATCCGTGTAGATAATGGGCGCAGTCAGACCGAGCGTTTGTGCGGCGGCAATGGCTGCGTCAGCCGCCTGAGCACCATCGGTGCTCGGATCCGAGCTGTAGACTGAAGGAAACTGCGTACAGTTGGTCCCGACGTAATAGCAAGCGCAGGGGGGTGCGGCCCGAACCAGATCGGGATTAATCCCCATCCTTGCTGCTGCACACCCTGTACCCAAGCAGGGGTCAACGCTGCATCGGTTCCCCTGTTGGGCGAGGCGGGGGAGATATACACTCGTGGTCGTAGAACGGGCTTGAGCTCATCCAGGCCTGCATAACGGGAAGGCTCTGAGCGGTCGTACACGGCTTTGAGGTCGGGCAGGGAACACGTGTTATATCAAATCCCAAGTGCATGCTGACGCTGCTCGCCGATGCGGGTTGCTGCGCGGGAACAGCGCCAGTCGGGGACTTCCTGGCTGGGACAGTTTTGACAGGAGCGCAAACGGATGGCACTTCGGGTGGCGCGCCACCGGGCGTGATTTCCACCCAGTTCCCTCCCCCGTCCTGCGTAACGAACAACCTACCCAGAATCTTAGCCCAACCTCTGTCTCGGCTGATGAAGGTCAGCTCTTGCACGACGCCGTCCGGGATCGGAATGCTTGCACTCGAGAAAGATGAGGCTCCGTCTTGGCTAATACGGAAGAGGCTAAGTGCGATTCTCCTCACGGGACACTGGCCTTCGCCCTGCGGAACCTGATCGAGCTCGCTGTGGGCGGCGACCGCAGTTCCGTCTACGACATCCACATAGTTGAGGGTCGGAAGGGCGGACAATTTCTTCTCTAGTCTCCAATTTTTGCCGCCGTCCTCGCTGACGAATAAGACCAGAACCTCTTCGTTGGGTCCCTCCGATGGGCCGGTGGTGTACTCAACCCACTCGAAGCCCCGCTGCTCACCTTCGAACATAGGTAAGCCGTAGTAGCCGCCTAGGTGCTGGCCGAGCCCGGCGGGATCTGGCAGCGACACCTTTTGCCACGAATCCCCTGCATCGTGTGTGACAAAGAGACCGCCCTCGTCTCCGCCGGCGATCCATCCGTTCTTACTGGTGAGAAAATGGAAATGGTCCGGCATCGGCAAATCCTTGGTGGCCACCCAGTTCTTGCCGCCGTCCACGGTTCTGAGCATCTCGCCTGCGCTGGGGGGGCCTGAGCCGGTCGCGATTTTCAATATCTCCCAGCCATGCTGTGAGTCGACGAACTCGAGCCAGCTTCGGCCGGAAAAACCTGGACTGTTTTCCAACTGCTCCCTCGAGAAGGGGCTCGCAACCTTTTGACGTACCATCGACCAACTCTCACCCGCATCGGTAGTCGAGGCGAGCTCGAAGCAGCCATCGTCAGCTACTGGATCGCGACCGTCGCGGCAATGCAGCAACGCCCAACCAGCAGACGAGTTTAGGAAGAACACCGAGGAGACCCACTGCCGCTTGTGGCTCGATTTCGGTGTGATGTCCTTCCACTTCCCGCCGCCGTCGGTCGTCCAAAAGAGTTGACTGTTTGTCGCGGCCCAGCCTACGTCGGGTGTGAGCAGCTTCATGGATTCGATCCGGCCCGCCTGCTGCGCGGTCGAGGCGATGCTAAAGAGAACTGTGAGAGCTGATGCGAGAGCGAGGGCCTTGCAAACTGCTTGCATTGGGTTTCTCCTTGGGCTGAAATCCGTGGGACTTGCGTCGGGCACACCTCAACGCTTGCCTGAAACCCTGTCCGGTCTCTTGGACACCGCGGGGGAAGGTTGCGGCGACCGGACAGCGCAGTGTATTCAGACCTGGCCTGTGCGTCAAGCCAGAAGAAGAGCATCGAAATGGGTGCGACCGGGGGGCAGAGTGCTCGCGGCAGACCGGCCACCACACTTCGGTAACGTCCCAAACCGCTTACCTGTTATTGCTCACTTTTTGCTTATGCTAACGTTGGTGTAACCGACATATTCACTAAGGTTTGAGTGAGGTTTTTCGGGTCGAAAGTGTCTGCAGACAATCGCAAACCCGGGATTCACATTGCCTGGACGACGGTCACGTATCGCAGCGTCGCGCTGATGATCGTGGCCGGCGCGGCGATATTTTTCTTTGCTGTGCGCATGACGTTTCCGCAGTTCACCGAGAGCGGCATCAAGAAGGTGGACGATGTGGCGGGCCGTCTACTGGAGAAGGTGGCGGGCATGGCTCCGGCGGCGGGCACGGGCGTAGTGACGGCGCAGCAGGCGCATTTCACCGCCCTCGACGGCACTGTGCGCGTGAAGAAAGGCACCGGCAACACGTGGAAAGCGGCGGATTACAACGTGCCGCTGGAAAAAGGCGACGTGGTGCAGACCGGGTCGGAAGGCATGGCCAAGGTGGTGTTCAACGACGGCACCAGCTACACGGTGAAGCAGGATTCGCTGATCGTGATCGAGGAGAACTCAGCCAACGATCAGCAGCAGACCAACGTGGCCGTGGCGGTGAGCACGGGAACGGTGGATCTTTCGACCGCGACCTACAGCCAGGGATCGAAGTCGCAGGTGATTGTGGCGGGCGCGACGGCCTCGCTGGCTCCGGAGTCGGCGGCGCAAGTGCATAACGATCCCAAGAGCGACCAGCATGAAATTTTGATGAAAAAAGGAACGGGCGAGGTTTCGCGCAACGGCGAAACCGTGCAACTGGCCAATTGGGAAAAGGTCAGCTTCAAAGGCCAGGAATCACACCTGGAAAAAGCGAAGGAGACGGGACCGCCCACGCCGATCGCGCCGGCCAACATGGCGCCGTTGTTTTCGTCCGGCGAGGCCAAGGACGTGGCCTTTTCCTGGACGCCGATGGCGTATGCGACTGGTTACCGCCTGCGCATCTCCCGCAACCCCTATTTTTCCTCTACACTGGTTGACAAAAAGGTTAATACAGCGGCGGTGACGGTAAGCGGCCTGGGGGACGGGGCCTATTACTGGATGGTGCAGTCCTACGACGCGGCGGGAAAGGAATCGGTGGAGAGCGAGAAGAACCGCTTCACCATCATTTCCAAGGGCAAGGATACCGAAGCCATCGCGCTGGAACTGGATCCGTTTGTGCAGCATGGGCACGTGATTGAAGTGACGGGCAAGACCCAGACCGGAGCGCGGGTAATGGTGAACGGCAGCGAAGTGCCGATGATCGCTTCCGACGGAAGTTTTCATTACTTCACGCCGCCGCTGCCCACCGGCGAGGCTGTGATCACGGTGACGGCCCAGACGGCGCAGGGCGGAGTGAACACGCAGCAGAAGAAGATCATTATTCAGTAGGGGCAAGGTTGCAAAGTTTCAGAGTTTCAAGGTTTCAAAATTGTCGCGTCTGCGAAGCTGATTCGGGTTTTTCTTTGAAACATTGAAACTTTGCAACCTTGAAACTTGGAATTTAAGCAGGGTTGCCGGGCATCTCGTAGAATAGAGACAGCCAGCCACCTCGAACAAAACTTAGGGAAACGAGACTCCGGGAAAAAGCGTCCCAGGATGGACGCGGGAAACTTTCGTCATGTCGAACAACGGATACTCCAACGGCACGCGCACTCATAATCTCCGGTCGCTGTTCAGCATTTTCTCCAGCGACCTGGCCATTGATCTCGGCACCGCCAACACGCTGGTCTACGCGCGGGGCAAGGGCATCGTGGTGAACGAGCCCTCTATTGTCGCCATCAACAAGAACACGGGCGAAGTGGAGGCGGTGGGCAAAGAGGCGAAGGAGATGCTGGGCCGCACGCCGGGCAACATCGTCGCCATCAAGCCCATGAAGGACGGCGTGATCGCCGACTTCAAGGTCACCGAAAAGATGCTGAACTATTTCATCCAGAAGGCGCACAACCGCAAAATGCTGGTGCATCCGCGGATCGTGATCGGCGTGCCTTCCGAGATCACGCAGGTGGAGAAGCGCGCGGTCATGGACTCGGCCTATCGCGCCAAGGCCAGCGAAGTGCATCTGGTGGAGCAGGCCATGGTGGCGGCGATCGGCGCGGGACTGCCCATCACCGAACCCAGCGGCAACATGGTGGTGGACATTGGCGGCGGCACGACTGATATTGCAGTCATTTCTCTGAGCGGCATCGTGTATTCGCGCTCGGTGCGGATGGCCGGCAACCAGATGGACGAAGCGGTCATGAATTATCTGAAGCGGAAATACAACCTGCTGATCGGCGAGCGCACGGCCGAGCAGATCAAGATGGAGATTGGCTCCGCGCATCAACTCGACAAGCCGATGACCATGGAAATCAAAGGCCGCAACCTGATCGAGGGCGTGCCCAAGACGATTACGGTGGACGACGGCGAAATCCGCGAGGCGCTCAGCGAGTGCGTTTCGACCATCATGAACGCGATCCGCGTGGCGCTGGAGCGGACGCCGCCCGAGCTTTCGGCCGACATCAGCGATCGCGGCATTGTGCTCACCGGCGGCGGGGCGCTGCTGAAGAATCTCGACAAGCGCATCCGCGAAGAAACCGGGCTGCCGGTTTCGATCGCCGACGATCCGCTGTGCAGCGTGGTGCTGGGCACGGGCAAGATGCTCTCCGACTTCAAGCTGTTAAGAAAAATTTCGATTGAGTAGATGCATTCGAGTGTGAAGGTTTCAAGGTTTCAGAGTTTCAAGGTTTCACGTCGAGCGGCGGCGCGAGTTTTTGAGACCTTGCAACTTTGAAACCTTGAAACTTTGAAACTGTTTTCATATGGAATCCGTCCTCGGCCGCTACCGCAACCTGATCATTCTGGTGGGCGTGCTGTTTCTGCAGGTGCTGGGGCTGGCGGTGCAGGTCAAACGCAACAGCAATGACGCGCAGGATACGCGCCTGATCCGCATCTGGGCGGTGGGCGCGATCACTCCTTTCGAGCGTGGGCTGGTCTGGATCGAGAACAGCACCGGCAGTCTCTGGCACAACTACTTTTATTTGCGCGGCGTGCGCGCGGAGAACCGCCAGCTCAAGCAGCAGATCGAGCAGATGCGCCTCGAGCAGGTGCGGCTGAGTGAAGATGCGGCCCAGGCGCGGCGGTTGCAGACGCTGCTGGCGTTCAAGGAACAATTCATTTCCAAAACGGTGGCGGCCCAGGTGATCGGGTCGAGCGGCAGCGATCTTTCCCGCGTTATCTACATTGACAAGGGCGAAAATGCCGGGGTGCGGCGGGACATGGCCGTGATGACGGCGGACGGCGTCGTGGGCAAGGTGCTGCAGGTGTACCCGTCGGTGGCGCAGGTGCTGCTGATCAACGATCAGAGCAGCGGCGTGGGCGTGATCATGGAGAAGACCCGGCTGCAGGGCGTGCTGCGCGGCGCTCCCAACGGAGAAGTGGTGCTGGAACGGGTAATGAGCGACGAGCAGGTGGCGGTGGGCGAGACGGTGCTCACCAGCGGCGGCGACCAGATCTTTCCCAAAGGACTGCCGGTCGGGACGGTCACCAAGGTGGGTACGGGCAAAGAAGTGTTTCTGAACATTAAAGTGAAACCTACCGCCGACCTGAGCAAGCTGGAAGAAGTGCTGGTGCTGGTCGAGAAGCAGGACCGGGAAGCGACGGCGGACGACACGGTGCGAGTGCGCGCTGCCGACATTTTGGCGCAACGGTTGCCGACTGTGCCCGACAAGCCGGCCGCGGATGCCAACGCCGCCCCGGCAGCGCCGGCGGGAGTGGCAGGAGAAGGTTCCTCGATCGGGCAGACTCCCAGCGTGCAGAAGACGGCGGTTCCGAAAACCACGGCTCCTAATGCAACGGCCCCGAATGCAACGGTGCAGAAGACAGCCGTGCAGAAAACGGGGACGGTTGCTGGGGGCACCGGGGGCGCGGGGAGGGCAGCGCCGGCCCAGGCGAAGCCTGCGAGCGCAGCGCCCAAGCCGCCCAAGGCGTCCCCCGATCAGACCACTTCCCAGCCGCCGGCCGACCAGGACAGCCCACACTAGCGTGCCCATCACATATACATCTGGGGAGCAGGTTGAGGTCTACCGGTTCAGTATTCCGGTGACGATCGGCGTGCCCCTGCTGGCGCTGTTTATCCAGGCGTTTGTGCCGCTGCGTTTTCCGCGCTTCGCGGTTTACCTGGATTTGCCGCTGCTGGTGACGATCTTTTTTGCCATGGCGCGCCGCAATCCGATTTCCGGCCTGTTTACTGGCGCCGTCATCGGCCTGGCGCAGGACATGCTGGGGCACAATCCGATTGGCTTGTATGGAATCGCCAAGACCGTGGTGGGATACGGGGCATCGTCGCTGGGCGTGAAACTGGACGTGGAAAACGCCGGCGCCCGCTTCCTGGTGACGCTGGGGTTCTATCTGGTGCACTCCGCGGTGTATTTCACCGTCGCCCGCGGCATGGTCAACATGACGCAGCACTGGAGTTGGGGAAACGGCATCCTGGCCGGCCTGGCAAACGCGGTGCTGGGCGCGGGGCTGTATTTTGTGCTGGACCGGTTTAAGCAAAGAACTTAGAGACAGGGATCGGGGGCCAGGGGTAAGGGGCCAGGGGTCAGGGGCCAGTAGAGCAACTGAGTTATGACTTCCGTTACCTTCTTCGCAAGGGCGCACATCACCCAGGCATTACAATAAGAACAACTGTCATCATGCAGCGGGGTAGTGTCAGGTTGCGGGCAGAAGAAGTCTCAACGACTTCTTGCTGACCCCTGATCCCTGTCCCCTGACCACTGAATTATGTTTGGCCGCGACGAAAAAGTGTCGGCGATCCGCCTGACGGCGGCGCAATATGCCATCCTCGGCATCTTCCTGGTGCTGGCCTACGGGCTGTGGCGCCTGCAGGTGATGCAGAGCGACTACTACTCGCTGGCGGCGGAAAAAAACCGCATTCGCAACGTGCCCGTGCTGGCGCCTCGGGGCAAGATTCTGGACCGCGAAGGGCGCGTCATCGTAGACAACTATCCGTCGTTTTCCGCGCTGCTGTTGCGCGATTCCTCGCGCGACCTGGCCGCCGACGCGGATCTGATTGCCCAGGGGCTGCACCTCGATCCCAACGAAGTGCGGACGCGGGTGCGGCGCTTTGCCTCGATGCCGCAGTACCAGCCGATTTTTCTGAAGGAAGACATCACGCCCGACGAACTGGCTTTCATCGAGTCGCACCGCAACGAATTACCGGAACTGGACACGATCATGGTCCACCGGCGGCTGTATCCGCGCAACGGGTTTCTGGCGCACCTGATCGGCTACGTCGGCGAAGTCAGCGAAGACATGCTGAACCAGCCGCAGTTCGAGTTGTACAGCTCGGGCGACGTGGTCGGCCAGTCGGGCGTGGAGCGGCAGTACAACGGAATCCTGATGGGCAAAAACGGATCGCGCCAGGCGCTGGTGGATAGTCATGGCCGCGAGGTGGGACGGCTGGGCGAGACCGATGCGGTGCCCGGCAAACAGCTGCGGCTGACGATAGATATTGACCTGCAGATCGCAGCCGAGGAAGCGCTGGGGGACAAAAACGGGGCCGTCGTCGCCATGGACCCGCGCACCGGCGAGATTCTGGCCATGGTGAGCCGGCCGACATTTGATCCCAACAGTTTTGCGGTGCGGGTTTCGCGGGACGAATGGAACAAGCTGGTTACCGATCCCGACAAGCCGCTGCTGAACAAGGCGATTCAGGCGCAACTGGCGCCCGGCTCAACCTTCAAGGTCATTATGTCGGTGGCGGGCTGGCAGGAGCACGTTGCCCAGGATCTGCACGTGAACTGCACCGGCGGGGCGGAGTTTTACGGGCGCAGGTTCGGCTGCTGGGTGAAGGGCGGTCACGGTCCGGTCACCCTGGAGAAAGCCATCTATCAGTCGTGCGACGTTTTCTTCTACACGCTGGCGGAAAAACTGGGCATTGATCGCATCGCCAAATATGCGACGGCCCTCGGGCTCGGACAAAAGACGGGAATTGACCTGCCTAATGAAGTGAGCGGCGTGATGCCGTCGGAAGAGTGGAAAATCCGCAACTTCAAGCAGAAGTGGTTTGCCGGGGAAACCATTTCGGTGGGCATCGGGCAGGGTGCGATCGCCATCACTCCGGTGCAACTGCTGCGCGCCATTTCGGCAGTTTCGATGGGGGGAAAGC
Source organism: Candidatus Sulfotelmatobacter sp. (assembly GCA_035266345.1). Lineage (GTDB taxonomy): Bacteria > Acidobacteriota > Terriglobia > Terriglobales > Acidobacteriaceae > Sulfotelmatobacter. Next base: position 23,349 of record DATFNP010000011.1, read on the forward strand.
TGGTGGTGCCGCACGTGGTGAATCCGGAAGGATTGCCGCAGGGGTATATCGAGACCGGGCACTACGAAGAGGTCAAGAACGTCGGGATTGATCCGGAGGGATGGAACTTCATCACCGATGCGCTGTCACGGGTGCTGCTGCCGGAGGGGACGGCGCCGTCCGCGCATGTCCCGGGAATTGACATTGCGGGCAAGACGGGTTCGGCGCAGGTGGTGTCGCTGGCCACTCGGGCGCGGTTCAAGAACAGTGACGATCTGGCGCAGAACGGGTGGTTCGTGGGGTTCACTCCCCGGCGCAATCCCGACATTGTGGTTTGTGTTCTCTTCCAGGGCGGCGAGCACGGCAGGCTGGCCGCACGGCTGGCGACCCAGGTGATCAAAGCCTACGTGGACAAGCAGCACCGCACGCCGCAGAAACTGGTGGAGCAGCCCAAGACCGACGGACCAAAGACTGGCGGCAAGGTGGATATCGGAGCGCTGTGGACGGTGCCGGACTCCGAGGGAGATAAAGACGGGCTGCAGGCGGGGCGGTTTGTCGTCAATTTACCGAAGAAGAAGATGGTGATGGCGGCGGCGGCCCCGGGAATGGCTGCACAGTAATTAAGATGAAGAATCGACTGGCAACTAAGAACTGGAAACTGAGAACAGAGAACTGATGGCACGCTACGTTTCATATCGCGATTTTGACTGGGTGCTGCTGGGCTTCGTGCTCCTGATCTGCTGCCTGGGGGTGATGGAGATCCACAGCGCGACCATGCACACCAAGTTTGCCGGGGCGCATGTGCGGCAGGTGTACTGGGTGCTGGCGGGCGTAGCGGCGATGTTCGTGATCAGCCTGGTGAACTATCAGGCGCTGCTCGAAAAGATTCACTGGTTTTACATTGCCGGGGTGGCGTCTCTCATGGCAGTGCTGATCTTCGGCCAGAAATATCTGGGAGCGAAACGGTGGATCAAAATGCCCGGCGGCAACCACTTCCAGCCATCGGAATGGGTCAAGCTCATCCTCATCCTGGCGGTCGCCAAGTATTTTGCCGACATGCGCCAGCGGGAACTTTCCTGGGCCGATTTTATGAAGGCGGGCGCGATCGTCGGCGTCCCCATGCTGATGGTGCTTAAGCAACCGGACCTGGGCACGGCGCTGACCTACCTTCCGATCGCGGCGATGGGAGTATTTCTGGGTGGGCTGCAATGGAAACAGGGGCTGGCGGTTGGCCTGCTCGCAACGGTTGCTGTGGCGGCGGTTTTCTTTGTTCCCAGGGTGCACGTGTTGAAGTCGTATCAGAAGCAACGCCTGACCAGTTTCGTCGATCCGGAACTCGACCCGCAGGGGTCGGGGTACCAAGTTGAGCAATCCAAGATCGCGGTGGGTTCCGGGGGCCTTTGGGGCGGAAAAGGCTCGCAAACTCACGGTGCTTTCCTGCCCGTGCCGCAGACCGACTTCATCTTCGCGGCTTTTGCCGAGGAGCATGGATTCGTAGGCGCGCTCGGGGTTCTGCTGTTATACTTCATTGTGCTGATGCGTTTGACCCAGAACGCGCAAACAGCGCCCGACCGCGCTGGCACGTTCGTGGTGATGGGTGTGGTGGCTGTGCTTAGCTTCCACATTTTGGTCAACGTCGGCATGGTGGTTGGCTTTATGCCGGTTACCGGAATACCCCTGCCGTTAATGAGTTACGGTGGGTCTTCCGTGTTGTTCATGTTCCTGGCGCTGGGGATGGTGATGAATGTTCGCATGCGCCGCTTCGTAAACTAGCCGGGTGACTCGGTTAGGGCGGGCTCCCAGGAACCTTGAACTCGGAAGACGGCAGGAAGCAGTACGCTGCGCCCTTAGGTGCAGCCACAAAGATCAAGATATCGATCGCCCCCGCGTAAAGGGGGCAATTCACCGGCCAGGGAACAGGAGAAGGCCGGGCAGGATTGAAGCTGAGTATCAGCCGGGCAGGGAACGGCCCCCCGACCGAAGACGGTCTGAGAGTGCGGTCACAACCCCGGCGAAAGTTAAAGCGATAAGTGCGAAAGATTCCCAAGCTTGCGCAGCGGACTCGGCCCGGGGGAAGATTCCCAGGCATAGGCCGTCCCCTATCCGGGGCAGCGTCGCGACGCTCAATCCTCCCCCTACTTCCTTGATTCCACGCCGGTGAAGCCCGTCCGACTTCCTAGATGAGTTGGCGGGACCGGAGTGTTCGATGAACAAGGAATTATTTGTTTCCTCCACGCCTCACGAAACCAAGGTGGGGCTGGTGGAAGACGATTTACTCGCCGAAGTCTACCTGGAACGAGAGAACGAATACACCCTGGCCGGGTCCATCTATAAAGGCCGTGTGACGCGTGTGCTGCCCGGCATGCAGTCAGCTTTTGTGGACGTTGGCCTGGAGCGCGACGCCTTCCTGTACGTTTCCGATTTCATGGAGTTGGAGGAGCACGACGAGGATTTGACCGACTCGGTTCCGGCCAGCCGCGGCGTGCAGGATTTGCGCACGCAGGCTGCACCGCCGGAGGCGGCAGCGGGGGCGGAAGCGCCCGGACAGCCCATCTTCCGGGAAACTGGTGACGAGAGTGGGGAAGAGGAACCAATCGAGGGTGAGGGGAATGAGGCCCAGCCTGGGGCGCTGGCGAGTCCGGGACTCGAGCCTGGGAATGGCGGCGATGCCCAGAGAGGCGAGCGCGGGAGCTACCGGGGACGGCGTCGCCGCCGCGGCGGCCGACGCGATGGGCGTGATCTGGGGCCGGAACGCGGGCCGGAGAGAGATGTGGAAGCAGGGTCCGAGCGCGCACCTGAGCCGCGCTTCGAGCGGCCGGCGCGGCCGGCGCAAACTTCCCGTCCCGCGGAATCGGGCCGAACGCAGCCTTCAGGTCCGCCTCCGGGATACCAGCCGATGCTGCTGCCGGGAGAGTCCATTTCCAAGTATCAGCGCTTGGCACAGCAGGCGCCCGCGCCGCGGCCTGCCGAAGCGGTAGCCGAAGCGGCGACGGAACTGCCGGCTGAGCCAGCGGCTCCTCTAGCGGCGGCCTTCCCCGAAGATGAGCCAGTGTTTGCGTCGGGCGTGGCGTCGGCAGCGGTGACGGAACCTCTGCACGAGGAGCATGAAGATCATCATGATGGGTTGAGCGCCGTGACCGAAGAGCCTGCAGAGTCAGCCTCTACTGTGACCGTCTGGAGCCAGGGGTTCCGGCGTCGGGAGTCGGGGGCGGCGGCGGCTCCAGCCTGGGCTCGCGAAGCCGCCGTGACCGAAGAGCGCGCGGCTCGGGAGCATGGAGAAGAGCCCGAACAGAAATACGTTGAGGAGGAAGAAGAGGAGGTTGCGCCGCAGGCGGCTGCTGAACCCGCAGAGCGCAGCGCGCCGCCGGAACAGCCGAGCCCGGTTTTCGCGGCGCCCGGCACCATGGAGGAAGAAACCATAGATGAGGACGAGGCGGATACGATCCGTTACGAGTCTTCTTCCGATGAGGGTTATGACGAGTTTGAAGAGGAGACCACTGCCGCGGGTCCCGACCACCTGAACGGCGATGCCCGGGAAGTGGTTTCGGAAATTCACCGGTCGTCGTTGAGCGAAGCTGGGCTGGCTGCTGGCGATGGACATGCCCCAGAGGGCGCTCCTGCAGAAGGCGAAGAAGACAGCGAAGAACTGGAACTGGAAGAGGCCCAGGCTGAGGCTGAGGCCATGCTCGAAGCCGAAGCCCGGGGTAATGACTCAGTAGACGCCCGGGCCGAAGTCAGAGCTCCGGCGGCTACAGCGGGCTACACGCAGAGAGCGCCGCGGCCGGCATGGGAACGCCAACGCGGTCAGCGCGGACGCCGCCCCCCCAGCGGTGGACGCCGCGGATTCCGCCGGCGCGAATCGGCTCCGGTGCCGCTCATCAGCGATCTGCTCAAAGAAGGGCAGGAAATTCTGGTCCAGGTCGCCAAGGAGCCCATCGGCAAGAAGGGCGCGCGCATCACCAGTCACATCGCGCTGCCGGGCCGCTTCCTGGTGTATATGCCAACAGTCAACCACACCGGCGTGTCGCGCAAGATTGCCTCCGAGGAAGAGCGGCAGCGGTTGAAACGGATTATCCAGAGCGAGCGCGAGAACGGCCATGGCGGCTTCATTGTGCGCACGGCCGCGCAGAACGCGAACGAAGACGAATTGCGCGCCGACATCCGCTTCCTCAAGGGACTGTGGAATGAAATCAAGACGCGGGCCGAGAATTCCAAGCCGCCGGCGCTGATTTACCACGACCTCAACGTGGTGGAGCGCGTGCTGCGCGATCAGGTCACCTCCGACTTCAGCGTGATCTGGGTGGATACGGAACCGGAGTACGAGCGCATCCTGCGCTTCTTCAACCGTTTTCAGCCTGGGATGGTGAAGCGCGTCAAGCTCTACACCAAGGAAACGCCGCTGTTTGAGCAATTCGGCCTGGCCGAGGAAATGAACAAGGCGCTCAAGTCGAAAGTCTGGCTGAAGAGCGGCGGCTACATCGTGATCAACCAGACCGAGGCGCTGGTGGCGATTGACATCAACACCGGCAAGTATGTGGGCAAGACGCAGCGCCTGGAAGACACGATCGTCAAGACCAACATTGACGCCATCAAAGAAATCGTGCGCCAAGTCCGCCTGCGCGACCTGGGCGGGATCATCATCATTGACTTCATTGACATGGACGAGCGGCGCAACCGCCAGCGCGTGATGCAGGCGCTGGAGGAGGAACTGCGGCATGACCGGGCTCCCTCGAAGACGCTGCAGTTCAACGATTTCGGGCTGGTCGCCATCACCCGCAAGCGGGTCAAGCAATCGCTCGAACGCACCATTGGCGCGCCCTGCCCGTATTGCCAGTCCACCGGCTACGTGAAATCGGTGACCACGGTGTGCAACGAAATCTACGTGGAGATGCGCAAGATCGCCAAGCATCTGGAGCACGAGGACGTGATGCTGCGCGTGCATCCCGATGTGGCCAAGGAGTTGAAGTCGAACAACGCCAAGCTGCTGAACGAGATGGAAGAGCTGACCAAGCGCACCATCATCGTCAAGAGCGACCCGGCGGTACACCAGGAACAGTTCGACATTAACTAGCTGTCAGCCGTCAGCTGTCAGCCATGAGCAAAGGCGGGCCGTTATGGCCCGCCTACTTTCGTCCGACAATCGCGTCGTGAAGAGTGAAACCATGACTGCACCCATGCCCACGATCGCCAAGCGCATCAGTCCCATGCTCGCCACCGACGACATGAACAGGACGAAGTACTTCTACGAGAGAGTGCTCGGGTTCAAGCCGGTTCTGGACTCGCCGAACTACCTTGTCCTGGAGCGCGACGGGCAGACCATTCATTTCCAGAATGCGGCGTCTGAAGAAGTAATGCGCGCTATGCGCAAACATGGCGAGTTCTATCTGGAAGTTTCCGGGATCAACGCCTTGTGGGAGCACGTGAAGACCCTGAGGGACGAATACAAAATCAGCGATCTCTGCGACCGTGAATATGGGATGACCGAGTTTCACATCATCGATCCCAACGGAGTGCTGGTATTTGTCGGAGAGCCCACTTCGAGGCGGGGCTGAGGCTGCAAGTTCCTGCTTAGCTTCCCACGTTGGCCAGGGTTTTCACGGCGGCGTCGGAACGGGTGCGGAGTTTCTGAACGGACTCGTGAATCGTTTTGGCGGCCACTCCAGCGCCGCCCTGTTCGGCTTGTTTAGCCACGCTGCCGGCTTCTTCAATGGTGGTGCCGGCCATATCCAGCAGCACGACCACCGCGTCGGCGTGGAGCTTCCATAGCGAGGACATGCTCTGGCTGCGCTTGAGCTCTTCAAGTTCGGTGCTGATGCGGGCGGAGACCGAGACCAGGCGGATCAGGGAGCGAGCCACGTCCGCACGCAGAGTCTTCTCTTCGAGGAATGTGGCGCTGTAGGCGTCGGCCTCGGGCACGGTCAAGGTCAGGTTGAAGAAACGCATGGGCACAACCTGGCGATACTTGGGGTCGGCGACGCGCACAAACACGCGAATGGATTCCTCCACACGGCGCAGTTTGCCTTCTTCCGCCGAAATCTGATGCGCCGTAATTGCCGGGGGTTGGAATACCGGAGCGGGAAGGGGAACGCTGCCCGGCGCGACTCTGGCCGCCTTGGCCGCTGCCGCCGCGCCACCGCCAGGACGCGCTGCCCGCGACGCTGGCGTCATGAGAGAGCGGCGGATGGGAGGACGACGGTCGAGTTCCTTCTTCAGCCGGGAAACGCGGCGGAATTTCTCCAGTGTGCTGGTGTAGTCGGCCTGCAGCATTTCCTGCTGTTCGATGGCGGCGACATGTTCCACGGTGACTTCCACGCCGTCCACCGTGCTCAGAATCGTTCCGCCCATCTCTTCCAGAGCCTGGCCAAACTGTTTGATCTCGGTCAGGGCCTTGGCGAACAAGGCGTCAAACTTGGCGCCGAAAGCGGCGTTGTAAGCGGCGACCGTGGCCAGCACTCCGGGATGATAGAACGAGGAATCCAGCCACTGTTTCAGTTCGCGCACGCGTCCCACGATCCCGGAATCCATGAGTGCGTTGAAATCGTGGAAGCGCGAGGCCTCTTCGCGCAGGGGATCGAAGCGGCGCAGCAACTGCACGTGCTCCTCGGGTAACGACGGCACGTCGGTGTCGGCCAAAATCTCAATCAGCGCAATCTCGAAGGGCGAGAGCGGCAGAGCGCCATCCAGGCCGTAGCCGCTTTGCTGCCATTGCCCCGGAACGCGGGGATGGCGGTAAAGGAAAGTCGCAATCAGATCGGTTTTGTCGCGGTTGACGTCGCTGGGCGCGCGGCGGCGCACAAAGTAGCGCAGCAGGGCCTCGGCAACTTCCGAATCGGTCTCGGGGGTGAGCGCCTGGCGCAGCATCGCCGGCGTGATCGCCATATCGAGCAGGTGCAGCCAGCGATACATGCGGGAGAGAGTTTCGGGCAGTTCGCCTTCGGAGTGGCGGAGCGCGTCTTCATCGAGCCCGGCCGGAATGGGCACATCGCCGCCGAGCGAGTCCCGCATGAGCTTCTGGTAGAAGCCCTGGACCGTCGCCAGAATGGACAATTCAAACCGGAGATCCTCGGCCAACCAAGCCTCCGCAAGTGCGTTTTTTGGATAACACTTTACTCATGTAAAAGTAACGACGGGTTACCCAGCGGTGCAAGTTACTACTGGGGCGATGCCGGCAAGCGGTTTGGAATCATGTTCGCCGGAGGTACATGGACTTTTGCGCGGCTGAAGCCGCACCCTTTCAAAACAGGTCGTTCAGAACACGACCGTCTTGTTACCGTAGACCAGGATGCGGTTTTCCACGTGCCAACGCACAGCGCGCGAGAGTACTACCTTCTCGAGGTCGCGGCCTTTGCGGATGAGGTCTTCGACCTCGTCGCGGTGCGAGACGCGAACCACGTCCTGCTCGATGATCGGACCGTCGTCGAGCACCTCGGTGACGTAGTGGCTGGTGGCTCCGATCAGCTTCACGCCGCGCTCGAAGGCCTGATGATAGGGACGCGCGCCGACAAACGCGGGCAGGAACGAGTGGTGAATGTTGATGATGCGCTGCGGGTAGCGGTGCACGAAGTCGTTGGAGAGAATCTGCATGTAGCGCGCCAGGACCATGAAGTCGGGGCGGTGCTGGTCAATCAGGGACTGAATTCTCGCCTCGGCTTCGGTCTTATTTTCTTTGGTGACCGAGACGATTGCGTAGGAAATCTTGTAGAAGTCGGCGATGGGCTGGGTGTCGGCATGGTTGGAAATGATCAGAGGAATGTCGCAGGCGAGTTCGCCGCTTTTCTGGCGATAGAGCAGGTCCACCAGGCAGTGATCGTATTTCGACACGAAAATTATCATGCGCGGGCGGCGGGAGGACAGTGCCAGCCGCCATTTCATCTGAAACTTGGCGGCCACAGGGTCGAAATAGCGGGCAAAATCGGCGAGGTCAGGCTCAGAGAGATTGATGTCGAAGTCTTTGGGATCGAACTCGACACGCATGAGGAAGAGGCCGGACTCTTCGTCGGCGTGCTCGTCGGCGTGCAGGATGTTGCCGTTGTGGCGATAGACGAAATCGGCGATGGTGGCGACTTCGCCCTTCGCGTCAGGACAAGAGATCAGGAGAATGGCGGAGTTTTTCATTTAATCGGCATGGTGCCAACTGTCATGTTAGATAGCGGGGCCAAGAGGTTTCGGCTAGTTTAGGAGAGGGCTTTACAGCGAAGTCCCCGCCGGCGGTGGAACAGGGTGCAATCTCAACCACGCGTCACGAAATTGATCAAAGCCCAGCCGCTTGGTCAGCATCTGCAGCACCAGTCGAGCCTCCGGCCATTTCATCTTGTCCAACAGCTGCGCTGAATCGCGAAAATCCCATGCGAGGTCCGGCGGCATACCTGACATCGAGAGTAAGTACTGCCCGAGCCACTTGATCTCTTCCTCGGCGCCGGGTCCCCTCCCCTCAAGAAAAAGACACAGGGCCTTCATAAGTCGCCCGATTACAACGTACCTAGGCTCGGGGCGGCTCAGTAGCTTCTCGATCAGCGGCGCCGCTTCGCGAAGTTCCCCGCGGAGGAGAAGGAGTTCGGCAAGGTTGGCTTGGAAGCCTGGATCCTCCCCGGCGCCAAAACCCTGCAACGCCAGATACGCCTGCTTGGCGTCATCGAGCAGTCCCGACTTCTGATATGCAATTGCGAGGTTGGCCAACGATATAAATCTTTTTTCGCGATCTGGCAGCGACACGATCCTTTTCAGTATTTCTCCTTCACGCTCTGGGTTCTCGGTTTTCTTATAGACATCCAACAGCACGAGGAGAGCTTGCGCGGTATGAAAGGGATCTCCGATTTCTGCGACCGCTTCCATGATAGGGACGCAGGCAGGGTAGTTTTTCGAAGCGTAGTAGCCCCATCCTGCAGCATAAAGAGCGGCTGAGTGCGACGCGGCGGCAGACGCGGCAATCGTCTCAGCGAGCTTACGAATTCGAGTGATCTCTTCGAAGATAATTTCTTCCATGATCGCTATCCCCCCCGGCCTCCCTTGGCTGGTCTGCCGGGGGCTTGCCCTCTTTGCTCGCCAGATAGACGGCGATGACCAGCAGTATGATCACCGCAACGCTGAATCCGAAATGGGACCACTCCCTGCTTTTGGCGAAATCGATTGCCAGACCCGTCACTATTGCGACCGCTCCCCATATGGTCTGGCAGACGGCGTTTCTGTAGCCGAGAGCCCCGATTCTTTCAGTGAGAATTGAACAGCGCATCTCCGCTCCGTGCGCGCGATCTAGGTGACCTCCACTTAACCCAGCCTCTGCCTCTAGTTGTGCTCTTAGCGTGCGGTTGTCCGACTCCAACTCGCTGTTGCGTTTGCACAGGAGCTTGATTGCACCAGGTTTGAGGAGTTCTTGTTCGGTAATAGCGGTGAGCTCAATCTCGGGGCCAGATGGGAGGGACGGTGCTATCGGTTCGGCAGGCATGGTCTTTCTACGGCGTAAAGGCTCCCGAGAACAAGGTGGGGTGCAGAGCGCTATTCTACACTAGCTCCGAGCGACCGGCTGATGCCCAGTCTGGTCCCTCGGTTGTATTATCCGCTCAGTGCTTTTACGATCTCCCGCGCAGCGTTCGCGCCCGAGCCCCCGGTCAATCCTGCGCCGGGGTGGGTGCCGCTTCCGGACAAATACAGATTCTGGATCGGCGTCCGGTACCGCGCCCAGGCCGCCATGCCGATAAACGAAATCGGCGATGGTGGCGACTTCGCCTTTGCGGTCGGGGCAGCTGATCAGGAGGACTGCGCTATTCTTCATGGAGTCGGTGTGGAGCAGCCGCGATGCTGAACAAAGTGTGGCACCAGAACAACAGAATGCCTGCAAACGCAACGCTGGAGCAGAGAATCCGGTGGCACAGGGAACATCAGAAGCATTGCGCCTGCCGGGGAGCGCCGCAAAGTCTAAAGAAGTACTTTACCGGAAAGAACAGGCGTAAGCACTAGCCCTGGCAGGCTGCGGAACGAATTCGCACAATTTGCCTCGGACGCCGAGCCCCTTCGGTTGTGCCAGTGTCCTGTACAATTTGGCTTCCGATGAGTTCGTGCGCAAAGTGGTGGCTAGGTGTGGCGGGCGCGCTGCTGCTGGTTCTGGCGGCGCAGGCCGAACCGGTTTCCCAGCTCAAAGCCACCGGCTACGTCAACGACTTTGCCCACGTTCTGGATCAGAACGCGATCGCGCAGATGGACGAGATCTGCCGGCAGATTGACGAGAAAGCACATGCCCAGATCGCGGTCGTGACCATCCATTCCCTCGAGGGCTCTGATATCGAAGGCTACGCCGTCGATCTCTTCCATCAGTGGGGCGTTGGAAGCAAGTCAACCAACCGTGGAGTACTGATTCTGTATGCCATTGACGACCACCGCGCGCGGATTGAGGTGGGCTATGGGCTGGAACCTATCCTGCCCGATGGGAAAGTGGGTGGATTTCAGCGGGAAGCGGTCCCGCTTATGCGGAGCGGGGACTACAGCCAGGCGCTGCTGCTGGTCACCTCGCGCGTTGCCCAGGTCATTGCTCAGGATGCAGGCGTGCAACTCACGACCCCGCAACTTCCACCGGCTCGGGCCGAGCCTAGGGAGCAGCCGGGCGGAGGGATATCGGCCGGCGGAATTATTCTGCTCATTGTCATCGTACTCATCGTTCTTTTGACTCCGCTGCGCACCGTACTTTCCTGGATTCTTTTTTCTGGAATGTTTGGCGGTGGAGGGGGATCGAGGGGCGGTGGCTGGGGTGGCGGCGGTTTTGGCGGCGGTTTTGGCGGCGGGGGCGGTTTTGGCGGATTCGGCGGTGGCAGTTCCGGTGGCGGCGGGGCTAGCAGCAGTTGGTAGTCAGCGAGGCGCAAATGGTTCCGGAGAAAAAGATTAGCGACTTTGTCACGCGTCTGCAGGCGGCGGCGGGAGCGAACCTGGAGAGCGTGATCCTGTTTGGATCGGCGGTCGCGGGAGATTTTCATCCCGAGTTTTCGAACGTGAATCTGTTCTGCGTGATTCGCGACAGCTCATTCGGTGCATTGCAGGCGCTCGCGCCTGCCGTCAAATGGTGGGCTGCGCAGAAAGAGCCGCCTCCGCTGTTCATGACCCGTGACGAGATCGCGCGCTCTACCGATGTGTTTACGATTGAGTTGATAGACATGCAACAGCAGCACCGTGTTGTCTTCGGCGCAGACGTCTTGCAGGGCCTAACGATTCCGGCGAACCTGCACCGGGTCCAGGTGGAGTACGAACTGCGGGAGAAGCTCGCGCTGCTGCGCCAGCACTTGCTGCTGGCCTCGGGCAATGACTCGCGCCTGTGGGAATTGCTGCTGCGGTCGGTTTCGTCGTTTGCCACACTCTTCCGCCACGCGCTGATTGTGCTGGGTCACGATGCGCCGGTTGGAAAGCGGGAAGCGGTGCAGGCATTGTCAAAACAGATTGGGTTTGACGCCTCCGGTATCCTGCAGGTGCTGGACGTGAGAGAGCGGAAATCCGACCGGAAGAAGTTCGATGTGGCGGACGTTTTTGCTCGATATCTGACGGCGTTGGAGCAGGTAACCGCCGCAGTTGATAGAATGCTGGACTCGGGCGCTGCGGGCTGGTCGTAGAGCCCACCCTTGTTTGTTCAGGAGAATCTTATGGGCAAGGCACTGATCGTGGTCGTGGTGATCGTGGCAATTCTATTGCTGGGCAGCTTGTTTGTTTTTGGCCAGTACGTGAGCGTAAAGAATACGCTGGTCAGCAAGAATGAGGCGGTAAAAGCGGCCTGGTCGCAAGTGGACATTGTGCTGCAACGCCGCGCCGACCTGATCCCCAATTTGGTGGAGACGGTGAAAGGCTACGCGCAGCAAGAGGTAACGGTGTTCGGCGATATCGCGAAGGCGCGCTCTGCTCTGCTTTCCGCGGGCACGCCTCAAGAAAAGATAGCGGCCAACGGCCAACTCGATGGAGCGCTCGGGCGCCTGCTGCTGGTGGTCGAAAACTATCCTCAGTTGAAGTCCAACGAGAATTTCCTGCGCCTGCAGGATGAACTCGCGGGCACGGAGAACCGGATTGCGGTCGAGCGCAAGCGCTACAACGACACGCTGCAGGATTACAACACGTACGTGCAGCAGTTCCCCAACAGCTTGTTCGCGGGATTCGCGGGATTCAAGGCGAACGAAGCCTACTTCGAAGCGTCGCCGGGATCGCGCGAAGTTCCGAAGGTAAACTTCTCCAGTCCGGGCGCGGCGGCTCCGCAGGCGAATCCTCAGCCGGCGCCCGTGCACTAGTGTCCGGCTGCGCGCGCCGAAACCGTAGTTCGTGCGCAGACCGCTCGGTTAGCGCTTCAGTTCCTTCACGATTTCTCGCGCGGCGTTCGCGCCCGAGCCGCCGGTCAATCCCGCGCCGGGATGGGTTCCGCTTCCGCACAAATACAAATTCTGGATCGGCGTCCGGTACCGGGCCCAATCGAGCAACGGGCGCATGGTGAAGAACTGGTCGAGCGCGAGGTCGCCGTGGAAAATCTGCCCGCCGGTCAGGCCGTAGACTTCTTCGAGGTCACGCGGGGTGATGATCTGGTGGGTCAAGATCAATTCCGGCAGATTCGGCGCATATTGCGCGAGGGTCTGCACCACGGTCTGGCCCAGGGCGTTGCGCTGTTGATCCCAGTCTCCTTTGAGTTTGTACGGGGCGTACTGCATGTAAATGGACATCACATGCCTGCCTTCGGGCGCAAGCGTGGGGTCGGTGAGCGAGGGGATCGTGGCTTCGAGATAGGGCTGGCGTGAGAAGTTGCCGTACTTGCACTCGTCGAAGGCGCGCTCGAGATAATCAATTTCGTGGCCGATGTGGATGCGACCCCGGAGCACTGCATCGTCACCATTCTTCAGCGCGCTGAACTTGGGCAGACCGGAAAGCGCAAGGTTGACCTTCGCCACCGTGCCGTTGCCGCGGTAATGCTGCAGCTTTTGCACGAAGTCGGGCGAAAGATGCATGGGGTCGGTCAGCTTGAGCAGCGTGCGTTTGGGGTCGGCGTTGGAGATGACGGCGCGGGCCTGAATTTCTTCTCCAGTGGAAAGCAGCACGCCGGTGGCGGCGCCGTTCTGCACGCGAATCTCAATGACCTCGGCGCTGGTGCGGATCTCTGCGCCCGCGGCCTTGGCGGCCGAGGCCATCGCCTGTGTCACCGCGCCAATGCCGCCGGCGGCGAAGTGCGCCGAGCCTGCCGGATGAGCATCGCCCGCGGCGCGGATCAGCAGCACCAGAGCGCTTCCGGCTGACCAGGGGCCCAGGAAGGTTCCGAAGACGCCGCGAGCGGCGACCACGGCGCGTAGCAACTCGGTTTCAAAATATTCCGAAACCAGATCCGCGACCGCCATGGGCCCCCAGCGCAGCAGGCGGAACATGTCTTTCTTGCCCAGATTTCGCATGGCGCGGCCGGTCTTGAGCATGCTCCAGAGGTCGCCCCGGCTGGGGTGGTCAATATCGGGCGGCACGGTTGCGAGCGCTTCGCCGATCACTTTGCTGATCTTGGCGAGCGACTGCTGAAATTCGGGATACTTGGCCGCGTCCTTCTGCGAGAACGCCGCGATTTCCTGCGCGGACCTGTTCGCATCCTGGTACAGCGTGAGGGCGCGGCCGTCCGGGGAAAGAGCCGTGACGCAGACTTCCGGAGTGATCAGGCGCAGGCCGTGCTTCTCCAGTTGCATGTCGCGGACGATGTCCGGACGGATCGGACCGGCAGTGTGCGCCAGGGTCGAGCAGCGAAAGCCGGGATGAAATTCGTCGGTGACGGCGGCTCCGCCGACTTGCGTTCCGCGCTCGAGGATCAGAGGCTTGAATCCCGCTTTGGCAAGATAGAAGGCGGTGACCAGCCCGTTGTGGCCGCCGCCGATGATAACGACATCGCGTGCGCCTTGGCTTTGTGCTGGCATCAGGCCGCTCCCTTGATGTCTTTCAGAATTTCCAGCGCCGCCAGCCGGCCGTTGGCGCCCATGATGCCGCCGCCCGGGTGCGTGGCCGATCCGCACATGTAAAGATTCTTGATGGGCGTGCGGTACTGCGCCCATCCCGGCACGGGACGCAGGAAGAACAGTTGCTCCAGCGAAAGCTCGCCCTGGAAGATGTTGCCCTCGCTCAGTCCCCACTCGCGTTCGAGATCGAGCGGCGTGACGACCTGCTTGTGAATGATGATGTCTTTTAGGTTGGGCGCGTACTCGGAGATGGTATCCACAACGGTGTTGCCGAAGGCTTCTTTTTCGGTGTCCCAGTTGAGGCCGGGGCGCAGCTTGTAGGGCGCATACTGCACGAAGCACGACAGTACGTGCTTGCCCGGAGGCGCAACGGAAGGATCGGTGAGCGAGGGAATCACCATGTCAATGTACGGGCGCTTGGAAAAGTTTCCGTACTTGGCGTCGTCATAGGCGCGTTCCATATACTCGACCGCGGGGGAGATGGAAATCGCGCCGCGCAGATGCGCGCCCGGTCCGGGCATGCAGTTGAAGTTGGGCAACCCGTCCAGCGCCATGTTGACCTTGCCGGAGGAACCGCGGAACTTGTAGCGATTCACTTCCTCCAGGAAATCGCCGGGCAGGTGCTGGGCTTCGATGAATTTGGTAAACGTCAGGCGCGGATCCACGCTGGAGGAAATTACGTCGGCGTAGAGTTCGTCTCCGTTCGAGAGTACGACGCCCTTCGCCTTTCCGTCTTTGACGATAATCTGCGAGATGGCGGCTTCGGTGCGAATTTCCACTCCGGCTTCGCGGGCCGCGTCGGCGATGGCGTTTGAGATCGCGCCGGTGCCGCCGCGGGCAAATCCCCAGGCTCGAAACGCTCCGTCAATCTCGCCCATGTAGTGATGCAGAAGAACGTAGGCCGTTCCCGGGGAGCGCACGCCGAGAAACGTGCCGATGATGCCGGAGGCCGACATGGTCGCCTTGAGCACGCCGGTCTCAAACCATTGATCCAGGAAATCAATGGCGGACATCGTCATAAGCTGGACTTGGTTGTACTTGTCGTAGCTCGACATGCCCTGAAAGCGCTTGCCGATGAACAGCAACTTCATCAGTTCCCGAGGATTCAGCGTAGTCGGGTCGGGCGGCACCATGCTGAGAATCGGCTTCACAAAGCGACACATGGCCTGCATAGCTTTGCCGAACTCGTCGTAGGCTTCGGCGTCCACCCGCGAGTGGCGGGCGATTTCACGGTGCGTCTTGCCATGGTCGTTGACGCGCCACAGGTAATCGCCGCTGGGCATGGGCGTGAACGTGCCGTCGAGGGGAAGGATTTCAAGGCCGTGGCGCGGAAGATCGAGGTCGCGGATGATCTCCGGCCGTAAGAGCGAGACGACATAGGAGCAGACCGAGAACTTGAATCCGGGGACGATCTCTTCGGTGCAGGCCGCGCCGCCCAGCACGTAGCGGCGTTCGAGCACCAGCACTTTCTTGCCCGCTCGCGCCAGATACGCGGCGTTGACCAGGCCGTTGTGGCCGCCGCCGATCACGATTACGTCGTATGAATTATCCATGAGGTCTTAGCCTTTAGCTGTCAGTTGGGTGATTAGTGTGTGCCGATTAGAAACGCAATGATACTCGCGAGGGAAGGGCTGTGGCAGCGAAATCAGAGTCCGCTGGGAAGGGCACTCCATTGGATGATGCGGTGCATAGGAGAAATTCTACATTCTGGACTGCGATAACGTCGAGCGCGCCATTCGTCCGAATCTGCCTTGAGGGTCGATTTCTGCCGCGCGACGGAAATATTCCTGGCTCTTATCGCTGATCTGGAGCGCAAGGTAGGCTCGTCCTGCGTGGTAATGAACCTGAGCCAAGATCGACTTGGTTCTGACACCGCAGAGCCGGAACCCCTCTGCCAAAGCGGAATCTACCCCGCCTGTATCCGCCGAGTTCGCGGCGAGTGCCCATGCCAATACTGCCAAATCCTCGCCAAGCCTGTACTCCAGGGCTTCCTTGCCCATCCCCGTGGCGTGCCTGTCAATTTCAACCGCCCGGCGCGCTTGCTCTAGAGCCTCGGAAGATTCGCGTCCCTGACGCAGCCAAACCTCTGCGATTCCCCGCAGGCTTGCTCCTCGGTCCGGCCAAACCCGGCCGGCGTTTTCGTAGAATGCGATTGCCTCGGTGAATCGCTCCTGATCCATCAGCACGGAGGCCAAGGAGTTTAGAACCAGCGCCCTTTGGCGGGGTTCATCGTGTAAGGGAAGAGCCTCCCGCAAGCTGGCTTCTGCTTCGCTGAGCTGTCCCAGTTGATGCAGCATTAGTCCACGAAACATGCAGTACTCGGCCGATTTTACCGAACCGTCCTTCAGTTTTTCCGTTTTCTCCAGCCCCGTCGCATAGTCACCCGCGAGATATGCTGACATGATCGCGTCGATTGTCCTGCTCATGCGGAGGGTCTTGGCCACCACTCCCGTTCCCCTGCTACGCCAGATCAGATACACCACAAGGAGCGCGATTGCCAGCCAGATATATTGAGATGCATTCACTTTGTGTTACCTTTTTTGGAGCATTGTAACGCCTGATTCGATCTTCACGGGGGGAATCCGCTTGCCCATCGGAACCGCGTTTCACGACAGAACTTTTCCGCTTTGCCAGAGCCTGAACTACCGCGAGTGGTCGGGCTTTTACACCGTCAGCGTGTACGAAGTGCATCACGAGCACGAGTACAACGCCATTCGCAACGCCGCCGCGCTGATTGACGTCTCGCCGCTCTACAAATATCTGGTCAGGGGCAAAGACGCCACCCGGCTGGTGAACCGCGTCATCACGCGCGACATCAACAAGGTCAAGGTGGGCCAGGTGATTTACTGCTGCTGGTGCGATGAAGAGGGCAAGGTGATTGACGACGGCACCATCTCGCGCCTGGAAGAAAACGTCTATCGCTGGACCGCGGCCGACCCCAGCCTGCGCTGGTTCCGGCAGAACGGCCTGAACATGGACGTCCAGATCGAGGACATCTCCGAACAAGTTGCGGCGCTGGCGCTGCAGGGGCCGACTTCGGCCAAACTGCTGAAGGCTGTGGCTGAGGCCGACATTGCCAACTTGAAATATTTCCGCGTCACGCGCGGTAAGATCGCCGGCATCCCGGTGGACATTTCGCGCACCGGATACACCGGCGATTTGGGATACGAAATCTGGATGCCGTGGAAGGACGCCGTCAAGGTCTGGGACGCGCTGGCCGAAATGGGCCGCCAGTTTGATCTGCACGCTGCGGGCATGCTGGCGCTCGACGTGGCGCGGGTCGAGGCCGGGCTGCTGCTGATCGAAGTGGATTACACGAGCTCGAAGAAGGCCCTGATTCCGTCGCAGAAATTCTCGCCGTATGAGTTGGGATTTGCCAAGATGGTGCATCTGGAGAAGGAGAATTTCATCGGCAAGCGCGCGCTGGAGCGCGATGCGAAGAACGGCGTGCCCCGGCAACTGGCCGGGCTTGAGGTTGACTGGACCGACGTGGAGCGGCTCTACGAGCGGTATGGGCTCACTCCGGCGGCGCCGGCGCAGGCTTCGCGCGTTGCCATTCCCGTGTACGCGGGTGAGAAACAGGTCGGCAAGGCGACAACCACAAGCTGGTCGCCGGTGCTGAAGAAGATGATCGCGCTGGCCAGCCTGGAAACCGAACACTCGAAGCCCGGCACCCAGTTGCAGATGGAAATCACGATCGAGGCCATGCGGTTGAAGACGAACGTGAAGGTGGCGACGCTGCCGTTCTTCAATCCGCCGAGGAAGACCGCAACAACGGTGTAGCGGGCGAAAGAGACGTTGCAAGCAACGTCTCTACAGAAAAGCGATCGTAGAGACGTAGCTTGCTACGGCTTTCTCGCCAGCACTCCTGCCGCTCGCAGCTTGCCCGCATGATCCCCGTATACCGCTCAAAGATCGTCTACTCCACGGCCGCAGCCTTCGTGCTGCTGCGCTTCCAATATAAATATCCCGGAACGCCAATCAGAACAATCGTTGTGCCCCAGAAGGCCTCCCACGGTCGCGTGATGATGGTGTTCAACGTCCACGCCGTGCCAATCAGCACGTAAATCGCGGGCAGCCACGGGTATCCGGTGCAGCGGTACGGCCGCGGAATCTCCGGCCGCTTCCAGCGCAGCAGGAACATGCCAATCACCGTCAACGTGTACGAGAGCACCATGCCATAGATGACATATGTGTAAAGCTGGTCGTAGCGCCCGCTCACGGTGAGAAGAGCGGCCCAGATGCCTTGCCCGATCAGGCTGAAGGCCGGAGTCCGCCATTTGGGATGGATCACCGCCATGCGCCGGAAGAAAACGCCATCCTGCGCCATGGCCATATAGACGCGGGCGCCCGACAAAGTGCAGGTGGCGGCGGCACTGAAACACGAGACGGCAATCATCAGCGAAAGCCACCCCGCGGCCTGCGGAGAGAACAACGCCGCGGCGGCGGCATGGGCGATGGTTTCGTGCTGCGCGATCTCTTTCAGCGGCAGGGCGTACACGTAAGTCACGTTCATTGCAACGTAAATGACGCCGACGGCGAGCACGCCCAAAACCATGGCCAGGGGCACGTTGCGCCGCGGGTTCTTCACTTCGCCCGCCACCCACGTGATGTACACCCATCCGTCGTAGGCCCAGAAGACGGCAATCAACCCGACCCCCAACGCCGAAATCAGAGCCGTGGGGCTGAGCCCCAGGGTTGGGGGAGTCCCGTGCGCTTGGAAATTCGACCAGTGTCCCTTGCCGATGGCAAAACCGAGAACCACGAAGGCCGACATGGCCGCGAACTTGGTCCAGGTGGAAACGTTCTGCAGCAGAGCGCCCCAGCGCAGGCCGAAAACATTCACGTAAGTGAGCACGGCGATCAGCACCAGGCCCAGCAGGTGCGCGCGGCTCACCGCAAGGCCGGCCAGCGAAAACACGATCCGCTCCTGCGAAACCACCGGGAACACCTGCCCCAAATAGGCCGCGGATGCCACCGAGAGCGCGGCGATGGTGCCTCCGTTGGCCACCGCGAACAGCATCCAGCCATATAGGAAGGCGATGAGATCGCCGTAGGCCTCGCGCAGGTAGATGTACTGCCCGCCGGAGTCGGGGAACATCGAGCCCAACTCAGCAAAAGCAAAGCAGGCACACAGCGAGATGAGCGCGCCCAGCACCCATACCAGAAGAAACAAGACCGGATGGGGCAGGGGGCTGGCGATGTCTTTCGCCGTAAGAAAAATAGATGAGCCGATCACGCCGCTGACCAGCAGCAGGACCGAATCGAGCAGGCCGAGCCCGCGCACCAGAGTGGGCTTGGAGTCGGACGACTGAATGTCAGTGGCTGGAACGACCGGGACAGGTTCCATTATCCGATTCCGAGTTCGTCGGGGGATTCGAGCGGCGTACCGCAGCGGCGGCAGATGACCGAAGAACAGTCGCCGCAAGTCAGCGGGTCGGTCACTTCTTCAGCGCAGTTCGGGCAGTAGAGCGGGCTCGGCTCCGGCTCAGGCGGGGTAGTGTGAGGGCGGGATGCCATGAGGAGGAAAACTGTAGCACAGATGGCGGGGCGACGTGGTACGCCCCCGGGTTTGTTGTTTCAGAAATCTGAAAGTGTCTAGCACCGCTTTCAGTCTGCGGTGTACCTGTTCCGGGTCGAAGACCTTCTTGGCGGGATCGTCACCGCCAACATTCGAATAGGCGATTCTGATGTCCAGTTCGTAGCACTTCTTTTCATGGAAGGCGCTGTAAACATATCCATCCATCAGGTTGCCCGTTGCCACACCATCGGTCTCCGTCACGTCAAATCTTGCCCCATTGACGATTTCGGTGTGCGAAGTTCCGACATGCGGTGGCGGCTCCTCAACACTCAGACATTTGCTTTCAGTATTTGTATGGCTCAGTTGGTTCACCGAGAAGGCTGCAGCCTGAAAGGTAGTGCCCTTCGTCGTGTCGTCTGCGGGATAGGCTACGCACACGACGGTACCTTCGGAGTTGCAAGCGACATCGGAGCAAACCGGGGTGAAGGCCTCACAGGATGCTTGGGGCAACCACCAGTCTGCTTGTTTCGCGTCCCTCTTGCACGAGACCAGCGAGTCAGGGTATTCCAGGCGAAACGCGCCATCTGCACTGGTGAAACTGCGACTTGCCGACTGCGGGTTGACGCGTGCTTGTGTGCTCAGAACGGCCGAGTGGAAGAGTGTCGTCACGGCCATGCCGGCCAACAGCCAACCGATTGTGGCGTATTTCATGACAAAATCATACACCCGGCGAAATGGTGTTCCCCGCACCCGTGAGGCCACGCAGGCGTGGATCAATGACCTTAGCGGCAAGGGAATGATGCGGTTCTTTCGCCACTCCATCGCGCCGTGCCTATTCGAGCGGCTTCGTGGTAAAAGGGACTAGACCAGCATGCCCGACAAACCCCAAACTCCCGACGAAAAACTGCAGCAGGAATTTAACCGCTGGGCGGCCGAAGGTGAAGGCGAGAAGATGGAGCGCCATCATCTCGATATCACCGCCAAGACCATCCGCCTCATGAGTCTTCGTCCCGGCGAGCGCGTGCTCGACCTGGGCTGCGGTTCGGGATGGGCCACGCGCCTGCTGGCGCGGCTGGTGGGCGAGGGGCCGGAAGGATTCGGACAGGTGGTGGGGCTCGATGTCTCCGATGAAATGGTGCGCCAGGCGCGCGAGGCGTCGAAGGACTTCGACAACATTCTTTACGTTTGGGGATCGGCGCAGCAGATTCCGTGGGAAGAGAATTTCTTCGACAAAGTTCTGTCCGTGGAATCGTTTTATTACTATCCCGACCAGGACCGCGCGCTGATGGAACTGTTTCGCGTGATGGCGCCGCGGGGAAGGCTATTCATCCTGATCAATCTCTATAAAGACAATCCTTACTCGCTGCAGTGGGTGGATAAGCTGAAGGTTTCGGTGCACGTGCGGTCGGCGTCGGAATACACCGAACTCCTCGAAAAGCACGCATTCGAAGACGTAGAGGCGCGCCGCATTCCCGACGACACGCCCACTCCGGATGATTACAAGACGAAATCCTTCAACAGCCTGGACGATCTGCGGGCGTTCAAGCGCGAGGGGGCGCTACTGCTGATGGCGTCGAAGCCCGATCTGCGGACACCGGCGCCGGGATACACGATCTACTGAGAGGGCGCGGGCAAAGTGCCTGCGCCACACGTTCTACTGCCCGAACGTTCAGATTTCGCTGTCGTCGTCATCGTCGTCATCGCGGTCGTGGTTGCGGTGAGTCAGGTCTTTCACCGGGCTCAGAGCGCGGCCGTCCTGGGCGTGATGAATCTCAATTCTGCCGTTTACGTTTTCCAGCTTGATGTGCGTGCCGCCGTTGCCCAGTTCGCCGCGCAGATCGTGGCCAACGTAGCGATGATGATTCACGCGCAGCCCAAGATCGTTCTCAATGCCGCCGGAGACTGTGCTGGCTTCGACTTCTGCCTGAGAGTCCGATGGGATCGTGAGTTCTACTGAGCCGTTCACTGAACTCAACTCGACGGCCTGCCCGGACAGTTGGTTAAACCGCGCTTCCAGGCGGCTATTGATGGTCGAGAGCTCCGCCCGTCCGGCAAGGCCGGTCGCTTCCAAACGTCCGTTGATGCAGGAGGCGCGCACTTCGCCGCTGACCCCGGTCACATCCAGCGAGCCGTTGATCAGCTTGATCTCGTCCAGGCGGGCGGTGCGTGGCACGGTCAGCGTGTACTCGACGCCGGCGGGGTTGTTGTGCGAACCCCAGTTGAAGGTGTGATCGTGGTCGCGGTATTTGGTGCGGATCGAGAGATAGTCTTTCCCCGAGTCAATCTCAATCTTCGCTTCATCCAAACGTTCTTTCGTTCCGGCGTACTTGATCGCGTCCACCTTCACTTCGTTGCGATCCCAACTGGAGATGTGTACCGCTCCGTTGATGTTGTCGAGTTCGATGCGGCCGTCAGGCGTCAGGGCGTAGGTTTGGTGGAATTCCTCGGTGACGTCGCCGCGGTGGTCTGAGGCGTGGGCTCCCAGGGCAAGAACGAGCAAAGCGCAGGCGGATCCCAGAACGGCTCCCAGCCAGCGAGCGGATTGGCGATTGCGGTTCATGACTCCCTCCGTTTCAACGCGTTAGACGGGGTAGCGTGGAATTGGTGAGAGGGTAGATGCGGAAAATTCTACGCGGCCGGGGAAGCGCGGTCTGTTTTCTTCCCAGCCTCGGTCAGCACAAACACGCCCAGGATCGCCATCTCCGGCTCAATGGGATGCCGGTAGCGCTGGTTAGGAAACGCGACGTAATACACCGCGGGATAAAGCACCAGCAGCCAGAACAACAGCAAGGCACCCGGCCTGCGCTGCCGCAGGGCTCGCGCCAGCCCCCAGAACATCAGCACGGAAGAAGCCAGGAACAGCGAATTCTTGACCTGCGCCAGCCACCAGATTTGTGCCAGCCGCGGCGGTCCCGCCCAGTAGTAGATGAAGCGCTTGAAGCAGAGGCCGGCAAAGCGGACGTAATCGGCTTTGATGTAGTCCACGGCCTGTTTCTTGCGCATGGCGATGTAGGGAAGTTCGCCCATCGCCACGTACTGGCGCAGGCCGTAAACGTCCTGCGTGGGATGCAGGTACTGCATCCAGGTTCCGTCGGCGCCGTTGCCGTTGCCCAGGCGCAACTCGGCGCCAAAGTTGTCGCGTATGAAAATGAACTTGCCGAACGTCTCATAGTTGCGGACCAGCCAGGGCGCGACGCAGGCACAGAAGACGGCCGACGCCAGCACCACGCCGGCCAGCGATGTCTTGCCCCGTTTCGCTCGGCGATACCAGGCCCATAGTCCCGCCGCCGGCAGAAACGAAACCAGCACCGTGCTGTCGAGCGCGGCGATACCCCAGAGCAGTCCGAACTCAAGCCAGGGCCGCCAGTCGTCGCGGTCCTCCATGGTCAGGGCGAGCCAGAGCAGCGTGGCCAGCAGCAGCGCCGACAGACTCGTTTCCCACACCCAGCGCGTACACCAGAACATGACGTTGGGCAACAGCGCCCAGGCCCAGGCGGAGCCGACGGCAACCTTTTCGGAAAAAATCCGGCGGGCGATGCGGAAGATCGGAACACAGGTCAACGCCGAGAAGGCGCTGTTGATGGTGAGCAGCACGAAGGCCGACGCCTTGGTGTAGATGCCGAAGACCAGAAACACCCCGGCCGTGAAATAGGGGTAGAGCGGAGGCTCCCAGGCGGTGGGGCCGGTGGGCGGGCCGAACGGGTTGCTGAAGCCGTGACCGGAAGCGAGTGACGCGGCGATGCGTCCCATTTCGAAGCCGAAGCCGAAGTTCTCGTCGGCGGATTTGAACTTGTAGGTGTGGCCGAGGATGATCCAGCCGACACGCAGAAATAGAGCGACGCCGACGATCCAGGTGGTTGATGTGCGGACGCGCGCCCAGGCCGCGAGAAGCGGTGCATAAGAGCGGGCAGACGCCGCTGGGCTCAGTTCTGCCGCTCTTGATTCCGTCGAACTGGATTCCATGCGTGGTTCTATTTGTAGCTGAGGGAAGCGGCGGGGGCAAATGAGCGCAGAAGTCCCGGGCTGAAGGCGCTGCTGAATCCGTGGACGTAGACGTATCGTGAAATGCAAACGGCCTCGGGTTCATCCGAGGCCGTCGCGGAAGCCTATCGGCTCCCCGCCAAGGTCACACGTTAATCAGGGATCTCCACCCTTTCGCAAAGAACGCGAAAGGACGGGGCACCCGCCGAGAGACGCGCACCGGGCTGCTTAACAGCGGGGCATCCGGTAGAATGAAAGTTTTGACCGGAGCTTTTGTTGATTTCTGATCTCATCCTATCCGCGAACCTGTCTGAGCACCTGACGGCGTGGGCTGGCCCCAGGGGCATTGGGCCGTACATCCGGCAGCATTTTCTGGACACCACGTTTCGCGGGCTTTACCACGCCAACGCGTTTGACGTGGCGTTGTTGATCCCGTATTTCATCGTGCTCATCCTGCTGGCGGGCTATGGTGTACACCGCTACGTCCTGGTTTATCTCTATTACAAGCATCGCAAGAACCGGACGACTGAACCGGCGGCGCGTTTTGAGGAATTGCCGCGGGTGACGGTACAACTGCCGATCTTCAACGAGCAGTACGTCGTGGAGCGACTGCTGGAGTCGATCTGCAAGCTGGAGTATCCACGGGAAAAACTCGACATCCAGGTGCTGGACGATTCAACCGACGAGACGGTCGAGGTGGCGCAAGCGCTGGTCGAGCGGTACGCCGCGCTGGGACATCCCGTGAGTTACCACCACCGCACGAACCGGGAAGGCTATAAGGCGGGAGCGCTGGCGGAGGGGATGAAGACAGCGAAGGGCGAGTTTATCGCCATTTTTGACGCTGACTTTACGCCGCCGGAAGATTTTCTGCTGCTCACCATTCATCATTTCACCGATCCGAAGATCGGAATGGTGCAGACGCGGTGGACGCACCTCAACCGGAATTATTCGTTTCTAACTGAGGTGGAAGCGATCCTGCTGGATGGCCACTTTGTGCTGGAGCACTCGGGGCGGGCGCGCACTGGACTTTTCTTCAACTTCAACGGAACGGCCGGCATGTGGCGGCGCACTGCCATTGAGGAAGCCGGCGGCTGGCAGCACGACACGCTGACCGAAGATACCGATCTTTCCTATCGCGCCCAGCTCAAAGGATGGAAGTTCATCTACCTGCAGGATGTGGAGTGTCCGGCGGAGTTGCCGGTGGAGATGACTGCGTTCAAAACGCAGCAGGCGCGCTGGGCCAAGGGACTGATCCAGACGGGGAAAAAGATTCTGCCGCGGGTGCTGCGCAGCGACGCGCCGCTGCACACCAAGATCGAGGCTTGGTATCACCTGACGGCAAACATCAGTTATCCGCTGATGATCATGCTTTCGGTGCTGCTGCTGCCGGCCATGATTATTCGTTTTTATCAGGGCTGGTTCCAGATGCTTTACATTGACCTGCCGTTGTTTATGGCTTCAACGTTCTCGATCTCCAGCTTCTATCTGGTTTCGCAGCGCGAACTGTTCCCCCGGACCTGGCCGCGGGCGCTGCTGTACTTGCCATTCCTGATGGCGCTGGGGATTGGGTTGACCATCACCAATACGAAAGCGGTGATCGAGGCGCTGATCGGCAAAGAGAGCGCGTTCGCGCGCACGCCCAAGTATCGCGTCGTCACGAAGCAGGACAAGGTCGGCGCCACCAAGTACCGCAAGCGGCTGGGATGGGTTCCGTGGCTGGAACTACTGATCGGCACCTACTTCGCGCTGACGGTTTACTATGCCGTGGACAATGAGAACTACATTACCGTGCCGTTCCTGCTGTTGTTTGTGGTCGGGTACTGGTACACGGGATTGATGTCGCTGCTGCAGGGGCGCTTCGGAAGGGCTTCTCTAAGCGCGACGGCACACACCAAGCCGTTTCCGGTGGGAGTGTAGTCCCGCACGTAATCAGAATTTGCGGCCCAAAAGGTGCCCTGCAATCGCGGCCGCCGCGCCCAGGCGTCCAAATCTCTCCTGGAACATCGTCGAATACAGCGCAGTCATGTCCTTGGGTGGGGGCGGTCTGCGTTCCTTTTCTTGAAGACTCATGGCTTCTGAAGGGCAGGTCGTTACGCAAAGCCCGCAGCCAATGCAACGCTCTTCCGCCACTTTGGCCGGCTCGTCATCGGCGACGATCGCGTCCATCTGACACCTGGTGGTGCAGGTGCCGCAGACTTCACATCGGTCGCGGTCCACCTCCGCCACGAAATCGGTTTGGAAGAATTCGGCCGGCCTGGGAAACTTTTTCGCCGTCGTCAGAACGCCGCAACAGCAACCGCAGCAACAGCAGACAAACAGCGGTTTCTGGGCGTTCTGCGGCTCCAGCACCAGACCCTCGCGGTCCGCTTGCTCCAGTAGCGCCAGCATCTCTTCCTTGCTGAGAGCGCGGGCGACTCCATCCTCGGTCATCATGGTCGCAGCCTTGCCGAACATCAAGCAGTTCTGCGCTTCGCTGGTCTTTTTGCATGGTTCCCCGGTGAGTTCCCGTCCCTGGCGGCAAACGCAGGGAATGGCAGCGAAGGGCCCGGGACTGGCTTCGACGAATCGGCGAATATCGTCATAGCTGGCCACCGCGCGTTCCACCGGGATGGACTTGTGGATTGGAACAATCCTCATCTGAGGCGTTCGCGGCCCTAGCATTTCTTTTCCGAAGGCTTCGTCGAAGTAGGCGCGCACGTCACGCTCAAGTTCCGGGGTCAGCCGGTTCACTTGCGCCTCGTACATGCCCAGCGCCAGCGGAGACTTCCCGTACCTGGGACCCTTCTTGCCCTGCAGCCTTAGGATGGAGCCTTTCCCGGCCATCCGGTCGAGAGCCTCGCGAAGTTGCTCCCGGCTCATCGTGTGGCGAGTTCGCCGATGAATCGTCGCCAGCGGCTCCGGAATTGCGCTCAGACACAAAGCCAGACGGGCTTCCGCCGGCGTAAAAAGCCGTTGGAGTATGCGAATTTCTACGCCGGAGTCGGTCGCCGGATACGGTACCGGCATGCGATCCAGGTGGCGCTGCAACGCGCGATAGATCTCGTCGCCTTTCATTTCGTTCGATCCTTAGGTTCTCTTCCAGCGAACTGGGATTGGTTCCAGCACGATTATAAGCCTGAGTTTCGTACCGACGATGCAAAACGACACGGCAACGGCCGGCTAACTCGGCGCTACGGTGGGGTTGGGAATTTTGTCCTTTCCTTGACCGCTCGTTTACAATCCAGTCGCTGACGTTCTCAATCCGCCGCGCAGTCTGGGCGGGGATGAGGTTTCTTCGAAGGAGGATGCAATGTTCCTCTCGCGCAGGATTTTCCATTCCACCGGCGTTGTCGTTCTGGCCGGATTTCTCCTGAGTTGCGGTTCCGCTCACGACTCCGACGAGTTTTACGTTCTGGTCTCGGCGAACCTGCAGGTTCCTTATTGGAAGACGGCAGGGGCGGGGTTCTCCAATGCCGCATCCCAAATGAAGGTGCGCTCCGACTTTGATGGGCCGCAGACCTTCGACCCCAAGGCCGAGCGCGAAGCTCTGGATCGGGCGGTGCAGAAGAAAGCGACCGGCATTCTGCTGGACGTGACCGATGCGGCGCTGCTCAAGGACAGCATTGATAAGGCAGTGGGGGCCGGCATCCCGGTGATTACGATTGATTCCGACGCGCCGGCAAGCAAGCGGCTGTTCTTCATCGGCACCAACAACTATCAGGCGGGCTTGATAGGCGGACAGCGCTTGGCGCAGGAACTGAAAGGCAAAGGGAACGTGGTGGTGTTTACCATGCCCGATCAGCCCAACCTGCAGGAGCGCCTGGGCGGTTACAAGGCCGCGCTGGCGCGCACTCCGGACATCAAGATCGCCCGCGTTGTGGATATTCAGGGCGACCCGCGCATCGCCTTCGACACCACGACCCAGATCATTGGCAAGGAGCGCGACAAGGTAGACGCCTTCGTGTGCCTGGAAGCGCAGTCAGGGAAGGAAGTGGCGGGGGTGCTCAACAGCTATCACGTGACGGGAAAGGTCGTGATGGCGATGGATACCGACCAGGAGACCCTCGACTGGATCCAGAAGGGCGGAATCGCGGCGACGATTGCGCAAAAGCCTTACACGATGGCATTCGTCGGACTGGAGATGCTCGACAACCTGTACCATCACAAGCCGGCGTCGCTGGATAAGGATTGGTCGAGGGACAGCTTCGCGCCGATCCCAAGCTTTGTGGACACAGGTTCGGCCCTGATTGACAAGTCCAACGTGGATGCCTTCCTGCAGGCGGGAAAGAATCTGACCCCCGCGCCGAAGTGAGGACGGCCCTAACGCACGAGCAGACTGACCATGGTTGGACAACGATGATTGGAGACTCAATGCGGAAGCTGTCATTTTCTTTTTTTCTTGCAAGCCTGATGGTTGTATTGGCGCTGACGCGGGGAAGTGCCCTGGATCGCCAGCCGGGCGCCGATTATCACGCGCGCCGCGAGGCGCTGGCCAAGAAGGCCGGAGGTGTGGTGGTGCTTCTGGCGCCGCTGGAGCCGATGGACGCGGTTTATGCGTTTCGCCAGGAAGATAATTTTTACTATCTCTCCGGCGTGACCACTCCGGGAGCGGCGTTGCTGGTGGCTCCCGCCGTGGAAGCCCAGGGCGATACTCCGGCGCGGGCCTACACAGAAATTCTTTTTCTGCCTCCGCACAATTTGCGGCTGGAGAAATATACAGGCCCACAACTGGGTGCAGACAGTCCAGACGCTACCAAGGTTACCGGCTTCGACTACGTGGACGAAATGAGCAAGCTTCCGGAGGAGGTGGGGAAGTTGCTGGCGGGCGGGCGCCCGGTGATCTATACGGATGTCTCGTCGCAGGGAGAATCCAACGGCAGCACGGAAGCGCTGTCTCTCCTGAAGCGCACCACCACGTTTGTGTTTCTGCAGGACGTTAAACCGATGTTGTCTTCGCTGCGCACGGTGAAAGACGCGGGAGAAGCCGCGCTTCTGCGCAAAGCGGTGGACGCTTCGGTGGCGGCCCACTTCGCGGCCATGAAAGCGGTGAAGCCGAACGTTGCGGAGTATGAGATTTCCGCGCTCATGCAGTATGAATGGGGACGGCGTGGTTGCGAGCGGCCTTCCTACGCGCCCATCGTCGGCTCCGGGCACAATTCGACCGTGCTGCATTACTCGGAGAACACCAACGCCATGAAAGCCGGGGATGTGGTGGTGATTGACGCTGCCGGAGAATACTCCATGTACGCGGCCGACATCACCCGTACGCTGCCGGTCAATGGACACTACACGGCGCGCCAGAAGGAGATCTACGAGATTGTGCTGGGGGCGCAGGAGGCGGCCATGGCCGCGTTCCAGTCGGGCAAGTCCATGCTCTTCGGCGATGGCGACACTTCGCTCAACAAGGTCGCCAAAGACTACATCAACTCACATGGCAAAGACCTGCACGGGCAGCCGCTGGGCCAGTATTTCATTCACGGGCTGGGGCACTACCTCGGCTTGAACGTACACGACCCGGGGGACTACAAGATTCCACTCGCTCCGGGCATGGCGTTTACGATTGAACCCGGAATCTACATTCCGGAAGAGAACATCGGCGTGCGCATCGAAGACGATTACTTGGTGGAGCAGGACGGCAAACTGATCAAGCTGAGCGCCGCGCTGCCCTCGAAAGTGGCGGATGTGGAGAAGGCGATGGCGGGAAAGTGAGGAAAGTGGCAAACAGGAACCTCAAAGACGGCCGATGCCCTCAGCCTGAGGTCGAGCTTTCCATGGTGGGTGGACGCTCCCTGCTAAAATAGCCGTTGCCATGGCCAAGCAACACTATTTTTTCAAGTTGATTCCCCCGCGCTCCACCTTTCCGCACGACATAACGGACGCCGAGAGGCGCTTGATGGACGAGCATAGCCGCTATTTTCAGGAGCAATTTGCAGCCGGCAGGCTTGTTCTTTACGGTCCGGTCATGGCCACTGGCGGGGCTTTCGGGCTCGCCGTGCTGGAAGTCGCTTCCGAAGAGGAGGCCCAGGGGTTCGGCGAAGGCGACCCATCAGTAAAGGCCGGACTGAACCGGTTCGAGTTTCACCCCATGCGAGTGTCTGCCGCCCGCGCCAAGGAATCCTGAAGTAACGTTTTGGAATCCTCACGCCTAAGCCGTACTACGAGATATACTCCCGGATATATTCGTCCCGCGTGTGCGCCAACTGACGAACGTCGCCGTCGAAGATGACTTTCCCGTCACGCAGGATCAGGAAACTCATGGGCACGTCGCAGTACTGCCCGCGGGGCAGGGCCCGCAACTGACTGGTTTGCGGATCGAACTGGTGCGTGGCCATGGTGAAGGCGTCCTGCAGGCGGTGCGTGACCAGCAGGGAACTGGTTTTGTAAACGTCCCGCTGTTTCACGATCAGCTCGACGATGGTGTTGGAAGTCACTGGATCGAGGCCGGCGGTCGGCGAATCGTAGAGCAGCAGTTCCGGCTGGGTGATGATGGCGCGGGCAATGGCCACGCGCCGCCGCATGCCTCCCGATAACTCCGAAGGAAACAGGTCGAGGGTGTGCTCCAACTCCACGAAGCGCAGGGCCTCGCGAACCCGGCGATCAATTTCATCGTCGTAAATGCCGTGTTCTTCCATGAGCCGGAAGGCGACATTCTCCCGCACGGTGAGTGAGTCGAACAGCGCGCTCTCCTGAAACACCATGCCCAGACGGCCGCGCAGGGGAAACAGGTCCTGCTCGCGCATCCGATTGACTTCGTTGCCCAGCACCGTGATCCGTCCGGAGTCGGGCTGCAGCAGGCCGAGCGCGAGCTTCAGGATGGTGCTCTTGCCGGATCCGGCCACGCCAAACAGAGCCTTCGTCTCGCCGAAGGGAAGCCGGAAGGAGACGCCGCGCAGGACTTCATTTTCCTCAAACGCCAGATGGACGTTTTCGAAATGGATGGCATCTCCAGACTGGGGCTGGGTGGTGGAAGCGGCGTCGTTGGCGGGCAAAACCGGTGCGGACATGATTGCTTGCGCGATTACTTGTAAGACAACAGGGAAATCAAAAGCTTGGTGACAAAGAAATCGGTGACCAGGATCATCACCGACGCCGCCACAACGGCCTGCGTGGTGGCGCGGCCAACGCCCTGCGTGCCGCCGCGGGCGGTGATGCCGTAATAGCAGCCGATGGTCGCGATGATAAAGCCGAATAGAACCGGCTTGATCAGTCCCATGAAAACGTCCTGAAATACCAGCACCTGCCAGGCATTGGCCCAATACTGTCGCGCGTCCAGACTCAGGAAAAGCTTG
>DATFNP010000012.1:0-37393 GCA_035266345.1 Candidatus Sulfotelmatobacter sp.
GACACCAAAGCACTTAAGCTATTGAAAACAAAAAGTCTGGCGGAGAGAGTGGGATTCGAACCCACGTTAGAGTTTCCCCTAAACACGCTTTCCAAGCGTGCGCCTTCAGCCACTCGGCCATCTCTCCGGCAAGACTCGATGGAAGGAACGACCCTGAAAGAAGCGTTCTATGCTGCCGCGAATCCTGGCGATTCCACGGCTCTTGCATTCTGTTCAATTCTATGGGGAAGCGGCGGCAACTGCAACTTGTGAAAGGAAATCAAGAACGGGAGGGGCAGTTTCAGGAGGTTGTTTCCGAAGAATCCGGGACGGCAGCAACTGCCGCGCCAGCAGGGGAAGGAGCGGATGGAGTGGAAGCAGCGCCGGGAGCCGCGCCCGCGGCCATGGCGTTGGCGTTCTTGCCGTTCACTGGCGATGCCGGTAACGCGGGGACTTTCGTATTGTCCACCACGTGGTGATTCAGACAGTACAACGCCAGTTCCAGACGGTCTGCCACTCCCAGTTTGTCGTACACCTTGCGCAGGTAATTCTTTACTACCTGCTCGGTCGTGCCGACGCGCAATGCAATCTCTTTGTTTTTCATTCCCTGAGTGACACAGGAAACAATCAGGGTCTCTTTCGGCGTGAGTTGAACCTTGGGCCGTGCCCCGGCGGGGCGGCTGTTCTGGTTGCGGTATGCGTCCATGACCCAGTGAGTGGCTTGGGTGTCGAGCCAGGTTTCTCCGGCGGCCACTTTGCGCAGGCAGTCCACCAGCAGCTCGGGTTCGACCTCTCGAGATACGATGCCGTGCGCACCCCGGCGGAACAGTTCCAGCGTGAGCTCTTCCTCGGCTCCGGGCGTCACCACCACGACCCGCAGCTGCGGGTTCTGGCGGAGCAACTCGGCCACTGCTTCCACCGGATGCGGCCCCAGGGCCGCTTCAAAAATCACCACGTCGCAGGAAAATTTCTTCACCGCGGACTGGACTTGGGCCAGCGTTTCGGCCTGGCCTGCGACGCGAATGTCATCTTCCAGCGCGAAAACCTTGCGCAGTCCGGCGCGGAAGATGGCCTGCGTGTCGGCGACGATCACGCGGACAAACTGGCCCTTGCCGTCGTCCCCTGCTCCGAGATCTTCTTCCACCACCGGAATGCTTGCCATTCAGTCCCTTGGCCTACGCCCGCTCGAAATGATATTCGTCAATTACCACGCCTACGCCGCGGCGGCCCCGATCCTCGAAGCTGCGGACCACGCGGCCACGGCAGTCAATCTGCACATTCTGCGGCGCGCCCACCACATCGGCGGGCAGCGCAATCGTGAAATCCACCATCGAACCCACGGGCACGTCGTTGTCCATGGCCAGGAGCACGCCGTTGGCGGAAATGTTTTCGGTCTCCGCCGTGTACGCGCTGCCCTGCGATTTGACTGAGGCTGACAGGTGCAAAGGAAATCGCGGCGCACTCTGCATGTCTTCGTAGTGCGTCACGCTCGCCGGCTCCGCCATCGCGTTTTTTTCCGCTTCCACTGCCACGTTGGCAACGACCTTCCCGTCCGAAGTGCCTCGCCGCATTTTTCCGACACTCTTCGGAACTCAACGGCAGCGTACACCCGCGGATTAGCCGCGCAAAGTTACCGAAGTCATGGAACAACGGGGGGTTAACTGCTTTTCTTTGAGAGAATTAGGGGTGATTTAGAAGAGCGGGCGAAGGAAGGAAATCAGCCCACCCGCAACCCAAAATGAACGGCTAATTTGGGGTGAATTCCGCGCAATTTCCGGATTCGGCGGGGCGCTGACGGGAAGGTTGCGAACCGCTGACCGCCTCAGAACTTCGTTACTTCGGTGAAGTGAAATCCCTTCACCTTCATTGCGGGGACGACCATGTCGAACGATTCTTCTCCGCACGATCTCACCGGAGCGCTCATGGCTTCCACGTTCGACAACATGTTGATCAGGCTTTCATTGAAGCGGAAATTCCGCACGCCGCACTGCACGCGCCCGTTTTCGACCAGGAACGTGCCGTCGCGGGTCATGCCGGTCAACATCTTGTCGTAGGGGTCCACTTCGCGGATATACCAGAGGCGCGTCACCAGCACTCCGCGTTCGGTTGAAGAGATCATTTGCTCGACTGTCGTCGGATCGCCAGTTGGGGGATCGCCTGCCGGGGCAAACACGATATTCAGCGGCATTTCTCCCATCTCGTTGGGCAGGGCGAAACCGTGGCCCGTGGCCTCGATCGGCCCGGCTTGGTCGCGATGCTCCGAGCGCTTCATTCTCTCTGCCGTCGCCCGGGCATAGACCACGCGCTTGATCACACCGTTCTCGACCAGTCCCACCCGCTGCCGTTGCACGCCTTCTCCATCGAAGGGGCAACCCGTCTGCAGCGGATGCGCCACATCGTCCCAGATTGTGATGTTGTCGCCGAACAGCTTGGCGCCGATACGCCCGGTAAGAAACGAGCGCTGGTCGAGAATGGCCATGCCGGCGTAATCCCAGAACATGAACCCGACGATATCGAGCACGGCAGCCGGTTCCAGGATCACGGTGTAATTTCCCGCGGGTATCTGGCGCGGACGGGCTGAGTCCACCGCCTTTTTCGCGGCCGTCTCGGCCAGGGCCAAGGGGTCGAGATTCGTAATGTCGGGCGAATTTGCCTTCTGCCAGCCGGAGGAATCCTCGGCCAGCATGGTGATGGAAATCTCGGCCAGAGTCTGGGTGTGCCAGTTGCTCAGGCCGCGCGAATTGAAGATGCCCTCGAAGGAGTCCGCGCTGGAGAACACTCCGGCGGTGGTGAGCTTGTGCTCCTCCGCCACGCCGACGATTTGCTTGACCCCGGCGGCCCGCTGTTGGGGCGTGATGCCAGCAGTCTGTTCGAAGTAGCGAGAGAGTGCTGGTCCCGAGTTCCTGCCTGCCTTGCCGGTAGCTTCGAGAGAGTCGGGCATGGGCAAAAGGTCTGGATCCGGATGCTGGACTTTCGCCAGACTTTCCGACGCCTGCACCACCTGCCGCAGGCTTTCATCGTCGAACTTGTTGGTCGAAGCCCGCGCTGTCCGTCCCCCAAACACCGTGCGCACGGAGACAGCCGAATTTTCTTCGGCCACGTTTTGGTGGATGGTGTTGTTGGCGAAGCGAGTAAGAGCAAAGCGGCCGCCGGAAAAAAGCACTTCCACTTCGTCCGCGGTCGAGAGGCGCGTGATGCGATCGAAGACGTCGCCGGCTTGGTCCTTGGTCAGCATTTGCTCTTACGTAGCTGTT
This sequence comes from Candidatus Sulfotelmatobacter sp., assembly GCA_035266345.1. GTDB lineage: Bacteria > Acidobacteriota > Terriglobia > Terriglobales > Acidobacteriaceae > Sulfotelmatobacter. The sequence continues at coordinate 3,234 of DATFNP010000012.1, forward strand.
CTCTGGGCCTCTATGTTGGACTAGCCCGACTTATACGCACTCCCCACTTTGATCCCCCGGAACCTCGACGGCGCCGCGCCATGCCCGGTTCCCATAACCTGCTGCGGTTGGCCCTTGCCGCAATTCGGCGTGCCCCACAGCGTCCATTCTTCACGTGAGCAGATCGCATCGAGTGAATTCCAGAATTCCGTCGTGATCCCCGAGTACGAAGGATTCTTCACCATCCGGACCCGCTTGCCATTCTTGATCTCCCATCCGATCTCGCATCCGAACTGGAAGTTGTAGCGCTTGTCGTCAATGGACCAGGAGCGGTTGGTCTGCATCAGAATTCCCTGATCTGTGGCGGCGATCAACTGTTCGAGCGAGAGTGGTTTCTCACCCGGCAGCAGGCTCACGTTCGTCATGCGGATCATCGGCAGCCGGTTCCACCCTTCCGCGCGCAGCGTTCCTCCCGAGCGGCTTTCGCCGATGGTGTGCGCGGTCTCGCGCGAGCTGAGATATCCCGTGAACAGGCCGTTGGTGATGATCGGCGTGCACTGCGCCGGCACTCCTTCGTCGTCGAAACCGAATGTCCCGAGGCCGGGCCCATGCTCCTGCCGCGCATCGGCAACAACGTTCACGAGGTCGCTTCCGTATTGCAAAGTGCGCAGCTTGTCCAGAGTGAGAAAAGACGTCCCCGCGAAATTCGCCTCCATTCCCAGCACGCGATCCAACTCGATCGGATGCCCGACTGACTCGTGAATCTGCAGCGCAAGCTGCGAATTGTCGAGAATGATGTCGAACTTTCCTTCCGGGCATTGAGCGGCCTGATGTAGGGCCACAGCTTCCTCGGCGATGCGCCGCGCGTTTTCCACCAGTTTCAATTCTTCAATCAGTTCATATCCCTTGTTTTGCCATTGCCCGCCGTAGGAATTCGGATACGACCGCTTCTGAATCTCATTGCCGGCAAAGGCGTAGGCCGCGTATCCCGCTCCGGTGGAGATCTTGGTCTGGTGAATGTCGGAGCCTTCGGATGAGACGAACCACTGCTCTTCGCGATTGAAATTCAGGTTGGTTTCGGCCAGCGTGATTCCTGAAACTGATCGCAGCTCAGCGTCAATCTTCAACAACAGCTCGATGTTTTGTTCGACTGGGACGGTGAAGGGGTCGACCTTATGCGGCGTCGTCCACTCCGCGACAGCGGGCTTCTCCGGGGCCAGGCGGACATCGTCGCGTTTCACCCGTGCCGAAGCGCGCGCGATCTCGACCGCGCTGGCTGCAGTGGCCTCGACTGCGCCGCGCCCCAACTTTCCGGAGGCGGCGAATCCCCACGCACCGTCGCAAATCACCCGCACACTCACGCCCACCGATTCTGCGTCAGACGCGCTGCCCACCTTGCCATTCTTGGTGGTGAGCGCACGGCTGCGCTGCGCGACGATCCGCGCGTCAGCGTAGCTCGCCCCGCGCACCGCGGCCACGTTCAAAGCCCAGTTCGCAACCTGCTTCATGGGAGGAAATTCAATCTAACACATCGGAGACGGAGGCCGAGCCGCGGTTTTCGGCGCTTCAGGCTTAGCGCGGTGTTACTTACCGCACGTCCCTCTGTGACCGCCGTCACTGTTTATGCTTTCCGCCGGAACTCCAATGGAGCCATAGCTCACGCCACAACGGCGGTGGACTGCTCCGCTGCCGAAGGAGCACTTATAAGGAGCACTTATTATGAGTAACCTCATCTCTGATGATCGAACCAACAGTCTGGCCCCGACTCTTGAGCGCGAAACAGTTGGACATGGCAGTGCCGCACCAACCGACACGCAAGCCAGCAAGAAGGCGGACCTGGCCGGTCCGGGAATTGGGGACTACGCCGAACTGGAAAAGATTCTGCCCCGCGACTATCACCCGCTCCTGACTCCCAAGGAGACCCAGCAGGCGCTGTTTCAGGTGAAGCGTTATATCGAAGACAATCTATGCAAGGAACTCGGCCTTATGATGGTGGAGGTGCCGCTGATTGTGGACGCGGAAAGCGGCGTCAACGACATGCTCGACCGCGACGGATCGCGCACTCCCGTCCAGTTTCACATCTCCAACGACCGCAACCTGCACCCGGTGGATGCCCAGGTCGTGCAGGCCGCCACCAAGTGGAAGAGAGTGGCTCTCAAACAGTTTGACTGCCGCGCCGGAGAAGGCATCTGCACCGACATGCGCGCCGTGCGCAAAGACTACTTCCTTGATCACGACCACTCCGCTTACGTGGATCAGTGGGATTGGGAGCGCGTAATCACGGCCGAACAGCGCAACCTGGAATTCCTCAAGTACATCGTCAGCAAGATCTGGAAAGTTCTGGTCGGCGCCGAGAAATTCGCGCAGGCTATGTTCCCCGAACTGCGCCAGCCCCGTTACCCGAACCTGCCCGAAGAACTCACATTCATTCATGCCGAGGAACTTCTGGCCATGTATCCCGACCTGCCGCGTAAACGGCGCGAGACGGTCATCCTGCAAAAGCATCCCGCAATTTTCATCATCGGCATCGGCTGGCTCCTGAAAGACGGCTATCCTCACGAGATGCGGGCTGCCGACTACGACGACTGGATCACAGATACGAGCGACCAAACCCAGCGCGACACTCATGGCCTGAACGGCGACATCCTGGTCTGGAACCACGTTACGCAGCGCCGCCACGAGCTCAGTTCGATGGGGGTCCGCGTCAATGCCGAAACGCTCCGCCGCCAGCTCGAGATATCGGGCCTGCTCGACAACCTCAAGTTCCCCTATCACCAGGGCATTATCAACAACGAACTGCCGCTCTCCGTCGGCGGCGGCATCGGCCAGTCCCGCACTCTGATGTTGCTGCTGCGGAAAGCGCACCTGGGCGAGGTCAGCGTGACGGTTTGGCCGAAGGTGCTGAAGGAAATGTGCGCGAAGAAGAATATCTTCGTGCTGGAATAGTCCAAGAGGCAACGTCGGGCCTCAGGCGTCGCACCTCAGCCCCGGAAGAGGGTGTTGTCTGAGGTCTGAGGTCTGAGTTACGGCGTCGCGGACGCTTCCGCCAAAGCCTTCTTCACCGCCAGCAACTCTTTCAGCACTCCGCGCAGCTTGGTGGAGTCCAGCGCGTTGGCCCCGTCCGACTTCGCCTCCTTCGGATTGTCGTGGACTTCCAGGAACACCCCATCCACTCCCGCCGCTACCGCCGCCCGTGCCAGCAACGGAATAAACTCTGGCTGTCCGCCGCTCACCGCTGGTCCTTTGTCGTCGGCCTGGGCCGACGGTAATTGCACCGCGTGGGTCGCGTCGAAAACCACGGGCGCGAATTTACGCATGATGGCCAGCGAGCGCATGTCCACCACCAGATTGTTATAGCCGAAGCTGGCCCCGCGCTCGGTCAGAAATACCTGCGAATTGCCCGCCTGGCGGCACTTCTCGACCGCATGCCGCATGTCCCATGGGGCGACGAACTGGCCCTTCTTGATGTTGACGGCCCGCCCGCTCAGAGCCGCGGCCACCACCAGATCCGTCTGCCGGCTCAGGAATGCCGGAATCTGCAGCACATCCACGACCTCGGCAACTTTGCCCACATCCGCAGTTTCATGCACGTCGGTGAGCACGGGTAACTGCAACTCATCTTTTATTTTTTTCAGGATGCGCAGGCCTTCCTTCAGTCCCGGGCCGCGATAGCTGCGGATGGACGTGCGGTTGGCCTTGTCGTAGCTGGCCTTGAAGATGAAGGGAAACTCCAGCGACCGCGCCACGCCCTTGATGATCTCCGCCATGCGGATGGCGTGCTCTTCGCTCTCGATGACGCACGGTCCGGCAATGAGGAACAGATCGCCAGAACCGATGTGGACATCGCCGACTTGGAATGCAGTAGTCAGTGCTTACCTAACTTTAGCCGAAAGCAAAGTCATTTCACCACAGAGGCACGGAGACACAAACAACATCAAGAAATGGATTTCTCTGTTTCTCTGTGTCTCTGTGTCTCCGTGTCTCCTTGGTGAGTTCTTCCGCTACCGCCCCGCGACTCTTCCTGGCCGGTGGAACATCTCCACCTCGGCAGTTTCCTTTTCCGCCCGGCGCTTCAGTCCATACTCATAGGCGGCGCCTACAAACGCGCGGAACATGGGATGCGGCTCCAGCGGCTTGGACTTGAACTCGGGATGAAACTGGCATCCGATGAAATGCGGATGATCCGGCAGTTCGACCATCTCCACATACGTCCCATCCGGCGTGGATCCCGATATGCGCAAGCCTGCGGCCGTCATCGGCTCTTCGTACTCGCGATTGAATTCATAGCGGTGCCGGTGCCGCTCGCTGATTTCGAGCACACCGTAGATTTTGTGCGCCAGCGTGTTGGGCTCGATTTTGCAGGGCCATGCGCCCAGCCGCATGGTGCCGCCGAGTTCCTCCACTCCCCGCAACTCACGCAGCTTGTAGATCACGCGATGCGGCGTCGCCGGATCGAACTCGCTCGAGTTCGCCTCCGCCAGCCCCACCACGTTGCGGGCAAATTCGATGCAGGCCGTCTGCATGCCCAGGCAAATGCCGAAGTACGGAACCTTTTTCTCGCGCGCATAGCGAATCGCAATCAGCATGCCTTCGATGCCGCGCTTGCCGAATCCGCCCGGCACCAGAATCCCGTCGTAGCCTTCGAGCTGCGATTCGTAGTCGCCGGTTTCCAGTCCCTCGGCCTCGATCCAGTTCAGTTGCAGCTTCAGATTGTGCGCCAGTGCGCCGTGCACCAGCGCTTCTTTCAACGACTTGTATGAGTCTTCGTACTCCACATACTTGCCGACAATGCCGATCGTGACCGTGTCCTTCGGGTTGTAAACACGGTGGACAATGTCCTCCCACTTCGACAGATCGCGGTCTTTGGCTTCCATACGCAGATACTTGAGCACCAGCGTGTCCACGCCTTCATTGGCGAACACCAGCGGCACTTCATAGACGGAAGCCACATCTTTCGCCGTGATGACCGCTTCTTCCTCCACGTTGCAGAACAGGGCAATCTTCGATTTGAGTTCCTTCGCCAGGAAGCGGTCGGTGCGGCACAGCAAAATGTCGGGCTGAATTCCAATGCTGAGCAGTTCCTTCACCGAGTGCTGGGTTGGCTTGGTCTTTAACTCCTGCGCCGCGGCGATAAACGGAACCAGGGTGACGTGCACAAACAAGGTATGCTCCCGCCCCAATTCCTGCCGCATCTGCCGGATGGCTTCCATGAACGGCAACGACTCAATATCGCCCACCGTGCCGTCGATCTCGACGATCACCACGTCCACGTCCTGCGCGACTTTCTTCATCGCGGCTTTGATTTCGTTGGTGACGTGCGGAATGACCTGCACCGTCTTGCCCAGGTAGTCGCCGCGCCGTTCCTTGGCGATGATCTGCTCGTACAGCCGGCCCGTGGTCCAGTTATTGTCGCGAGAGAGTTTGGCGTGGGTGAAGCGCTCGTAGTGGCCCAAGTCCAGATCGGTCTCGGCGCCGTCGTCGGTCACGAAGACCTCGCCGTGCTGAAACGGCGACATCGTCCCCGGATCCACGTTGAGATAGGGATCGAACTTCATCAGGTTGACCTTGATTCCGCGGCTCTCCAGCAGGCAGCCGATACAAGCCGCGGCCAGTCCCTTGCCGAGTGAAGACACAACTCCGCCCGTTACAAAGATGTACTTCGCTGGCATCTCTTCCTCGCTCTAAATTGTTTTTGAGAAATTGTGCAGGTGGGGTGCACGAGTAATTATGGCAGAAGTGCCTGTGGAAAGAAACGGAAGAATTCCCTCGCGTTGACTATCTCAGCCCGGTCAGCGAGAATAAATGAGGTTCTCCACCAGAGAGCTCGTAGTGTCCCCGCAAGTGGGCCTGTGGCGCAGCTGGGAGCGCGCTTCCATGGCATGGAAGAGGTCGTCGGTTCGATCCCGACCAGGTCCACCAAATCTCCCACCCGCGTCTGCCTGCCAGATTTCTTCTCCCCCCGTAAGAACCCAGATGCGCATGGCCTGGATTATAGACGGCACATTCCTGCGCGGTGCTAGGCTGGTGAGGTGATCCGGCCCCGGAGTGTTCTACGACAATTGGCCGCGCCCCGCGCCCGCAAGTTCCGGCTTGCGGCAGCCTGCGGACTAATCCTCGTTGGGGCTTTCAGTTCAGCCTCTGCCGCCAGTTGGACGGTCCGCTCCCAGCCCGCGCGCCTGGTCAACGGCTCTCCGCTGCTTTTTCAGGTGAAGCCGCCTGCCAAACTTGAGTCGCTTTCCGGCGCATGGCTGGGCCATCAGCTCACTTTCAGTTACGACGCCACCACCAAGAGCTGGTTCGCCTTCGCCGGCGTAAGCCTCGACACCGCGCCCGGCAAATATGCGCTCGAACTTACCGGCGCCCGCACCGCGACCGCCGCACCTCTCGCCTTCTCGCGCAAGTTTGCGGTCGCCCGCGCCAGCTATCCCCGCATCAAAGTCGAGCTCACCGTTGAGAAAAAATTCACCGAGCCCACGCCTGAACAAGTGAAGGAGATCGAAGAAGGCCAGAAGATCAAGCAGGAGTACCTGAACCGCGTCACTCCCGACCGCGGATGGTCCGGTAAATTCCTCACGCCGGCTGACGCGCCCATCTCTGACGTTTTCGGTTCCGTGCGCATCTTTAACGGCACCGCCTCCAGCCCGCACCAGGGCCTCGATTTCCGCGTCCCCAGCGGAACCCCGGTCGCCGCCATGAACGACGGCGCCGTGCTCCTGGCCCGCCCCATGTTCTTCGAGGGCAACTTCGTCGTGCTCGATCACGGCCAGGGACTCCTCACCCTCTACCTGCATCTCTCGGAGTTCAAAGTGAAGGAAGGCGACGTGGTGAAGCGGGGAGACGTGATTGGCCTGAGCGGCGGCACCGGCCGGGCCACCGGCCCGCACCTGCACGTCGCAGTCCGCTGGCAGGGCACCTACCTCGATCCCGCGAGGCTAATGCAACTGGCCCTGCCCTGAATCGCGACTGATTTTGGGTGGCGCAGGGCTTCAGCCCTGCGGAAAAGTGTTCCTTGCAGTTGCGCTTTAGCGCCTGAGGGCAACGAAGCTGGATATTCCTAGGCCGAACCACCCGACAACTTGTTTCGCGGAGCCCCTCGCGATCCCTCGCGCAACGCCTCATTCAGGATGTCCTTCAACTCCAGGTTGCGGATCAGCCGGTGCAGATAATTCGGATGCACGCCCAGGATTGCGGCCGCCTCCACATAATTCCCCCGCGTCTGCTCCACGGCGTTGAGAATCATCTGCTTCTTCAAATCCTTCACGCTGGCGTGATACTTGCCTTCCGACATGTTCTCTGCCGGCGGGTGTTCCAACAAGGACTCCGGCAAATCCTCCGGCAACACCGTGTCTGACGATCCCAGCACCAGAGCGCGCTCAATGGCGTTCTCCAGTTCGCGCACGTTGCCCGGCCAGTCGTGGTTCACCAGCACCGCCATCGCCTCGCGCGATACCGGCTTCGCCTTCACCTTACAGCGCCTGGCGTATTTCTGCAGAAAATGCCGCACCAGCATGGGAATGTCGTCTTTGCGCTCGCGCAAGGGCGGCATGGTCATCTTCACCACAGCCAGCCGGTAGTACAAATCCTGGCGGAAGTCACCCTGGCGCACCGCCTCGGCAAGATCGCGGTTGGTGGCCGCGATCAGCCGGATATCCACCTTAATGGGATGCGTTCCGCCCACGCGTTCGAATTCCCGCTCCTGCAGCACGCGCAGCAATTTCACCTGCAACGCCGGGGCCAGTTCTCCGATCTCATCGAGAAACACCACGCCGCCGTCGGCGACCTCCAGCCTGCCTTTTTTAAGGCTGGCGGCTCCGGTGAAGGCGCCGCGCTCATGCCCGAACAGATCGCTCTCCAGCAGAGACTCAGGAATCGCCGCGCAGTTGATGGCCATGAACGGCTTGCTGCCCCGCGGGCTGTTGCGGTGCAGGGCGCGCGCTGCCAGTTCCTTGCCGGTTCCGCTCTCGCCTTCGATGAGCACCGTCGAATCCGTCGGCGCCACTTTGGCCAGAAACTGGTAGATCGCTTTCATGCGCGCGCCTTCGCCGACCAGGCTCTGTTCCTGGCTGACTTCCATGGTGAGCCGCTGGTTTTCCTGCTCCAGCCACTGCAGACGACGAGCGTTGTCCAGGGCCACGGCCGAAATCCCCGCGATTGCCGCCAGCAACTGCAGGTGGTCTTCGTGAAAGCGGTTGCCGGGGTTGGTGCTGTCCAGGTAAATGCACCCGATCGTGCGCTGGAACACTGTCAGGGGCACGCACATCAGCGAGCGCACTTCCGCCGCCAGGCTCTCCACGTTACGAAATTGCCCGCTGCCCGGAACATCCACGCCCAGAATCGCGACATTTTCCTTCATCACCTGGTGCGCGATCGTGCGGCTGACCCTGACCAATTGCGCCTGTTCCGCTTGCCGCGTGCGCGCGTACAGCGAGCTGAATTCCTGGGCCGCGCCGTCCGCCAGCAGAATCGCGCCCCGGCTCGCCGGCACGACCTCAAAGATCAATTCCAGTAACTGTGCCTGCAAACTTTCAAGGTCGCGAATGGCATGTACCACGCGGCTGATCTTCAGCAGCGCGCTGAGATTCCGGGCGATCTGCGAGGCGGGCGGCAGTTGCAACAGCAGCCGGTCCGGTTGCAGGTAGAGCACATCCTTAGGTTGAATCACCTTGGTCTCGGCAGCGAGATTGCCGTCATCGAACTCGACCCGGTTGGCAGGAACCGCGCGATCCTCTTCCTCCAGCAGAAATAAGAAAACGGAATCTCCCACGGTGATCTCGTCGCCGTGCCGCAGCCACTGTTCCTTAACCGCGACCCCGTTCACTACCGTCCCGTTCCGGCTATCCAGGTCGCGGATTTGAAAACGTCCGTCTTCTTCCCGTCGCAGCAGGCAGTGTTTCCTCGACACAGACGGATCTACAACCGCCACCTCATTGCTGGGTTCGCGCCCAAGCGTGACTTCCCCTTCCGGCAGCGGAATGGTTGACTCGCGTAAGGGTCCGGCGATGGCTAGCAGTCTTGGGCGCAATTGGCGGTTCCCATTTTCGTGCAAAACCGTCTTACCACACCGGGAAGGAGAAATGCATTACGAACGGTGCTTTTTCGGATATCCGAACGGTTAGCCGGACTATCTGAACAGATAGTCTTCGTCGTCCGGCAGAGCCTACGGCGGGTCCGCTCGTCGTAACCCCTCCGCTCAGTAACTCACTGTTTGAATTAGGTTTATCCGGGACGGGCCCCTCGCGGGTCTTGCTTTCCAGCAATTGGAAGCCGGCGTGCATCTGATGCAAGCGGCGGGTTTTCGGCAAGAGCGACGGGGGAAGCGCTTTTCGATCAGTTCCAGCCGGGATCGCCAAATCAGAGGTTCGGGGGCCCCCCTCATCGAGCCTCTGATTTTTTTGTGGCGGAAACGGCTTGGAGCAGCTTCAGCTCGCCGCTTGGTTCGCCGTGACCTGATTCGGTGTGACCTGATCCGACGCCGTGATCGCGATCCCATCGCGATAGCTGACCGTCTTGCCCGAAATCGCCGGCACTCTCTCGCCCGGCACCAGAATCCCCACCAGGTTCAGCGGGTCCGCTGCCGACAGCGTCATTGTCTCCCCGCTCAGCGGCAGGCCGCGCATCGCCCGCACCGACTCGACCGCCACCGGCAGCGCAAACTGCTCGCCCAGGAATCCATCCACGAAGCGCCCGCCGCGAATCTCTCCGCGATCCTCCAGCCGGCGGAAGCCCATCAGCAACTCGCGCCACGGCGGCAAGTTCGACTCCCGCGCCAGCAGGTCGCGAATCACAATTCCATAGCGCCGCAGCAGCATCCAGCACGCCGCTTCGACCGCCCGCGGCCGTTCGACCGCCACATCGGCATGCAGCAGCGCCCACCGCCCCGTACTGTGCCGCGGACGCGTGCTGCGTCCACTGCCCTGCCCCGCCCGCCGCTTGGGATCCAGGAGCGATCGCAAATTGTCGAACCCGTCGGCCGTGACCAAACCCGCGGCGACCAACTCCCACAGGGCGGTCTCGATTTCCGCCTTCAATTTGCCCGTGCCGCGGACGATGTCGGCAAAGAAAGAAGCTCCGCGCTGCCGCAGAAACTCAAGCACGAGTTGCGCGCCGTGACTGAGCCCACGTGCCTCCGCTTCATCGCCGGCAGCGTGACGCGGAGTCATCCAGTCCGCCTCCTCGCGCACGAAAAACGTAATCGGCGCCACGCTGGTGGGAATCACACGCCGTTGGCGCGGCGTAGTCGCCACGGACTCCGATGACGAATCGCCGTTCGCTTTCGCGCCGCTTGGATAGTCCAAGGTCGCCGGATGCGGCGACAACCTTCCCCATCCCACGGCGCCGGTCAGGCAAAGCTGATCCAGCCATTTCGGGTCGTAGTCGGCAATCCTCCGCGCCAGCACCTGCCGCTCCCAAGCATTCGCCGGAATCTCAAACCCCTGCAGTTGCTGTAACACTTCGAGCGTCCCGCGCTCGCCCGCGACCTGCGTGCCCGGAGCCGCATGCTGCCAACGCAGCAGCCAGCGCAGAAATGCAGCCGCCGTAACCGGCTCGATCTGCTTGCGCAGCATCCCCACGGTGAGCCGGTGAATCCGCGCCAGAAGCCTCCGCTCGCACCATTCTGTCTCGTGTGTTTGTGTGGGCACAGCTGCTGCCAGCACGCGGGCAGGAGTGCCCGCGCCACACGTAAAGTTGCCCCGCAGAACCGTCCCGCTGGCCTCCATTCGCAGCAAGGCCTTCTCGATCTCCGAAGCAGCCAACCCCAGAACGTCGCCCAGTTGAGACGCGGTCACTGGCCCCGAATGCCCCATCCACCCAGTCCCGAGCGTGAGCAGAGCGTCATCGCGCGAAACCTGCACGGTCTCGACATCAGCCAAAGTCTGCACAAACTCGGCCCCTGGAAACAACGCGGCAAAGCTTCGCGCCCGCTCCGCCGCCACCCAGTAGCGCCTGCCCTCAAACGAAGCAACCCCAGCCCGCCCCTCGCTGACCAGCCGTTCGAAGTATCCGTCCCATTTAGCAGTGCCCATGTGGGGACAGCCGCCCTCGGCTGTCCGGTTCAGCGAAGCTGAACTGCTTTGACTGGAGAGCCTGTTCATTTCAGTTACGACAGGTCGAGCTTCGCTCGACAGGACAGCCGAGGGCGGCTGTCCCCACATAGGACCAGAACCCTCCGGCAGTGCCACCAGCGTGTGCAGCACATCGTGCAATTCATCCGCATCCCGCACATCGGGCCAGGCCTCTTGCCGCACCTGCGCGATGGCTCCCGGATCGAGCCCGCCCACTTCCTCCAGCACCGACTCTGGCAGCACCCGCCGCATCTCCACCGCCCGCGCCCGCCGCTCCTCCAGCGGCGCGTCGTCCAGGAAGGCATACGGATTCGCATTCAGAATCTCGTGCGAAAATTGCGACGGCACCGGCGTGTCCACCGCCAGCACTCGAATCTCGCCCGAAGCCATGCCGCGCAACAACGACTTCAATCCCTCCACATCCATCGCTTCGGTGAGCACATCTTTCATCACTTCGCCCACCAACGGATGATCCGGAATCTGCCGGTCGCCTTCAATATTTTCGAAACACGCCGCCGCATCGGGAAACACCGACGCCAGCAAGTCGTCGGAGCGCATGCGCTGAATCTGCGGCGGAACTTTCTTGCCGTTCTGAAAACGCAGCAACGCCAGCGCCCGGTTGGCGTCCCAGCGCCAGCGCGTGCCAAAGATGGGAGAATCCAGCGCCGCCTGCTCCAGAATCGGCTGTACCGTATCGGCCTGCAGGAAATGAAACACGTCGCCCAGCGGGAAGCTGTGCTGCTCAGCCAGCGCGATGTTCAGCCCGTTGTCCGTGGCCGCCGCCTGCAACTCAAAATTGAAACCGCGGCAAAACCGCTTGCGCAGCGACAGCCCCCACGCCTTGTTGATCCGCCCGCCAAACGGCGCGTGGATCACCAACTGCATTCCGCCGCCCTCATCGAAAAACCGCTCGGCGATCACGGTGGTCTGCGTCGGCACCGCACCCAGCACGGCGCGCCCCTGCAGAATGTATTCGATCGCCTGCTCCGCGCCGGAATCATCGAGGCCGCACTCTTCTTTTAGAAAACCAACTACTTCGGCGACTTCCGGCTGCGTCGCGGAAAACCCCACCGGCGAAGTGCGCGGCAGCATGCGGCTGATTTCTTCCCGCAACTCGCCCACATGCGCCGACAATTCCTGCGTCCGCGCCGGAGCTTCCCCGCGCCAGAACGGAATCCCCGGCGGGGCGCCGTGCGCATTCTCTACCAGCATCCGGCCCGACTTGGTTTCAATCCGTCGAATCCGCCACGAACTGTTCCCGAGCAGCATGACTTCGCCAGCCATGCTCTCCACCGCGAAATCCTCGTCCACCGTGCCGACCACGACGCCATCCGGTTCGGCTACCACGGTGTACAGCGAGTTGTCAGGAATAGCCCCGCCGCTGGTGATGGCCGCCAGCCGCGCTCCACGCCGCGCCCGTAACTTGCCGTTGACCCGATCGCGATGCACGTAGGCCCCATACCGCCCCCGCCGCGCCGCAATGCCCTCCGACAACATTTCCAGGATCGCGTCAAACGTCTCGCGCTTCAGACTGCGATAGGGGTAGGCACGCCGGGCGAGCGCGAACATCGCATCCTCGTCCCACTCTTCCGCCGCACACGCCGCCACGATCTGCTGTGCCAGCACATCCAGCGGAGATTCCGGAATGATCAGCCGGTCCAGATCGCCATGCCGGATCGCCCGCACCAGTGCGGCACACTCCATCAGATCGTCCCGCGTGGTGACGAACACTCTTCCCTTCGGAACCGCGCCGCGCCAGTGCCCCGACCGGCCCACCCGCTGCAGCGCCACCGCGATCGCCCGCGGAGAATTGATCTGCACCACCAGGTCCACCGTGCCCACATCAATTCCCAACTCCAGCGAGGCCGTTGCCACCAGCGCCCGCACCTGCCCTTCTTTCAGCTTCTTCTCGGCCGCGAGCCGCAGCTTGCGCGACAGACTTCCGTGATGCGCCGCCACGTTTTCCTCGCCCATACGCTCGCCCAACTGATGACACAGGCGCTCGGCCATGCGCCGCGTGTTCACAAACACCAGCGTCGAACGATGCTGCTCCACCAGCGCCACCAGCCGGTCGTAGATGGCGTCCCACATCTCGTTCGACGCCACCGGACCCAGCGGCATGGGCGGAACTTCGATCCCAAGATCGAGCTTCCGCTTGTGCCCGATGTTGACGATGACCGGATCGGCCCGCATCTTCTCCTCGCCAGAGCAGCCCGTCAGGAAGTGGGCGACCTCCTCAATCGGCTTCTGCGTCGCCGAGAGTCCGATGCGCACGGGCGGTCGGTAGCACAGTGCCTCCAGCCGTTCCAACGACAGCGCCAGATGCGCCCCGCGCTTGTCATCCGCGACCGCATGAATCTCGTCCACAATCACGGTCTCGACGTCGCGCAGAATCGCCCGGCTCTTGTCGGCAGTGAGAAGAATGTAAAGCGACTCCGGCGTGGTCACCAGAATGTGCGGAGGCCGCTTCAGCATGGCCCGCCGCTCGGGCTGCAGCGTGTCGCCGGTGCGGACTGCGGTGCGAATCTCCGGCATCAGCAGCCCACGCTCACCGGCCAGCGCAAGAATCTCGCCCAGCGGCGACTCGAGATTTTTCTGGATGTCGTTGCCCAGCGCCTTCAGAGGCGAAACGTAAAGCACTTCGGTGCGGTCCATCAGGTCCCCGGCCAGCGCCTTGCGCACCAACCGGTCAATGCAGGCGAGAAACGCAGCCAGAGTTTTGCCGGAACCCGTAGGCGCCGAGATGAGCGTGGTGCGGCCGGCCAGAATATGCGGCCATCCCTGCTCTTGCGGCTCGGTGGGCGTGCCAAACTTCCGCACAAACCACTCCGCCACGACAGGATGGGCCCAGGCCAGGGAATCAGGAAGGGACTGCATTCGGGTATTCTAGCCCGAAAACTAGGTTTCGCCAACTGTTCGCCTAAGGAAACCCCTGAAATTAGGCCGCCGCACTCGGGTAAAGAGTGAGCCTGAAACGCGGATCGAGACTGTCACGCCAGCCCTGCGGTCGTGACTGCTAGAATTGCGCGAATGCCTACGAAACTCTCTCCCCGGGTCCGCGCCCGCAAGATCAAACTGCTCCTGTTCGACGTAGACGGAGTGCTCACCGACGGCAAGCTTTTCTTTCCTCCTCTTCCAGGCGCGGAGCAGCCAGGCGTCATCGAAGTCAAAGGGTTTCACGCGCACGACGGCGCCTCAATCTCGCTCGCGCGCCTTGGCGGCGTCAAGACCGGACTGATCACCAAGCGCCTCTCCGAAACTGTCGCCCTGCGCGCCCGCGACCTGAAGCTGGATTACGTCCATCAAGGCGTCCAGGACAAGCGCACCTGTTTTGAGCAGATTGTCCGGCAGGCGGGCCTCCAACCGGAGGAAGCGGCCTTCGTCGGCGACGACGTCATTGATCTCCCCGCTATGCGTGCCGGCGGGCTCGCCATCGCCGTGAAAAACGCCCGCGCTGAGGTCAAGCAGGAAGCCCACTACATCACTCCCCACGCCGGAGGAGACGGCGCCCTCCGCGACGCAGTGGAATTCATTCTGAAAACCCAAGGGAAATGGAAAAAAGTCGTGGAAGAGTACATCGGCGAGAGCAGCCCAAAACAAAATGAAAACCGCCGAGGACGCAAAGGACGCTGAGGATTTGAGGCTCTTGTTTTAGCTAGTGGCTAGAAGCTAGCAGCTAACGAAAAAACCCACCGGATGCTTGCTTGGGGCGTGCTCGGGTCAGCATCCGGTGGGCTACCGTTTCTCCTTACTCACCCTGTTGTTTTCAGGAGTATGTATCTCAATTAAACCCTCGAAGGCGCAGATGTTTCGTCTAATTTTGTAAAACTTTGTAAAAAAATCCGCCACACAAAAAGCATTGAAACACGGAAATCTGCAAGGACCCCAGCGAAACCCTGGCCCTACTTCAGCGCGTAGAGATTTCCATCCGCGCTGCCTACGTAAACTACGTTGCCGGCGACCACGGGCGACGAAATAATCGCTCCCATACTCATGATCCTGTCCACCCCGGCGACCAAATTGTCATAGAAATCTGCGCGGTAGATGGCATCATCGTCGGGAGTTCCATTCGGTTTCGTGTAGGCGGGCCCCCGTTCCTTCATCGCTTCGGTTTCAAAGCTCCAGGCGGGCATGAGGTTGGCGAGATCAACCGCCACCAGCTTTCCCTGCGTGGATCCGACATACAGCATGCCCCCCGCGAGGGCCGGCGAAGAATACAGATACCAATGGTTGAAGCCCACCGAGTGCAGGATCTTCCCGGATTTGGCATCAAGCGCATACAGAAGGCTCGAATCCGAGGTGGGAAAGTACACCGTGCCGTCTCTCACGGCCGGCGACGCCACCACCCACGAGCCTTCGGTCGCAAACGACCATTTCTTCTGTCCGGTCTGGGCGTCGAGGGCGTAGAGGTGGGAATCGCGGCATCCGAAATAGACGGTTCCTTCGAGCACTGCCGCGGAGGACTGAATGCCAACCTGATTGTGCGTGTCCGGATCATCTCCGGTCTTGAAGCGCCACTTTTCCCGTCCGGTCGCCGCGTCCAGGGCGTAGAAGTAGCTGTCCCAACTCCCGATGAATACCGTCCCATCCGCAATGGCCGGGGAGGCGTGCACCACGTCCCCGGTCTTGAATTTCCAATTCAGCGCCCCCGACGCTGGGTTGAGCGAGTAAACGTTACCGTCGCCGCTGCCGAAGTAAACCGCCCCTTTCCAAACCGCCGGCGAGGAAAGATAGCTGTCAAACGGATCTGGCATCGTCTCGGCGACCGGTTGCACCCCATGCAAATGCTGGGCTGCGAATCGTTTCTCTCCTCCGGTCTGGAACCTCCACTTCAACCGTCCCGTAGAAGCATCAATGGCATAAAGTCTCCCATCGTAAGCCGTAAAGTAAACCAGTCCGCCGGCCACTGCCGGGGAAGAGGGGATGCGGCTCTTGGCCTCGAATTTCCAGCGCAGCGCGCCCGATTCTGCGTCAATGGCATAAAGATTCCCATCGGTACTGCCGAAATAAATCTTCCCATCGGCCACCGTCGGAGAGCCAATCACCATACCGTCGGTGTGGAACTTCCATTTGACGCTGCTGAATTTGGGAACTCCGGCAGCCTCGTACACTCCAGTGTGCTGTGGGTTTCCCCGAAACATCGCAGCATCTTCGCAGGGCGAAGGCAGGCAACAGAACAAAAGAAACGGAAGCAGCAGAATGCTTACCGGCAGTGGCTTAATCCGCATGGTGGTTGAGTCCTTTCCCCTTAGACAATGCCCGGGAAATTACGTGAGAATGTTGCCCAGAAGAGTCCCGCGTTGATGCCAGCGAGGTAGGCAGTTTCTTCCTTTAGCCCTGTAGTAAGGTGTGGCGAACGCTGCCCGTTTCTATTCCGGCAGCACGACCGTTTTCGCCGCCATCAGCTCGGTGAAGCGTTTGTCCTTGCGCAGTTCGGCGAATTCGGCGTCCTTGTAAACGTTGCTGAGTTCCTTGTATCCCTCTTCCATCGCCTTCTTCAGGTATTCGAGCGACCGGTCGGAAAACCCCATCTTGGCGTAGAGCTTGGCCACGGTGTAGTCGTAGCGGGCGCGATCCTGCGGGCTGGGCAACTGCGCCTGCACCCCGCCGCGGGAAGTCCGTTCAAATACATCGGGATCAATCTCCATGGCACGCTGGTAGGCCAGGACCGCAGGCTCGAACTCCCGCTTGGAGAAAAGCGCCGCGCCCAGATTGCTGAAGAACGACGCCGACGCGTCGTCCAGGGCAATGGCTCTGCGGTATTCCTTCACTGCCGCGCCGTATTTCTTCTCCTGGTAATACACCACGCCCAGATTGTTGCAAGCATCGGCATACTTGCGGTCGGCCTTGATGGCTCGCTCAAACGACTTCTTCGCCTCGTGATAGCGCTGCATCATCAATTCGGTAATTCCGACTTTGTTCAGGAGCCGCGCCGAGTTCGGTTCCTTGGCCATCGCCGCGCGGTAGTAGTCGAGGGCGTCGAGGTAAAGTTTCTCCACCCGCAACTGATCCGCGCGCGCCTCCAGATCGGCCACCGTAGCGTCCGGCTTAGGAGGCTCAACCATGCGCATCAGCGGCGGCCTGACCTGAACCTGTTCGGAGTGCGAGACCTGTGCCCAGCACACGGCGGACAGGGCAAGGAAAACGGTGAGAAGCGCGGCGGAAATCAGCGAAGCTCTCGGGCAGGACGACATAACCACCCCCAAGTCGTTCCCAGTTGACACTATTCTGGCACAGTTCTGGCGGGACGGCGCAGATTTTGCGGCCCCAGTGAGGCTTTGAGGCTTAGTGCGGCGCCGCCTGCCCGCTGTCTGCTGGTTTAGACACCGGAGCCGCCGCTTTGTCATCCTTGAAAATACCGGCAATTTTGCCCAGGAACCCCTTCTTTTTCTTGGGGTCCTGCGGATCCGGCTCAGCCGGACCATTCGCCGCCTGCGCGGGCGGGGGTTGCACCTTGTCGCCTGCGCCAAACATCCGCGAGAAGAATCCCTTGATTCCTCCCTGCTCATCGCAGGTCTCCCGGGGCTCGGTGTCGGTCACGAATGCCGAAACGTAGTCGTCCGGGCATGCCGGCGTGGCCAGCCGGTTGGTGGCCTTGTCCAGTTGCACGTCCACCACGCCGGAGGGCTGGCTGAACTCTCTCATGTCGGCATACTGCGGCAGCGTCGCCGCCTTCTTCATGAACTCCGCCCAGATGGGCGCGGCCGTTACGCCGCCGGCCAGGCGCAGATCGCTGTAGTCGTCATACCCCACCCACACGATGCACAGCAGGTTCGAGGTATATCCGGCGAACCAGCCATCGTGCGAACTGCCCGTTTTCCCCGCCGCCGGGGGCGTAAATCCTCGCCCGCGCACCGCGGAAAATCCCAGCCCGTTGTTGATGACAGCTTCCATCATGTTGGTCATCACATAGGCCACCTTGGGATCGAGCACCTGCCGCTGATCGGTATCGTAGTTGGCGAGGACGTCGCCCTTACCGTTACGCACCGAGCGCACCAGAATCGGCGACAGCCGCACGCCGTTGTTGGCGAATGCCGTGTACGCGCCCGCCATGTCCACCGGGGATGCGTCATACGATCCCAGCGCCATGGCCGGCGTGGCCTTCACCGAAGCGATTCCCGCGGACCGGGCCAGGTCCGCCACTTTGTCATAGCCGACTTCCTCAGCCACCTTCACGGTCGCGTTGTTCAGCGACATGGCCAGCGCATAACGCAGCGTCACATCGCCGTGGTATTCCTCTTTGTAGTTGCGCGGCTCGTAGATCTGATCGCCATAGGCAAAGCTGGAAGGCGCGTCAGTCACGGTCGAAACGGGAGTCAGCACGGTCTGCGACCCGTCCAGCGCCGTGTTTATGGCGGCGGCATAGACGAACGGCTTGAAAATTGAGCCTGTCGGCCGTTTCGCCACGGCATGATTCAACTGGCTCCAGCCGTAGTCGCGTCCGCCCACCAGCGCCAGCACCGCCCCGGTATGCGGATCGAGCGCCACCAGCGCCACTTGCGCCTGCGGCCCCGGCGCCACCGTGGTCTCGATCTTCTTCCCTACCTTGACGCGCTTGGTGCGCATCTTCTTCACTTGCTCATCCACCAGCTTGATGCCCATCTCCACCGCTTGCGCCGCAGCTTTCTGCAAATCCGGATCGAGCGTGGTGTAAAGACGGTAGGACTCCTCGTTCAGCTCCTGCTCGTTAAACTTGCTGATCAGCGTATCGCGCACCATGTCCACAAAATAAGGCGCGTCGCTGGCCTCCACGTTGGGCGGCGCCAGTTTCAGCGGTGTCGCCTTCGCCTTGTCGGCTTGTTCGCGGGTAATCGCGTGGGTCTCGACCATGGATTCGAGCACCACATTGCGCCGCTCCAGCGCCCGCTCCGGGTGCCGGTACGGCGAGAGATAACTCGGCCGCTGGATCAACCCCGCCAGCAGCGCCGCCTCCGGCAGGGTGATGTCCTTCAGATCTTTATTGAAATAGGATTTCGACGCCTCCGCGAAGCCGCTGATGGCAAACGATCCTCTCTGCCCCAGGTCCACCCAGTTGGCATAAAACTCGAAAATCTGCTGTTTCGTGAACTTCTGCTCCAGTTCCTCGGCGATCAGCATCTCGATCAGCTTGCGCTTGACCGTTTTCTCCGGAGACAGGAAGAACCCACGCGAAAGCTGCATGGTGATCGTGGACCCGCCCTGCTCATGCCGTCCCCGCACCACGTCAATCCAGGCCGCTTCTGCCATACGCAGGAAATTCACCCCGGTGTGCTCGAAAAACCGGCGGTCCTCGATGGCCAGCACCGCCTGCATCATCATCGGGGGAATCTCGTCGTACTTCACCAGTTGCCGCTTCGACCGCTGTTCGGCGTCGAACAGGGCCGTCACCAGCTGCGGCTCCAGTTCGTAGGCGGAAAGCTCATTGCCCTTGCTGGCGATGTGCTCCACCTGCCCGTCCTGAATGGTGATGCGCGCCGGCTCCGGACTGTGATACGACTCCGGCCCCGGCGTGATCTCAATCCCGTCGCTCAAGAGCCGGAAACTGCCCAGCGGCGACTGTCCTGCTTTATCCGAGTACCCGGCTCGCTGCAACTGGGCCGCAATCTCCCGCGCCTCGATCATCTCCCCATCCCGCACCGTGCGTGGCAGGGCGAAAATCTTCGCCGAATTACTGAATACCGGGGTGCGGAACCGCCGCTCGATGATCCGGTCGTATTTGACGTAGTAATAGGAAAACAGAACGGTAAACGACGCCGCCAGCAGCAGGAACACCACCAGCGCCGCCCGCAGCACTGGATCCCGCGGCAACCCGCGGATTCCCTTGCCGTCTTTCCGGCCGTTGCCCTTCGGGATTTTGATCTTGATGGTCACGGTTCCTGCGCTTCTAAGGTCTTGACGACGCTGCCGGCATCATGCAGGTGGAGCCGTTATTCACTTCTCAGACGTAGCGATGCGCAAGAAGGTTTGTTTCGCGGCTCTTCCCCTGAGCCGGCTTACTTTCAAAGACCGTTCGATGACGTTCTGCGCCTCAAGGGATACCTTTATTGTACCCCTCGCTGCGCAAACGAAAAGAGACCCGCAGTGCATGCGGGTCTCTGAATTATCAACATCTGCCAGCCAAGTGAACATCGGCTCGGCCGAACGGACCAGGAGCGGTCTACGGCGGATCGGTCACCGCAAACGGCTCCGTAAAGGACCCGTCCGTCGCAACCGGTTGCGAAAGAGCGGAGTTCTTGGTCACGTCGAAGACCGAAACGGTTGACGATGAGCCGTCGTAGGTGAAGAAATACGTCCCGCTCTGATCAAACACGCCGTCAATGCTGAAGAAACCAAACGGCGAGCCAGAAATTATAGTCAGCGCGCCGGTGGATGTATTGAGCTGGTAACCCTCAATCGGGTTCTCACCCCCGAAAGGGCTGACGCTGATCGAGTAGACCAGATTCCCGGTACCAGCCGGTTGAACCTCGACAGCAGTTGGCGTGTTGGCGGTCGGGAATGGCGAACCCGTAACCGGGCTGATGGCCCCGGGCGCGGCCGATCCCAACCCCGCAACGCTGAACACATACAGATGGGCATCTCCAGCAACACTGGCCGTGGTTCCGATCAGAAATTGCCCGGACGGGTCGCCCTGGAGTTGCCACATCGGATACCCGAACGGACTTCCCGACACTGCCGTCAGAACGCCGCCGCTGCCGATCGCATAAGCCGCGACCGCATTGCTGGCATCGCCCGGCGAAATTACATTGCTGACATACAGATATTTCCCCTGGCCGTCCGTGGTCATGTTCCCCGGCACAAAGTTGGCGGGGAGTGAGAACGGCGAATCGCTCGCTGGGGTCAACCCCCCTCCGGTGTTGATTTCGTAGATGTAAAGCAGATTCGGAACCTGACTCACCACGAACAGCAGAGTGCCCGCCGGATTCGTGATCATGTTCTGCCGGCCGCTCAACGGGTTGGACACCAGGTAGGGCGCGGAAAACGGACTGCCGGTGCTAGCCGTCAAATTCCCGTTCGTATCCACCGACCAGCCAAAAATCTCTCCGGCTTGCGAAACCGCGGAGTAGTAATACTGGTCTCCCGCCACGGTCACGGCGATATTCCCTGCCGGCAAGCCGCCGATGCTAACGAAGTTTGGATTTCCCGTGATCGTCCCGCTCGTAGTCAGCTCGAAGCCCTCAATCGCCGAGCCAAGGCTGTCGTAGATATAGACGGCTGCGTTGCCGCCGCCGCCTCCACCTCCACCGCCGCCTCCACCCCCGCCCCCGCCGCCGCCTCCACCCCCGCCGCCAAAGCCCGGCCCGCCCGTAGATGTGCAACTGGCGCTGCCGAATTCGACCCCCGGGCACCCCGGCGCTCCGCCGCCGCAGCTCACCAGCAACAGCATTGCCAGCATCATCAACAAACTAAGGAGCACTCGAAACAGGTTCTTCATCAACCGCCTCCAACTCAGCTTCTACGGATTGCCCGGCTCTTGGCCGCAAGTCTTGGAGATGAACTTGATTTCTAATGTCTTGCCCACCCGGCCACAGCTTCGCCGGCCAGCGAAAGACACCTCATCCCATCGCGATAGTAGGAGGGCAGTAACGCGATGACAACGTTACGAATGTCATTGTCCCGCACGGCCGTTCGACACACCATTGCCTGACCTGAATCGCACCGCCCCGCTCGATTGCCTCCGCGCGCTGCATCCGACGTTCTTTGCGGCTGGAGTGCTCTGGTCGCCACGATTGCAGGGCCAAACACGGTGAATTCGAGGCCGAGCGCCCATTGCCATTCCGAAGGTAATGGCAGGTCAACTTCTCGCTCGAGGGGGATTCCGGCTATACGGGAAACACGGCGTTGGCCCAGTATTCATGCGGCTTGCCACACGATTTCGCCCGCCTGCAAATGGGCTCAGAGTGACCATCGGACGTGCACGTTCGTTCCTTGCCTCAACAATTACAAACTGCCAACATGCCAATTGAAATCTTGCGGAGGGTTTGCCCTGTGAAACGTACAAAACTTCTGGCCGCTCTTGCTGTTGGCGTGTTGCTGATGACAAGCGGATGCGGCGTCTCGGACAGCATCAAATCAATCACGCTCACTACCTCGGGCAATTCGGTCGGAGGGACCTATAACCTCGCCGGGGTGGACGGCACGCTGCAGTTGACCGTGACTGCGAACTATAACAGCGGCAAAACCGAAGTCGTCACCAATGCATCCACTTGGGGTGTGACGACGGTAGGCGGGGACCAAAGCGGATTCGCTTTGCCGCCTTTTGGTCCGGGCAACGTTACCATCAGCCCGACCGGCTTGATGACTACCATAGAAGACGTATGTACCTGGCAGGATGCCATGAACACTACGGTGACGCCGAACGTCCGGTGGAACCCGCCTGTCTGGGAACTCACCGGCTACTATCAGGTCACCGCGACCTACCGCAACTTCACCTCGCAACCCGTTGGCATCGGCGTAGGTTCGGCCACGAGCGTCACCTCTCCCGTCGGTGGCTGCGGTCCCGCGTAGACTCTAGAGACTCCTCGAGTGTTCTGATTTCCAAGTGCAGCCCGCTCCGCAGGCTGCACTTTGTTTTTGTGACATCCTCACATTTTGCGGTTGCGGCCGCACTGGCAAAACGTAGCGCCGCCGTCTCGGCGGCTGTCGTGGGGGCGTCCCGCCCCCACCTGCGAGGGCAAAATGCCCTCGCGACAGCCGGCAGGATGCCGGCGCTACAAGAAAATCAACAGAGCCAGATGGCCTCTAAGACTTCCCTCAGGAGCGCTCGACTGGAACCTGTCCAGTTCCAGCCAAGGAGCGGCGGCATGGGAAAGCCCGGCACGGCAGTGCCGGGCGAGAGTGGGAAAGCGCGCGAGTCCCGCAGGGACGGCTTGGGTTTCTCACGAAAACACGGAGGCTTAGAAGCGTTCTCCGCAGAATCGCCCTAGAACCCCTTGTTGCCGCTCGAAGGAGTGAAATGCAGGGTGAAGGAATATCCGGGCAGGTTCACCGGAACGCTGTATTCGGTGGCGACATAAACGGCGAGCGCGCCCGGCGTGCCGATGCGCTGCACCTTTACCTGATCAGGGGTCAGGGAAATGTCGTGTTCCTGGGCCTTTTTCACCACCGCGGTCACCAGGTCCTGGTCGGTCTGATGCGGGTTGGCGCCGCCCATCATGGCGATGGTGCGCAGATCGTCCTGAAACGAATAGTTATTCAGTTCCGGCGGAACGACCTGAAACCCGGCGTAGACCACGCCAATGATGGCCAGAAACCCGACAAGCGCTTTGAGTGTTCCCATGTCCCACAATCCGCCTGGCCTGGGACTAGGAACTGCCTCATCCCGTCCGGCCGAGCAATTCTCGAAAATATTCGACTATCGCCGTGATGCTAACATCGCGCATTTCGCGAGTCGAGCGCAGAACGACTTCCACAGTACCTTCGGTAACCTTCTTTCCCACGGTGATTCTAAAGGGGATACCAACCAAATCGGCGTCCTTGAACTTCACGCCCGGGCGCTCGTCGCGGTCATCGAGAATCACGTCGAACCCGGCCGCCTCCAGCCGCTTCGCGATGTCTTCCGCCACCGTTTTCACGTTCTCATCCCGCACGTTCGCCGGTGACACCACGACCTCAAACGGCGCAATCGCCGGCGGCAGCCAGAATCCGTTCTCGTCATTGCCCTGCTCGACCGCCGCGGTCAGGATGCGCTCGATCCCGATTCCGTAGCACCCCATGATGGGCCTGACTTCCTTGCCGTTCTTGTCGAGCACGCGCGCCCCCATGGACTCCGAATACCGGTAACCCAGCTTGAAGATGTGCCCGACCTCGACCGCCGTATCAATGCGCAGCGCCTTACCGCAATTCGCACAAGCCTCGCCTGCCGTCACCGCCCGCAGATCGGCATAAACCGTGGCGTGAAAATCCTTCCCCGGCGTCAGATTTTTCAGGTGATAGTCCTTCTTGTTCGCTCCCGCAATCAGATTGGTGCGCCCTTCGAGCGCCTTATCCACCAGCAGGACCGGACGATCTCCGTCCTTCAAATCCTTCGCCCATTCAATCCCGATCGGCCCCAGATATCCCGCCGGGGAATTGAATAACCGCTCGATCTCAGCCTCCTCCATCGGCCGCATCGCCATCGCAATGGTCGCATTGAGCTTGGCCTCGTTGAGCTGATGATCGCCGCGCATCAGCACGACAATCGCCCGCGATTTTTTCTTTCCGGCTGCGTCGGTCTGATCCGCCATCAATGCCAGCGTCTTGATCTTGTTCTTCGGCGAGACGCCCAGGAACCGCGCGACCTCTTCAATCGTCTTCTGCCCCGGCGTGTGGACTTCCAATGGCCTCCCGTCGCCCTCGGCTTTCAGATCTTCCACCGCCTCCAGCTTCGATGTCGCCTTTTCCATGTTCGCCGCGTAGTTGCAGCCGTCGCAGCTCACAATCTGATCTTCGCCGGCCGGAGTCCGCACCATGAACTCGTGCGACTCCTTGCCGCCCATCGCGCCCGAATCCGCCTCCACCACCATGTACTTCAACCCGCAGCGGTCGAAGATGCGGCAGTACGTCTCGTAGTGCTTCTTGTAGGAAACATCGAGCCCCGCCGCGTCAATGTCGAAGGAATACGCGTCCTTCATCATGAACTGCCGCACTCGCAGCAATCCCGACCTCGGCCGCGGCTCGTCGCGAAACTTCGGCGCAATCTGATACCAGATTTGCGGCAGCTGCTTGTAGCTGCGCAGCTCTTTCAGGGCAATGGAGGTCATGACCTCTTCTTCCGTCATGCCCAGGCACATGTCGGCGCCCTTGCGGTCTTTCAACCGGAACAGGTTGTCGCCCATCAGCGCCCAGCGCCCGCTCACCTCCCAAATTTCCCGCGGATGCAAAGCCGGCAAGTAAAACTCTTGCCCGATCTTGTCCATCTCCTGGCGCACGATGCCCATGATCTTGTTGAACGACCGGTTGCCCAGAAAAAGATACGAGTAGATTCCGGCCGCGAGCTGACGGATGTAGCCTGCCCGGACGAGAAACTTATGCGAAGCCACTTCGGCATCCGCCGGCGCCTCGCGCAATGTGGGAATAAACAGTTCCGACCAACGATGCATAGTTTGAGGTCTCGATGGTAAATAGAATTTATGATTGTAAATGATTGCAGCAGAACAACTCGCGTGGGGACAGCCGCCTCGGCTGTAAGGCCAAGCGGAGCCCGGCTACATGGCTGGCAGGAGTTCCAACCGGGATCATCCCGCCAGCTGCTTCAGGATCTCTTTCCCCAGCTTCTGCGCCTCGCCGAAAAACTTCTGATATTCCACAAACTGCCGGTTGAGCTCCAAAGCCTTATCGGCCGACGGATGCTTGCGCAGAATCATATCGCGCACATGCACCGGGTTCGGCAGGGTTGCATCTTCGGTCAGTTCTTCCAGCGCGGTATTGGGATCGTAGTGATACATGAGGCACCTCGATCAAACCAGTTCCGTCGTCCACAGATCGTGCAAATGCACAATCCCTTCCAGCTTTCCGCCTCCATCCACCACCATCAGCGAAGTAATTTTCTTCTCTTCCATTAGCGCCAAAGCGGTCACGGCGAATTCTGCCCCAGCAATCGTCTTCGGACTGCGCGTCATCGCCTCACCCGCGGTGAGGTCCAGCACGTCTTTCCCGCGCTTCTCCAACAGCCGCCGCAAGTCCCCATCGCTAATGATCCCCACCAGCCTTTCGTCCTCGACCACCGCTGCCACGCCCAGCTTCTTCCGTGACATCTCATAAATCACATCCGGCATTTTCGTCTGCGGAGTCACGCAGGGCAGCGCCTCCCCCGTATGCATCAGCGACTCCACCCGCGCCAGTCGCTTCCCCAGCTTGCCTCCGGGATGCAAGTTGGCAAAATCCTCTTCCTTGAACCCGCGCCGCTCGCTCAAAGTCACGGCCAGCGCGTCACCCAAGGCCAGCATCGTAGTAGTCGAAGCCGTCGGCGCCAGTCCCAGCGCGCAAGCTTCCTGCGCGATGGAGCAATCCAGCGCCACCTCCGCCGCCGCCGCCAAAGTCGAGACGCGCGCCACTTCTTTGTCATCCCGAGAGGAGATTCCTCGTCCGCTTGCGGACGGGGAATCGGAGTCGAGGGACCTTGAGTTTGAGACGGCTGCCCTACCCTTTGCGCCTTTCGAAGGTTGAGAGTTTCTGCAAGTCTCATCCCCCGTCATCGTAATCAGCGGCACCTGCAGCCGCTTGATCGTCGCCAGCAATTCCAGAATCTCCACCGTCTCGCCGCTAGCCGAAAGCGCCAGCACCACATCCCCTCGCACTACCATTCCCAAATCCCCGTGCAGCGCCTCCACCGGATGCAGATACAGAGCCGGCGTCCCCGTCGAACTCAACGTGGCCGCAATCTTGCGCGCGATCAGCCCGCTCTTGCCCATGCCGGTAACCACCACGCGCCCCACGCAGGAGAACAGCAAATCCACCGCCCGCTGAAACGCCGCTGCCATCGGACCGGCAATGCGGTCCGCTAGTGCCTGCAGCGCCTCCGCCTCGATCCGCACCACGTTTTCGCCCGTGTGTTTCATGGAAGCCACGATGGTAACAAAAAGGCACCTGCCGTAGAGACGTTGCTTGCAACGTCTCCTCTAACCACAAGCAACAAAGCCGGTCCCATCTGCGCCCCACATTCAAGCGAAACTCAGAAGTGATCCTCTGAGCGCGGTGCTGCGGGCTTCTGCCCAAGCACGGCCAACCCCCGCGCCTGAATGACCCGGTCCCATGGCCCTGCTTGCCAGTTGTCGCGCGTCTTCTCCGCATGCCTCCACGGGGGCAGGGTAAGCATCAGATTCCGGCCAATCGAAGCCACATACGGTTCATACATCGAGCGGAGCTTGTTCAGTTTCTCTTCGGCCGCTTGATCACCGCGCAGCCGCAGCCCGGCCGCGGCCAGCGCCGCGCGCAGGCCCTCGAATTCTCCCTTCGTCATCCGCTCCCCCGCAGTCGGATCGTAGCGCGCATTCACCACCTGCGCCAGATCCACCGCCGCGTGCCGCGCCATGGCAAAGGTCAGCTTGGCCTGCCCCGGATACACTCCCTCAATTCCAGTCAAGATCAACGAAGTCACATCCAGCATGGTGGTCAGCGCCGCCAGCCACGATTGGTTGCTATGCTGCGATCGAAAAAAAGTCAGCACCGGATACGAAATCTGACTCTCCAACAATTCCGAGCACCAGCGCTCCCAGTCCCGCAGCACTTCATCCAGCACCCTCTGGTCCATTCCCGGATTTTCCGATCTGCCCGCCAGCCGGACCAGCAGTTCCGCCGCCGTCGGAGGCGACCCGGCCCGCGCGTCCAACATTGAAATCTGGATTTCCCGGCGCGAGAACGAGGAATACACCACCGGAATGTAGCCAATCACTACGCCCAGAAACGCGAAGCCCATCCCCGCTTCGAGCACCGAAAGCGCCCGCGCCGCGCCCGAAGTCGGCACAATGTCGCCGTAGCCCAAAGTGAAAAACGTCTCGCCGCTGTGATACACGATCCGTCCGAAGGTGAGCGGTTCCTGGTTGAGCTGTTCGTGTCCGCCGATGCCGTATTGCAACAGCGCAAAACCAAAGATCAGCCCCGCCGCCCAGAACCCCAGCAGCAGAATCAGCGACAGCGGACCGAAATATCCCAGAAAATTCTGCTGCCGCGACGTGGTCTTGATGTGCCCCGCAATCTTGCGCCACGGAATCCACGTCCGCCGGTAAAACCACGCGGTGAGTTTGAAGTGCCGCATCACCCGCCGCGGCAAGACCACGGTTTCAAACGCATCCAGCAGCACCGCCCAGATGACGGCGAGCCCAAAGACGACTGCGACGATGCTGCCGTGCGAGTTCATGAAGGATGCCGGACCCCGGACGTCAGAGGTGCAATGTAGATGCGGTGGGAAGGGTAACAGATTCGGGAGTCAGGGAGTCAGGGATCAGGAGCCAGCAATTCGCCTAGCCCCTGACCCTGACCTATTGCGGCTTGGGGGCCGTCCCTGCTGGCTGCTGCGCCGGCGCGGGCGTCTGCCCCGCTGGAGGCTTCGCGGTCGCCGGGGTTGTGGTCTTGGGCTTTGCCGCAGGAGTCTTCTTCACGGCCGGCTTTTTCGCCGGTTCGTTGTCATCCACGATAACTTTCTTCGGAGGCGACGACGGAATCGCCGCCTGCGCCGCTTTCAATTCCACGTGCAGCCGCGCGATCTCCGCCTCTTTCGCCGCCGACAGGCCCTCAATTCGCGCCGCCATCTGCTTGCGCGTGCCCTCAAAGCTGTTCAAATCATTCGACAGCGACTGAAAATCATCCTTGGACCCGAACGCCCCAGCCGACTCCACCACGCTGCCCAGCACGTCGTAGAGCGCGTCCAGGTTGCGGTACAGCTTGAAGCTCGCGGGCACATCTTCGGGCGCGGCGCGCAACTGCGCCATGATCTCGGGCAGCGCGCCCTGCAGATTGCGCTGAATCGAATCCGCATTGGCCAGGGCCTGCTTCTTGTAGGCGCTATCCGTCTTCCAGCGCTCCACGCGCAGTTTCACCAGATCGGCCTGCGTGTTCTTCGAGGTCGCTTCCAGTTGCGCCAGGATCCCGTTCAACTCCGTCACCGACGCGTAGGACACCGGAGCACTCGACGGCGCCGCCTGTCCCTGCACCGAATACGGCGCGTTGGCGGGAGCCGCGGACGGCGAAGGACCGGCCTGGCCCAGCGCGGCCGCGCAGAAAATGGCAGACAGCCCGACGGATAAGGTCAGCTTGCGTTTCATGGTTTGAGCGGTAGCTTTCGCGGCAACAGAATACTACAACCACAGGTCCCGTCGGGGCACTTTCCGTCGCCTGCTTACGTCGTACAATGGAACTCATGAGGAGAAAAAGGAGCAGAAAAAGCACGTTCGCTCCTGCTGCGCTGCTGGTCTTCTCTTGCCTCCTCGCGCTGCTGCTGGCTCTGTTGCCCTCTTCGGCTCAGGATCTTTCCCGCCGTCTCATTCTCAAAGACGGCTCTTACCAGATGGTCGCGAAATATGAAATCAAAGGCGACCGCGTCCGCTACCTGAGCTCCGAGCGCGACGAGTGGGAGGAAATGCCTGCCTCGCTGGTGGACTGGCCGGCGACCGAGAAGTATGAAAAAGACCGCGCCGCCGGCGCATCGGTTCCCGAGGCCGTACAACTGGATAAGGAACTCGAGAACGAGCGCGCTCAAGAGGAACTCGCGCGTCCCCAAGTCGCTCCCGGACTGCGCCTGCCCGAGGATTCCGGCGTCTTTCTCCTCGACAGCTTTCAGGGCGAGCCGCAACTGGTTGAGATCCAGCAGACCGCCGGCGATATCAACCGCAACACCAAGGGCAACATCTTCCGCGGGGCCATCAACCCCGTGGCCGGTATCAAGCAGACCATCGAACTCGAAGGCTCCCACGCCCCCGTGCAGGCCCACGCGGACGTGCCCTCTCTCTACCTCAACCTCGAGGACAGTCCCGATCAGCCGCAGGAACCGCAGGGCTCGCACATCGCCTTGGACGCCCCTCGCGCCGAACCGTCCAAGCCGCAGCAACCGCAGCAGCCGCAACAGCCCCAGCAACCCACCGTGCCCTTTGACCGCTTCCGCATCGTGCACGTCGAAGTCAAAGGCAACAAGCGCATCGTGGGCGACGTGAAGCGCTCGGCCACCGGCAAGATCAGCCAGGAGCAGCACTACGTCAAGACCACCATCACCAAAGTCAGCGGAGGCTGGCTCAAGGTCACACCCACCGAAAGCCTTGCGCCCGGAGAATACGCGCTGGTCGAACTGTCGCCCAAAGAAGGCATGAACCTCTACGTCTGGGATTTCGGCCTCAACCCCAAAGCCCCCGCCAACGCCAACCCCTGGAAGCCGGAGATTAAGCCCACGCAAGACGCAAAGCCGAAGGCCAACCAGCCCTGAGAGAAAATTGAGTAACTGTGTAATTGAGGAATTGGGAAATTGACAGTGGTGGGCTCCTGCGGCTTCTCGGTTTTCTAATTACACAATTACTCAATTAAACAATTATTCAATCCGCGAACCGCGCAATCCCACAATCCCGCTTACTTCAACACTCCCCGCTGCGCCACGCCAATGTTGTCGCGAGTCGAGTTCTTCACCATGTACATCATTCCGTCGGCCTGCCGGATCACATCATGTGCGGTGCGCGCGTCGTGAGGATAGGTGGCCAGCCCGATTGAGGCCCGGACGTTTAGATTCAGTTCTTCTTCGCGGCAAAAGCTGCTGGCCCGCAGGGCATCACGCAAACGCTTGGCCACGACCAGCGCCGAATCCTTGCTGGTCTGCGGCAGCAGCACCACAAACTCGTCGCCTCCGTAGCGGAAGGCAAAATCAATCAGCCGCAATTGCCCTTTGATCAGGTATCCGATCTCCGCCAGCAGCTTGCTCCCGATCAGGTGCCCGTACGTGTCGTTCACCGCCTTGAAATAATCCAGGTCAATGAACAGCACACTGAACTCGTAGCCGAACCGCGACGAGCGGTACACCTCCGTCTCCAGCGTCTTGTAGAGATGCCGCGCGTTGTACAGTCCCGTGCAGTCGTCAGTGATCGTCAGTTCCTGGATCTTTTCCACCCAGCGCGCGTTCTCGATGGCAATGGCCGCGTAGTCGCACAGCGATTGCAGGAAGAACAGCTCCGGCTGCGTGAATTGCGACATATCCACATTCACCAGCTGGATCACCCCCAGCACCCGCAACTTCGAGCGCAACGGCACGCAAATCACCGATTGCGTTTCCCACTTGGTGGCTTCGTCCACGCGGCTGGCAAAGAACGGGTCGGTCTTCACATCGGGCACAACGCGCGCTTCCCCGTTCTTCGCCACCCATCCCGCAATGCCTTCGCCCATTTTTAGCCGCACATTCTTCAGAACTTCCGCTTTGTCCCCAACCGCAATGGCAAAGTACAGTTCGTCATGCTCCTCGTCCACCATCAGCAGCGACCACGTGTCCGGACGGAAATATTCCGCCATCTTTTCCATGATGGTCTGCAGAATCGAGTCGAGGTCCAGCGACGACGTGAGCGCCTTGGCCACGTCGTGAAAAATCCTCAGTTCCTGACTCTGGCGCGTCAATTGAGTGCCGGCCTCAGGCATGCAGAATTTCCGTTCTTCCTCGTTGGGACGGAGTGGTGGTTAGCGAAAATTATATTCATCGGGTTTATCGAGGGGCAATGAACGTTGGTAATGGGAACCCGTAAAGCCAACGCCGTCAATCGCTTCGCAGGGGTCGAAAACACTCGCGCGGGGAGCCGCCCCAAGCTCGCCCTGAGCGAAGTCGAAGAGGCTGTCCGGTCGAGCGAAGCTCGACGCTTTGCTTCCGAGGCACGGGGAACCGGAGCATGCTCCGCCACCCTTGGCGGTGGCGCCCGCACTCGCCTTGTCCTATGATGATCCCGTCACGGGCGAACCCTGCTTCGCCCCGGCAGGTCTCCGGTGGGCGATTTCGGCGACAAATTCCGCAAGGCGCGCGAAGCCAAGGGCATCTCGCTCGATGACGTCTCCAACGTCACCAAGATCGGCTCGCGGATGCTCCAGGCCATCGAACAGGAGCATTTCGACCAGCTCCCCGGCGGAGTCTTCAACAAAGGATTCATCCGCGCCTATGCCAAGCACCTTGGACTCAACGACGAAGAGGCCGTAACCGAATACCTGGCCTGCCTGCGCCAGGCGCAGGTGGACGCCCAGGCCGCGTTGTACGAGCCGGCCCGGCCTGCCCCACCTGAAAAGCGTCTGCCGGTTGTGCCGCTCAAGACGAGTCAGAAATCTCAGGCCCCGGCCGAGGAACTCCCCGAACTGCAGCTCCCGCGGGCCGAGCATGTTCGTCCTCCGCGCAAGGATTATGTCGAAAAGCGCGGAGCGGGCATCACGAGGGGATTCGTCGCCGCCGCCGTCCTGGTTCTCGCTCTGGGAGCTTTCTGGTGGCGAAACCACTCGCGCAGCGCCAGCACCGCGCCCGCACCCACCGCCGCCGCAGTTGCCCCCGCCATGTCGTCCGCGCCCGCATCTGCGCCAGCCGGATCTGCGCCGGCCGCCCCTGCTCCCGCGTCACAGGGGTCGCCCGCTGTGACCCCTCCATCGAACACGGGTACCCACACTGCTCTTTCCCAGGCTTTGCCGCCGGCAAGACCCTCCCCAGGTAGTCCTGTCGTTGCGGACAACAACCTGGAAGAAAAAGATGCCGCCGCTGCCTCTCGGCCTGCCGCGGTGAGTCCTAAACCTTCCTCGGCGCTTCTGACGCTGGTCATCCGCGCGTCGGAAACGTCCTGGATCTCCGCCACTGCCGACGGCCAGACCGCCACTCAGGAAATGCTGATCGCCCCCGCTCACGCATCCATCCGCGCCAGCCGCGAAATTGTGGTCAGAATCGGCAACGCCGCCGGTGTCAGCTTTCTCTTCAACAGCCAGGAAATCCCTGCCGCGGGCGCCGAAGGTGAAGTAAAGACCCTGGTCTTCGACTCCGCCGGCATGCGGGTCGTGCCCAACCAACTGCCGGCTCAGAATCAATAGTTACGGCTTTACTCCGCCCTGAGGGTTTTCAGAGTCGTCCAGCCGCTTGAGGTACGGGAAGAACGGGGCCACTTCGAACGGCATCTTCTCGAATGCCGCTGGCGGCCGTAGCGGTGCGGTCTTGACCATCTCGATCTGGTCCGCCCAGGGATCCAACTTTATGCGCGAGCCTAAGGGCAAGGCGGCAATCTGATCCGGCCGATTGGTTTGCACGTGCTTGGAGGCGTTGGCCAGCGCCTGCATGCCCACCAGGTGACTGCTGGCGAAATCGTTGCTGAATCGCCCGTGCAGCAGGTTCGGCAATTGCGGCGAGCGCAGTTCCACCGCCTTCAGGAACAGTGCCATGTTCGCGATCTGGTCTTTGTAGGGCGAATTTGCAATCAGTTCGAGCCCCTTTTTGTCCGCGGCGGCTTCCTGCGCGGGATCGAAGCGGAAATTAAACTTGGCAAAGATTTCCAGATCCGAGAACGGCAAGTTGAACTCCGCCAGGTATTGCGCGGCCAGCGACTGACCTAAAACGATGTGACCCAATTCGTGCGCCAGCACGGCGGCTAGCGTCGCCTCATCGGGTGTTACGTCGAGAAGTCCGCGGCTTAGAACAATCGTTCGACCCACCACGAACGACTCCAGTGGCGTGGTGAGCAGCACGCGGCAGCGCACCCCGGCCAGATCGAGATTGTTGGTAATCAGCAGATTGTTGGCGACGGTCTCTAGGATGCGGTCCACTTCTCCGTCTGCCGCCATGAGTCCGGCAACCTGCAACCGCTCGACCACCTCCTCCTCCGCCGTGTACGTTGTTTTTCCCACCGTGAACTCCGGGCTCAGGTCCTGCGAAGCTTCGTGCCGGCTGGGATCAATCCACGCCGGTGTGTCGGTGAGAGGTTTGGCAAACTCCCGGTGTTCCCCGGCGTTTTCCAGGTCGTAGCCCCAGATGCGAGTTTGAGCCTTAAACCAGAGACGCCTCCCGGAGGGATCACGCGGGTCCGATTCCTCGGTGTACACATAGGCGGGCATCCACGTGATGCTCAGGGTGTTCAGCCGCCAACTGTCGAAGTGAAACGGGTGTTTGGAAAAAGCTTTCGCGGTGTAGGCTCCGTTGAAGCGAACAATGTTGAAGTCCTGATCCTCCACCCAGATTCGGCCGGCGAATCCGCGGTTCTGCGCATTCGCGAGGGGCCGGACATCTATCACAGCGCAGCGAACTTCCCCAAGAATTTCCCAGCGCACAAATTCGAACGTGTAGTTTGGCCGGTCGAAGTGGTCCAGATCGGGGAACACCGCCTGCGCAAAAACCTCGGCCAAAGCCTGCGGACTCTCGGGCAATTTTTTCTCCCCACCCTCCTTGGAGCGCTCCGGAGGCGCAAATTCCCGGCTGACCGGAGTCTTGCCAGTCAGGTCCAGACGGCTTAAGAAATAGTCGTCGCCCTTGGGAGAAGTCTGGTGGCCGGAGTCGGCCCCTTCCTCCTGCATGTAGGTCTCGACGATCGGCTTGAAGTAGCGCATCAAATCGGTCAGGCGCCGTTCCTGCCGGATGGCCGCATCCACCAAGCCATCAAATGTGACGGAATTGCGCGCGGGAGTAGTAGCCGGTGCGTGGGCTGTACTCGGAGACTGGGCTGGCCCCGGAGACGGGGCCGGGGGAGCAGC
>DATFNP010000013.1:0-29862 GCA_035266345.1 Candidatus Sulfotelmatobacter sp.
GGCTCGCGCATGGAAGACGTCATCTTCGCCGGCACGCGCGACCGCAAGCCCACCGGCATGGCCGAAGTCTCGCTCACGCTGATTGACCCCGACGCCTACGCCGGACCCGACGCCAACAACCCCACAGAAATCGAGATTCAAAACGACATGCCGGGCTCAGAACCGGGTCTGGAAAAAGAAACGGGTGCCCCGTCCTTGTCCCGCCGCTCTTTGGCGGGACAGGGCGGGGATTCTGACGTTGACGAAGCCCACATCACCGACGACTGGGACGAGGCCGCTATCCGCGCCCGCGCCGCCGACGACACCGAGCGCGCCGTCGAAGACGCCCAGCCCGGCAGGATGGAAGAAGTCGAAGTTCCCCGCTCCAAACTGAACACCCTCGCCGTTGCCTTCCCCGACGACGAACCTATCTTCGCCCTGCCCGCGCACAACGTCATCGCGCCCCCAACCGCGGCCGCCCTCGGAACCCTCGCTGGTCACGTAGTCCTCAAAATCCGCCGCCGCAAGTTCAATCAGCAGCAATTCCACCACGGCGAGATTCACGTCACCCGCCGCCTGTTCCGCTCCGGCGACAGCGAATACCTGCTCAACGGCAAACTCTGCCGCCTGCGCGACATTCAGGAACTGTTCATGGGCACCGGCCTGGGCCCCGAGTCCTACGCACTCATCGAGCAGGGACGCATTGGCCAGATTCTCAGCAGCCGTCCCACCGACCGCCGCGCGATTCTCGAAGAAGCAGCCGGCATCACCAAGTTCAAAACCAAGAAGCGCCTCGCCGAAGCCCGCCTCGAAGATGCCAAGCTGAACTTGGCCCGCATCAACGATATTTTCGACGAAGTCACGCGCCAGATGAATTCGCTCAAGCGCCAGGCTTCCAAAGCCGAACGTTACGCCCGCCTGCGCGAGGAAATGCGCGCCAAGCTGCGCGTCGTTCTGGCCAGTAAGTTCGCCGCCATCGAACTCGAAAGCGCCGAAATAGATTCCCAGCTCAATGCTCTCGCCGAGGAAATGCAGCACCGCACCGAAGCCGTGCAGCAGCTCGAGTCCGAGCACGCCGAGCGCACCCAGCGCGGCTACGCCATTGACTCCGAACTGCGCGAGAACCGCGATCGCATCAGCCAGATTGCGCTCGAGATGGACCGCGCCCACGCCCGCCGCCGGCACAATGAAGAGCGCTGTGCTGAACTGCTGGTCCGCTCGGCATCGTCCGAAGCCGAACTGGCACAAGCCCGCCATCGCCTCGCCTCGCTCGAAGCCGAACGCGAAACCAACCGGCAGATCCTCGAATCCGCCGCGGCAGACTTGGCCGCAGCGCAAAGCGATCTGACTCTCTGCCAGCAGGAAGCCGCCGCGGCCTCCGCCAATCTCGCGGAGACCGAACGCCAGCAGGAAGAATCTCGCGTAGCCCTCTTCGACACGGTCTCGTCGGCATCGCGTCTCCGCAACCAGCTCGCGCAGGCCGAAGAGCGTCTCTCCGGAGTGGACCGCGAATCCCGCCGCCTCGAAGCCGAAATCTCCAACGCCAGCGTGCAGGTCGAAGCCTTCGGCGGCCAGCGCGGCCAGTTCGCTCTCGAGTTCGAAACCGTCAGCCAGCGCGTCGCCGGCATCACCCAGGAAATCAGCCAACTCCGCGGCCTGATCGAATCAAAGAAGCTGGAGGAAACGCGCTCCAAGACCAGCCTCGACATTCTCCGCGCCGAATTCGCCACTGCGCTCGGCAAGAAGGGATCGCTCGAAGCCGTTATCGCCGAGCACGGCTACTCCACCGAATCCGTCCGCCGCCTCTTCCAGTCCGGCGTGATGCACGGAGGCCTGGCCCCTGTCGGGGTGCTCGCCGACTTTCTCGAAGTCGAGCCCCGCTTCGAGCGTGTGGTCGAAGATTTTCTGCGCGATGAGCTGAACTACATTGTGGTCAAATCCTGGGACGCCGCCGACGAAGGCCTGCGCATGTTGCGCACCGATGTGGACGGCCGCGCCACCTTCCTGGTTCATCCCGAGGACGCGCAGGCCAAGTTCTCCTTCATCCTCGACGAGGCCGCGCACTGCGCTCCGCCTGCGGCCCAGATCGTTCCCCTCAAGCACACCATTCGTGTGCTCAACGGCTTTGGCAAGTCCCTGGAAGTGATTTTGCCCAAGCTCCGTGATGGCTACATCGTTCCGGAAGCCAACGTCGCTCGCGGCCTCGCTCTCGAAAATCCCGATGCATTCTTCCTCTCGCAAGCCGGCGAATGCTTCCACAACGTGACCGTTACCGGTGGCAAACAGCGCGCCGAAGGCCCGCTTTCCATGAAGCGCGATCTGCGCGAAGTCCTCCGCCAGCTCGACGATCTGGAGCGCGCCCTGCGCGATCAGGAGACCCGCGTTCTCACCCTGAGCTGTGAAATCAAGGAGCTGTCTTCCCTGCTCGATCGCCTCGAAGTCGAAAAGCGCGAGGCCGAGCATCAGGCCATGACTTCCAGCCACCTGCTGCAGCAGCTTGATTCGGAGATGACCCGCGTCGGCGAACGCCTCAGTGTCGCGCAACTCGAACTGCAGCGTCTGGCCGCCGAACGCGCCGAGCAGGAGAAACTCGTGGGCGCCCGCCACTCCGAAATCGCTGTAGTGGAACAGCGGCGCATCCATCTGGAACAGCAAATTGCCGCTGCTCAGGAGTCGCTCACCCAACTCCGGCAGCGCCGCGAAGACTCGGTCCAGACCACTTCCCAGCACGCCGCTCGCGTCGCCACGCTGGAAGAACGCCATCGCTCGGCCGCCGCCGTCCTGCAGCGCATCGAGTCTCTCTTTGCCGAGATGGACGACCGCGTCCACACTCTGGCTTCACAAATCGAGGCCGCCGCCGCCGAGAAACTGCAGCGGGAAACGGAAAACGAGCAACTCCAGCAGCACGCCGCCGACCTCGAGGCCGAACGCAACGCCGCACAGGCTCGCGAAGGCCTGCTGCAGTTCGAAACCGAGCAGGTCCGCGCCCGCCTCACCGAAGTGGACGAACTCCTGCGTCACAGCCGCCTGCTGCTCGATCAGGCTCGCGACCGCCGCGGCGAATTGTCCGCTGCCGCTGCCAAGCTCCAGTCCGACGCCCAGTACATGTCCGAGACCTGCCTCAACGAACTCGCCATCGAGCGCGCCGCTCTCATGGCCGATACCACCTTGGCCCCCGTCACCGGCGACGAACTCGCCGCCGAAGATCAACTCTACCGCGACATGCGCGCCAAACTCGAAGCCATGGGCCCGGTCAACATGATGGCCCTCGAAGAGTACAAGGAATCGGCCGAGCGCCACGCCTTCCTCGATACTCAGCGCAAAGACCTGATCGCCTCCATCGAGAACACCACCGCCACCATCCGCGAAATAGACCTGCTCTCGCGGCAGAAGTTCGAGGAAGCTTTCGCCAGGATCAATGAAAACTTCCAGGCCGCTTTCAAGAAGCTGTTCGGCGGCGGCCACGCTTTCATGAAGTTGACCGACGAAGAAAACAGCGCCGAGAGCGGCATTGACGTGGTCGCCTCGCCTCCCGGCAAGCGCCTGCAAAACGTGCTGCTGCTCTCCGGCGGAGAAAAAGCGCTGACCGCACTGTCGCTGCTGGTCGGCATCTTCCAGTACGCGCCCAGCCCGTTCTGCATCCTCGACGAAGTGGATGCCCCGCTCGATGAAGCCAACATCGGCCGCTTCACCGATCTCGTCCGCGAAATGAGCGTCCAGACCCAGTTCGTGCTCATCACCCACAGCAAGAAAACCATGAGCATCGCGCCAGTGCTGTATGGCGTGACCATGCAGGAGCCCGGCGTATCGAAACTGGTCTCGGTGCGCTTCGGGGCCCCGGCATGAGAACTCCTCAGGCGGACCAGTCGCTTAACGATTGGCAAATCGCGGAAATCGAGAATGCTCTGGCAGAAGCCGACCGCGGAGACTTTGCCAGCGACCAGGGAGTAGGTCGCTCGGTCAGCAAAGGATCCAGAACGGCAGGGGCCAAACCTAAGCGCGAGAAATAGTCCCGCTGCCCCGTTATCCACCTCCATCCTCAGCTTTTCCACAGCCCGCACCCGCCCTAACCCGCGTCCGGTGGGCATTTCCGGCCGCTCCTCCGGCTGTCAATGTCTTTCCATTCAACGGCCATCGAGCCCTCTCCGTGCCCCGTGATCAGGATCGTTGACAAATTTTTCTGGCCAGCTAGAATACGCCTCGCTCTTTAACCGCTAAAATTTTCATCATGAGTCCTGAGCTTCTCGATTCCGTCCTCTTACAGACCAACTTCCCCGACCTCCGCCTCCACGCCAGCGGGAAGGTCCGGGACGTCTACATCGTCAACGACCAGCAACTGCTGTTCGTCGCCACCGACCGCATCTCGGCCTTCGACTACATTCTGGCCACCGGCATCCCCAACAAGGGCCGCGTGCTCAGCCAGATTTCACTCTTCTGGTTCGATTTCCTGGCCGACATCGTCCCCAACCACCTGATCACCGCCGATGTCGCCCAGTACCCTCCGGCCGTCCGCAAATACGCCGACCAACTGCGCGGGCGCTCCATGCTGGTGCAGCGCGCTGAGATGTTCCCCGTCGAGTGCGTCGTCCGCGGCTGCATTTCCGGCTCAGCCTGGAAGGAATACAAGGCCACGGGCAAAGTCTGCGGCATCGAGCTTCACGCGGGCCTGCGGGAGTCCGACGCTTTGCCCGAGCCCATCTTCACGCCGGCTACCAAAGCTGTGAGCGGACACGACGAGAACATTTCCTTCGATGCCATGTGCGAAATCGTGGGTGTTGAAACCGCCAGTCACCTGCGCGACCTCACCCTGCGCGTCTACAAGAAAGCCGCTGCCTATGCCCGCCAGCGCGGCATCATCATCGCCGACACCAAGTTTGAGTTTGGACGCACCGCCAAGGGCATCACGCTGGCGGATGAAGTCCTTACCCCGGATTCTTCCCGCTTCTGGCCCGCCGCCAAGTACGCTCCGGGACGGGCGCAGGAATCGTACGACAAGCAGTACGTTCGCGATTACCTCGAGCAGATTCACTGGAATAAACAACCGCCCGCGCCCGCGCTTCCCGCGGACGTGGCTCGTCGCACCAGCGAGAAGTATCTCGAGGCTTATTTCCAGCTTACGGGGCACAAGTTGGATGTCTGACCTGCAGTCTGGTACTATTCCTGTCCGCAGGAGCGGTGCATGACCCCGGCGGATTGGATGATCTGTGCGTTGGTGTTCGTGAACGTGGTCACCGCGGCCATGCAGGGCTTCTTTTCCGAGGCGCTCACCATAGCCGGACTGGTGGTCGGTTATCTCGTGGCTGCGTGGCAGTACCGCACTGTGGCGCAGTGGTTGGAATCGTATTTGAAGAATTCGTGGTTCGCTGAGATTGTCAGTTTTCTCGTCATCTTTTTTACCGTCCTGATCCTGTTCGGCATCGCCGCCAGGATCGCACGCTGGCTGATGAAGGAAGCCGGACTCAGCGGGTTGGACCGTTTCCTCGGCGCGTTGTTGGGGCTGCTGAAGGGCGGGTTGATGGTGGCAGTGATTCTGATGGGTATGACGGCGTTCGCGCCCACTTCGAAGCTTCTGGCCGATTCGCAATTAGCGCCTTACTTCCTGGTGGCGGGCCGCGCCGCCATCTGGCTGGCGCCTTCCGAACTGCGCGCCCGCTTCTATCAGGGTCTCGACCTGCTCCATCACACTCCGCAGAAAGTGACTGGCGCCCCGGCGACTGCTCCAAAATAGGCGCGGCGCAGTAACAATTCATACAGCGAAAGAGACTCATCGTGAAAGATCAACTGGAAGCACTCGTCCTGCAGATGTACAAAAGCAACATCCTCTACTCCGAGGGCGTACGCGAGTTCAAGAAGCGCTTCATCCTCACCGTCCTCCAGGAAAACAAGGGCAACCAGTGCCGCGCCGCCCGCGAACTGGGCATGCACCGCAACACCCTCAGCCGCACCATCACCGAACTGAAGATTGACGTCCGCCAGCTCCGCGACGGCGTCAAGCGCCCGCCTCGCAGCACCCGCCAAGTCGCCCTGGAAAAGAAAATCGTCCGCTAGATCAAATCTCTCCCTCTGTCATCCTGAGCGAGAGGATGCTTCCGTGAAGCGGAAGCATCCTCGCAGTCGAAGGATCCCTGCCGGCCAAGTGGCTTGAGACCTCGAAGGGCGTTTCCACCTAAACAGCCGCATCAACGCGCCAAACGCAAGAAGGCAGCCCTCGCGGGCTGCCTCTTCTTGTCGTACGTTCCTGACGACCTCAGTTTGCTGCGGGCTTGTGATGCACGGGCGGCTTGTGCGCCGCAGGCGCGGCCGGCTTGGCGTTCAGCAATCGTCCCTTCTCCATGACCATCATGAACGGGTTCGGCGTATACGACGCCGGTTCGCCCTGGAAGTCGAAGCTGGCTCCGTCTTTCGGAATCATCTTGGCCGGAACCTTGTCTTCGAACTTCAGCGTAATGTCCGCCTTCTTCGCCTCAATGTCGTCGGAACTGCCGGCGATGGAGAACTCGGTCGGTGTCGTGCTGATGATGGTGCCGTTCATCTGCACCGCCTTGCCCTTGATCGTATTCCAGACCGTATCTTGATCCACCTGCGCGCCGTTGGTAAATACGAACTGCCACTGCGCGAAGTCCATCTTGTCTGGCGTGGTTGCCAGCACCATGGCATGCGCCTGCTCCGCCGGTGTGGGCGCCGGCTTGATGGCAACCTGCGCGCCGTTGGCCTTGGCCGCCGCCAGCACTTCCGCCCAGCCGTCGTCGCCGGCGTGGAACTTCACGTACTGCGAACGAGCGTACTTCTCTACTCCCGCCTCCGCCTGCGGCGGAGCCAACGCCGCGGCCCGCGCTGCATACCAAATGCCGTTGACGTTATTGGCGGGGTCGAGTGGCGTTTTCGCATCAACTGGCGTCAGATACGCCAATGCCAGCGGATACACCAGGAAGAAGTCTTTTTGAGAGTCCGGCGGGTTCCCGTCCACCGCCGCCTTCAGAAATTGGATGGCCTTCGGATAGTCCTTATCCTGCAGCGCAGCCCACCCTACCCCCGCGCTGAAGATTCCCTTCGTCTGGTCCTTCAGTTTCTGGAAGTCGGCATCTGTGGTTCCCTCGGGTTTCACAAACTTCGGCGCGCAGTCCAGCCCCTGCTGCCCATACTTCCCGGCATCGCCGGACAATTGCTTCGCATTAGGATCTCCGCCCTGCGCCAGCACTCGGTCAAAATAGGTCAGCAGCGCCAGGCCGCGCACATTGCATGGATCGGCCGCCAACAGCTTGGCGGCGGTTTCCATCGTCTTCTTCACGTTGTTGCTCTGCTGGTAGGTGCCCATCAGGATTTCCAGCGCCTGGTTCTTCATGACGCTGTTGGGATACTGCGTGACGAACGCTTCCAGGCCGCTGATCTTCGCGGCCGCATCTTTCTGGCCGATGGCGGCCACATACGCGTTGTACTCCGCAGGATCCTTGATCACCGGCGCCGCAGCTGGCGCCGCAGCCGGCGTCTGCGTAGTCTGACCCGTTGGCGGGTTCACGCTCCCCGTTGGCGGGTTCACACTCCCCGTTGGCGGGTTCACGCTCGAGGTCGGCGGCGTGGCCGGTTGTCCTTGTGCTGGCTGCGCACTCTGTGCCCCCGCTCCTACAGCAATCCCAAGCACAACCGCAAGCAGAATCTTTTTCATCAGAATGGCTCCTTGGACATTTCGGGAAATAGCTCTCTTTATTGGGAAACGTTTTTTCTCAACTTCAGCAGCAACCGCATTCCGCCGGGACCGCTTTGCGTTCGGGTCCTGCTCGGGAATACCGGGCTTCCTGGCAGGGGCCCCGGGGACAAGGGGTGACCTGCTCCAACGCCTCGGCGGCAGACCCTATTCCCGGTTGGCCGGATTATAAGTACCTCTTCTTCCGAAGGCAAGCGACTTCCCATTCGTCCTCCATTTTATTGTTAAGATGCTTGATTGTTAAGATGCGTCCAGCGGACTTGGCGGATATTCTCCACCTGCCGGTCCGCCATCCACCGCGGACGCGGGAGACCCTGCTGTTATGGACACCGCACAAACTCTCGCCGGGCAAGTCGCCGTCATCACCGGAGCCGGACGCGGCATCGGCGCCGCCATCGCCCGCAAGCTGGCCACCATGGGCGCTACCGCCGTCCTCTGCGGCCGCACTCCATCCGCGCTCGACGCCACCGCGCGCACTATCCTCGATGCCGGCGGAAAAACCGACGTCATTCCCTGCGACGTCACTGTCCTGCACCAGTTCGAATACGCCGCCGCCCGCGTGGACAGCACCTTCGGACGCCTCGACATTCTGGTCAACAATGCCGGCGTTGGAGGCTTTAGCAGCCCCCTTCACCAACTTGCACCCGATGCCTGGGACCGCATCCTCAACACCAACCTGCGCGGCGTCTTCTTCGCCATTCGCGCCTTCGCCCCGCTGATGATCCGCGCCCGCTCCGGACACATCATCAACATCTCCTCGTTAGCCGGAAAAAACGCCCTCCCCAACGGCGCTGCCTACGCCGCCTCCAAGTGGGGACTCAACGGCCTCACCTATTCCGTGGCCGAAGAGCTGCGCGTTCACAACCTCCGCGTCTCCGTGATCTGCCCCGGCTCCACCGAAACCGAGCTCAGCCCACACGCCGGAAAAGATCCCAGCAAAATGCTCCAGCCAGACGACATCGCCCACGCCGTCGCCATGCTGACGACGCAAGCCCCGCAATCATTTGTCAGTGAGATCCTTCTCAGGCCAACTCAGAAACCGTAGGCAGAAAGCGAGCATGGGAAAAACTCATGTGGGGACAGCCGCCCTCGGCTGTCCGGCGGAGCGAAGCTCCGCTCGCCCTGCCTCCGTGAACCTCAGTGCCCTCTGTGGCTATGCTCTTTCCCTACTTCTTGAACAGATCCTCAAACGCCGCCCGCGCATCATTCGGCCGCTGGCTGGCCGGCGTCGAAGTTTCTTTCTCCCGCGTCACGCGCATCTCATACGACGCGCACTCGTTCCGTTCATCCTTCTTCGCGATCCGCTCTTTGACCGGCTGCATGCACTCAAACCGGCTCCCCGGATCGAAATACATGCACTGCCTGCAGGAATGCAGCTCGAACCCGCACTTCGGACACTTCCCATCCGAAGCCATTCCCTGCAGCACCGTCCCGCACTGCGCGCACCGCGACACGGTCCGCGTCCCCGGCAGATTCACCGGCTTCGGTCCCAGCGCGTGGTCCCACTTCGGCGGACCACTCTTGCGCTCCTCGGGCGCTTTCCGCGGCTGCTCATTCCCCTGCCGTTCATTCCGCGGCTCTCGATCGCGGTCCTGATACCCATGCTGCCGGTATTTCGCTGCCACAAACCCTCCCCAAGCACGGCCCGTATTGTGTACCCAACCCCACCCCCGCGGCAAGTGCCGCGCGCCATGCCGCGGTGCGTGAAAGTCGGCGAGGCATGTCATCCCGAGCGATGCGTGGGACCTGGGTTTCTGCCAAAGCGGCCGGGTGCCCCACCCTTGTCGCGTTCTTTGCGACAGGGTGGGGATTTTTGCCGAGGACCCAGAAATTTGGGTGGCGCAGCGCTTCAGCGCTGCGATAACGGCCCTTTCCCAGTAGCGGCTTCAGCCGCTGAGGACTTCGTACTCGGTACTCGGTACTCGCAACTCGCAACTCGCTACAATATCCCCATGATCCACGAAATCCTTCCCGTCGGCCCCCTGCAATGCAACTGCTCCATCATCGGCGACGAAACCACCCGCGAAGCCATGGTCATTGACCCCGGCGACGACATCGCAGACATCCAGGCCCTCATCCGCAAACACAATCTCCAGGTCAAGCAGATCGTCATCACCCACGCCCACATTGACCACGTCGGCGGAGCCATGAAACTCCGCGCCGCCACCGGCGCACCCATCCTCCTCAACCAGAACGACTACGCCCTGCTCAAAATGCTCGACGTGCAAGCCGCGTGGGTTGGCATGCCCGCGCCCGGCAAAGTCGAAATTGACCGCAGCGTCACCACTGGAGAAACCATCGCCGCCGGATCCCACACCGCCCAGATCCTTCACACCCCCGGCCACACCGAAGGCAGCATCTGCCTCTACTTCGAGCCGGAAAAGAAGCTCATCGCCGGAGACACTCTCTTCGCCGGCTCCATCGGCCGCACCGA
Organism: Candidatus Sulfotelmatobacter sp.; assembly: GCA_035266345.1. Classification (GTDB taxonomy): domain Bacteria; phylum Acidobacteriota; class Terriglobia; order Terriglobales; family Acidobacteriaceae; genus Sulfotelmatobacter. The sequence continues at coordinate 10,116 of DATFNP010000013.1, forward strand.
CCTCCCCGGCGGCTCCACGCAAAAAATCCTGCGCTCCCTGCACGACACAGTCCTGGCCCTCCCCGACGAAACACTAGTAATCCCCGGCCACGGCGAACTGACCACCATCGGCGAGGAGCGCGAGAGCAACCCGTTCCTGGTACGGAAGTGAGACTCGGAGATCGACAATGATTACTTGCGGCTGACGCCCCCCGTGTAATTAGATGGAGTTGAGAGAAACCGCAGGCCCTGCCGGAGGATGCACCCATGTACAAGTCGTTGGACGAAGCACGCGAAGATATCAGAAGGTCGCAATCAAGACCGCCGGACGATGGGATAGGGCCATCATCGCCGCCACTGGGACCAGTTCTGCCGCTGCCCGATGAGAAAGACCTGCGCAAAAACAGGTCGCATGGCCCTCTGCCCGCTGGCCCTGCGGGATACTGAAAGCAGCAAGCGGGTCGCGACCTCATGGTCTTTTGTGACTCCGACTGCTGCTCTCCACCATCCTGTCAGCCTCCGCCATGATCTCTTGGACGGTGGCTTCCGGCCCTAGCTTCTCTCTGGCCGTTTTGAGTGCCTGAGCGCGAGGGGACTCAGGAAAGGGCTGGCTGACCAATCGGATTGCCCTGACTCGCTGTACGAAGTTGTAGCACGCGGCGAACGCACAAAATACTACCGCTGCCGCCAGAATCGCCCAAAACACTCCCCAATTGAAAGCGAACATTCCTCCTCCGTTCCCATGGGATGGACGAACTACTTACCTACAAACTCAACCTTCTCCAGCACCCTCCCAATCCCCTCCCCAAACTCCGCCCGCGCCGTAATCAAACTCAACACCAAATACCCATCCCCCGGAAAATCATAAAAATGCCCCGGATGCACCAGCACGCACTTCTCCCGCACCAACTCGATCGCCAACTCCTCATCCGACCGCGTCACCGGAACGCGCAACACCGCATACCATCCACCTTCCACGCTCAGGCGCGAGCAAGTCTTCTGCCCTGCTAGCTGCCGATCGAGCTCCGCTAAATTCGCGCGAACCCGCTCCATTAACTGCCGCTGAATCGTCTTCCTCTGCTCCAGCAAAACCGGCACAGCCCACTGCACCGGCGCGTTCATCGAAAGATACGTATCGGCAATCACCTCCAGCCGCCCCATAGCCGCCTCCGCCAACTTCTGCGGCCCGCTCGTCACCACCCACGCCACTTTCATCTGCGGCAACCCCGAAATCTTCGACACTCCGCTCAGCGTAAACGTCAGCACCTCCCCATTCCCCGCAAAACTGCCCACCCACCCCTCCGCACCGCCTTTGGGCGGCAAAGAAACGTTGAGTGGTAAGGAGATTTTGGGTGGCGCAGCGCTTTCAGCGCTGCGATCGAGCTCACCCTGAATCGGGGCTTTAGCCCCCGACGTACTTGAGTCCTCCAGCCCATAATCCAAAAACACCTCATCCACAATCAAAGCCAGCCCCCGCGCCCGGCAAAACGCATTCAGCAGTTCCACTTCCCCCGCCTTCACATAAGATCCCGTCGGATTATTTGGATGCACCACCACCACGCCCCGCGTCCGCGCCGTCACCGCCTTCTCCAGCGACGGAAAATCCATCTGCCAGCCATGGTCATAAATCAGCGGATACGGCACCAGCTTCACATCCTGCAACTCCGCCAGAAACTCAAACAGCGGATAACTCGGCTTCGGCACCAGCAACTCATCCCCCGCATTGCACAGCAAACGAAAAACAAACGAATACCCCTCGCTAGTGCTGGTAGTCAGTACGATTCGTTCGGGATCCACCTCGCACCCCGTCGTAGAGACGTTGCTCGCAACGTCTCTCTCGCCACGACCACTCCTGTCTCGGTAATAACCGGCCACCGCCTCCCGCGCCTCGCGCAGCCCCTTCGCCTGCGGATCATAATCCAGCGCCCGAGCCGACCCCAGCGCCCCCAAAATCGCCCGCGAGTCGTACTCCAGCCCCACCCGCGTCGGATTCGAAGCCGTCAGATCGAGCACCTTCCCGCCCGCCGCGCGCACCTCTGCCAGCGCCTGCGTAAGCCGGTTCTGCGCCAGCTTCCAGTTCGTCCTCTCAGAAAACATGCCTGGATTCTATGTGATTCGAAGCCGCCCCAAACACGGGACTTGGCCAACTCCGAAGTTTTTGAATGGCCGGGATTTGAATCAGGATCCGCAGTCTGGTAGAGCAAGGACGGGAAGGGCCCGGCTTCAGCCGGGCCCAAGAGCCCGCCATAGAGTTCGGGGCTTTAGCCCCTGAGATACCTAAGGCAAGCCATGTCTGATTGGGGCACCGCTAGCCAAACAACGCGCCGGAGGCGCATCCGACAATAGCCCGGCGTTTCAACGCCGGGTCCAGACACCAAAAAAAGAAACCGTCCTGTAGGGACGGCTGAAACTTAACCCCAAACCCACCTCTACGCCTGCGGCTTTAGGAAATTCTTCACCATCACCGGCGCCGATTCACTGCTCACGTCTTTCTCCGTTACGCTTTTCTCCAGGTTCGGCCAGTCCCGAATCCCCACCGCCGGGCATAGTAATCCCTTTCCCGCCGGACGCAGCAACTGCCGCAAGGTCTGCACTCCATAAAACAGTCCCTGCCCGCTGTTGGCCGCAACGATCAGATGCGACTTGTCGGAGAACAGCAGATATCCCTGATCTCCCACCAACTCGTCGGCCCGCAGCCCTTTCCGGGCCAGGAACCGCCGCACTCGCGAGTCGTCGAGTCGCGCCAGCACGATCGCGTGCTCTTCCGCCTTGCGGCCGCTTCTCGCGCCTAAAATATTGAGCCTCAGGCCCGACTGCTCCGCCACTTGTTCCACCAGCGTTTCCGCGGCAATGCGATCCTCGGTCTGATGCCCGAATTGCACAAGAATCCTGGTCCGCGGCCCCACCCGGAAACCGCCGTCGCGCAGTTGTACTTCCTTCGGCGCAGGCACCAGCGTCACCGCCGGCCCGCCCTCGGAGTCCATCGCGAACACAACCGGAACCAGCAACATCAGACACAACAATAATCGCCCTGTCTTACCCATTCCTTACCTCTTTTCGGGCCAGGCTCCCTGACAACAAGCAACCCCGGACCATACCACGGAAGGCTAAGCCCTCGCCCGCCTCGTGTCAACGCGCAAGTCCCCCTCTGGCGTAGTCCGCGGAACCTCGGCCATTACCGCCCAAATGCTTCCTTGTTCACCACATAAGGCATTTTCGTGACGTCCCCGCCGTAGTTCCCTTCCAGCACGTCAATCAGCCCCTGCGCGCACCGCCCCGCCATCCCCTTATCGGGATCGGTCGAAAGCCGCGTGATCCGCGCCGCGCTGGCAAAGTGCGGCATCAGCCGGCAGCGGTCCGCAATCGCCGGATCGCGCAGCGGAGAGTCCGCCGGCAGCGGTTCCTGCTCATACACATCCAGCGCCGCCCCCGCAATCCAGTTTTCCCGCAGCGCCAGCGCCAGCGCCGCCTCGTCCACCACCGGACCCCGCGAAGTATTCACCAGATACGCCGTCGCCTTCATCAGACTCAAGTTCTGCTCGTTGAATAGATGATAAGTCGGCGTCGCGCTCTCCCCCGCCCGCAGCAGCGGCACATGCACGCTGACGAAATCCGCCTCCCGCAGCGCCTCTTCAAACGGCACGTACTTGATCCACGCCTTCTCCTTCACCAGCCCCCGCGCATGCCGCAGGTCGTGAATCTCCTGAATCGTCTTCACGAACGCGTGATTTTCATACGCCGGGTCGTAGCACAAAACATTCATATCGAACCCAACACATTTCTTGATGAACGCCAGCCCGATGCGCCCCGTCCCAATCACCGCCACCGTCTTGCCCGTCACCTCATCTCCCAGAAACGGCAGGTACGGATGCCAGTATCCCCACTGGTTCTCGCGCGTCAGGTGCTCAGCCGCCCACATTTTCCGCGCCAGCGTCCCCATCATGAAAAATGCGAACTCCGCCGTCGCTTCCGTCAGCACATCGGCGGTGTGCGTGAACGGAATTTTGTACCGGTTCGCATCCGCCCGGTTGATGTTGTCAAACCCCACCGCAATCTGCGCCACCACTTTCAGCCGGCCTTTGCCCGCCTCAAACACCTCGACGTCAATCGGATCGCGCAGGGTCGTAATCAGCCCGTCAATGCCCGACTTCACTTTCTCTAGAATCAAACTCTTCGGCGGCGCCTCTGGATGCGGATACACCTCCACTTCATATCCCCGCTTGCGCAGCACATCAATCGCCTCTCCAATATCGCTGGTGGCAAACACACGAAATGTCTTGTCCATAGATTTTGTCGGGAAAACTTTTCTATCATACGCGGACCGCGCCGGGTGCCCCATTTCTTGCGCGCTCTTTGCCCGAGACAGCCTGCCCTGAGCTTGTCGAAGCATGGGGATTCTGCCTGCTGTCCCGACGGAAAGCCGCTCGACCACGAAGAGTAACGACCGAGCCTAAATGGCGGTGCTACAATCTCTTCGAGAATGACTTTTCCAAAAAAGAAGGAGGTTCCTGTGTCCCGATTCGCACTGGTGCTTCCCGCACTTTTTCTCTCCGCCGTTGCCGTCTCAGCGCAACAACAACCGGCCGCCGCCGCCGCGCAAAAGGCCTCTAACTACGCGGCGATTCCAGTCGAAGCCGCCAAGGTTCCCAATCCGGTCAAGTCCACACCCGAATCCATCACCCGCGCTCTGAAATGGTGGAAACTCGATTGCGCCATGTGCCACGGCAAAGACGGCGATGGCAAAGGTGAGACCGCCGCCGACATGAAACTCAAGATTTCCGATTTCACCGATCCCGCCACCCTCAAAGACCGCACCGACGGCGAACTCTACTACATCATCAAGAACGGCCACCAGGACATGCCCCCCGAAGGCCCGCGCGTCAAGGAAGACGAGAACTGGGACCTGGTCAACTACGTTCGCTCCCTCGCCAAAAAGAAACCCGAAGCCGACCAGAAGCCATAGACGGATTTGAAAGGGCGCGGCTTCGGCAGAAGCCTCGCCCGTGTTGTCATCCTGAGCGAAGCCGTTTTTCAGGCGGAGCGAAGGATCTCAGTCTTCTCGGCCGTCGTGCGTTAGCCGTGTAATCTTGCCTTGAGCCGCGCGATCTTGCCTTGAAAGGGCGCGGCTTCAGCCGCGCTGCTCAGACCTGATTTTGGGTGGCGCAGCGCTTCAGCGCTGCGATAGATATTGCTTTTCTGTCGGGGCTTTAGCCCCTGAGGCGCTCCGCCACCCCGCCCGCGCCGTCATCCTGAGCGAAGCCGTTCTTCAGGCGGAGCGAAGGATCTCAGTCTGGTCAACTGCCGCGCGTGAGCCACCAGCAAGAATCGAAGCCCGGCTCACCCTGCCCGCCGAAACCTCGCCCCCGCCCGCTCTGAATCGTCCTCTCCCGACCCCAGCAACCCCACCACCCCCCGCAGATTCTCCCACGCCGCCTGATTCAGCGACGGCTCCGCGCTGACCACGTCGCGGATCATATCCCACGCCGCCATATTCAGCGCCCCCTCCGGCGGCAGCCCCATGGCCAGCGACACCGCGCATTGCGGGCAAAAACAGATCCTCTGCGCCGACGACTTCTGCCGCGGCTTCACTCCCACCGTCTGGGCAAACATATACACCGCCACCGACTTGTGCCCAACCTCAATCTCGCGCCGGCAGCGCAAACAAAATATGGGTTGCACGCGTTCCTTCCTTGCCCCTGAAGTTGTGACTGATTCGTCCTTGTAGTTCCGTCTCTGTAGTTTCAGTGTCCAGCGCAGCCCCCCACAAGTACGAAGAAAGATTCCCCAAGAGGCTCCGTAGGCCAAACGTGACCGGGTTCCTTCGTGTAACTTCGCGTCCTTCGTGATGAGATTTTCGGCTCTGACTACTGGGGGGTGGCCTGGCTGCGCCAGTCTCGTTCGTGGTGGGTAAAGGTGGGCCAGCCCCTGCCCTTACTCGACCGCAGCCGCGAAGCGGCGGCATATTCTAGCCCCGGACGTAAGTCCGGGGTAAGCCAGAGAAAGAGGAACCAAGTCCCGCGGGACGGCCCTGGGGTGCCGGGAAAAAGGGGCTGCTGCCCTCTAATGCTGCGCCGTCCGCCGAATCTGCGTCAGCCGCCCCTCCAGCGATTCTGCCTCGGCCTTGCGGCCAAGCTGGCGCAGTGCATGCGCCTCGTTGGTTAGAGAATCGGCCAGCCGCGGACTATCATGCCCAAATTGCGTTTCCAGCAATCCCGTCGCTCGGTGCCAGCAGGGCTGCGATTTCTCCGGCTTCTCCCAGCGGTCGTACATGTCGCACAGACCCCAGAGCGGGATCAACACCATCCCATCGCTCGCCTCCGCGCCCGTTACCGCTCGCAGCAAATAGGTTTCCGCCTTCGGCCAATCGCTCTGCGTCTCATAAAGCCCCGCCAACGCTCGCAGGCTCTCCACCGCTCTGGGATTGTTGTCTCCGGATGCCTTCAGGTCAATGTTGAGCGCCCGCAGCAGATAGCTTTCCGCTTCCTTATAGTTCTGCTGCGACGCGGCGAGACGACCTAGAAACTGAAGCGGCAGGACCGATCGTTCCGATCCCGGCCCAAAAGTCTTCTCCACCAGCGCTAACTGCTGATGGAATGTTGCTGCCGCATCGCTGAAGTCCTGACGCATGCCGTAAACATTCCCGAGTCGCCCGAGCGCCACGATCAGATTCTCGTCGCCCGGCGGCAAGCCCTCCGCCAGATGAACTGCCTCTTTGTAGGATTTCTCGGCGTCTTCAATCTTTCTCGCCTGGAACGCCTCATCGCCCGCCTTCAGCGCCACCTGCACTTTTTCTACCGTCCCGGCTGACGTATCGAGCATCGCAACTCTCTTCTCCAGTTCCCCAGCCTCGGCCCCGCGATCTGCCGCTCTCAACGACACCAGGTAATCGGCGAAACGCCCCTGCGCTGCCGTGTATTGTTGGCTGCACTCCGCTCCGCATTGCTGAACAGTTTGCCCCGGCTGCGCCTTCATCCTCACACCTGCATCCGTCAGTACCGCTTTCCGGTATTGCTCCAGCGCCCCCACCCAGTCGCCTTTCTTTTCCAGCGCTGTCCCCAGCTCCGTCATTACATGTGCTTCGGTCGCATCGAGTGCGATCGCTTCTTTGAACTCTCCAATCGCCAGATCATTCTTTCCCGTGGCCTGCAAGGCCTGCGCGTACAGTTCATGGATCTCCCACGAGGTCTGCGCCAGGGTTTCTGCCTGCTTCAATTCCTCGACCGCCCCCGCAAAGTCTTTCTTGGCCAACAGAAGTCTTCCTATGTCCTGGTGCGTCTCGCTATCGTCGGGGCTGATCTTCTCCGCCGCGCGATATTCTCCCAGCGCCCCATCGTAGTTCTTCAGCTTCTCTTGAATGCTGCCCAGTCCCAGGTGACCCTCGGGATCGGCGGGATCCGCCTCGTTCGCCTTGCCAAACTCCTCCTCGGCCCCCTTCACATCTCCCTGCCATGCCAAAGCCCGGCCCAGGCAAATGTGGCACATCCCAAAGTTCGGGAACTTCTGTTCCAGCTCCCGCAGCTCCACAATGGCCACTCCCGGCGATACAGTCATCAGCGCCGACGCCAGATTCTGTCGAATGGCCGGATCGTTGGGCTTGAGCCGTTTGGCCTCTCGATATTCTGGGATGGCCGCCGCCACATCGCCCTTGTTCTTGTATGCAAGGCCCAGGTTGGCGTGCGCGTTCGCCTCCTTCGGATCAATCGCAATGCACTTCTTGTACTCTACAATTGCTTCTTCATAGCGGTGCGCGTGATAGTAGAGATTGCCCAGGTCGTAACGCACCGCGGCATAGTCCGGCTTGATGCGCATTGCTTCGTTGTACTCCGCCATCGCCGCATCGAACTTCTGCGCCTCTTCCAGCGCCAGCCCCTTATTCTTATGCGCCTCGGCGTCGTTCGGATTTTCCGCCAGCGCCGCTTTCGCCTCATTCAGCGCATTGTCGGCGTCTCCCAGCCGGTAGAGCAGATAGCTGGCTTTCACGTGCACTTCCGGGAAGCCCGGGGCAGTCTCCAGAATCTCACTGTAAACGCTCAGCGCCGCATCGAACCTTTCCTGCTGCCGCAGCAACTCCGCCATCGCATATCCGGCTTCCATGCGCGCGAAACTCGTGTCCAGCGCTTCGCTCAACTTCGCCGTCGCATCCTCGTATTTCTTCTCCCGCATGGAAACAGCCGCGTCGCTCAGTTGGCGCAGGAGTTTCCGGTCAGGCTGCGCCTCCGCCGACGCCTCCACCTTCGCCGCCTTCAGTGCCTGCAGCACGCTCTCATCCGCCCCCGCATTCTTCATGAGCGAAACAAACTCTTCATCGGGCTGAAACTTCAGCCCGCGGGTGGCGATGTCGTGCGCGATGTTAGCCTGCAACGCTCCCCCCGCTTCCAGCGCCATCACTTCGCTCGCCCGCAGCGGCCTAGGCGCACTCTGCGCCGCAAGGCTCAAAGGAAGCACAACTCCCAGGATGAGAAGCGAGGCGAACCAACGCACCGCACACTTCGACATGATGCCCTCCGGATATCTCCTTCATCCTAAGTTCCATGTCCTCCTCGATCCTGTTACCTTGGTTCTGATTCCGCCCGACCCTTTCGGGGGCGGGCCCACCTTATAAACGAAGCTGCCCCACCTTTCGCGCCTGCCAAAGAGCTTGCCCTGAGCGAAGCCGAAGGGTGGGCACCTCGAACCCCCGCCTGACCCGACCCCAGCCGCGAAGCGGCGGTACGAATTAACCCGGACGCAAGTCCGGGCTAAGCCAGAGAAAAAAGGAACCAAGTCCAGCAGGTACGGCACGTCAGTTCAGCCGCTACCGGTCCTCCCACCCCCTTGACAACCTCCCACTCACATCCCTATAATTGGCACTCGATAGGCTTAACTGCTAACACAGTCGCCTAACCCATACAAATCATAGGTTTACACAGATCACCCGAAGGCACCTCAGCCTTCCAACTACTGAAAGGAGTTGCACACCATGGCGAAATTTTCACCGCTCCATGACCGCATTCTGGTCCGTCGTGTGGAGGAAGCTTCCACCACTCGTGGCGGCATCATCATCCCCGACTCGGCCAAAGACAAGCCCCAGGAGGGCGAAGTCATCTCCCACGGCAAAGGCCGCACCAACGACGAAGGCAAGACCTTCCCTCTGGCCGTCAAAGAGGGCGACCGCATCCTGTTCGGCAAGTACTCCGGCACCGAGATCAAGATTGATGGCGAGGAATTCATCATCATGAAAGAGGACGAAGTCCTCGGCATCCTCACCGGCGCCGCCAGCCCGGCCAAGAAAGAACTCGCCGGCTCCAGGAAGTAATCACCCGTAGAGACGTAGCTTGCTACGTCTCCCGCGGCGAGCCGTCCGACTCAGCTGGAAGCTAGTAGTTAGCTGGAAGCTAGTAGCTGGAAGCTAGTAGCTGGAAGCTAGTAGCTAGAAGCTCATAGCTCGCAGCTCACAGCTCAGAACTCAAGCAGGTCAATCCTGCACACACTAGATTAGGAGATAAAGCAAATGGCAAAGCAAATCGTTCACGGAGAAGAATCCCGGCAGGCGATCCTCCGCGGCGTCAACCTTCTGGCCGACGCCGTTAAGGTCACTCTCGGCCCCAAGGGTCGCAACGTAGTCATCGAAAAGAAATTCGGTTCGCCCACCATCACCAAGGACGGCGTCACCGTTGCCAAAGAAATCGAACTTCGCGACGCCCTTGAGAACATGGGCGCGCAGATGGTTCGCGAAGTCGCCAGCAAGACCTCCGACGTCGCCGGCGACGGCACCACCACCGCCACCGTTCTCGCCCAGGCCATCTACCGCGAAGGCGTCAAGACCGTCGCCGCCGGCGCCAATCCCATGGCCATGAAGCGCGGCATCGAGAAGGCTGTCACCATCATCGCCGGCAAGCTCGACAAGGAAGGCAACCGCATCAACGGCGAGCTCGACAAACTTTCCAAGCCCGTAACCGGGGAAATGATCGCACAGGTTGGTACGATTTCGGCCAACAATGACGAGACCATCGGCAAGATCATTGCCGAGGCCATGAAGAAGGTCGGCAAAGACGGCGTCATCACCGTCGAAGAGTCGAAGACGCTGGAAACCCAGCTCGAAGTCGTGGAAGGCATGCAGTTCGACCGCGGCTACCTCTCGCCCTACTTCGTCACCGACCCCGAGCGCATGGAAGTCGCCATCGAGAACGCCTACATCCTGATCAACGAAAAGAAGATCAGCTCGATGAAAGACCTGCTCCCGCTGCTCGAGCAGATTGCGAAGTCCGGCAAGCCGCTGCTCATCATCGCCGAAGACGTCGAAGGTGAAGCGCTGGCTACGCTGGTCGTCAACAAACTGCGGGGCACGCTGCAGGTCGCGGCCGTCAAGGCTCCTGGCTTCGGCGATCGCCGCAAGGCCATGCTGCAGGATATCGCTATCCTGACCGGCGGCAAGGCCATCACGGAAGATCTCGGCATCAAGCTCGAGAACGTTCAGATCGGCGACCTCGGCCAGGCCAAGAAGATCACTGTGGACAAGGACAACACCACGCTGGTCGAAGGCAAGGGCAAGCACAACGAGATCGAAGGCCGCGTGAAAGAAATTCGCAGCCAGATTGACAAGACCACCAGCGACTACGACCGCGAGAAACTGCAAGAGCGGTTGGCCAAGCTGGTCGGGGGCGTGGCCGTCATCAAAGTCGGCGCCGCAACCGAAACCGAAATGAAGGAAAAGAAAGCCCGTGTGGAAGACGCGATGCACGCCACCCGCGCAGCCGTGGAAGAAGGCATTGTCCCCGGCGGCGGAGTCGCTCTGGCCCGTTGCGCCGCAGCCCTCGACAAGGTGAAGGCTGAAGGCGATGAGCAGATCGGCATCAACATCGTGAAGCGCGCCATCACCGAGCCGCTGCGCATGATCGTCGAGAATGCCGGCGAAGAAGGCGCTGTGATCCTGGGCAAGGTGCTCGAGTCCAAGGAGCCCAACTACGGCTTCAACGCACTCACCAACGCGTACGAGGACCTGGTCAAGGCCGGCGTGCTCGACCCGACAAAGGTCGTGCGCACCGCCCTGCAGAATGCCGGCTCCATCGCCTCGTTGATGCTGACCACCGAAGCCCTGGTAGCGGAGATTCCGGAAAAGAAGGAAGCTCCGGCCGGCGGCGGCGGACACGGCGGCGGCATGGGCGACATGTACTAAGGCAGCTGTCAGCTTTCAGCTTTCAGCCGTCAGCAAAATCGAAGCCCCGCTCGGGAGAGCGGGGCTTTTCTTGTCCCTGCTCCGCCTCTGCGTCTCGAACGGGGTCATGCTGTGCGTGCTGCATTAACCGTCGGGAGTCCCTGCCATCTGGCAGAGTTCCAGTCTGCGACAACTACGGACGACGTTTTGCCCGTAGCGTTGGCGGCAGCTACCGCTCCTTGCAGAGCAGCGCTGGTCGAAGATATAGAACTGCCGCTCACGTAGGTACCTGTCGGGAGCTGGTAGGTTTTTCCATCATCGGCCCTGATGGTCCGGGCATAACCGCTCTGTTGCATGTAGACATGTAGGTTCTCATAGTCGGTGTACGAGGCTGAATGCAATTCAACCCTCGCAATAAAGTTAGCCATCTGTGCTTATCTCCTGTTGGTGTCTGCCGCGGTCTAAACCTATTTCGAGAGGGTCCTGTGGATCAAAGGGACAATTTCGGGCTCAATATCCGAAAGTTACTTGGCCTCACCTGGGCTTGCGTCCGTGTCCACTTATGGCACGGGCCCAGGATTCTATCTTCTCGAACAAGGCTTGATTGGTCCCTAGCAGAAACTCCACGCGGTCGCTGACGAAATCTTCGCCCTTTGAAAGACCCATGATACTGAGCATCTCTATCTGCTGCCGATAATGCCAACTGCCAGTCCAGTGCCGCACGACCAGCGCTCCGGTGACAAGATGAATGGTTGAGCTCTTATGGCGAGCTAGTCGTGTCGACTCGGGCTTCGGAGACGCTGGCGGTGACACTCCAAACCGTCTCGCGGACCTGCGGAGTTTCTGCAGTCGTGCGCGTCGTGCACGATTGCTAAGATTCCTTGCGATGAGGACGTCGTTGTTGTATTCGGGGATAACGTCATTCGAGTACGCGACTGCAAGCCCAAGGTTAAGGCACACCTCCTTTGGTAGCGGGTTTCCTAGACCATCAGAGTCGCAGCAGACGAACTCGTAGAGCGCACGGTGCTGCTGGGCAGTGAAGGCCGTGGTCAGCTTGCTGAATGGCTCGCGAAGAATCTCCCCTTGGCATTTCCCCTCTCGCACGTGCTCGAAAAAACACGTCCATAAGGTTTTATCCGATGACTCGCAGAAATACTTCCCGCATGTTGGACACAGCTTCATGTGCCTCTCGCACGGGCAGTTCGAGCAATCTTCGGACGCGCAGACAACGGTCGACCTTGCGCCGCACACGATCTGATCGCAGACACCATATCGTGCGACCTCAAGGCCGCAAGTCTCGCGACTGAGATCTAAATTGCCGTCTTGCGAAAGCGGGGTTATGGGCTGCACCTTTGCCTTCTAATACAAGTCTAGCGCAGGCGAACAGTACACGAAAAACATTTTGGCGAAGGAATGTTTTGAAAAACTGTGCAGAGCTTTCGTTTTCTGTGGAAAAGCTCGTTGCGGCTGTGCTCCCTCCGCCCCCCTTGCTCCGCTTCGGGGGGCTGGGATCCCTCAACTTTGGCTGCCCCACGCTTCGCGGTGTTCGAAGCGTGGGCACGATGCTGTAGAAATCTAGAGATTCTGACGTTCAATGCCACGCTGAAGTCTCGGAGTCTAAAATCTCCGGCTGCCGTCGGCACGAATGCCCAGCCTTCGAAAACCGCGAAGGCCTGGGGCAGCCAGTGTGATGAGCGTCCAAGAAAGGTGGGCCGGCCCCCCAGTCGCAAGAGCCGCGTTTTACTACTCCGCACCGACGGGGCTCTTCTTACGCTTATTTCGCTTTCTTGTAGATCACCATTCCGTAGGGCTTGCTTTCTAGGTTTGGATCTTTGGGGTCCGACTTCTCAGGCTGAAGTTCTCCCACGAATGCAGGAATAAGCACAAATCGTCCGACTGATTTCCAGTGAAATTTGCGGTTGTATTGGTGATCCGTCACATCTGATTCCAGAGCCAAGAGGTTGCCGTTGGTTATGGTTGCTTGGCCATTCGCCATTTCGTAAAGCAGTGTGCGCTTCTCGCCACCTATTACCTTCTCCACGTTGTATTCCGACCCCTTAAACGTAAGTTTTCCGTGATCCCTTGTGAAGTACAGATTCCCGGCCCAACTGGAATTCGGTCCAGCATAGTCCCATTCCCAAGTGCCTATCATTATGTCGTTAGACACTAGATGAAAATCTGGTTGCAATTGGTTTGTGGCATCTGCCCAATAGGCTATGCCCACCAGCGCAGCTATCGTGCCTCCTAACTTCAGAAAATGTCCCAGGGTGAAAGTGGCATTTCCGATTCCGCCGAGAAAACGGTAGACCAAGGCCGTAATGCCGGCGGACAGCAAAACTGCAACCATCACTGAGGGAAACCGAAGACGGTACAAGACTACGCTGCCAATTAGACCAAGAAGTGAGAAGCAGATCACAACCTTGTCGTCCCCCGTGAGCGGTCTTCGCTCTTTGTGGTCGCTATGGGTGTGAGGCGCGGGCGGGTGAGTAACTTTTGCGGCATGAGGGTCTGGCATGTTCCATCTCCTTGACCCCACGGCATCAATATACGCTCGTCTATCTCGTCTCGGAATTGGACAGGGAACCCAGGGACAGACGGGACGTTCCCCGTCTCTTCTTTCCGGAGTCGCGAAGCTAGCCGCCCCTCGGCGGCTGAAGCCGGTTCGTCTAGTGGGCACTGTTGCGGCACGAGTGAACTCGTGCCCTTCCCGAGCCGCGAATGGCGGACCGGCCACGAAGTCAAAAGCCCCACTTCCCGCAAAGAACGCGGGAAATGGGGCACCCGCACCCCCTTCGGGATCACGGGCGGGATCGTTCGCGTGCAGGTTCAGGTGTCCCTCCGGGACACGGTTGTCTCTTGGGGTCACGCGTTCCCGCCAGTGGAACTGGCGAGCTGTTGTCACCCGGTCCCTCCGGGACCTGCGGCGGATTGAATCGAGCGTTCGTTGTCACCTTGCGGTCTTGGTTTGGCTGAACGATGGCGCCGCAATCGAACTCGGTCCCGGAGGGACCTCTGACAATAGCCCGGCGTTTCCAACGCCGGGTCGCCTGCACGACGACGGCACCGCGTCCTGGAGGGACGCCTGAACCCTACCCCCACATATATTGTGGGTCGTACTCGACGCCGTGGCGTTTCAGGAATGCTACAAACTTTTCCTCGAAACTGCGTATGCGATGATGTTCGGCCTGGGATTGTATGTACGCGATCGTATGACTCTTCTGCGAGATTCCGACGGTGAACGCGCCGTATCCTTCCTGCCACGCGAAGTCACGCGTATGCGTCTCATTCATCCATCGTGATGACGCGCCCTTCGAAAAGCGGGGACAGACGGGACGTTCCCCGACTCTTCTTTCCGGAGTCGCGAAGCTAGCCGCCCCTCAGCGGCTGAAGCCGGTTCGTCCTGTGGGCACTATTGCGGCACCCTTCGACTTCTCCTCACTGCGTTCGGAGTCGCTCAGGGCAGGCTCAAAATCTAAACTCGTGCCCTTCCCGAGCCGCGAATGGTGGACCGGCCACGAGGTCAAAAGCCCCACTTCCCGCAAAGAGCGCGGGAAATGGGGCACCCGCACCCGCTTCGAGGATAAGGATGGGAGAGACGCGGGATTCCCGTTTTGGGAATGGGGATGCTAACTTTTGCGGAATCTGCTTGACCGGGAGTGGGTGATTCCGGGAAGCTGAGTATAGTCAGAAAGTGTCTGACTTGAGCCTCCACGGACCGCAGGGTCCAGTGGGGGCTTTGTATTTGGAGCGGGGATGAGGCTCCCATCCTTCGAAAGTCGCGGGGGATGGGGCGGCGGTTGCATCAAAGGTCAAAAGCCCCACTTCTCGCAAAGGACGCGAGAAATGGGGCACCCGGCGCAGTCGAGCTTTGCTCGACCCTTCGGCTTCGCTCAGGGCAAGCCAGCCGAGGGCGGCTGTCCCCACATTGATCCTCTTGGTCTTTGACAATTCGGGGGTGGGAAAGATCCCTGGCTTTCGCTGAAACGCGGGAGTTGGGGTGGGCGGAGCTTGTGTCGGATGTGGATAGGGCGCAGGTGCGTAGGTCCTTCGCAGCAAAGAACGCTGCTCAGGATGACAAGGCATAGGTCCATTCGGCTTCGCTCACGGCAGGCACTTCGCGGCAAAGAACGCCGCTCAGGATGACAACGGGGAAGAAGAGAGTAGAGGTCATGGAATCGGGGGAAGCATGGAATCGGGGATGGTGATGGATCGGATGATGGCGGGGGCGGAGGAGGCGGAAGGTGGCGGGGAGAAGGGAAAAAATGGGAGGGGGCAGAAAGGTAAATCCCCGCGCCGGGCAAGCGGGGCGGGACGCGGGATTGAGGGGAGGCGGTTGTCGCGGAAGCAGCGCGGGGAGATGGCGGAGGGCGCGTTTTTGGCTAAGGCGGCGGGCATGGGATACGGTGTGGCGAAACCCTGGGGCGAGAGTTCGCGGTATGACCTGATTGTGGATATTGGAGAGAAGTTGGTGCGGGTGCAGGTGAAGTCGGCGCATCGGGCGGGGGATTATGGGGGATACACGTTCCACGCGCATGGGAATTCGAGCCGAGTGTACCGGGCTAGCGAGATTGATGTGCTGGTGGCGTACGTTGTGCCGGAGGATATCTGGTATGTGTTTCCGGTGACGGAGTTCCGGAAGTACAAGTCCATGAAATTGTTTCCGCGGAGCCGGAGGAGGGGGTCGAAGTTTGAGAAGTATCGGGAGGCGTGGTGGATGTTGAAAGGGTGAAATGGCCGAAAGAAGCCCCGCTCTTGCGAGCGGGGCTTTGTTCTTGCAGCTCGGTCGTGAACAATGCAGCTTACTGCTGCACGGTCGGCACCTGCTTTCTTACCCTGCGTACCTCCGAGCCGGCCCCGGCATTCGTTCTGACCGCAGCCTGGATGGCCTTGACCTGCAAACCGAGCCGCGCAATCTGCGCCTGCTGAGCATTGATCTGCCTCTGCTGCAGACGTATCTGCTCCTGTTGGTGGAGGATCAACTCCTGCTGTTCTTTGGTGGCTTCGATCAGCAGCGCGGACAGGCGGCCGTAGTCCACACTTCGGGCGTCGGTGCCGTTTTTCTCCCAGCTCACGACTTCGGGGACCACCGCGCCCACTTCCTCGGCGATCACGCCAATTTCGTGCTTGCCCGAGTCCTTCAGGTCGTAGGAGACGCCGCGCAGTTGCTCGATTTTCTGCAGCGCTCCGTGGAGCGTCAGGATGTTGGTCTTCCAGCGGCGGGAGCTGTAGGTGGACCATCCGTCGGCGAGCGCCTGGCCTGCACCTTGGCCAATGGTAAAGACGTTGGTGGGAGCGGTAGTGCCAATGCCGACGTTGACGGTGGCGCAGTTAAATACCGCAATGCAGTTGTTGACACCGGTGATCCCGCCCAACACCAGTGAGTTCGACTGAGTCACCTGGGCGTAGGCCCCGATCGCCGTGGCGTTGTTGAGGTTGGGGGAGCCAACGTCAGCACCGTTGCCCAGAGCCGCGTTCTCGTTTCCCGTGATGTTCGACTGCAGCGCGTTATTGCCAAACGCTATGTTGGAAGAGCCGGTGGTGTTCGCCGAGAGTGAGGCAGCGCCGACCGCATTGTTGCTGCTGCCGCTGGTGTTTTGCGTCAGCGTGTTGTAGCCGACCGCGGTGTTGGCGTTGCCGGTCGTGTTGATCGTCAGCGCGATCACTCCAAGGGCAGCGTTGGCCCAGCCCGTAGTGTTAGATAGGAGTGCAGTAGCGCCCACGGCGGTGTTGTATTGGCCGGTGAGGTTGTTTTGCAGAGCGCTCGACCCGACTCCGGTGTTCGATGCGCCCGTGGTGTTCTGAACGAGCGCGTCGGACCCGACGCCCGTATTGTAGTCGCCGGTATTGTTAAGGAGCGCCAGGGCACCCGTAGCGGTGTTGCCCTGGCCCGTGGTGTTGGAGTAGAGGGCCGAGCCGCCGGTTGCCGTATTGCCGCTGCCCGTCGTGTTAGAGGCTAGCGCGTTAACTCCGATGGCAGTATCGTTGCTGCCCGTTGTGTTGGCGTACAGCGCTTCCCAACCAGCAGCAGTATTCTGTGAGCTGGTGGCGAGTGTCGCCGTGTTTCCGGCAAACCCAAGAAAAGCGTTGGAGTTTGCAAAAGAACCGATGGCAAAAAGGTTGCTCCCGATGTTGAACCCGACGCCAGTCACCAGACCAGTTGCACTCAGGTTCCCGTTCACCGTCTGATTGCCGGTAAAGATGTTGGGGAAGTTCAGCAGCGGAACCTGGCTGGTGTCGAGATTGAGCGTGACATTGCCGCTGGTGCCGCCTCCAGTCAGAGCCGTCCCGGGAAGCACTCCCGTGATTACTTTGGTTGTGTCCAGACTGAGCGTGACATTGCCGGTAGTGCCGCCTCCGATGAGGTCCGTGCCCGCCGTCACCCCGGTGATCGTGCCGATGCCGGGGAAAGTCTGGCCCGGAGCGAAGGTCACCAAGCCAGTAAAATTTCCGGTGCCATGCACATCGAGCATGTATTGCGGGGACGTAGTGCCGATGCCGACATTCGTGCTGGCCGTTGCGCCATTCACGCCCGCAATGCTGCCCAGTACCAGCGAATTGCTTTGCGTCACGTCCGAGTAAGCTCCGATCGCCGTCGCATTGGTCAGGCCGGTGTAAGCTTGGTCGGCCGCAGCGTTGAAACCTAACGCCGTGTTGTAGCTGCCGGTCGTGTTGTACTGCAGCGCCTGCAACCCGACGGCCGTGTTGTCGCCGCCTGTGGTGGTCGCGAAGAGCGCATAGTGGCCGTTGGCCGTGTTGCCCGTCGCGGTTGCGTTGTAGAGTGCGCGCCCACCGGTCGCCGTGTTTAATGTCCCTGTCGTGTTGGAGTAAAGTGCGCCTCCGCCGAAGGCCACGTTGAAATTTCCGGTGGAGTTATTGAAAAGGGCGTATGTGCCGTTGGCCGTGTTACCCTCGCCCGTGGTATCGGAAAACAGCGCCTGATATCCGCTGGCAGTGTTGGCAATGCCTGTCGCCGCCGCATTTCCTCCAAATCCCAGAAACGCATTGAAACTCGCATAGGAACCCTGGTCGAAAACATTGCCTGACAGATTAAAGCTGGTATTAGCGTTGATGGCTCCGGCACTGAAGTTTCCCAAACTGTCACGCTTCACAATTGCGTTTGGCGTGTCATTGAAATCAGGAGCGACCAGCCATCCCAATCCCAAGGTGCCACTCGTGGTCACGGGCGAACCGGTCACGATGAAGTCGGTGGATGGAGCCGTCAGGCCGACGGCGCTGACGGTGCCGCCGCCGCCCCCATTGCTGCAGGCCCAGGCGCTACCGTTCCAGGCCAGCACCTGATTGCTGGTGCAATTCGTCGCCAGGCTCAGGTTAAGCGTTCCGCTTGTGCCTCCGCCCATCAGGCCGCTGCCCGCCGCCGTGGTCACTCCGGTGATGGTGCCGCCGCCGGCAAACACAATATCCAGCTCCGGTGGATGGCTGGTCCCGGGGTTCTCTTTGCTGTCAAAGTTGGCGTTGAACTTCCCGCTGGCGACCAGCGCGATGCCGTCATTGGGCTGACCTCCATCCAGCCAGGCCACTACGGCAGGCGTAATGTCAATCAGGATGTAGTCGTCCTTTGCTGCGGTGGTGACCGGCACGCTGGAGACAATCGTAGTCCCGAGCGCCGGAGCGAGGTTGTAGGTGAGGGTGCTCTCCGACCACGAGCCGTTGACGTAGTCCACATTAAAGCTGCCCGCAGTGGTGACTGCATTCACATAGAGTTTCAGCGTGGCTTGGCTGACAGTCGCACCGCTGGGAATGGAAGCCAGATTGAACTGGATGTATGTCGTGTCGGTGGCGCCATTGACGTAAAGCAGGGTGGCGGCGCCGTAGTTCGTCTTCGGATAGAGGCGGCTGGTATAGGCATCCTAGCTGGGAGTGATCTGCGCGTGGACAGCGGCGCTCAGCAGCACAACCAACAGCACTGCTCCCGCACGTTTCCAGAAGGTAGCGAGGCCCATAAGATGAGTTCGCACTAGATTTTCTCCTTGAAAGAAAGGTAGGACAGGGCTTCGGGCCGGGCTGTCCGAGCGCGTTCACGGCTTCTCCAGTCCGAACGGAGATGCCCCGGACCACGTTCAGACCGGGTTCTTGCGGGAGGATCAAGAAGGTAGAAGGGGCCCGCAGATCGGTTCGCTGGCCTCCCGTTTCTCAGCCAACAGGAAGCGGTGGGTGGCGCGATGATCGGCCCCGATAGGGCCCATCCTCCAATCGCCGCTTGAGAATCACATGCTCATTAACACCCCATTCGGGTGCCGTCAGTGATCCGGAGCACGTTTGCTTGTGACGAGGTTCCTACGGTCCATGTGGATCGGACACCTCGGTCGTCATCCTGAGCGAAGCCGTTTTTCAGCCGGAGCTAAGGATCTCGGTCTTATCCGCTGTCAGGCGTCAGCCGGCAGCGGCCAAGCCCCGCGCTCGAGAGCGGGGCTTTTTTCTTCCTGGCGCCTTCCCGAATTAGGAAATCCACAGCTGGCGATGTTCATTGGTCACCGTCAAGCAACGGCGCTATATGGAGGCATTCAGAAGGAAACAAGTCGTGAGTTCGAACGTTGTGGGGTGCGAAACAGGTTCTGATGGTTGGGCGCGACACGCGAAGTGGCCCCGTAGCTCAGCCTGGATAGAGCACTAGGT
>DATFNP010000014.1:0-2906 GCA_035266345.1 Candidatus Sulfotelmatobacter sp.
GCCGTGCCCGAGAACTTGATGTCGCAATCGTCGGGGTGCGCGCCAATCGCGATCAGCCGGAGCCTGGTCTGCTGGACCACCGCCAGTACGGGAGGAAGCAGACTGCATACGACCAAGAGGGGCGAAAGTCCTGGAATCGGCACTGAATCTGTGTTACCAGATCGACGTGACGTTGTCCACCTTGGAACGGCGGCGAAGGCGGAAACCAAACGGGAAAAACCAATTTCACCGCAGAGACGCGGAGACGCCGAGAAAGCGCGGAGAGAAAAACCAAAGTCAAACTTGAGAGCGCAGAGGTAGCAGAGAACGCAGAGAAAACCACGCCCGAGCCGAAACCAAACGGGAAAAACCAATTTCACCGCAGAGACGCGGAGACGCCGAGAAAGCGCGGAGAGAAAAACCAAAGTCAAACCTGAGAGCGCAGAGGTAGCAGAGAACGCAGAGAAAACCACGCCCGAGCCGGAACCAAACGGGAAAAACCAATTTCACCGCAGAGACGCGGAGACGCCCAGAAAGCGCGGAGAGAAGAATCAAAGTCAAAACCTGGAGAGCGCCGAGTTGGCGGAGAGCGCAGAGGAAAACACGCCCGATGGGCACGCTGCGGCACAAGGCGGCGTTGGAACCGCGCGCGCTATGTGATAGGTTAGGCCCGAAGGAGCGGTGCAATGGATCGAAGATATTTCCTAATGGGCTCGGTGGCGTCGGCCGGCGCAGCGTTGCGTTCTAGCGCCCTGGCCAGTCCGAATGACTCGGTGCGGGTGGCTTGCGTGGGCGTGCGTTCCCAGGGCCACACGCATGTCCGTAAGTACCTAGCGATGGAGAACGTGGAGATCGCCGCCATTTGCGACGTCGATGAATCGGTGCTGAAGGCACGCCTCGACGAAGTGGAGAAGGCCGGGAAAAAGCGTCCGGCGGCGTACACCGATGTGCGCAAGCTGCTCGAAGACAAAACCATCGATGCCATCTCGATAGCCACTCCGAACCACAACCACACTTTGCAAACGGTGTGGGCCTGCCAGGCGGGCAAGGACGTTTACGTGGAGAAGCCCTGTTCGCACGACATGTTCGAGGCGAAACAGATTGTGGCGGCGGCGCAGAAGTACAACCGCCTGGTGCAGCACGGCACCAACAGCCGTTCGAGCATCGTGCGCGAAGCCGTCCAGCACCTGCGGGACGGCCTGATCGGCGAGGTCTACATGGCGCGCGGCCTGTGCTTCAAGTGGCGCGACACTATCGGCCGGAAGCCTGAGGAAGCGGTGCCGGCGGGCGTGCACTACGACCTGTGGCTGGGCCCGGCGCCCGAGCACGCCTTCACGCAGAATCGTTTTCACTACAACTGGCACTGGTTCTGGGACTACGGCAACGGGGACCTGGGCAACCAGGGCATCCACCAGGTGGATGTATCGCGCTGGGGTCTGGGGGTGAAGTACCCCACCAAGGTCAGCGCGATCGGCGGCCACTTTATGTTCGATGACGACCAGGAGACGCCCAACACCTTGACGGCCACTTACGAATTCGACGACAACGGCAAGAAGAAGATGATGGTGTTCGAAGTGCGGCACTGGATGACCAATCACGAGTCGGGCATCGGCGACAATGGCCGGGCGCCGAACACGGTGGGCGCGGTCTTTTATGGATCCAAAGGGAACTTGGCGGTGTGGGACGAGGATCACGGCCGCTACCAGAGCTACCTGGGGCGCGAGCTGGCGCCCGGTCCCTCGGGGCAGGACATCGGAAACAACTGGGCCAACTTCATCGCGGCGGTGCGCTCGCGCAAGCACGAGGATCTGAATGCGCCCATCGAGGAAGGCGCGATCTCGACCACGCTGGTGCACCTGGCGAATATTTCGTACCGGCTCGGCAGGACGCTGCACTTCGATGCGGCGAGCTACAGCGTGCCGGGCGATGCGGAGGCCAACCGAATGTTCCGGCGAACGTATCGGAAGCCGTTCGTGGTGCCGGAAAAGGTGTAGGGTTTTGGAATCGGGATTAGTATGGATCGGGCGCCGCGCCGGCTGGTTCCGTGCTGGCCGCCTCGAAGCCGGCCGCCACTAAGTCCGGAACGTTGAAGATCCGATCGCCTCCAGTTCTGCTGCCGATCAAGACCTCGCTGCCGGGACTCTCCAGGCTCTTCCGGATGTCGGCAATTTGAGGTTCGGAAATGTTCAGGGTTTTCATGGTTTTCACAAATCCTGAAGCTTTAAGAGCTTTCGATGCGAGCAAATTTCCCTGATGCAGGAATGGACGCGCAAGCAGCCGGTACACACCGCGGCCCTCTGCCTGAGCCCAGACCACGTACATCTGGTCCTCATACTCTCCGAAGCGGTTGATGAGCACTGCACCGCCGTCTGGAAAGACCGCCTGAATCTGCAGCACGCCCCCCAGGGCGTGGATGTAGTTTCTCAGCGTACTCAGGTACATGTCCGCTCGGCGCTCAATACGGGAGATCGAGCTTTGTGGCACATCCAGCATCTCGGCCAGATCGGCTTGGGTGAGTTGCCTGGCGCTGCGGAGTTCCTCTAGAGCCATCCGTTTCAGTTCTTCGCGAACGCGCCGCTGGTTGTCCGCGCGGCTCGCGGAATCCATTTTTGCTTGAAGTTCCCTGTAGTTCCGTGCCATAGACCGCAAGCTCCTATGCGTTCTCCAGTTCCCGCAAGTGCCGGTCGTAGATTGCGTCGGCCAGCGGTACATATTCCTCGTACCAGCGATTGTTGCCCGTTTTATCCCCGCCAATCAGCAGCATTGCTGCGCGACGAGAGTCGAATACATAGAGGACCCGGTACGGCCGTCCCTCATGTTGAATGCGCAGCTCGCGCATATGCGTGTGACGCGACATCTCGACCCCGGAAGAATGGGGCATCCTTAGCGTCGGACCAATCTCCTGCAAAAGGCTGACTGTGAAATCG
>DATFNP010000015.1:0-29754 GCA_035266345.1 Candidatus Sulfotelmatobacter sp.
GGGTTTACCGCCCTGTTGCCCGAGCGGGCCGCGCTCGAGCCCGGGCTGCCCAATCTGTTTGATCTTGGGAAGGTCATAGGAATTGAAGTCCGGGTCGTCAATTCCTTTCAGGTGCAACGGACCATCGGCTGCCAGATCTTCCGGAACCGTAATCAACGCCGGGGCGCAAAACAACATGTACGCGTCGCTGGCGACCTGAGCCCCCGGAGACAGTGGCGGTCCCGAACCTCCGCCCGAAAACACCGCCTGCATTCCAGACTGCAGGCTGGCCAACGTGAACTTGCCGCCGTTCAGCGTTCCCTGCGCCGCCATCTTCGAAAGCAACGCGGTCTGGGTGAAAGTCGTCGTGGGACCATCCACGCTGGCCGAGACCGAAGCAATATTCACATGCTGCAGGTCGGCCTCGGAGAGCTGGAACACGCGGATCTTGAAACTCCCGGTCGCCTGGTATTTGTGAATGAGCGCGTTCGGATCGGTGGTGCTCTGCGGCAAAGTCACAGACTGCGTGGGATCCCAGTTGTAATTCTTGTTGGGATCGTTGGCATCGGACGGAGGAGCGCTGACGGCCTGCACCGTTCCATCGCCCCAATCCACGAAGAGGTTGTTGAACTGCACCTGGGTAATGGGCGGGGCAAGCGACGGAGGAGTGGTCTGCGCCTTGGCAAAGGTCTGCTGGCTGGCGTAAGGCGACCCGGCCACCGAGAAACTTCCGCTCAGCACAAAACGATCGCCGATGTAGCTGTTGGGGTCCTTGGCTCCATTGGGCAGCGTGCCGTCCACGTCGTTGATTTGCAGTCCGGTGCCGGTCATTCCGCCGCCGTTGCAAGCCAGGCCTGTGGGTGCACGGGTCGCATCCAGCGGCCAGCGGTTCGAAATCTCGACCTGCACATCCACCGTTCCGCCCGAAGGTGGAGATCCTGTATTGGAAGATGCCCCCTGATTCTGCGCTGACTGCACCCCCTGTGCCCCGCCTTGGATCATCTGCATGTGCATGGCATTGGCGTTTTGTCCGCCGGCATTCTGCTGGGGAGCGACTCCATTCTTGTTGTAGGTGTGGAATCCCGCCACTTCCCACTGCATGTCGGCGGAGCCCACCAGTTTGGCGGGATCAAACTGAGGTGTCACGGATGCGCCGTTCGACGGCCTGACAGCAGGATTCGAGAGCACCTGCTTCAGAAACGCCGAGTCAGGACGAAAATAGGTTGGCACCAGATCGAGAGTTCCCAGTAGCGGAACCGTGACCATCGGTCCAGTAATTTTCTGGCTCGCCAGCAGAGTCTTACCGTCTTTGGCGTAGATTCTGAGCACGTAATAATCGGCCAGCCCGGGATTTTTCTCCTGCCACTGAAACACCGCGCTGTCGTCGAGCATGGGAATGACGTAGCCGGCTCCGTATCCGTCACTGCCCTGCACGGGATTGGTAGGCGCGGTCAGCGTGATCACTCCCTGGGGAAAGTTCTGCAGCGTGATGGGCACGATCTTCAGCACCGTCGGCGGCCCGGTTGGCTTGACCGCCTGTACATTCAGCATCCCTTTTCCCACCATCGTCTGCAGGTTGGGAGCTTGCAGATTGACGTCGCGGCCGCCGGGAAGCGCGGAGGGCAGTGCGTTCACCATCACATGAATTTCGGTGCTGTTGATGTAGCGGGCCGGGCCGGCAGCGAAGACCGCGGCGGGCACTCCGGCACCGACCGTAAACGTGACCTGGATGCCGGGAACGAAATTGGTGCCCTGCAGCGTGAGATCCACGTTCTGACTTCCGGCCGCAATCTGATTGGGCACCACGCGCAGAATCTGCATCGGAGGCAGTTCCACCTTCGTGCTCGAAACCACGGTGAAAGTATTCGAAGCCGGCAGACGGGTCTTGCCCGTCGTGAGCACCACCCCGCGAGCGCCCAGCGCCGCGTTGGGAGCAATGCTGATCTGGGCCTGAATCTGGGTCGGACTCGTCACCGTGGCCGATTGCACGGTCAGGCCGGCGCTGGGAGTAAATTGCAGCGACGCGGGCGCAACAAAATTCGCCCCTGTGAATGTAAGGGTAACCGTGCTGCCCTGGGTTCCCTGTAAAGGGGTAAATCCGCGAAGCGCCGGCCCGCAACCTACGGCCGCCAACGCGTTGGGCGAGCAGGGTTGCTGGCCTGCTGTAATCACAAAAGGAGTGGGCGAGATCAGGCTGTGATCGGCGTCCATTAGCAGAACTTGCCGGTTGCCCGGTTGCGCGCTGGCGTCAATCTGCACCATCACGGAAATTTGGCCGCTGGAAGCAACCAGAGCGTTGCCGATGGTCACTCCCTGATTGGGCGTCAGGATCAGCCGCGCGCCCCGCGCCACAAAATTGGTCCCGGTGAATGTGATCGTCACCGTCGAACCGGCGGCGCCCTGGGTCGGGCTGAAACCGGAGAGCGTGGGCGGCCCCACAGGTTTGGCCTGGGAAAGCACAAGCGCGCACAGGCACAGGTTGGTCAGCACAACCTGGGCCAGGCGCGAGCGCAATTTCCTGGAAGTCATCGCCGGATTCCGCCGTCTCGATTCAGCCGCTTTGATTTAGCCGCTTTGATCAGAATGTATGTTTGTGGCCCCACGTCGCCGTCCACACCACCAGCAACTGCGTGGAGGGCTGGTTGAGGCCCATGATCGTGTTCTTGTTCTGGTTGTAACTGCCCTGCGCTGAGAACGTGCTGAATTTCAATGCGCCGGGCAGCGTCCAGGTGATTCTCCCACCATATTGTCCGGTCAGCGTGTCGCTGGTGAGTATGCCGTTGGCAAGGATGGTGCGCCCCTTGGTCAACGTGATCAGCGGAGAGACCTGCAGCGCCGGCTTCTTCCACACCAGCGCCGGCTGCACGTAGACGGTAATGTTGCGCGTGGTCCCAACCGTGAGGCCGTCGGCTGCCACCCAATTCACGCTGGCTTGCGAGTTGAGCTGAAAAATTCCCTTGGTCGCGAGATTCGTTCCGAAGTTCAGCGACGAAGTGATCGTGTCATTGGCCGGCGTCAGGTTGTCGCGGCTCCAGTCGCGCGTGGCCCCACCGGACAGGCTCACGGTTCCGATCTGCCGGGTGACGGAGACGTTGCCGGAAACATCGCGCTGATCCGCGGCTCCGGTTTGCGCCGGGGGCTGGCCCTCGAGCGCCGCCGGAACCGTTCCGGTCGAGGTGAGCGACTGCCGCGCGCCGACCACCAGGTTGGTCTTCACGTCGAGCGGCTTGCTCCAGGTTTCGTTGAAGCTGTTCATCAGGAGTTCGACCGCCGCGGTGGGGTGCACGTTGTTTTCAAGGAAGGTATAGGTCAAGCCGAAGGTGCCCGCCTTGGTGGTCTCCGTAATCGCGGAGTCCACGCCGCGCAGGTCGGGCTGGCTGGACTGAGTCAGGCTGGGGTTCGCGGGATTGCCGAAATTCGGCCCCACATCGCGATAGGACACGTTGACATTCGTTTTCCCGGCTTGCCCGGAAATTCCGGTCCGCCACGCGCGGCCCGACTCGTTGCTCGACATGGGATCCGTCGCGTCCGGATTCTGCCGGCTGTAGGCATACTCGGAGGACCAAAGCCACTTGGGCGTGAGATGGATGTTCAGCAGAGCGCCATATACGTTTCCCTTGGACACGGCCGCCACCGGATTCAGGGTGATGATCGGATTGCCCATGGAATCATAGGAAACCTGCGTGGGCGCACCGATATCTTTCGCGCTCAGCCACATCGCGCGGAACGTCGCCCATTTGGGCAACGGCGCTTGCCAGCTTGCCCCCATGATCTGCTGATGAAAATTGATGCCCGCGCCGCCGCCCAGCGCCTCGTCGTTGGTGTTGGCGTAGTAGCCGAAGGTGCCGGCCGGAGTGGTTAAGGTCGCCTCCACGCCCTGCCGCGGAGTAGCTGCGGTCACGAACTGGGCGTCGGTGTAGAGCACGGGCGAGACAATTCCAAAACGCAGGTTGCCCGCCCAGTGGTCGCCTTTGTATCCCGCCTGGAAGATGTAATCGTTGATGAGTCCGTGGCTGGTGCGCTGCACTTCGGGAAAGAAGGTTGTGCTGAGCAGTCCGCTGCCGTTTTGTTCAAAGCGCCAGCGTCCGCTTTGATACGTGAATCGTTGTGACACCGAGAACGTGTTCGTATCGGGCGGGTTTTCTCCCGAAGACCACTGCGTGGTGGAACTGATTTGTCCTTCCTCGGAAGGGCCTTTCTTCGCTGCGTTTGCGCCTGGCGTCGCTCCCGGCTTCACCGCGTGAACAGCGGCCATGGAGGCGGGCGTCGGCAAGTTGCCCGCAGCCGCGGCTGCCAGAGGAGCGGCCTCGGCGTCGGTGCCCGGCTGAAATGCCGGCTGAGTTGGAGCCTGACTTGCCGCCACCGGCGTCGCCCCTGCGGGTGCTGCCTCGGTGAACTTCCACGTCAGGGCTTCGCTTCCCACCGTGAGATTGACGTTGTGATCGCCGCCAGCCAGCGCCAGCGGAGGCGTGAACGCGATTTTCAATTCCGTGACCTGGGCCAGCGAAGTGATATCCACATCGTCCACCATCAAACTGATGTCGGCCGGGTTGACGGCGGACGCGAAGCTGGCCGAAATCGCCGGTGAGGGCTCACTGACCGTGGAGTTGGGAGCCGGAGTTCTTCCTGAAAGTTGCGCGGCTAAATCTGGAGAAGGTCCTGGCAAGGCGGCGGGCGTTCCCAGCGCAGCCAGTTGCACCAGACGCGAACTGTCCGTCAGGCTGGCCCTGGGCGTACTTTGCGCCACAAAACTCTGCGCCGCACCCGACAGCAGCGGATTTCCATTGGGCAGCAGCGCCACCACCTGCCAGTAATAAGTTGTTCCGGGAGTCAGTTGGTGGTCCGCCGCCCGCAAATCCACGCGCGGATTCGAAGTCAGATACTGGCGGATGACCTGGGTTGCGGCCGAGTCGGCGCTGATGGTCACGAAATAGTAGCCAAAGGGCAGCGCCGGCTGCCACTCCAGCAGCGTGTTGCCGGCGGTAGTCCTGCCGGGCGTAGGGTGCGACGGCGCCAGCCCGCCCGCTGCCGCGCGGTAAATGCTGCGCAACGGCAAGGGCTTGCGCGGCGCTCCGGTTCCTTCGACGGCCCGCACGGTCCAGTAGAGTTGTCCTTCCGGAAGATTTTTCCAAACCTGCGGCGGAATATCCCAGCGATTGTCCACCACGTCAAACCAGTTCTGAATCTTCGAGAGATACGGCTCGCTGGAAAAAGCAACCTGATATTTCGCCGCCCCAGGAATGGGCGCCCACAACAAGCGCGGTGGAGTATCGGCTGCATAAGCCGCGCCGTAGCCGGGCAGAATGAGCTGCTCCAACTGCCAGCCCGCGGGAGTCACTGCCACGATGATCGGACGAGTGGCAATCTGATTGGGCTGCACCATGCGCAACTGCAAGGTGTGCGCGCCCAGAAACCATGTGGGCAGCGACTGCCGGGTTTGAATCGTGGTGCTTTGCCCGCCTACGATGGACGCCGAGAACTGCTCCACGACGTTTCCATCCCACACCCACTGGCCGATCACCGTACCCGTTCCGGTTCCGGCCACAATTGCCGCCGCATTCAGTTCCTGTCCCTGAGCCACCACCGTGCCGTCGCGCGGCTGGGTCACGGCCATGTTCAGCACGGAAAGCGGCGCGGCCAGCGAATGCGATGATTCCACGTGAATCGGCTGGGAAGTTCCCCCGCCGTTGGTGATCGAGCCGGCCGTGCTGGTGCCGTCGAGATTCAGCACATCCACCGCCCGCAGGCCGAGCGTTGCCGTGGGGCTCAGGCTTACGATAGCGGTCATCAGATTGCTGTTCACGCGCACGACGCTCACGACCGCGACATCGGTGGCGCGCGTATGTCCGTCGGAATCGGTCACGGCCGCCAGGGGCGGCGAAATGACCACCGTTGCGCCTAGCCGGAAGTTCGCCCCCACCAGCGTCATCTGCATCCGGCTGGCGGCCTGGGCCACGGTTCCCGGCGCCGTACTGGTCAGGCTCGGCGGCGGCAACGCCGTCACCGTGAGCGGCACGCTGTTGGAAGTGGCGCCTCCGCCCGCGGCGGAGAAATTGAATACGGTGATCTGTAAGGTTGCGGGCGCGGCCACGTCAGTAGCCGAGATCATAGCGGTAACTTGCAGGGAGCTTTTGAAGACGGTGGGCCGGTTGCTCCCATTGACCTGCACCATCGAACTGCCGTTCACATAGCCGCTGCCCGTCACGGTCAACGTGAAGGCTGGACTCCCGATGCCGACCGCGGAAGGACTAATGGAAGTGATGGTGGGTACGGTCTGGCCGTAGACTTGGCCGCTAGCCATCCACAGCAGCAACGCAAGGATCGCGCACGGGAACCGACTAATGCGGGCGGAACTGTTAGGGGCGAAAATAATATGGAGCGTCTCTCCAAAATCCATGGGTCAAACCTGTGGTGAGCGCCCCGCGCCCGCGCAAACCTGAACCGCCTGAATATTTCCTTTATTAGTCGTTCACCACGCTGTCGTCAACTAACAGTGGTGCAGGCGCACCTGACTTGCTAACACGGGCTGGAGGGCAGCCCGCGTCGGATCGTCGCGTCATTGACAGTTCCGGTGGTCTCATATCCAATAACTTATGCGGTTGCAATGACCTGGCGGATTCGCCCCGGGTCGGGTGGCCGCAAGAATTCAAGTCAGGAGCACCTAATGTCCGCACCCAGTCGCCGGCCGGAGATTCGCCGGCGCCGTACCCGCAACGAAAAGATTGTCCAGCTGCGCAAGCGCCTGGCCGCCGCCAAAACCGATGCCGACCGCGAACGCATCACCGCCAAGCTGCACAAGATGGCCGTCGGCTCCCCGGGCCAGCCGCTGCTGAAGTAAGCAGGCTATCCTCAATCCGCGGCAGGCTGGTGACCGGCGGGGGTTTCGCCGTCGCTGGCCGGGTGACGGTACACCTCCATGATCCGGCGCACCGATGTTTCCCAGGAGAACTTCGTGACCTGCTGGTAGCCGCGCTCTTTCATCCGGTCACGCAAGGCCTGATCGGTGAGCACGCGGTGCAGGGCGCGCATGATCTCAAAAATGTTCTCCGGATTCACCAGCACCGCCGCATTGCCCACCACCTCGGGCAGAGACGACACGTTTGACGTCACCACAGGCGTGCCGTGCGCCATGGCTTCCAGCGGCGGCAGGCCAAAGCCCTCATACAGCGACGGGAACACGAAGATTTTTGCCTCGTCGTAGAAAATCCGCAGGACCTCGATGGGGACAAATCCGAGGAAGCGCACATCGTTCTGCACTCCGCTGCGCACCACGGTGCGCCGCAAGTCCGGGTTGCCGGAAAGATCGTCTCCGATAATGATCAGTTTCAGATCCGGGTACGACTGATCTCTTTCCAGCTCGGTCTTGAGCGCGGAGAAGGCCTCGATCATGCGCACGACGTTCTTGTGCGGGCTGATGCGCCCGGCATACAGCAGGAAGGGATAGGTCACCTGGTAGCGCTGGGCGATCATTTCGCGGTCGGCGGCGGTGGCGTGTCCGTGGAGGAAGCGTTCGTCAATGGCGTTGTAGACGACTTCGATCCGGCTGGAGGGAATGCCGAACAGCTTCTCGATTTCGGTGCGGGTGAAGTTCGACACGGCCAGGATGCGCGCCGCCCCGCGCAGCACGCGCCGCGTCAGCTGAAAGTGCAGCGAGCGCCAGAAGCCGCTCTGCTCGCGGGCACGCGACATATGCTCGAGCATGTCGTGCACCGTCATCACATAGGGACAAGGCAGAGC
The DNA here is from genome assembly GCA_035266345.1 of Candidatus Sulfotelmatobacter sp. Classification (GTDB taxonomy): domain Bacteria; phylum Acidobacteriota; class Terriglobia; order Terriglobales; family Acidobacteriaceae; genus Sulfotelmatobacter. The sequence goes on from DATFNP010000015.1 coordinate 7,717, forward strand.
GCGCGGAATGGAAAACAGGTTCGGAATGTGCACCAGGTCGCATTCGAGGCGCTGCAGCGCGGTGCGGAATTCCCGGTAGCCCTGCACCGATCGCTCCGGCGCGAGGAGTGGAACCGAGTGGAAGTTTGGCGGCAGCGCGCCGATTTCCTGCACTTTGGCCGGAGGCCCGATCAGCAGATACTTGGTCTCACGGTCCAGCCGGCCCAGCGTGCGCACCACGTTGCGGATGTAGGTGCCGACGCCAAACTCGGTCATCCGCCGGATATCAATGGCGATCTTCACCGATGGCATTTAACCACAGAGCGCAGCCTTCGGCTAGGCTCAGGGCGGGCTCCTTCGGCCAGGCTCAGGGCAAACCGAATCGCATTCATTGACTTGCCTCTTTTCGCCACGTAAGATTCCGGCTCGCCTTCCGTTGAACTCACGGCCTAATCTTAGGCACAAGGAGTGTATAGATGAGAAAGTCCGTTTTGTGGCTGTGCTTGGCTGTGTCGCTTCTGGCGGTGGCTACGCCGCTGGTCGCGCAGAATCCTCACTACAATCCCGGTCCAGTTTGGCGCGTCACCTACGTGCACATTAAGACGGGGATGGCCGACCAGTACTGGAACGATATCAGCCAGAATTTCAGGCCGATTTATGACGAATACAAGAAGATCGGCTGGATCGTTGACTACAAGTTCTATACCAACCCGGTTTTGGAACATCCCGACGATTGGGATATCGCCATCGCCATCGAGTACAGGAACTGGGGAGCCATGGATGAGATAGCAGAGAAGGCCACCACGATTGTCGAAAAGCACTACGGCAGTCACGAAGCTATGGTGGATGCCGCCAAAAAGCGCGCCGAGTACTCCACCGCCGTCAGGAGTTCACTGGCTCGCGAAGTAACGCTGAAATAGGGAAAGCAGGACAGAGCTTGACGACAAGGCCCGCCCGATGTCCGGGCGGCTTTTCTTTTGGGGCTGGTCCAGCTTTTCGATTCGTAGCGATGATCGAGGGTGCCCCGTCCTTGTCTCTGCGTTCTTTGCAGAGACAGGGCGGGGACTTTGATCTTGGCGCCGCCTTACGCCCTGACTTCCGCCTGCGCTTTCGCTCTCCGCTCCGCATAGAGCGGGAAGGTCTCGCACAGGCCGAACACTTCCTTGCGGACTCGCGCCAGCACGGCGGCGTCCGTGCGGTTGAGAAGCGCCTCGGCGATCCAGCGGCCGATCTGGCGCATCTCGGGTTCTTTCATGCCGCGCGTAGTCAGCGCGGGCGTACCGATGCGGATGCCGCTCGGCTTCATAGGCGGATTGGTGTCGAAGGGAATCGCATTCTTGTTCACCGTGATTCCTGCCTGGTCCAGCGCCTTTTCCGCCTCGCTGCCCAGCATGCCTTTGGAGAAAACGTCCACCAGCATTAGGTGCGTGTCGGTGCCGCCGGAAATGATGCGGAAACCTTCCGCAGCCAGGGCTTGCGCCAGCACCTTCGCGTTGGCCACAATCTGCCGCGCATAGACGCGGAATTCGGGCTGCATGGCTTCGTGGAAGCACACCGCTTTGGCCGCCATAATGTGCACCAGCGGTCCGCCCTGCATGCCGGGGAACACGGTTTTATCAATGGCCTGCGCGAATTCGGCTTTCGACAAAATCATTCCCGCGCGCGGGCCGCGAAGAGTCTTGTGGGTGGTCGAAGTAACGATCTGCGCGTGCGGCACGGGCGATGGGTGGGCGCCGCCGGCCACGAGTCCGGCAAAGTGCGCCATGTCCACTAGGTAGAGCGCGCCCACTTTGTCGGCGATCTGGCGCATGCGGGCAAAGTCAATGATGCGCGGATACGCGCTGCCTCCGCCGATCACCAGCTTCGGCCGTTCCTGCTCGGCCAGTTTTTCCAGCGCGTCGTAGTCAATGGTTTCGGTTTCTTTGGTGACTCCGTAGGGGACAATCTTGTAGGTCTTGCCGGAAAAGTTCAGATGATGCCCGTGGGTAAGGTGTCCGCCATGGGCAAGGTTCAGCCCGAGAATCGTATCGCCCGGCTGCAGCACCGCGGCGTAGGCCGCCATGTTGGCCTGCGACCCGGCATGGGGCTGCACGTTGGCGTGCTCGGCGCCGAACAGTTGCTTAGCGCGCTCGCGCGCGAGGCTCTCGACCACGTCGGTGAATTCGCAGCCGCCGTAGTAGCGTTTGCCCGGATATCCCTCGGCATACTTGTTGGTGAACACCGATCCGGCAGCTTCGAGCACGGCCTCGCTGACGAAGTTTTCCGAGGCAATCAGTTCCAGGCCTTCGTGCTGGCGGCGGGTTTCGTTGTCAATGGCGGCGGCGATCTGGGGATCGGTTTCGTACAGTGGGCGGTACATAGGGTCAGAGCTCATCGTTTTACCTCGAAAAATATCTAGTTGGACTGTCTCAATAAATCCGTTAGCTCGCTAAGGCGATTCAAGTCCGCAATTTCATGTTTGTCGCGAATCACGTGCAGCGAATAAATGTAGGGGCGTTGCTTTGGAGCGCGAAAGCCAACCAGAATGGAAATTGAGCGCCCATCCTGTAGCGTGATATCGGCCTCTACCCAATCCGGAAAATCGTAGATCGGTTGTCCTTCCTTCCGAGGCCTATACCGAAGCACCCAGCCAAATTTTGCATTTGTGCCGGCCTGCTGGAGCAGCCAGTCTTCCAATCGAATCGCGGGCAAAGCACTGTCCAACTTTGACGCCAAAGTGCCTTTCACTTGCGAAATTCGGTCTCCACCGTTTGTGTCGGATGGATTGGGAACGTTGTCTTGTGCTATCGCAGAATCTAAGAGGCCGAAGGACAGCACGCAAAGAATCAAAACCCGACTCACGGTTCCACCTCGTAGACTGAAGCGTTGTGCAGTTCCATGTAACGCTCGGGCGCCTTCACCGGCGTAAATCCAAACTGCGTGTACAGACCATGCGCGTCGCGGGTCAGCAGAATCCAGCGCCTTAGACCTTGCAGCGCGGGATGCTGCATGATGCACTCCATCAGCCACTTGCTCAGCCCGCGCCCGCGATGCGATTTCAGTACGAACACGTCGCCGAGATAGGCGACGGTGGTGAAATCGCTGACCACCCGGGCAAAACCGACCTGCTCCGGTACACCCGCGCCGCTACTATCATAAACTCCAAAGCACAGGGAATGCTCGATGGATCGTGCCACGACCTCCCGTGGAATGCCTTTGGCCCAGTAGCAGTTTGTGAGAAAGCCGTGGATCACGTCCAGATCGAGCCGCGCCGGGTCGGTGCTGATCACAAACTCGCCGCGATGGGACTCGACGATCGTGCCGGGATTGGCAGCAGAATTCACGTCCACATTCTAAACCGCGGCGGCTTCAGCACTCAGCAGGAGACGAAGGTCAATGAGTGTAATCGCGACTTGACGCCAATTATCCAATTCCGGTGCGAGTAACACTTCCTGAGTGGAGCATCGAGGAAATATACCCACCGACAGAATAGAAAATCGCACGGGTCAACGGGACGGTAAAGGCGAAGAAACTTCTCGCATCCGGCGCGTCAAGAACACTCCCAGAGCGAACGGGGAACAGGCCGCCCCAGACGTCCCCATGTCTAATCAGGAGGCCAAACTCGAACCATATTGCGGCAAGAACCCACGTCCATTTTTGAGCCGAAGTCCGCCATATTCTCCACACGCCAAATCCGATTGAAGTTGCGCAGACGGTGCTCCAAATGCATTCCTTCCACACCACGCCGCTGCTCGAGTGCGCTGGAACCACTCTCCAGATTGCATGTTCTGCAATCGCGGTCACGATGATTGCTACTGCAGTATGGACTATCAGAAGCCCGATGAAGCGGAGCGCTCGAAGCATGCAGCAATTCTATTCGTGTGATGGTATTCAGGCCAGTATCCTCCGCCCAGCTGTCGTGTCAGTCCATTTCACGCAGTGACCGCACGAGGGGTGAGCATTCAGCCGTGCCGGGACGCGGCAGGTTCGAAGGGCTGAACGCCGAGGGCTGATGGCTGAGCGCTTCTTTTAGAACGCCGTGCGCAAAAACGACGCCAGTTGCCAGCCGTCCATGTATTTGTAGGGCGTTTCGCCGGTGGTGTAGTGGCCGCAGGGGAGCACGGCAACTTTCTGGTCGAGTTCGTGGCGCTCGAATTCTTCCACAACCTGGCGCGAGAACTCCGGCAGGAAAGTCAGGTCATACTTCGCATAGACGATCAGCGACTTCTTCGGCCAGCGGGAATACTGATTGAAATACGACATGGGACTGATGGCCAGCCAGGCCTGCCGCAGTTCTTCCAGGTCAATCTTCTGTTCGATTCCCTGCCGGATGTGGCGGGTGGACTGCCCGTGCCAGACAACATCTGCAAAATACGTGGAGGCGTGGTTGAACGCGGCCACGCGAATGCGCGGGTCATGCGCGGCGGCGATGAAGGCATAACACGATCCCAGGCTGGTGCCCACAATGCCGAGCCGCGAGTAGCCCTGCTGTTCGAGCCAGTCGAGGCAGCAGCGGATGTCAATCACGCCCTGGCGCACGGCGTCGAGCGTGCGGCCGATGTTGGCGGAAACCGCATAGTCGGCGCGGCCGATCTCGGCGGGCATGCGAATGTCGTGGTAGGGCATGCTCAGCCGCAACACGGAAATGCCCAGCAGGTTGAGCACGCGGCAGAGAGCGACATAGGAGATGGCATCCGAATTCCAGTGCGGCAGAAGAACCACGGCGCGGCGTCCGTGCACCGGAAACCAGCGGGCGTTCACCAGATTGTTTTCGGGATACGGAGTTCTCACCGGCGAAGTGAAGCGCAGAAAGTCGGCGAACGTTCCTTTGACCTTTTCTTCGAGCTTCGGGTCGGGCACTTCGCGCGTGGAGTGAACCCGCACCTTGCGGCGCTCCAGGCGGAAATCGCTGGGCCGCGCGTAAGAATAGAATTCGTCGCTCGCGGCCACGATGCGGCGGTTGTAATCGAGAAAGAATTTCTCGGGGTTGTCTTGTTTCGGACGCTCGGCCAGGCCCGGCGTCTGGCCGGGGCGAAAACCGTTGCGGCAGGGCCAGTCGCGCGCCCATTCCACGCCCCACTCCAGCGGACGGACCACGCGGTTATTGTCCACCGAAGTGAGCCTGTGTTCCCAGTCGTACATCCACTGCGCGTAGCGGGAAGGCATGGTCAATCTCTTAGTGTAACAAGCAGGAGGCGTGGGTTCCGAGGTCGAGCAGTCAACGGTCGCATTTGGCAGTTAGCAGTTGGCATTTGTGCGGTGAGTGGTTGTCGGCACACGCAAACCATTTTGGGAAAGGAAAGGCGTCCGAAGGACGCTTGACAGTAGCCCGGCCTTTCAACGCCGGGTAGGCTGTACAAGTCTGAATCCCGTCCCGCAGGGACGGCTGAAATCTTCTCGGAGGTCTGCATGCCGCACACCTACGTTTCCGAACTCATTCATTGCGTTTTTTCGACGAAGGGTCGGCGCAATCTGATTCCCGAGGAGGTTCAACCCGATCTTTGGGCATTCATAGGCGGTGTGGCCCGGAAGAACGGCGTGGAATTTGATCCGAAATACGTCTGGGGATGGGTTCAGGCATCCCTGCGGGATGCGGTGCAGGATAGCGCCAGCCTACCCGGCGTTGAAACGCCGGGCTATTGTCAGGCGTCCTGCGGACGCGGAGGAGTGAAGTCAGGACGCACGACCGACAGAGGGCTTCTTCTAAGATTGCAGCGACTAGCGGGTGTGCTTCGTGCGAGAACGGTTTCGATTGCGTGGATTCTCGCGGATTATCGCAATACCCAAAACGCCGGGAATGACGCTCAACAATCCCCCGAAGACACCCACGTACAAGAACGGAGCCCGGACACTCTCGCGCCGGGCAAAAGCGGCCCTGCACACAAGACCGCAAATCCGATGAATCAAAATCCAACGCCTGTCGAAACAGGCTTGCCTCCAGTGACATTCATCCGATTGTCCGATTGCAATTCTAACCCAGTCCGCGTGTCGTGACGCCGATGTCCGGTCGCCGCTAGCTCACATACCTTCGTGGCACGCGCTTCGAAATGTTGCAGAGGATTTCGTACGGAGTGCTGTTGGCCAGTCGGGCGTGATCGAGCGCGTCTACGCTCAGTCCGTCGCTGGTACCGAGCAGGATGACTTCATCTCCCACGGCGATCCCGGGAATTCCTGTCACATCCACTAACGTCAGGTCCATCGAAATGCTGCCCAGGATGGGCGCATAGTGCTCGCGCACGATCACGCGGCCGCGATTGGAGAGCTGGCGGTTGTATCCGTCGGCATAGCCGACCGGCAGCACGGCCACGTGCGCCGGGCCCCTGGTCACATAAGTTCCACCGTAGCCGAGCGGATGATTCGCTCCAAAGTCGCGCAAAGACAGAATGCGCGTCTTCCAGGTGAGAACCGGCTGGACCGGCAAACGCAGCGTGCCGCCGCTGACTTCGCGTCCGGCGCGCTGAAACGGCAGGTAGTATCCGTAGAGCGCGACGCCAGGACGCACCATGCTGTTCTTGCCTTCGTTGGTCCAGGTATCGCGCCGTGAAATCACCGCGCTGGTGTTGGCCATGTGCACAAACGTGGGCTCCATGCCGGCTTCGCGCACCATGCGGCGGGCTTCCTCGAAGGCGCGCTGCTGCTCGGCCACCGAAGGCGCGTCCATGATTTCCGAAGACGCCAGGTGCGTGGAAAGACCCTCCAGCGCGAGATGTTTGGCCGACTTCAGCGCCGCCAGCACTGCCCCAAGCTGATCTACGGCAACGCCCAGCCGGCCCATGCCCGTATCCACTTTCAAGTGCGCTGGATGCCGCGCCACGCCCAGCGCGGCGGCCGCGGTTTCCAGCGACTCGATCTGCCACGGTTCCCAGACCGTAGGCGTCAGGTTGAGGCGGACAATCTCGCTCTCTTCGCCGCGCCAGAATCCAGTCATCAGCAGAATGTTCGAGCGAATGCCGGCTTCGCGCAGCGGAATGGCTTCGTCGAGCGACGTGACGCCCAGCCAGTGCGCGCCTTCGGCTTCGAGCGCGCGCGAGCACTCGACCGCGCCGTGGCCGTAAGCGTCGGCCTTCACCACCGCGCACACGGTGACCTTGGCCCCGACATACTTCTGCACGGTGCGGAAATTTTGCCGCAGCGTGGGGAGAGAAACTTCGGCCCAGGTGGGACGCGTCGCCACACGGCTCAGGATTTCTGCTGTGGTTGCCACTGCCGCGATTATAACGGGCGCAGCCGTGGCGCTGGGGTTACGCCGGGGCTACTCCCGTTAATGCTCACAAATCTCGGGCGCTGTCATCCTGAGGCCCGTGTTCCTTGCGGGCCGAAGGATCTGTGCAACTGGCCGGGGAGTGCATAGGTCCTTCGCTTCGCTCAGGATGACAAGCCGTAGAGAAGAGAATCCACGATGAGGCTCAATTGGCCATCAGTTTTCCGCCAGAGTGAAGTTCACCCGGATCTCAGTCTCCACCTCGATCACCTCGCCATTGAGAATGTAAGGGCGATAGCGCCACTGCTTGACTGCCTCGATGGCCGCCCCCACCAGCAGGGGATGCCCCGACCTCACTTGCAGATTTTCGATCGCACCAGCCTTGCTGATCGTCGCCGCCAGGACCACCATCCCTTGAACGTGCGCGGCTTTCGCGGGATAGGGATACACGGGCTGCACGCGGCGAATCAGGCTGCCTTCCAGCATCTCGGACTTGCGGAACTGGCGTACGGAAGGCACGGGCGCGGGCGGCAAAACGACGGGGTAGTTCCCAGAAGATACTGCCAGGGGAGGGCCGTTCCCAACACCGTCGCCGATTCGGTCGAGAACGCTGATCTCGCTGGGGGGCGCGCTCGAAGCATCATCGGGACCAGTCACGACATGCGTAGGTATGTGGCCGGGAGCCACGAACCGCGCGACCGTGGTGCTCGGTGTCGCCGAGGCATGCGCCGGCTGCGAACCGTGCGCCGGCTCTGGCGAGTGATGTCCTAGAATCACAGGCGTGGAAACGGTGCGGGACGTCGGCAATCCAACGGTCTTCCACAACGGCAACAGAAGCAGCAACCCAATCGCCAGCACCTGCACTCCGAACGAGGTGAGTGTGGTCCAGCCGCGGCGGGCGCGCGCCGCCCAGGAAGTATCCAGCAGACTGTCAGCAAATAGATCCTCGGGAAACGGGCTTTCGGCAACCATGGCGTCCTCCGGCGAATTCTGTTTGCTGGTATGGACACCGGGGAAGCGCGCGTGGGCGGCGCCAGCACAAAGAAAAAAGGCCGCGTTTTCACGCGGCCTGTGGGAACTTTTCGGACACCAGAGGTGTCGGTGCGTGCTTACTTCGGCGGTTCGGTTGGCTTGGGAGCCGCGGGCTTGGGAGCCGCACCGGTTCCGGTGGCAGGCTTGGGAACTGCCGGCTTGGCCGCGCCACCCGCGGCTGGTGCAGGCACGCCCGACTGGGCGTTGTAGGCGTCCACCACCGCTTTGGTGATGTCCAATCCTTCACTCGCGATCAGGACCGGACCCTGAGGCCAGGGCTTGGAAGTGTCTATGATCATGCCGAAGCCGTTGTCCTGGGCGTACTTGACGATCATGGGAGCCATCTTCTGCAGAATGCGGCCGGCAATCTCCTGCTGCTGGTTCCCTAATTCTTCCTGAGCATCCTGCACGGAGCGATCGAACGTCTTCTGCTTGCTTTCGATCTGCTTCTTGAGGGTGTTCAGAGCGTCCTCGTTCAGCTTGTCCTGCTGGGTCGTCAGCTGTTTCTTGAGGGCATCGAGTTCGTCGTTCTGGTTTTTCAGTTCGGTCTGTTTGGGTTCGAACTTCTTGCTGAGCGCTTCCATGTCGCGACGGCCTTCATTGCTGCCGAACAGGGCCCCTTCAATGTTGATGGCTCCCACCTTGGTACCAGGGGTCGCGGTGGCAGCTGCCGCGGGCGCCGGATTGGCGGGCGCGGCGGTGGAACTGGACGGTGTGGCGCCACTGGTTTGGGCCACGGCGGAAATCGCCAGAACTACCGCTACGGCCAGGAAACTTCGCAGAAACTTGCTTGTCATGGATTGATTTGAACTCCTTGGAACATGGTTCCGGGAAACATGGCTCCGGGAATGAACTACGCAATCACTCTCAGATCTTCGCTGACGCTGGGCCGCACTGCCGGAGGTCTTCGCCGGGGCTACGGCCGTCGTCGGAAAGGGCGGACTGGATTGCCAGCGTCCACGCGCCTGCATTGCGGGCGCGTCGTCCACTACCGCACAGCTCCCTATATGGCGTGGATCACACATAGTATAGAGACCTCCCGCAGACGCCGTCAAACGTCAGAATGTGGTCGCCACCGTGAAGCGGAAGGTTTTCCGCGGCTCCCGCAACAGAAAACTCGGGGAATACGTCTGCACGGCCTGGGCGAAGGTGTAATTGCCAGCCTCGCCAATTGGGAACATGCTGCGTGTGACCGGAATCGGCGGCGTAGCCTGATTATCCAGCCGCACCGGATTGTAGGCCCAGTAGATGCGGAAGGGCGCGTTCACCACCGGCAGGAACATCTGCAGCTCCAGGCCCGTGGACATGCGCGGCCGCCAGTTGGTCGAGTTCAGCACCTGCAACTGCTGCGCCGGCGGCGGGTTCAGCCGGCTGCCCTGCTGGCAGCCGTTGGGCTGCGTGGGATCGGGGGCCGGACACCCGAAGTAGGTGCTGATCACGCCGGTATACTGTTCGGTCGCAATCTGCAGCTGCGAACGGCGGATAATCGGATCGATGCCGGTATCCACAAAGGGAACGATGGCCACCGGTCCGGCGATGGTGATGCGGTATTCCAGGTTGGTGAACAGGCTCAGGTCGCCGCCCGGAAACACGATCTGGTCCACCGGAATGGGCACGGTGGTGCAGTTGGATTGCGGCGAAGGCAGCGCCGTGTTGCAGGGGCGCGCAGCATTGACGGGGACCGGGGTTCCGTCTTTGTTTCTCAGGATGATCGAACCGGCGCTGGGCAGGAAGGCGATGGGCGATACCGAGCGAATGTCGAAGCCGCGAATGTCATACTCACCGCCCATGAAGAAGCGCTGGAACGGCGGGGCCACCAGGCCGCCCCAGCCGCTGATGTACGAGCCCTGCACGTTGAACCCAACCGCGTTGCGCCGTTTCTGCACCGGGAAAAACTGCTTGTACTGAATGATGGGGCGGATGGAGCGGACCGTGCCGCCGATCCCGGCGAACTCCGCGCCCAGGCTCATCTGGTGACCGTGGTGCGGCGAGATTCCGCTGTCCAGCGTGTTGAACGAGAAATTGGGGAAAATCTTGCTGGTGATAATTCCATTCACCGCGTTCGGACCCGAAATCCCCCGGAAGGCAATAAAGTCGAAAAGGTTCTTGGAGGCGTTGCTCAGGGGCAGCAGCGTCGAGCGGTCCAGCGAGTAGGTAATTCCCAGCCGTTTGAAGGAGCGGTGCAGGGGATAGCTCAACGAGGATGAGAAGCCCACGCTCGACTGCGAGTAGTTCTGCAGATTCTGCAGCACGGCGCTGGGCAGGTTGCCCGCATTCTGCCCGCTGAAAAGGGAAAGCTGGCGGGCCTGGTTAAAGTTGATCTTGTTGCCGAACACGTTGAAGCCGAATTGCAGCGGGCGATCGAACATGTAGGGCTGGGTGTAGCCAAACAGCACGCTGCGCGCCAGGTTGCCTACGCTGATCTGGACCTGCAGGGTCTCGCCCCGGCCCAGGAAGTTGTTGGTGGAGTAGTTCACTCCGATGAACGCCCCTTCCAACCCGCTGACGCCGCCGTTGAGCCCAATGCTGTTCTTGCCTTTCTCCTTGACCTTCAACGTCAGGTCCACCTGCCCGTTTTTTTCGTCTAGTTTCTTGTCGGTAACGTTGGGATCGTCGGGCTTGAGCTGATCGAAATAGGAGAGCTGATTGAGGCGCAGCAGGCTCAGTTCCCACAGTTGGGAGTTGTAGACGCCGCCTTCTTCCAGCGCCAGTTCGCGGCGGATGACCTTATCGCGGGTGGTGGTGTTGCCCGTGAACTCGATGCGGCGCACGTAGAATTGCTTGCCTTCATCCACGTCTATTTCCAGGGTAGCCAGTTTCTTTTCGTCGTCAAATGTGGTGTTGGGGATGCCCGTGTAGTTGATGTAGCCGATCTGGCCGTAGGCCTTGCGGAGATTCTCCAGGCCCTTGGCGATCTTTTCGCGGCTGAAGATGTCTCCATCCTTAAGCGGAATCAGATTGCGCAGGGCCGCCACGTTGGTGATCGCCTTGTTGTTCTTGAAGGTGATCTTGCCCAGCCGGTATTTGTCGCCCTCGTCAATGGGCATGGTGATGTCCACGGCCTTGCCCGCCCCCCCCTGCAGCAGCGGAATGTGGGCTCCCTTGTGCCCGGTGTCGTGGATTTCGGTCTTGGGATCGCTCACCACCACCTTGAAATAGCCGCGGTTCTGATACTCCGCCCGCACTCGCTCGGTGTCTTCTTCCAGTTTGGTGGCATCGTAGGTCTTGGCAAAGATGTTTTCCAGGAAGATGGAGTGCGGCACTCCGATGGGCTTCAGGTTCTTCATGGCCGCACGCAGAATGCGCGTCTTGATGTTCTTGTTGCCCGTGAACCTGATCTTGCCGACCTTGACCTTCGGTCCCTCTTTCACCACAAATGTGATGCCGACGGCCGCGGGCGGAATCAGCCGCACTTCCGAGCGCATGGTGGCAAACTGGCGGCCGTGCTCGGCCAGCAGGCCCTTGATGGCGTTCTCCGCTTTCTTGATGCGGGTGGGATCGTACTGGCTCTCCACCACCAGGCCGACTTTTTCCTGCTTGAAGCGGTCGAGTACGTCGCTGGTGGAAACGGAACTAAGGCCGACGTAGTTGATCTCGCGGATGGTGGGCTTTTCCTTCACCTGGAAAATCACGCGCCAGCCCTTGGGCGTTTGCTCGCGGCTGATCCGGAGATCCTCGAAGTAGCCCATGTTCCAGACCGAGCTGAAGTCGCGTTCCAGCGAGGCCGCGTCGTAAATATCGCCGGCCTTGGTGAAGATGTGGGCGCGGACGTTGTCGGCGGGAATGCGCCGGTTTCCGGTGACGTTAATCTCGGAAATGACGTCGGTCTGCGCCCAACTCAGGCTGCACGCCGCCAGGAGCAGCAGCAGGACCGGCATCCACCGGAAGCCCCACGCCGCCCTCCCGCGCCGTGGCCAAGCCCCATGAAATAAAGAAGATGGGGCCGGCCCGGCATCTGCCGGGCACGCCCGCTTGGGCACAACAAGATTCTCCGAATGAAAGCGAAAAGGAATCGCTGCGACCTCAGCCTCTGGGATCTGGGAAAACTGCCATTATACGGTAGTCTGACGAAAAGCGTCCAAAGCTGCGACTCTCAGTATCGAATCCTGCGGTCGCTTTTCTGGTGACTAGCATCTGGTCAAGGGTCAAGTTTCGATGCCCGAGCACAGGGTCGTTACCCGCCACTGACCACTCGAACTGGTGTTTTATGTACTGACCTTTGGCTTGGCCAACTCTACCTCCACCAAGACGGAATAAAACGTGGCCGAGTTGCCCATGTCGGTAAGTTTTTCTGAGGTCAGGGCATTGATGCTCTGGAAACCGGGGGCCATCCTGGCCCAGTTGAGCCGGGCGGAAACCACCCCGGACTGAACCTTGCCGTCCACGCGCGCCCTCAGCGTCATTTCGCCACGCCGGTTGAAGACGCGGACCTGGTCGCCGTCTGCGATGCCGCGGGCCCGCGCGTCGTCGGCGCAAATCTCCAGCAGGCCGGTTTCCTCCAACTGCTGCACCGAGGGCAGGTTGGAGAACGTCGAATTCAGAAAGTTGTCGGCCTTGCGGGCCAGCAACTCGAGCGGCAACGCGTTCCCGTTGGTTCCGTGCTGCTTCGTTCCGTGGCGCGACTCCGCCGGCGGACTGAAGTCGGCCACAGGATCGAGTCCCAGCGCTTTGAGCGCCTCGCTATAAAGTTCAGCCTTGCCCGACGCCGTGCGGAAGTTACCCTCGGCAAAAGGAAGAAATGGCCGTGTGGCGCGGGCGCCCCTTTGGGCAGGCTCAGGGCAGGCTTCGCGCGCGTCTGCTTCCACCGCCTGTCCCCTGGCCCCTGACCCCTGGCCCCTGAAGTTCAGCCGCACTTGTCCCTGCTCCAGGCGCTCACGATCGATTCCTTCCAGCCACGGATCCTTCGAATCGAGCGCCAGGTCAATCATTTCGTCCACGCTCTCGCGGAAACAGGCTTCTTCGAACCCCATGCGCTCGGCCAGGGCACGAAAGACTTCAACATTCGGCAGGCACTCGCCCAGCGGCGCAATCGCCTGGTTCGACACCTGCACGTAGTAGTGCCCGTAGGCCTTTTGCAGGTCTTTCTGCTCGAAGAAGGTGGTTGCCGGCAACACGATATCCGCGTAGTCGGTGGTGTCGGTGAAGAACTGCTCGTGGACCACGGTGAAAAGATCCGGCCGCAGCAGTCCGCGGACAACCTCGTTGTGCTCCGGGCAAACCGCCGCGGGATTCGAGTTGTACACGAACATGGCCTTTACGGGAGGATCGTTCAGCGTGTTCAGAATCCGGCCGAGTTTGACCATGTTGAGGGTGCGCGCCTCGCGGCCCAGCGCGGTCTTCATCAAATCTTCGCGCTTCAGGGCTTCACTGTTCAGATCAACCGCTCCGCTCAACGACATCTGCAGCCCGCCGCCCACTTCCTTCCACGATCCGGTAATGCAGGGCAGCATGACGACGGCGCGGGTGGCCATCCCGCCGCGCTCGGAGCGCTGCACGCCGTAATTCAGGCGAATCACCGCCGGATGCGTGGTGGCATACTCGCGCGCCAGCTTGCGAATGTCTGCAGCGGAAATGCCCGTCCACTGGGCCACGCGCTCGGGCGGATAGGCTTTCACTTTCTCGCGCAGTTGCTCAAAACCCAGCGTGTACTTGGCCACGTAATCGGCGTCGTGCAGATCCTCGCCGATGATGACGTGCATCATGCCAAGCGCCAGAGCCGCGTCGGTGCCGGGATGGATGGGCAGGTACCAGTCGGCGCACTGGGCCGTGCGCGTGCGGTAGGGATCAATCACCACCAGCTTCGCTCCCTTGCGCCGCGCTTCTGTGATGAACGGCCACAGGTGCACGTTGTTGCCGTGAATGTTCGATGCCCAGGCGATGATGTATTTCGAATGGCTGAACTGTTCGGGCTCGGTGCCGAGTTTCACGCCCAGAACCGACTTCAGCCCGGCTTCTCCGGCTGCCGAGCAGATGGTGCGATCCAGTTGCGAAGCCCCCAGGCGATGGAAAAACCTGCGGTCCATGGAAGCGCCGTTCAGCGTTGCTATAGTCCCGCCATAGGAATACGGCAGGATGGCCTCGCTGCCGAACTCAGACGTGATCGAGCGAAATCGCGATGCGATCTCATCCAGTGCTTCATCCCAGGAAATGCGTTGCCAAACCTGATCAGCACATGTAGGGACAGCCGCCCCCGGCTGTCCGGGAGCGAAGCTCCGCTGCCCAGCCGCGGGCCCCTTGGGCGCAACTCTCCGCATGGGATACAGCACTCTGTCCGGCGAATACACCCGGTCCAGATACTTCGCCACCTTGGCGCACAAGAACCCGCGGGTGACCGGATGCGCCGGATCGCCCTGAATCTTCGTCGCGCGCCCGTCCTCGACGGTGATCAGCACCCCGCAAGCATCGGGGCAGTCGTGCGGACACGCGGCCTTTACGACCTGATTCATGGCTCGTTCGATTATACGGTGGTTTCCGAGTGGGCGCGGCGGGCCAGATCCCCCTTTGCCTTGAACGACATCAGTACACGGATGGCGCGCGCTCAACACGGCTGCGGGTGAAAATTCGGTAGTGGCTCAATTTGAGTTTCTCGGCGAACTCCGCGGAGGGAATCGTCTGGGTTGGCCATGACCATCTCGATGCGATGCCATTCAGATGCCCGCATACCACGCGTAGCCACCATCAGAGTTAGCACCGCCCAGACCCTTGCCGAACGGTTTGAGGTTGTCCGTCAAAGTCAAGCGATTGAGGTATTTCACGCTCTTATAACCGAGCTGCCGCGGGACTCGCAGGCGGACGGGGCCTCCGAACGGCACGGGAAGTTCGTTTCCGTTCATGCGGTGGGCGAGAAGCGTTTGCGGGTGCAACGCGTCCGCCATGTCAATGCTCTCCCACCAGTCAGGTTGGATCGAGCGGTATACAACGTAACGCACCTGGGGCAGCGCGCCAACCCGGTCCAGGATGTAAGAGAGCGGCACCCCGGTCCATTCGGCGATGTAAGTCCATCCTTCTTCACAGCCGTTCATGGTGATCTGCGTACTGGTGGGGAAACTCCTGATCTCTGCCAGCGAGAACGAGGCCGGCCGCGCCGCCATCCCGTCCACAGTCACCCGCCAGTCCACGAAACTGGCTGCCTGAAGTCGTTTGAATTCATCGCCCAACGGATCGACTTCATTGGCGAACGGATTCTTCGAAATCTCGCTGCGGGAAAATTCACGGGCCATGGAATGGCGGGTCAAAAGTCGCTGCGCCGCGTAGGTCAGCGTTTCTCCCGGGCCGTAAAATCCTCCCGCGTCCGGCGGGATGAGCCCATGATGCTGCGCGACTTTGGCAGCGACGGCAATGCCAGATGCACCGGCCGCCACAGCCAGCCCCGTGGCGATGAATTTGCGTCGAGAGATGTTGCTCATAACTTCACTCCGTTGGTGGGGTAGCGCGGCCGGTGATCATGGCGCGCATGCGATTTCGAAATCCCGCAACAAACACCATCAGCACGTGAATCAACACGAACAGCACAAGGAATATCGTCAACAGGAAGTGCAGGCTGCGCGCCGTCTGCTGGCCTCCCAGGAGCCGAACGGCCAGAGGGAATTCCGAGGTGAATCCGAACGACATGGCCAGCCCCGTCCAGATCATCAACGGGAACAACACGAAGATCACGAGCAGATAGGTGAGGCGCTGCAGCGCGTTATACGACCACGCTTCTTCCTTGCCCGGCCGCTCAAAGCGCAAATGTCGAGCCAGCGAACCGCCAAGCTCCCTGAAGGAAAGGTCAGAAGCCGCGGGTAACAGATTGCGCCGGAAATGCCCTGCGAAGAAGCCAAACAGCACGTAAAGCAAACCCGTCCCGACCACAAGCCATGCCGCCTGAAA
This sequence comes from Candidatus Sulfotelmatobacter sp., assembly GCA_035266345.1. Taxonomy (GTDB): domain Bacteria; phylum Acidobacteriota; class Terriglobia; order Terriglobales; family Acidobacteriaceae; genus Sulfotelmatobacter. Next base: position 23,777 of record DATFNP010000015.1, read on the forward strand.
ATGGAGATAGCGGCTCCAGCCGTTCTGATCAGGGAGCACGTACCCATAGCCGGTGGGGACGGTATCCCTGGAGGATGGCAGGTGCAGATTGAGCCACGGGCGCATGTTTACGTTGCCGGTCTCACCCCAGTAAAACCGGGGATGCGAAAGCACGATCTCTGCTCCGCTGACCAGCAGCGCGAGAAACGCGACCGTGGTAGTCCAATGGGTCACGCGCACGAGCGCGGAGTGGCGCTTCCGGTGCGCGGCAGGCACTGCAGAACCGAGCTTGGCCGAAGAAGACAATGGGCGCGCGCCGCGATCAGCGATCGGCAGACTCGCATTCATAAAGTTGGCCCCATCCCCGATGCTCTGGATTCTACAGCAGGCGCACAATTTAGCGCCGCCGAGAAGGAGCCGGGAGGGGATTACCGCTCTTAGAGTCGAACTCAGAGCCCGACCTAGAGTCCAAGATACGCTCGCCGCACCTCATCCATTCTGGCGACGTCGTCCGACTTGCCACGGATGCTGATTCGACCTTCGGCAAACACATAGGTGTAGTCGCTGATCGCCAGTGCGAGGTGGACATTCTGTTCCACCAGCACGATGGTGAGACCCTGTTTCCGCAGGGTGCCCAAAGTCAGAAAAAGTTGATGCGCCAGCACGGGGGCCAGACCGAGCGAGAGTTCGTCAATCATCAGCACCTCCGGCTCCTGCATCAAGCCGCGGCCCATGGCCAGCATCTGCTGCTCGCCGCCGGAGAGGGTGGAAGACTTCTGCTGGCGGCGTTCCTGCAGGCGCGGGAACAGGGTATAGACGCGTTCCAGGTTCTGTTTCTCCCGCTTGCGGGCCCGCTTCGAGTATCCGCCCATCTCCAGGTTCTCTTCGACTGACATGTCCGGGAAAAGCTGCCGGCCCTCTGGCACCAGGACCAGCCCGCGATTTGCTTTCGCATGCGGGGGGAGCCGCGTGACGTCCTCGCCGTGCAGCAGCACGCGGCCTTTCCAGGCGCGCACACTGCCCATGATGGTGCGCAGGCTGGTGGTCTTGCCGGCGCCGTTGGTCCCGATGATCGTGGTCAGCTTGCCGCGCTCCACCTCGAGCGAGATGCCCCACAGGACCTGGACTTCGCCGTATCCAGATTCGAGGTTCTCCAGTTGAAGAGCCAGGTCCATCATTCCGCCCTTGTCAATTTGTTGACGATATCGGAAAAGCCCAGGTAGGCTTCGACGACATCGGAGTTGTGCACTACCTCATCGGGCTGGCCTTCCGCCAGCTTGCGGCCCAGGTTCAGCACTACGATACGATCGGAAAGACTCATGATCGCCTGCATCAGGTGCTCGATCATGAGCACCGCGATGCCGCTGTCGCGGATCTTGCGAACCAGTTCAATCATGGTCGCAACCTCGGTGGGATTCAGCCCCGCCAGCACCTCGTCCAGCAACAGCAGCTTGGGTTTCGCCGCCAGCGCCCGGGCTACTTCCAGGCGTTTCTTGCCGGCGATGGTCAAGGAGCGCGCCGGCAGGTTGGCGCGGTCCCCCAATCCGACCTGCTGCAGGACTTCGGAAGCTACCTTGCGCGCGGCGGCCATATCGAGATATTCGCGGCCGAAGCAGGCTCCCACCGTAACGTTGTCCAGCAGCGTAAGGTCGTTCAAAGGCTTCACGATCTGGTGGGTACGAGCCAAGCCGAGGTGGACCACCTGGTCGGGCGAACAGCGAGTGATGTCTTTTCCGGCAAAAGTGATGCTTCCCTGGTCGGCTTTGTAGACCCCATTCACTACATTGAACAAGGTTGTTTTCCCGGCGCCGTTAGGACCGATCAGGCCCAGGATTTCACCCTCGGCGATGGTGAAGCTGACGTCGGAAACCGCCACCAGCCCGCCAAAGCGCTTGCTGACGCCGCGCACTTCCAGGATAGGATTCATTCGATGACCTGGCGCGAGCGCGGCACCCAGCGATACACCCAGCCAATCAGGCCTCCGGGCGCGAACAACACCACCAGGAGCAACAGCCCGCCGGCGATCACCAGGTGAAAATTGGAAAGAACGGGAGAAGTCAGCAGGTAGGAGCGAAGCTTTTCGTAAAGCGTCCCGCCCAGAGCTGCCCCGATGACTGAGCCCTGGCCGCCGAGCATCAGCATGACAATGCCTTCGAGCGACAGCATGTACTCGAAGGCGATGGAGGGATCGATCATGCCGTTCTTGAAAAACATGAGCGCGCCAGCGACCGCGGGCAGAAATGCGGACACGCTGTAAATGATCGCCTTGTACAGGGTGGCGTTCACGCCCAGCACCACGGCGGCGTCTTCGTCCTCGCGAATGGCGAACAGGCCCAGACCAAACTTGGAATTCTTGATGATCAGGCTTAGGACCATCGAGAGGGCCATGACCGCAATGATGAGGAAGTAGGTGATCCAGAGAGCGTGCCGGGCGCCGCCCAGCGGCCGGTAGGATTCGAACGAAAGGTACATGCCCGTGGATCTGCCCCAGGGATCGAAATTGGAAACGAACGCCTGTACGGCCTGGAGAATGCCAATGCTGGCCAGGGCAAAATAGGCGCCACGCAGGCGCAGGATGGCCAATCCAAACAAGAACGCACAGAAACTGACCACCACCCCGGCCACCAACGCCGACAGCACCAGGTTCCAGCCGCGCACCGTCGTCAGGTAAAGTCCCACGTAACCGCCCAGCCCGTAAAAGACGATGTGGCCGAAGTTCACGTAGCCGGTGTAGCCGATCATCAGGTTCAAATTGCTGGCCAAGACAATGGCGATGGCGATGAGGATCAGATCTTCCCGCAGGGAAACGTTGTTGCCGCGCAGCGGAGCGTAGACGAAGCCGGCCGCGATCAGCAGAATGATCCAGAAGAAGGGACGGCGCAAAATCATGCTGCCGCCCTCTTGCCGAAGATGCCCTGCGGGAACGCGACCAGCACCACCACGAACAGCCCGAACTCGATCAGCGGAATCCAGCTGACGGCGATGAACGGCGTGACCACTCCCTCCAGCAACCCTAGAAGCACTCCGGCGACCAAAGCCCCAAACGGCTTGCCCAGTCCCGCCAGAATAGTCACCACGAAACTCTTCAACTGGTATCCCGCGCCGGAAAGAATGGTGAAGGGAAACAAGGTGGAGACCAGCGCCCCGGAAATGCACGCCAGAGCGATGCCGATGGCAAAGGCGATGCTCAGCACCGCCGTGGAGGAGATGCCCATCAACTCGGCGGCTTCGCGATTATCGGCGACGGCGCGGATGGCTTTGCCCGTACGGGTGCGATAGAGGAAGAATTGCAGCGCCAGGGCGATGACCACCGCAGAGATGGCGGCGGCGATGTGGTTCCCGGTGAAAGTGTAGGCCCCGATGGTGATGCCGGGCAGGACGAAGTTGACATTGTACGGACTGGTGCTCCACACCGCGGTGCCGATGCCGATGACCATCATGTTCACCGCGAAGGTGGAGAGCAGGCTCATCAACATGGAACGGCCCACCACCCAATGCACCGCCAGCCAATAGATGACGAATCCGAGGAGCAATCCGGCCCCCATGGTGGGCAGCAACAACCCATACGGGTTGATCCCCAGGGCGCCGAACAGCAGATACATGCAGAACATGCCCAGTGCGATCATGGAGCCGTGAGTGAGATTGATGACGTCCATCACTCCCCAAATCAGGCTCAACCCCATGGCCGCGAGTCCGTACACCGCCCCGACGAGCACGCCGTCAATCATGGAAGCCAAGATGCCCGACATGGCTCAACCTCCGCGTTCGTGCCTTCCGACACCCGCATCACTAATGCCTGCCGTCAATTATGGAACTCGCCCTCAGTGGATCGGATAGATCAAGCTGGCGCTCTTGCCTGCCAGCGGCCACACAACTTCCTTTACCGGTTTGCCGGATTTGTCCTTCTGCCATTGCGCCAGAACCATGGAATGACCCGCCTGCAGGCCGTGTTCATTGGCGGCGGTCGAAAATTTTGTCCGCCCGTAGAAGGTAGTAACGTCGGTCGCGTTCAGAGCCTGCGCCACTTTGGCCGAGTCAATCCCGCCCGCCTGTTCAATGGCGCGCTGCAGGATCAGCCCGCACCCGTAGCCACCGGCGGACTCGTAGCTGGGCGGCGCATTATATTTCGCGGTATACGCCTTGGCGAAATCGGCGCCGCTGGGCCCGTACTGCGCCTTAAACGCCGACTGTGGTTCCCACTGTGACGGCACCATGACGCCCAGCGCCGCATCGCCCAGTTCGGTCCACTGCGAGCTGTCTGGCGCCACCAGTAAGGTCAGCATCTTCAGCGGAACCTTGTGGCCGTAGAGCTGACGGGCCAGGGTGGAACCGTCGGCATAGTGGCCGCCGCCAAGCAGTACGGTCGCCTTGGAGGCAATCACCTTATCAATGATGGCGCTGAAGTCCGTAGTGTTGGGAGCATAGGCTTCGCTGAACACCACGTTGAACCCGAGCTGCTGCGCGTAGGCCTTGGCCGGGGTCACCACCGCTACCGAGAATGAGGAGTCCTCGAAAACCAAGGCGACCGTGGCTTTGGGATCCTTTGTTTTCAGGGCGTCGAGGGCAACCTTCAGATATTCCGGAGCGGGCGCGAACATCTGGAACAGGTACTGGTTTCCCAGCGTGTAGGTTTTTGGTTCGGCCGCACCGGTGGTGAGCATGATTCTCTCGTACTGCTCCGTCACTACGGATGCGGTGGCGGTAAGCGGGGACGAGTAAGGACTGAACAGGAAGTCTGCCTTGTCCTCGAGAATCATGCGGCTGTAGAGCTGCTGCACCCGCTTGGAGTTGGATTCGTCGTCGTAGCTGGCGAACTGCACTTTGTAGCTTTTGCCGCCGGCCTTGATACCGCCGCCAGCGTTGACCTGGTCGCGCCACAGTTCAAACCCGCGGTATTGCTCCAGCGAATCGACGTTCAGGGCGCCGGTCTTGGAGACCGTGAATCCGATGGTGATCGGTTGTTGAGCGAATCCGGAGAGAACCAGGAAAAACAGGACAATTGCGAGAAGAGTCAGTTGCTTCATAATCCACCTCGGGGGTAGGAGGTTTTCAAAGTATTGATCTGCTGTCTCGGAGGCACGTCGGCCGGGGAGACGGTTCGTGCTACGGTTTCGGAAAACTCAGCCCAGCCATCTGAGATTTTCTTTTCCAGTACGAAATTGGGGAGGATTGTACACCGAGCCCGTCAGGCGGCACGCTAGTTTGTAGGAACTACCGTCCGGTACGCCCGATCCGACCTGAAAGCGGTGCACACCCTTCGCTCTCTGTCAGGATGATGAGCGGTGTTCGACATGTGTTAGTATGCGCTCGGCTCCTGAAAGGAACCTCCATGAAGCGCATCTATTTGTTGGTTGGCGTATTGGCAGTGGGTGTGGTGCTGTGCCTGCTGGGCAGCCCGATGTTGAACGCCCAGGATAGTTTGAAAAGCGGCACGGTTGTGCAGCGAACGGATTTGAAGAGCGCGCCGGGATGGGAAGCGATCCTGGTACAGCGTATCCTGCCGCCGGGCGTAGAGAGCGGCAAGCACACGCAATCGGGCAACGAGATCGTGTATATCGAAGAGGGCTCGGTGATCTTTGAGGCGCAGGGCAAGCCGGCCGTGACTGTGAAGGCAGGCGAGGCGTTCACCACCAGCGCCGGCGAAGTGCACAACGTAAAGAATGCCAGCAGCAGCGCGCCGGCGAAGGCGTTGGCCTTCTACGTTGCCAAGAAGGGCGCTCGTCTCGAAGATCTCTCGGTTCCGGCGAAATAAGAATCACAGGCAGCGGCCCGGGGAGAAGATAGCGCACTTCCGAAAGATATGTGTGCCTATGTCGGATTTTTTCACGCTGACGCCAAGGGTGGCGCAGCGCCGTGATCAGCCTGCCTTATGTTTCACGGCCTCAGCCCTGAAGGGCGCAGTGTACAGATGGGGAATTACTTGAGCTCCAGCACTTCTTTTTCTTTCGCCTTGCTCATCTCTTCCATCTTCTTGATTTCGTCGTCGGTGAGCTTCTGGA